>NZ_NHON01000007.1 GCF_002195995.1 Inquilinus limosus
ACCTGCATCGGCATCGGCGGCGACCCGGTGAACGGGACCAACTTCGTCGAGGCGCTGACGATGTTCGTGGAGGACCCGGAGACCGAGGGCATCATCATGATCGGCGAGATCGGCGGCGATGCCGAGGTGATGGGCGCCGAGTTCCTGAGGGCCAGCGGCACGAAGAAGCCGGTGGTCGGCTTCATCGCCGGGCGCACCGCCCCTCCGGGCCGCCGCATGGGCCATGCCGGCGCCGTGATCTCCGGCGGCCACGACACCGCCGACCACAAGATCGAGGCGCTGAAGGCCGCCGGCATCGCCGTCGCCGACTCCCCGGCATCCCTCGGAAAGACCATGATCCGGGTGCTGCGCGAGGGCAGCCGGGCGGCCGCCGAATAGCGGCTGCAAGATGCTGCGGTGCAGCCACGATTCCGGCTTGTCAGCGCAGCGGAAACGTTCTTTGGTATCTCAGGTTCTGCATTTGGTATGCCAGAGGGCCGGCCATAACGGTCCCTGTTAATAACGACATAACCGAGGGGAGGGGCAGCCGATCCACACATCGGCACGACGGGTCACAGACCCGCCGGATCGGGTCACGCCGGTCCGGCGGCCGCGGTCCGGCGCACCCCTCCTCGAGGACGATGGCGTCCGTCACGGGCCGTCACCTCCGATGCCATGGGGTTGCCTCAACCGACATGCGAAGGACTGGGACGGAAATGCTGACTGAAAACACAAATCAGGGACCGGCGATCAAGGGACCGCCGGGAGGACGCTGGCTCCAGCTGCTCGTCGGCATCGTCTGCATGGCGATGGTGGCCAACCTGCAATATGGCTGGACCCTGTTCGTCGGGCCGATCGATGCGACGCATCATTGGGGCCGGGCGGCGATCCAGGTCGCCTTCACCATCTTCGTGCTGACCGAGACCTGGTTGGTGCCGGTCGAGGGCTGGTTCGTCGACAAGTTCGGGCCAAAGATCGTGGTGCTGATCGGCGGCCTGCTCTGCGCCATCGCCTGGGCGCTGAACTCGGTGGCGGATTCGCTGACCCTGCTCTACATCGCCGCAGCGATCGGCGGCGTCGGCGCCGGCGCGGTCTACGGCACCTGCGTCGGCGCGGCGCTGAAATGGTTCCCGGACCGGCGCGGCCTGGCGGCCGGCCTGACCGCGGCCGGCTTCGGCGCCGGCTCGGCCATCACCATCGTGCCGATCGCCAACATGATCCATTCCTCCGGCTACGAATCCACCTTCATGACCTTCGGCCTGATCCAGGGCGGGGCGGTGGTGTTGCTGTCCTTCCTGCTGGCGACGCCGGCCAAGGGCCAGCTGCCGGTGGTCAAGCCGAAGATCGCGCAGACCCGCCGCGACTACGCGCCGTCGGAGATGCTGCGCAGCCCGGTGTTCTGGGTGATGTACGCGATGTTCGTCATGGTCGCCTCCGGCGGCCTGCTGGCGACGGCGCAGTTGGCCCCGATCGCGGCCGACTTCAAGATCGGCGACACGCCGGTCAGCCTGCTGGGCCTGACCATGCCGGCGCTGACCTTCGCCCTGTCGCTCGACCGCGTGCTGAACGGCGTCACCAGGCCGTTCTTCGGCTGGGTCTCCGACCATATCGGCCGCGAGAACACGATGTTCATCGCCTTCTTCCTGGAGGCGGTCGGCATCGTCATGCTGATGGAGTTCGGCCAGGACCCGGTCGCGTTCGTGATCCTGACCGCGATGGTGTTCTTCGCCTGGGGCGAGATCTACTCGCTGTTCCCGGCGACCTGCGGCGACACCTTCGGGTCGCGCTACGCCACCACCAATGCCGGGCTCTTGTACACCGCCAAGGGCACGGCCTCGCTGGTCGTGCCCTTCGCCAACATCGCGGTCAGCCAGCTCGGCAGCTGGGACATGGTGTTCATCTTCGCCGCGCTGGTGAACGTGATCGCGGCGGTGATGGCGATGTTCGTGCTGAAGCCGATGCGGGCCCGGGCGCTGGAGCAGGCGCGGGCCGAGGCCGGCACGGTCGCGGACGGAGAGCCGCGCCTCGCCAGCTGACCAGCGGGCCGGGACGCGCCCGGCATTGCGAGACAATCCCCAGGGAGGCGAGCCATCGCCTCCCTTTTTCTTTGCGCCGGTTTCTTACAGCGCCCGCATGAAGCTGGCCCAGGCCGGGTCGGCAGCCTCGGACTCGTCCGGCTGCGCGTCGTCGCCGCCGGTCTGGGCCAGGCGCAGCCGGCCCGCGGCATTGCCCGGCAGCACGCCGCCCTGGACCGCGGCCAGGCGCGGGGCGGTGACGAGGCCCAGCAGGGCGACGAGGGTGAGGGCGGTACCGAGCAGAACGCCGGTCATGATCTGGTCCTTTCGATGGGTTCGTGTCCTGTTGCAACGCAATATACGCGCGATCCCCGGTGAGGCAAGGCAATCTGGTATACAGAATACGAAAAACGGATATGCGTCCCGCCGAGGATGGCGGGGCCGCAAGCCAGGGGTCTCCTTTTGAGAAAGTGTAGATAAATCAGAAGGTTGAGATGCGAATCTCCTCGCTACCCGGAATCTGCAGGGCAGCCATCACCATCTGGTATACAAAATCCATAATCCATAAACTTGAAGAGAGTCAGCCTCTCTGCCATATGATGCGGCGCAAGACACCCAGCCAACCTCTGGAGCCGCCGTCATGACCCTCGGACTGATCGCCCTCGTCGTCGCCGCCGCCGGTCTGGCCGCCGTGATCTCCGAGATCGCCATGAAGGCGCCCGACCTGTTCGGCGCCATCGCCACCGACGTCCGCCGGATGGCGACGCCGGAGCGTCGCCCGGCAAGGACCCGGGTCCCGGCCAACGGCAATGAGTGGCGCCGGGCGGCCTGAGCGCCGTTCTCCTTTTCATCGTGATGTTCCAGAACAGGCGGCCCTCGGGCCGCCTGTCGCCGTTTCGGGACCTGGACGGCCTTGTGCGACAGCGAAGGAGAGCCGACCGGCGGAACTGCCCGGAAAACCGCCATTCTTGCGGCTGTGGTAATTTCGTTCTGCTGCAACGCGAGATGACGATCGAAACGAATCGATCGGCTTTTGAAAAGATGCGTTGCGTTACATTCCAGATACAATATATTGGATACCAGCCAGTCTCGGTCACCGACCTGGCCATCCACCAACAAGACAGTCGGGCCGCGCTTGACGCGAAGCCGCGGCGCTGGGGAGGCATTGATGACCGGGAAAGTGCGTGACGCGCTTGTGCATGGACTCGCCTGTGCCGCGGCTGCGGCGGCCCTGCTGGCCGGCGGCATCGCCCAGGCGGATTGGAAGCCCACCCGCAATGTCGAGTTCGTCGTTCCCGCCGGAACCGGCGGCGGCGCCGACCAGATGGCGCGGATGATCCAGGGCATCATCCAGAAGCACGGGCTGATGGAGCAGTCGATCGTCGTGGTCAACCGCTCCGGCGGCGCGGGGGCGGAAGGCTTCCTCGACGTCAAGGGGTCGGGCGGCGACCCGCACAAGATCATCATCACCCTGTCGAACCTGTTCACCACGCCGCTGGCGACCGGCGTGCCCTTCAACTGGAAGGACCTGACGCCGGTGACCATGCTGGCGCTGGACGAGTTCATCCTGTGGGTGAACGCGTCGGAGCCGTACCAGACGGCGCAGGACTACGTCACCGCGATCAAGGCGGGCGGCGACAACGCCTTCAAGATGGGCGGCACCGGCTCGAAGCAGGAAGACCAGATCATCACCGCCGGGCTGGAGCAGATCCTCGGCAAGCGGCTGACCTACGTGCCCTACAAGGGCGGCGGCGACGTCGCGGCCCAGCTGGTCGGCAACCACATCAACTCCAGCGTCAACAACCCGATCGAGGCGGTGGCGCAGTGGCGCGCCGGCGCGCTGCGCCCGCTCTGCGTCTTCGACGACCAGCGCATCGCCGTGACCGCGCCGCAGGCGGACGGCAAGGCCTGGAGCGACGTGCCGACCTGCAAGGAGGCCGGCCTGGACATGAAGTACCTGATGCTGCGCGGCATCTTCATGCCGCCCGAGGCCTCGCCGGAGCAGGTCGCCTACTATGTCGGCCTGTTCGACAAGGTGCGCGAGACGCCCGAGTGGAAGGAGTTCATGGCCAACGGCGCGTTCAACACCACCAGCATGAATGGCGATGCCTTCAAGACCTGGCTGGGCGAGACCGAGCAGACCCATAAGAGCCTGATGGAAGTGGCCGGCTTCATCGCCAAGAAGTAGCGGCCGGGCTGTAGAGCGGGCGCCCCGGCCGCGTGCCGGGGCGCCGCACCCGGCGGCATCCCGCGCGGATGCCGCAGCCTTCCAGGGGAGGATCGGCATGGCGAGCCATGACCGGGAGGACGGCGGCACGGTCAGCGTGCGGACGGTGGAGATCGCCGTCGCGGCCGTGCTGATGATCATCGCCGTGGTGGTGATGGTCGACAACATGCGCATCGGCATCGGCTGGGCCAGCGACGGGCCGGAGGCCGGCGCCTTTCCCTTCTATGTCGGCGTCGCCCTGTTCCTGGCCAGCGCCGGCACCCTGCTGGCCAACCTGTTCGGCCGCGCGCCCGACCTGGGCAGCTTCGTCGGGCGAGAGCAGCTCGGCCTGGTGCTCAAGGTGCTGGTGCCGACCATCGTCTTCGTCGCGCTGATCGGCTTCATCGGCCTCTATGTCGCCGCGGCGCTGTTCATCGCCTTCTTCATGCACTGGCTGGGCAAGTACCCGGTGGTGAAGATCGTGCCGGTCGCGGTGCTGGTGCCGGCCGCGCTGTTCCTGATGTTCGAGCTCTGGTTCCTGGTGCCGCTGCCCAAGGGGCCGCTGGAGACCATGCTGGGCTACTAGCCCGACGCCAAGAAACCCCGAGACCCGCGCCAGGCGGGCGAGGCAAACGCTGGGAGGGGACCGTTGGACGCGCTCTACTCACTCATCCATGGCTTCGGCGTGCTCGCCGACCCGATGAACATCGTCTACATGTTCGTCGGCATCACGCTCGGCGTGCTGATCGGCGTGCTGCCCGGCCTGGGCGGCGCCAACGGCGTGGCCATCCTGCTGCCGCTGACCTTCGCGATGTCGCCGACCTCGGCGATCATCATGCTGTCCTGCATCTACTGGGGCGCGCTGTTCGGCGGCGCCATCACCTCGGTGCTGTTCAACATCCCCGGGGAGCCGTGGTCGGTCGCCACCACCTTCGACGGCTACCCCATGGCCCAGCAGGGCAAGGCGGGGGAGGCGCTGACGGCGGCCTTCACCTCCTCCTTCTTCGGCGCCTTCGTCGCCGTGGTGCTGCTGACCTTCCTGGCGCCGCTGATCGCCGGCTTCGCCCTGCGCTTCGGGCCGGCGGAGTTCTTCGCGGTCCAATTGCTGACTTTCTGCAGCTTCATCGGCATGGGCCGCGAGGCGCCGTTGAAGGTGATCGCGTCGATGATGCTGGGCTTCGCCCTGGCGGCGGTCGGCCTCGACACCGTCACCGGCCAGCTGCGCATGACCTTCGGGTCGACCGAGCTGCTGCGCGGCTTCGACTTCCTGATCGCGGTGATCGGCCTGTTCGGCATCGGCGAGATCCTGCTGACCATGGAGGAAGGCCTGGCCTTCAAGGGCAAGAACGCCAGGATCAACCCGACGGTGGTGTGGCAGGCCTGGAAGCAGCTGCCGCGATACTGGGTCACGGCGGTGCGCGGCGCCATCGTCGGCTGCTGGATGGGCATCACCCCCGGCGGCGCCACCCCGGCGTCCTTCATGAGCTACGGCCTGGCCAAGCGCTTCTCGCGCAACGGCAAGCGCTTCGGCCGCGGCGAGATGGAGGGCGTGGTGGCGCCGGAGACCGCGGCCCATGCCGCCGGCACCAGCGCGCTCTTGCCGATGCTGACCCTCGGCATCCCCGGGTCGCCGACCGCGGCGGTGCTGCTGGGCGGCCTGCTGATCTGGGGACTGCAGCCGGGGCCGCTGCTGTTCGTCGAGCAGCGCGACTTCGTCTGGGGCCTGATCGCCAGCATGTATCTCGGCAACATCGCCGGGCTGATCGTGGTGCTGACCACGGTGCCGCTGTTCGCCTCGATCCTGCGCATCCCGTTCAGCATCATCGCGCCGGTGATCATCACCATCTGCGCCGTCGGCGCCTACACGGTCAGCAACGCGCTGGCCGATATCAGCGTCATGCTGGTCTTCGGCGTCGTCGGCTACCTGTTCAAGAAGCTGCACTACCCGCTGGCGCCGCTGGTCCTGGCGCTGGTGCTGGGCGACATGGCGGAAGGCTCGTTCCGCCAGGCGATGCTGCTGTCCCAGGGCAGCCTGTCGATCTTCTGGTCGAACGGCCTGGTCGGCAGCATCGTCGCCCTGGCCCTGGCGATGCTGTTCTGGCCGCTGATCTCGTCGGTGATCGCGCGGCTGCGCGGCGGCGCCAAGCCGATCGTCGCCGCGGACTGAGGGCAGGGGAGGGAACCGTGCTCGAGGCGCGGATCAGCACCCGGCTGGCGCTCTCTCGCCTCGACGCCAATGACAGCTTCCGCACCCAGGCCTATCTGGCGCTGAAGCACGCCATCGCCGGGATGGATCTCTACGACCATCCCGGCGAGATCCGGCTGGACGAGCGGCAGCTGTGCCGGGACCTCGGCGTCAGCCGCACCCCGATCCGCGAGGCGCTGACGGTGCTGGAGCAGGAGGGCTTCGTCCTGACCCTGCCGCGGCGCGGCATCTTCGTCCGCCGCCGGACAAAGCGCCAGATCGTCGAGATGGTGCAGGTCTGGGCGGCGCTGGAGAGCATGGCGGCGCGGCTGGCGGCAGCCCGGGCGACGGCGGCGGAGATCGCGGCGCTGCGCGACCTGTTCACGGGCTTCGACGGCCGGCCAGCGGCGGAGATCGAGGGCTATTCCGACGCCAACATCGCCTTCCATCGGGCGATCGTCCGGCTCGGCGGCAACGGGCTGATCATCGCCCGCACGGCCGATCTGTTCCTGCAGATCGACGCCATCCGCCGCCGCACCATCCGCGAGGCCGATCGGGCCGACCGGTCGATCCAGGATCATCTCCGCATCATCGCGGCGCTGGAGCGGCGCGACGCCGACCTCGCCGCCCGGCTCGACCGCGACCACACGCTGGGCCTGGCCGAGCATATCGAGCGGAACTGCCATTTCCTGGCGTGAGCGGCGGCCAGCAGCGACCATAGGCTTAGGAGCGAATTGCCTCTCCCGCTTGGCGGGAGAGGTCGGGCTCGCGCAGCGAGACCGGGTGAGGGCTGGCCCAGGCCTCGACAAAGGCCCTCACCCGGAGCCGCTTCGCGTCTCCGACCTCTCCCGCAAGCGGGAGAGGCAATCAGTGAGCACTTGAGAGATCCGTGAATGCGATCGCGGCCGGGACGAGGCCCGCTCCGGCAGCACGGCGATGGCGAAGCCGAGCAGGATCAGGCCGATGCCGACCAGGTGGAAGCCCCGCACCGGCTCGCCGAGCAGCAGGAAGGCGAGGGCCGAGGAGTAGACCGCCATGAGATGGAAGGACGCCCCCGTCAGCGCCGGGCCCAGCGTCGCGACGCAGCGGTTCCAGAACGCGTTCGCCACCAGCGAGGAGAAGATGCCGATGAACAGCAGCGAGGCGATGGCATAGGGTTCGACCGGAAGGGAGCGGCCCGCCGCCTCCTCGGCGATCCAGAACGGTGCCATCAGGACGCAGGCGGCCAGCGTCGTCGCCGCCAGGAACGCCATGGGGGGAACATCCCTGGGACGCCAGCGCAGCAGCACGGAATAGAGCGCGAAGCCGCCCACGGCGAGCAGCACCAGGAGCTCGCCGCCGCCGATCGACAGCGTGGCGAGCGTCGCCGGATCGCCACGCCCGACGATCCAGCCGACGCCGAGGAAGGAAAGGATGATGCCGGCGACGACGCGCGGCCGCGGCGCCTCCCCGGCGATCGCCCAGGCGAGCAGCGGCACCATCAGCGGCAGGGTGGAGTTGAGCATCGCCGCCGTCGCCGCCGGCGTGGTGTGCAGCCCGAGATAGTTCAGCACCGGATATCCGGCGAAGCCGCTGGCACCGCAGCCGAGGATGACCGGCCAATGCGCCAGCAGCGTGCGCCGATGGGCGACCAGGTCGCGCCAGACGAAGGGCAGCAGCACCGCCGAGGCGACCACCCAGCGCCAGAAGGTCAGGCCGAAGGGCGGCAGCTCCTGGGCATAGGCGCGGCCGATCACCAGGTTGCCGGCCCAGAACAGCGGCGGCAGGGGCAGCAGCACATAGGGCCGGCGCCAGACGAGGTCGAGCAGGCCGGCGCCTGGCAGGCCGCCCCGGCCCGGCAGGTCGCCACGGCCTGGGAGGCCGCGGCTCGGCCCGGCGGTCACGGCGCCGCCCCGGCCAGGCCAATGCGGATGCGCCGGTTGTGCCGGCCCTTGTTGTCGACCTTGAGGATGCGGATCGGCGCGGACCGGCCGGTCGAGGCCAGATGGGTGCCGCCGCAGGCCTGGCGGTCCAGCCCGGCGATGTCGACGATGCGGATCAGCCCGTCCGATGTCGGCGGCGGCGTCACGGATTTCGAGCGGATCAGCCCCGGCGTGGCATGGCCCTCGGCGACGGTGACATAGTCGTCGCGCACCGCCAGGTCCTGGCGGACGACCTCGTTGATCGGGCCCTCCAGCGCGCGCAGCCGGTCGTTGTCGGCATCCGGCAGGTCGAAATCGAGCCGGGCCGTGCCGTCGGCGCCCAGCTGCGCCCCGGTGACCAGCGCGCCGTCGAAATGCCGGAACACCAGCGCGTTCAGGATGTGGGTGCCGGTGTGCAGCTCCCGCATCATCCGGCGGAACTCCGGGTCGACCACGGCCTCGACCGGCCCGGAAACCTCGACGGCCGGGTCCTCGAGCAGGTGCCACAGCCGGCTGCCCGCGGGCTCGAAGCCGGCGACGGCGTGCTCGCCGCCCTGCCAGCGCAGCAGGCCGCGATCCGGCAGCTGGCCGCCGCCGCCGGCATAGAAGGGGGATTGCGCCAGCAGCACCCGGCCGGGACGGGCGTCGATCACCTCGGTCTGCAGGACGAGGCAATCCGGATTCTCGTGATAGAAGGAGCGTGCCATGATGAACGACCTGATGGAGTGAACCGCGTCAGTCTGGCGCCGGCCCGCGTGGCGCTATTGGCGGAAATCGAGGTTTTGGAATGGCCCGGGTGGACCGGCTCAACATCGCGCATTACTGGCAGGACCGGACCGTCCCCGGCCTCAGCCTGATGCAGGCCGATTTCCGGACCCAGGAATACCCGCCGCACCGCCACGAGGCGCTGGTCGTCGCCGTCACCGAGGGCGGCGGCTCGATCATCAGCACCCGCGGCGTGACCGAGCCGGCGAGCCAGGACCAGGCGCTGTTCGTGTTCAACCCGGTCGAGCCGCATGCCGGCTGGATGGGGACCAGCCGGCGCTGGCTGTACCGCTCGCTGTATCTCGAGGAGGCGGCGCTCAAGGAGGTGGCGCGGTCGCTCGGGGTCGAGGACCTGACCTATTTCACCCGCAACGCCTTCGCCGACCGCGACCTGATCGCGGGATTCCTGGCGCTGCACCGTGCCCTGCAGGCCGGGCGGGACCCGCTGCTGGAGCGCGAGCTGCTGGTGTCGACCTTCGGCACCCTGTTCCGCCGCCATGGCAGCGGCGAGGGGCGGATCCAGCCCGGGCCGCGCGACCGCACCCGGCTGCGCGCCGCCACCGAGTTCATCCAGGCACGGCTGAGCGAGACGATCTCGCTGGCGGATCTCAGCGCCGCGGTCGGGCTGACCCAGTACCAGCTGATCAGCCTGTTCAAGCGCACCACCGGCCTGACGCCGCATGCCTATGTCACCCAGCTGCGCGTCGACCGCGCCGCCGGGTTCCTGGCGCAGGGCCTGCCGATCGCCGAGGTCGCCGTCGCCTCGGGCTTCTATGACCAGAGCGCGCTGACCCGGCACTTCAAGCGCTGCCATGGGATCACCCCGCTGCAATATGCCGGGGCGACCCGCTCCGCCTGAGGGCAGCGGCGCTGCCCCCCTGCATGGGCGGGTTTTTCTTGACTTTTATGTTCCCTGTTTGTTCTAATATAGGCATGGTCGATCCCATCGCAGCCGAAACTCCACCCGCCGCTCCGCCGGCCGCGGATGAGGCTGCCCGGGAGATCGAGGTGCTGGCCGGGCTGACGCAGCTGGCCCTGGAGATGGCGCGGACCTGCCAGGCCCGTGCCGCCGCCGCCCTCGCGGCCGGCGATCTCGACCGCGCCGGCAAGGCCGAGGCCCGTTTCAGCAGCCTGTTCCTCGGCATCCGCCGCGTCATCGCGCTCAAGGCCAGGCTGCGCCGGCAGCAGGAGGCGTCCGCCGCAACGCCGGCCCCGGACGAGGCCGCGATGCTGTCCGAGCTGATCGAGCTCGCGCTGGAGCTGGCCCGCGGCTTCCAGGCCCTGGGCGTCACGGCCGACGATATCGACCGTGCCGCGGATGCCGAGATCCGCTTCAGCGGCCTGTTCCTCGGCATCCGCCGCGCCATAGCCCTCCAGGCCAGGCTGCGGCAGCAGCGGGAGGAGGATCGGCGCAAGGCCGAACAGCGGCGGAAGGACCGGCAGGACGAGAAAGACGACCGGCGCCACGCCGTCGCCCAGGGCGTCGCCCGCGCCATCGCCGCGGTTCCCGACGCCGAGACCCAGGAGCGGCTGACCGTCGATCTCTGGGACCGGTTGACCGAGGACGAGCGCATCGACGTCGACCTCGCGGATACCGCCTTGCCGATCGGGGTCCTGATCGCCAGCCTGTGCCGGTCCCTCGGCCTGCCGCCCGGCGGGACGCCTCCGGCCGGCGGGCCTGGTGCCGGCGGCCCGGAAAACGGGGGAGTGCCCGGGGCCGATCGGGCCGGCTCCGGTCCGAAGGGCCAGGCTTTTGGCCCCGCCTCGCACCGGGCTTCTTCCAATGCCCGCGCCCGGGGATGACCGGCCGCCCGCCGGCACCGGGCCGCCCGGCGCCGGGCCGCCCGACTCCGCGCCGTCGCCCGACCATTGCGGCTGACCGCAGGATCGGTCGCCGCCGCCGCAGGAGATATGCGCACATATCAACTTCCCGCGCCGGCGAGACTTTTCACAACGCACCCCACGCCGTCATTGCGAGGAAGCGAAGCCGACGAATCCATCCAGGGCCACGTCAAACGGCCCTGGATCGCTTCGCTGCGCTCGCAATGACGATGTTGGGAATTCCGAAGACGTGCCGCTCGCGGGACAGGCCTGCGCGTGGGCGCTCGGGTATCGCCGATCCGCCTCCGGCCGCGATCACTCGGCGGAGAGCTGGGCGGCTCCCGTATCCTCGTCTTCCGCGCCGCCGTCAGCGGCATTTGCCGTCACGTCCCGATCGACGGGAGGCCTCGCCGCGGCGGGCGCCTCCTCGGGCGCGTTCGGGTCGCCGGGGGCGGTCTCGCAGCCCAGCTCCGGCACCGTCACGATGCGGTGGCCGCCGCGGCCGGCGGCGCGGCAGACGATGAAGCCGCGCTGCTCCATATAGGACAGGAGGCGCCGGGTGCGGCCGACCGACTGGGTGCCGTAGGCGCGGGCGATGGTGGCGTCGGACGGGCAGGGGGCGCCGGCCATCGCCGCCTTGACCAGCAGCAGGAAGATGCCCTGCATGTCCTCCGGCAGCTCGCGCGACAGCCCGGTCGCGTGCTGCCAGGCCGGGCTCTCCGCCGTGTCGGTGTCGACCCCGGCGCGGGCCACGGCCAGCCGGGCGCGGAAGCCGGCCAGGTCGAGCGCCGGGGCGCTGCGGCTGCCGACCCGCTGGATCCGGCAGCGCACCAGGAAGTCCTGGTACAGCACCGAGATCGGGCGGAAGGCCGAATCCTCCTCCGCCACCAGGTCGCGCAGCACCGTGTCGATCGCGGCGTCGCGCTCGGCCTGGGGCATCGGGTCCGCCTCCTCCTCCGCCGGGGCGGTGTCGGGGCGGCTGCGGATCAGCTGGGCCAGCAGCTCGGCCGTCGATTGCGGCGGCTGCGGCGGCGGCCGGGTCGGGCGCGGCATCGGCGGCTCGGCCTCGACCGCCTTGAAGATCAGCGCGTGCACGTCCTCGGGCGGCGCCTCGGGCATCGGCAGCAGCTTCGGGCTGGTCGACCGGGCGCCAGTCTCGACCGCGCCGATGCGCACCTCGATCGGCCGGCGCGACAGGGCCGGGCCGAGGGCGACGAAGCGGCCGCGGCCGAGATCGCGGAACATCTCGGCCTGGCGCCGTTCCAGCCCCAGGAGGTCGGCGGCGCGGGCCATGTCGATGTCGAGAAAGGTGCGGCCCATCAGGAAATTCGAGGCCTCGGCCGCCACGTTCTTGGCCAGCTTGGCCAGGCGCTGGGTGGCGATCACCCCGGCCAGGCCGCGCTTGCGGCCGCGGCTCATCAGGTTGGCCATGGCGCCCAGCGTGGCCTTGCGCGCCTCCTCCGACACGTCGCCGGCCGCGGCAGGGGCGAAGAGCTGGGCCTCGTCGACCACGACCAGGATCGGGTACCAGAGGTCGCGCTCGGCGTCGAACAGCCCGTTCAGGAAGGCGGCGGCGGCGCGCATCTGGGAATCGATGTCGCAGCGCTCGAGGTTCAGCACGGCGGAGGTGCGGTGCTGCCGCACCCGGCCGGCGATGCGGTACAGGTCGTCGTCGGAGCGGTCGCCATCGACCACGATGTGGCCGAAGCGGTCGGCCAGGCTGACGAAGTCGCCTTCGGGGTCGACCACCACCTGCTGCACCCAGGGCGCGCTCTGCTCCAAGAGGCGGCGCAGCAGATGCGACTTGCCGGAGCCGGAATTGCCCTGCACCAGCAGGCGCGTCGCCAGCAGTTCCTCGAGATCGATCATGGCCGATGTCCCGTCGGACAGCGTTCCGATGTCGATTTGAACCGTCATCACCCCTCCGCGCCCACCCGCCGGGGACGGCGGGGAGGGCATGGTCTATCACGACCGACCGCGGGTCGGGCAACCCGATGGGGCAGGGCAGGGTCCCGGCGGGACTCAGCGGCCGAGCCGGCGTTCGACCTGGCGAATCAGCCCCTTCGCATCGGCCGGCGCGCGCACCTTGGCGTCATTGTCGAAATAGACATAGACGCCGCGCCTGGCCCGCTTCGGCCCGGGCTTGTCGACCACCCGTTCGGCATCCTTCGGCTCGTGCCCGGCGGCCCAGGCGGCGACGCGGGTGGCCCAGCTGTCCAGCGCCTTGTCGCCATAGCCGCTGACATACAACTGCTCCGACCCGTGCAGGCGGCAGTAGACGAAGTCGGCGGTCAGGTCCATGCGCCGCGGCCAGTCCACCGTGTCGGCGCAGACCAGCGCCACGCCATGGCGGCGCAGCAGCCGGATGAAGGCGGGGTCGAGGAAGCTGTCGTGGCGGATCTCCATGGCGTGCCGAAGCGGCCGCTTGCGGTCGGTCTTCGTCCAGGCCCGGCCGGCGAAGCGCTCATCATGCCGGCGGGCCATTGCGGCCGCGGCCTCGGTGTCCTTCGGCAGCAGGTCGAGGAAGGCCTCGATCCGCTCCGGGTCGAAGCGGAAGCCGGGCGAGAACTGCCACAGGATCGGCCCCAGCTTCGGCCCGAGGCGCAAGGGCCCGGAGGCGAGGAAGTTGGCCAGCGGCGTCTCGATCTCGCGCAGCCGTCTCGTGTGGGTGATGAAGCGCGGCCCCTTGACCGCGAAGACGAAGCCGTCCGGCGTCTCCTCGGCCCAGCGGGCATAGCTCTCCGGCCGCTGGCTGCCGTAGAAGGTGCCGTTGATCTCGATGGTCGGGAAGGTCCCGGCGGCGAAGGCCAGCTCGCGCTTCTGCGGCAGGCCCTTGGGATAGAACACGCCGCGCCAGGGCCGGTAGGTCCAGCCCGAGATCCCGATCCGCACCTGTCCCGGCTTGCCGGCCATTGCGCTCCTCCCCTGAGGCAACGCCTCCGGTGCGGGCTCGGTGCCGCTCGGGCCGGCAAAAGCAGAAAGGGCGGCCCCTGGCGCCGCCCTTTCCTCGCTCGGTGCGTCAGGAGGTCAGCCTTCGATCAGAAGGAGATCACCATGCCGGTGGTCAGGTTGGTCGATTCATAGTCCTGGCCGCTGCGGAACTCGTTCTTCTCGTAGGACAGTTCGGTGAAGGTGTTCAGGCCCGGCGCCAGGTTGTAGAGGAACGAGCCGATGACGCTGTGGTTGGTCTTCAGGTCCTTGCCGTTGGTGAAGGACGAGTTGACGTTGTTGCCCTTCTCCGCGGTGGTGTAGGCATAGCCGACCGAGACCACGAACGGGCCGCTGCCGTAGGACAGGTCGCCGGTGATCGAGTCGATCGCCTTGTCGGCGCGATAGGTGCTGGAATAGTGCACCCAGTTCACGCTGCCGCCGAAGCCGCTGGAGTGGATCAGCTGGCCGCCGAGGCTGTAGGCCTCGAAGTCGTGGTTGCCCTGGACGCCGTTGCCGTTGCTGGCCGAACCGGCGACGCGCACCGAGGTGCCATCGAACGTGTTGGCGTAGTTGATGCCGGCGGTGACGACGTTCTCGTAGCGGGTGTTGCTGTCGTCGATCAGGTCGTTGCGGCCGCCGTTGCCGGCATGGCTGTTGCCGCCGGCGACCGGGGTGAAGTCGACCGCGAAGGAGAAGCCGGAGAAGGACGGCGAGGAGTACTTGATCTTGGTGTCCTTGCCGTTCAGGCCGCCGATGCCGTAGGTCGGGTCGACCGCGTACAGGGTGTCGGAGCCGGCGAACAGGTTGAACTTGCCGTCCAGGCCGTCGCCCCAGCTGGCGCCGAGGCCCAGCTTGCTGTTGAACACGTCATGGGCATAGACGTAGCCGATATCGGCCGCGACATAGGGCGCGTCGCCGAAGGTCAGGGTGCCGAAGTCGCCCTTGACGTACAGGTAGGTGCGGTCGACGGTGACGTTGTTCTTCCGGTCCACATTGTTCATGCGGATGCGGGCGCCGTATTCCAGGCCGGAATCGGTGACATTCTTGATGTCGAACTGCAGCCGCGCGTTGGAAACGAAATCGTAGTCGCGGTCGAAGGTGTTGTCCTTGGTGTCGCTGATCGACAGGCCGGCCATGAAGCCGATCCAGCCGCTGAGTTTGAGCGACAGGCCCGAGGTGACGTTCTGGTCCGCCGCCTGGGCAATACTCGTCCCTCCCGTGGCGGCCGAGAGGCACACCCCGAGCAACAGAAACTTCCGCATTTTACTTCCCCTCGCGTATCGGGCGTGCGTCCCCGCAGTCGCGGCGCCGACCCTTCCTGTAACGGCGAGGCTTATACAGAGCGGCAAATTTTAAAATCAATCACCGGCCGCGACAAAAAGCCGGATTGCCGGCAAATTTCATAAAATAGTCACGAGCGTTCGGCCCGGCCGATGGCGGCGCATCGGCGGGCTGGCGGGTGGCCAGTCAGGCCCAGCAGGCCGTCCGGGACCGGGAATGGCGGGCGAGGGGAAGGCCGCGCTTCACGCCGGGGCCGGCAAGAGGAAGGGCGGCCCCTGGCGCCGCCCTTCAAGTCTGCTGGATGTCACACGGTTGGCTGCCGATCAGAAGCTGATGGCGAGGCCCGTGGTCAGGTTGGTCGACTCATAGTCCTTGCCGGCGCGGAACTCATTCCGCTCGTAGGACAGCTCGGTGAAGGTGTTCAGGCCCGGCGCCAGGTTGTAGAGGAACGAACCGATGACGCTGTGGTTGGCCTTCAGGTCGGACCCGCTGGTGAACTGCGAGTTCAGGCCGTTGTTCTTCTCGGCGGTGGTGTAGGCATAGCCGATCGAGACCACGAACGGGCCGCCATAGTAGGACAGGTCGCCGGTGATCGAGTCGATCGCCTTGTCGGAGCGGTAGGTGCTGGCGAAGTGCACCCAGTTCACGCTGCCGGCGAAGCCGCTCGAATGCACGATCTGGCCGCCGAGGCTGTAGGCCTCGTAGTCCTGGTTGCCCGAGACGCCGTTACCGGTGCCGGCCGAGGCCCGGGCCGTGACGGTCGTCCCGTCGAAGGTGTTGGTGTACTGCAGGCCGCCGGTGACGATGTTCTCGTACCGGGTGCTGCCGTCATTGAACAGGTCGTTGCGGCCGCCATTGCCGGCATGGCCGTTGCCACCCGCGACCGGGGTGAAGTCGATGCCGAAGGACACGCCGGAGAAGGACGGCGAGGTGTACTTGATCTTGGTGTCCTTGCCGTTCAGGCCGCCGATGCCGTAGGTCGGGTCGATGGCGTAGAAGGTGTCGGAACCGGCGAACAGGTTGAACTTGCCGTCCAGGCCGTCGCCCCAGCCGGCGCCGAGGCCCAGCTTGCCGTTCAGCGTGTCATGGGCATAGACGTAACCGAAGTCGCCGATCGCGTAGGGCGCGTCGCCGAAGGTCACCGTGCCGAAGCTGCCCTTGACGTACAGATAGGTGCGGTCGACGGTGACGTTGTTCTTCCGGTCCACATTGTTCATGCGGATGCGGGCGCCGTATTCCAGGCCGGAATCGGTGACGTTCTTGATGTCGAACTGCAGCCGCGCATTGGACAGGAAGTCGTAGTCGCGGTCGAAGCTGCTGTCATTGGTGTCGCTGATCGACAGGCCGGCCATGAAGCCGAGCCAGCCATTGATCTTCAGCGACAGACCCGAGGTGACGGGTGCGTCCGCCGCCTGGGCCGTGTTGATCCCTGCCGCGGCGGCCGCAAGGCACACCCCGAGCATCAAAACCTTCCGCATTGCTCGTCCCCCGTTGACGGATTGGGTCGCGTTTCGTCACGGCCTCGACCGTCCCCCGGCCAAAGCGCGCAGAACTTATGGGGCAGGTAGGACAAAAGCAATAGAGATTCAGTCAAAGCATTTCGGATCTGCGGTGAATTCAAATCGGTTTCGGTATAGTTACAGAATTATTTTAACATTCAAGAATGTATGTCTAGCGAGTGTCGTAAGAATACGATCATGCATGTATGTTTCGATTGGGGCGCTGTGATGCCGGCCGATCGGGGTCTGGAGGCGGCGGGGCATGGTTGCCAATAGGCCTCGCCGCCGATATCAACCAGGGGTTCGAACGCGGAAGGATGCAGCAGATGCAGCGGGATTTCGGCCGGCCGGGGCGCTCGGCGCTGATCGCGGGCGAGGCGGCGATCGCCACCTCCCACCCGCTGGCCTCGGCCGCGGGGCTCGAGGTGCTGATGGACGGCGGCAACGCGGTCGACGCGGCGCTGGCCGCGGTCGCGGTGCAATGCGTGGTCGAAGCCCACATGACCGGCATCGGCGGCGACTGCTTCGTGCTCTACGCCCCGGCCGGGCAGGACGCGCTGGCGCTGAACGGCAGCGGCCGTGCGCCGCGCGCCGCCTCGGCCGAGGCGCTGGCGGCCCAGGGGCTCGCCGCCATCCCGCAGCGCAGCCCGCATGCGGTGACCGTGCCGGGCGCGATCTCGGCCTGGTGCCGCCTGCATGCCGAGCACGGGTCGCTGCCGCTCGACCGGCTGTTCGCCCGCGCGATCCTCTATGCCGAGGAGGGCTATCCGGTGGCGCCGCGCGTCGCCTGGGATTGGGCCGAGGAGGCCGGCTTCCTGGCCGGCGATGCCGGCTGCCGCGCCGTCTTCCTGCCCGGCGGCCGGATTCCGGCGGTCGGCGACCGGCACGTCCAGCTGCTGCTCGGCGCCCGGCTGCGCGACATCGCCGCCCGCGGCGCCGCGGCTTTCTACGAGGGCGCGGTGGCGGAGTCTCTGGTCCGCTTCCTGCGGGCCCAGGGCGGCCTGCACACGCTGGAGGATTTCGCCGCCGGCCGCGAGGTCGCCAACTGGGTCGACCCGATCCGGCTCGACTACCGCGGCACCGAGGTGGTGGAGTGCCCGCCGAACGGCCAGGGGCTGGCGGCGCTGATGATCCTCGGCCTGCTCTCCGGCCAGGACATGGCGGCGGAGATGCCGGAGGCCGACCGCATCCATCTCCATGCCGAGGCGACCAAGATCGCCTATCACCACCGCGACGCGCTGATCTGCGACCCCGACCATCTGCCGCACGATCCGCGGACGCTGCTGTCGGAGGAGGTGCTGGGCGCGCTGCGCCGGCGCGTCGACCCGAAGCGCGCCGGCCGCCCGGCGCTGTGGACCGAGCCGGAGCACCGCGACACCGTCTATCTCTGCGTCGTCGACCGCGACGGCAACGCCGTCTCCTTCATCAATTCGATCTTCGACAGCTTCGGCGCCGGCCTGCTGGATCCCGAGACCGGCGTGCTGCTGCACAGCCGCGGCAGCTCCTTCCGGGTCGAGCCGGGGCACCCGAACGCGATCGGGCCGGGCAAGCGGCCGATGCACACCATCATCCCCGGCCTGCTGCGCCGCGACGGCCGCACCGCCGGCGTCTTCGGGGTGATGGGCGGGCACTACCAGGCCGCCGGCCAGGCGCAGTTCGTCTCCTCGATCATCGACCGCGGCCTCGACCCGCAGGCGGCGTTGGACCTGCCGCGCAGCTTCGCCTTCGACGGCGAGCTGCAGCTCGAACCGCGGGTCGGCGAGGCGGTGGCGGCGGAGCTTGCCGGCCGCGGCCACACGGTCGCGATCCGGGACGAGCCGCTGGGCGGCGGCCAGGCGATCCTGATCGACCATGAGCGCGGCGTTCTGGTCGCCGGCTCCGACCCCCGCAAGGACGGCTGCGCGCTGGGGATTTAGGTTAGGACGGGCCTTTCCCTCTCCTGTCATTGCAGGGCTTGACAGTGGAGAGGGCCGAGGCGGCCACATTTGACGGAACTCCTGGGCCGTTGCCGGATTGGACAAGGCGAACCCAGGAAAGGGAGGATCCATGCAGCTACAGCTCAGCTCCTGGCCGGAGATCGAGGCCTATCTCAAGACCTCGCACGGCGCGATCATGCCGATCGGCTCGACCGAGCAGCACGGCCCGAACGGGCTGATCGGCACCGACGCGCTGTGCGCCGAGGGCATCGGCCGCGGCGTCGGCGACAAGACCGGCGCGGTGGTCGGCCCGACCATCGGCGTCGGCATGGCACATCACCACATGACCTTCCCCGGCAGCATGACGCTGAAGCCGTCGACCCTGGTGCTGGTGATCCGCGACTATGTGATGGCCCTGGCCGAGCATGGCTTCGACCGCTTCCTGTTCGTCAACGGCCATGGCGGCAACATCGCCACCATCCAGGCCGCCTTCTACGAGATCTATTCCGAGCGGCGGGCGCTCGGCCGGCCGTCGATCCGCTGCCGCCTGGTCAACTGGTGGGACAATCCCGGCGTGCAGCGCCTGTCGAAGGAGCTGTACGGCGTGGCCGAGGGCAGCCACGCCACCGCCAGCGAGGTGGCGGTCACCCAGTATCTGTTTCCCGACCACATCAAGACGGCCGAGCTGGACCCGCCGATCGCGCCCTCGGGCCGGTTCTACGACGCCGACGACTATCGCCGCCGCTTCCCGGACGGCCGCATCGGCTCCAACCCCGGCCTGGCGACGCCGGAGCACGGCAAGCAGTTCTACGATGCGGCGGTGGCGGCGATCGCCGAAACCTATGCGGAGTTCCTGGCGGAAGCCTGACGCCGTCGCGGGGCGTCGCCCAGGGCCTGCAGCAGGGCTTCGCGCAGCGCCGCCGGATCGTCTTCCGGCACCAGGGTGACGCCTGGATCGGTGTCGAGGCCGCAGGCGGCGGTGGCGATCACCGGGATGCCCAGCGCCAGGGCGCGCAGCAGCGCCCGCGGCTGGTGCTCGACGACCGCCGGCAGCACCACGGCCGCCAGCGGGGACGGCCAGGCGCCGCCGGGCACCGTCCGTGCCGAGACGTTGCGCCAGAACGGCTTGTCGTGCTCGCGCGCCCGGCCGGTCACGGCCAGGTCGATGTCCAGCCCCTCGACCGCGTCGCGCAGCGCATAGGCGCCCTTGCGGCCCAGCGGCGAGGCCGGGAACAGGATGGTGCGGCCGCCGATCTCGGGCTGTGGCGCCGTACCGGTCTCCGGCAGCGTCCAGTCGAGATGCACCGCCCGGTCGGCGAAGCGGGCGGCGATGCCGGCATGCGGGGTGTAGAGGCGCGATGCTTCGGCCAGCGCCCCGGTCTCCGCCGCGACGATGTCGTCCGGCGCCCGGAAGTCGCCCAGGGTGGGGCTCTCGGGGCGGCGGGCCAGGGCCCGGTCCAGCCGGGCCTGCAGCGCCGCCAGCGGCCAGCGCTCCATCAGCACGTCGAAGCTGCGGCCCTGCAGGCAGCCCAGGCGCCAGAGATGGGGCAACAGCCCCTGGCTGACCACCAGATGGGTGTGGCGGTGGGACAGGCGGCGGGCATAGGCCTCGGCCAGCCGCCGGTCGAACTCCAGCATCGCCCGGGGCAGGGCGCCGCCCACCGCCGGCAGGCGGCGCAGCGCCCGGGACCGGGCCAGCGCGACCATCAGGGCGCGGCTCTCGCCGCCCGGCAGCTCCGGCCAGGCATAGCGGGCCCGGGCGGGCCAGCGCATCGGCAGGAACAACCGATCCTCCGGCCCGGCCTGGCCGCGCGCCAGCGCCGCGAATTCCGGCCAGCAGGCATCGACCAGCCAGGCGGTCGGCCGTCGCGTCATCTCGGGGCCTTTCGGCATGTGATGGCTGCAATCCTCCCGGACACAGCCGACGCAGTCATGGGCGGCCTCGCGCGGGGCCGGGAAACGGACCACGACACCGGAGGCCGGGGCCGCGGCGCTGCGGAATCGGATCTCCAGCTCCGCCCCGCTCAGCCGCGCCTCGATGCGGAAGGCGGCGCGGCTGCGGAAGCGCAGGTCGACATAGTTCCAGAACACGGTGGCGTCACGTCCGGCCGCGGCGCGTGACCCCGGCACCAGCCGGCTGTGGGCGTGGCGCTCGACGATCTCGAAGCCGGCCGCCAGCGCCGCCTCGTACAGCCCGTTCGACAGCTGGCACAGGCCCCCGCCGGTGCTGGCGACCAGGCAGCCCTCGCGCAGCTCGCGCCCGGCGACGAAGCCGCGCCGGCGTGAGGCGCGGCCGATCTGGCGCCAGAAGCTGAACACCGCGCCGGCCGGCACCTCGATGCCGTCCAGGGCGCGCACGGCCAGGCGCAGATTGTGGATCTTGCCGGCGGTCAGGTCATGCTCGGCCGCCCCGGCCGGCCCGGACCACAGCGGTGAGCGGATCTCGGCCACCACGGCGGCGCCGCGCAGCGCCGCGGCCCGCGCGTGGCGGGCCGGCCGGCGGGCGATCTCGCGCAGCGCCCGGCCGCCGCGGAGCAAGGCGGCCTTGCTGCCGAAGACCAGCGCATCCCATCGCGACGGGACCTTGTGATCCGCAGGCAATGTCATGACCGTTCCGCACCTCGCACCGGCTGAGGGCACAGTGGGCGCCCGGAAGATGGCCGGACGATGTCGCGGCGGTGGCGGCGCTGCGGACGGACTTGACGTCCATCCCCGCCGGCTTGATGAAAGGCGACGTTCCTCGATCGGGCCCGCCATGACCGACGCCCCCCGCCGCATCGGCTTCCTGCTGCTGC
The DNA here is from genome assembly GCF_002195995.1 of Inquilinus limosus. Taxonomy (GTDB): domain Bacteria; phylum Pseudomonadota; class Alphaproteobacteria; order DSM-16000; family Inquilinaceae; genus Inquilinus; species Inquilinus limosus_C. The sequence continues at coordinate 21,295 of NZ_NHON01000007.1, forward strand.
CGCAGTTCTCGATGATGGCCTTCGCCTCGGCGATCGAGCCGCTGCGCGTCGCCAACCGGCTGTTGCGGCGCCAGGTCTATCGCTGGACCATCTTCTCCGCCGACGGCCTGCCGGTGCCGGCCTCGAACGGCCTGCCGCTGCCGGCCGACGCGGTGGCCGGCAGCCAGGACGACCTGCCGATGCTGATCGTCTGCGCCGCCTTCGAGCCGCTGGCCGCGGTCACCCCGGCGCTGACCCGCTGGTTCCGCCGGCTCGACCGCGCCGGCGCCGTGCTGGGCGGCGTCGACACCGGCGGCTTCGCCCTCGCCTCCGCCGGGCTGCTCGACGGCTATCGCGCCACCGCGCATTGGGAGGCGCTGGACGGCTTCGCCGAGCAGTTCCCGCGGGTCGAGGCGCGCGCCTGCCTGTTCGAGACCGACCGCCGCCGCCTGACCTGCGCCGGCGGCACCGCGGCCTTGGACCTGATGCTGCAGATCATCCGCATGGACCATGGCGCGCCGCTGGCGGCGGCGGTGTCGGAGCAGTTCATCTACAACACCCTGCGCCACGCCGAGGACCGCCAGCGCCTGTCGGTGCCGCGGCAGCTCGACATCCGCGACAGCCGCCTGGCCCGGATGGTCGAGATCATGGAGCGCAACGTCGCCAGCCCGATCGCGGTCACCGCCCTGGCCCGCACCGTCGACATGTCGCCGCGCCAGGTCGAGCGGCTGTTCGCCCATCATCTCGGCAAGGGGCCGCAGGGCTTCTACCAGTCGCTGCGGCTGCAGCGGGCGCGGTCGATGGTGCAGTATTCCGACGACCCGCTGCTGGAGGTCGCGGTGGCTTGCGGCTTCGGCAGCTACGAGCATTTCTGCCGCTGCTACCGCCGCGAATTTGGTGTGCCGCCCAGCCGTGACAGAAGGGCCTCCGCCGCCTAGCGGAAAGCGTCAAGCTGCTGTCGCTCCCGATCAAGGTTCCGCCGGTAGCCCGGGCGTAGCCTGACCCTCGGGTGCCGGTTCGCCGGCGACACGGGGAGGTGGCCGGCAAATGGCCCTGCAGACAGACATCAACCGGCGCGTGATCGTGACCTGCGCCGTCACCGGCGCCGGCGACACGGTGGGCAAGCACCCGGCGATCCCGGTGACGCCGCAGCAGATCGCCGACGCGGCGCTGGAGGCGGCGAAGGCCGGCGCCACCGTGGCCCATATCCATGTCCGCAACCCCGAGACCGGCAAGCCCAGCCGCGACCCGGCGCTGTATCGTGAGGTGGTGGACCGCATCCGCTCCTCGGGGGTCGACATCGTCATCAACCTGACCGCCGGCATGGGCGGCGACCTGGTGATCGGGCCGCAGGACAATCCGACGGCATTCGGCGCCGACACCGACCTGGTCGGCGGCATCGACCGGCTGCCGCATGTCGAGCAGCTGCTGCCGGAGATCTGCACCCTCGATTGCGGCTCGCTGAACTTCGGCGACGGCTCGCTGGTCTATGTCTCCACCCCCGACATCCTGCGCAAGCAGGCGAAGCGGATCCAGGAGCTCGGCGTGAAGCCGGAGCTGGAGATCTTCGACACCGGCAATCTGTGGTTCGCCCGGCGGATGGTGGAGGAGGGGCTGCTCGACGCGCCGCCCTTGTTCCAGCTGTGCCTCGGCATCCCCTGGGGCACGCCGCCCGACCCGCGGATGATGCTGGCGATGCGCGACATGCTGCCGGACGGCGCGGTCTGGGCCGGCTTCGCCATCGGCCGGCTGCAGCTGCCCTTCGTCGCCCAGGCGGTGCTGCTGGGCGGCCATGTCCGGGTCGGGCTCGAGGACAACCTCTATCTCGACAAGGGCGTCTACGCCTCTAACGGCAGCCTGGTCGAGCGGGCGCGGACCATCATCGAGGCGATGGGGTCGAAGGTGATGACGCCGGCCGAGGCGCGCAGCCATCTCGGCCTCAAGGCGAAGGGGCAGGCCCATGCCGCGTGAGATCCGCACTCTCGGCATCGTCGGCGGCGGCGTCATCGGCAGCGGCTGGGCCGCCCGCGCCCTGGCCCGCGGCTTGGATGTGGTCGCCTGGGACCCCTCGCCGAATGGGGAGAAGGCGCTGCGCGACGCGGTCGCCAATGCCTGGCCGGCCCTGACCCGCATCGGGCTGGCCGCGGGCGCGAGCCCGGAGCGGCTGCGCGTCGTCGGTTCGGCCGAGGCGGTCGCGGCCGCGGCCGATTTCGTGCAGGAGAGCGCGCCGGAGCGGATCGAGCTGAAGCGCAAGCTGCATCATGCCATGGCGGAAGCCGCACCGGCGGACGTGATCCTCGGCTCCTCCTCCTCGGGCCTGCTGCCGAGCGAGATCCAGGAGGGCGCGCGGCATCCGGAACGGATTGTCATCGGCCATCCCTTCAACCCGGTCTATCTGCTGCCGCTGGTCGAGGTGGTGGGCGGCAGGCAGACGGCGCCGGAGACCATCAAGACGGCCTCGGCCTTCTACGCCTCGCTGGGCATGAAGCCGCTGCATGTCCGCAACGAGATCGACGGCTATATCGCCGACCGCCTCCTGGAGGCGCTGTGGCGCGAGGCGCTGCACCTGGTGGCCGACGGCATCGCCACGACCAGGGAGATCGACGAGGCGATCTGCTTCGGCGCGGGCATCCGCTGGGCCTTCATGGGCACCAACCTGACCTATCACCTCGCCGGCGGCGAGGGCGGCATGCGGCATATGCTGGAGCAGTTCGGCCCGGCGCTGGAGCTGCCCTGGACCAAGCTGGTGGCGCCGAAGCTGACCGACACGCTGATCGACCGCATGGTCGAGGGCACGCAGGAGCAGGCGGGCGGCTGGCCAATCAAGAAGATCGAGCGCTGGCGCGACGAGCGCATCATCCGGATCCTGCAGGCGCTGGAGGGCGCCGACCGCGACACCGGCCACCCGACCTACGATCCGCGGCCCGGCACCTTCTGAGCCGCCCCCGATCCCCGCGCCGCGGGGATGGCGCGGCCGGGGCGGTTGCGAGCCCCGGCCGCCGTTCGCCTGACTCCGCCCGGCCGGGTCCGCCCCGGCCGGGCTTTTTCATTCCCGCCCCTTATCTGGCGTCCAACCATTGTCTCGTCATGGCGAGGAGCGCAGCGACGCGGCCATCCAGAGGCCAGTGCGAGCGGCCCTGGATGGCCACGCCCCTTCGGGGCTCACCATGACGGGAATGACCGGAAAGGGCTGCCTTAAAGGCCGTCAGTATTACTTCACATGCGCCCGCAGGGTACGGCCGCGGATGCGCTCGCGGTGCATGATGTAGAGGCTGGAGGCGATGACGATGCAGGCCCCGGTCACGATGAAAGGGTCGATCCGGTTGCCGAAGAACAGGCTGCCATAGGCCAGCGCCCAGACGATCATGGTGTACTGCATCGGCGCGATGGTGCTGGCCGGCGCCAGCGACAGCGCCCGCACCACCAGGAACTGCGCCGATCCCATCAGCAGGCCGGCGGCGCCGACGCGCAGCACGTCGAACCAGCTCGGCAGCTGGAACACGAACAGCGCGATCGGCAGGCTGGTCACCAGCAGGCCCAGCATCACCGCCGTCACCATCACCGCCCGCTGCTCGTCGCGGCTGATCTTGCGCATGATCAGCACCACCCCGGCGCCGGTGAAGACCGAGCCGAGGGCCGAGAGATGGCCCAGCGTCAGCGTCTCGAAGCCCGGCCGGACCATGACGAGGATGCCCAGGAACCCGACCACCACCGCGGCCCAGCGATGGGCCCGCACCTGCTCGCCCAGGATCGGGATCGACAGGATGGTCACCACCATCGGGGTGCAGAAGGCGATGGCGTAGACCTCGGCCAGCGGCAGGGCGGAGAAGGCGTAGAAGCCGAAGATCGTGCCGATCCCGGCCAGCAGGCCGCGCAGCATGATCAGCCGCGGATGCGCCGCCCGCATCCGGCCGAGCCCGCCGTCGCGGCGCAGCATGATCAGGATCGGGATGCAGGCGAAGGCGACCTGCATCGGGATGATCTGGAAGATCGAATAGGTGGCGGTCAACCCCTTCACCAGCGCGTCGCTGGACGCGAACATCAGATTGGCGAGGAGCGAGCACAGCACGCCGAGCAGCGGCGTCTCGATCGCGGAGGTGGTGGGCGGGGATGACGCAGCGGCCGGCGGTGCGGCGGGCACGTTTGCAGGGGCCATCGGGACAGTCTCGTCGCCGCGCCGCCAGAATCGCATGGTCGTTCCGTCCCCTCCGGGGCGAAGGCTGCCAGGCCCACCCCGTATGTCAGGCATACGCTAGCCGGCGGAAAACGGGTGGTGAAAGCCGGAAGGGCTGGCATGCGCGCCGGGCGGTTGCTGCTTGTGGAAACGTTTTAACAACACCCATCCACGGCAATTCCCAATCTTGGTAAAATAAGCGTTCTCCAGGGCTATCCGACGGATGTTGACGTTCACACGGATTCATCCAAACATGGCGCAACGGTCAGACAAATAGGCGCCGGCGCGGTCGGACCCGCGGTGAGAGCGCCGAGGGGAGGGATGTGAGCGCTGTCGCCTCGTCCGAACGGCCTGCAGGAGCGGCGGTGATCGCCGCCGAGGGCATCTCGAAATCCTTCGCCGGGGTTGAGGTGCTGCGCGGCATCGACCTCGCTTTGGCCGGCGGCGAGATCCATGCGTTGCTGGGCGAGAACGGTGCCGGCAAATCGACCTTCGCCCGCATCCTGGCCGGGGTGCACAGGCCCAGCGCCGGGCGCCTGCTGCTGCAGGGGCGGCATGTGGAGATCGGCTCGCCGCTCGAGGCGCAGCGCCTGGGCATCACCCTGATCCATCAAGAGCCGATCTCCTTCCCGGATCTGTCGGTGGCGGAGAACCTGTTCATCGGCGGCGGGGAAGGGGGGGCCTTCACCCGGGTGCGCTGGCGCGGCATGGCGGCCGAGGCCCGGCGGCTGATGGACGATCTCGGCGTCGCCATCGACGTCACCCGGCCGACCGGCGGCCTGTCGATCGCCGACCAGCAGATGGTCGAGATCGCCCGGGCGCTGGCCGCCGACAGCCGGCTGATCCTGATGGACGAGCCGACGGCGCCCTTGACCCCGCGCGAGGTCGAGGCCCTGTTCGCCATCGTCCGCCGGCTGCGCGCCGAGGGCCGCGCCGTCGTCTTCATCAGCCACCGGCTGGAGGAGGTGCGGGCGCTGTGCGACCGGGTCACCATCTTCCGCGACGGCGAGCGGGTGGCGACCGCCGCGGCCGCCGACCTGCCGGATGCCGAGATCATCCGGCTGATGATCGGCCGGCCGCTCAAGGCCTTCCTGCACAAGGAGAAGGCGGCGATCGGCGAGATCGCGCTGGAGGTCGAGGGGCTGGGCCGCGCCGGCCGCTTCGCCGATATCGGCTTCACCCTGCGGCGGGGCGAGGTGCTGGGCATGGCCGGGCTGGTCGGCGCCGGCCGCACCGACGTGGCCCGGGCGCTGTTCGGTATCGCCCCGGCCGATCGCGGCCGGATCCGGGTGAAGGGGCGGGAGGTGGCGATCACCGACCCCGCCCGGGCGATCGACCTCGGCCTCGCCTATGTGCCGGAGGACCGGGCCGCCGCCGGCATCTTCCGGTCGCTGCCGGTCGACCAGAACATCACCGCCGCGGCGCCGGGCCGGATCGCGCGGCGCGGTGTGATCAGCCCGGCGGCGGAGCGGGCGGCGGCGCGCGGCGCCATCGACAGGCTGCGCATCCGCCTGGCCTCGCCGCGCCAACCGATCGGCGAGCTGTCCGGCGGCAACCAGCAGAAGGCAATCCTGGCGCGCTGGCTGATGACCGACCCGCAGATCCTGATCCTGGACGAGCCGACGCGCGGCATCGACATCGGCGTGAAGGCGGAGTTCCACGACATGATCAACGCGCTGGCGGCGGACGGAAGGGCGATCCTGTTGATCTCCTCCGAGCTGCCGGAGCTGCTGACGCTGAGCGACCGCATCCTGGTGATGTCCGAGGGCCGGCTGACCGCCGAGTTCAGCCGCGCCGAGGCGACGCAGGAGGCGATCATGGCCGCCGCCGTTCCCCGCCGCCGGGTGGAGGGGGCGTGATGCGGCTCTCCTCTTTGCGCTTCCGCTCTCCCCCTCACCCTCCCGTCGCCAACGCGACGGGCCCCTCCCTCTCCCCAAGGAGAGGGAACAAAAGGGCGCGGCCTCATACCTCTCCCTGGGGAGAGGTCGAAATCGCGCAGCGATTTCGGGTGAGGGAGTGGCCCAGGCCCCTCCTGTTCGAGCCGATCGCTCCAGCCGGAATAGGGGCTCTCCGATGACCGCCCTGACCCGCCTGCTCGCGGCGCGGGAGGCCGGCATCGTGGTGATGCTGGTGCTGTTCTATGCCGTGGTCGGCGCCATCGAGCCGCGCTTCCTGACCTGGGAGACCTTCCGCATCGTGCTGCTGGCCATCCCGCTGATCCTGGTCGCGGCGATGGGGCAGATGATGGTGATCCTGGCCCGCCATGTCGACCTGTCGATCGGTTCGGTGCTCGGCTTCGCCGCCATCGGCGTCGGCATGATCTTCCGCGACGTCCCCGACTTCCCGATCTGGCTCGGCTTCCTGCTGGCGATGGCGATCGGCGCCGGCCTCGGCCTAGTCAACGGCCTGGTCGTCACCCTGTTCGGCCTGCCGTCGATCATCGTCACGCTGGGCACGATGAGCCTGTTCCGCGGGCTGGTCTTCATCCTGTCCGGCGGGCGGCAGGTCGACCCCAACCACATCCCGCCGGCCCTGATCCGCATGGCCCAGACCTCGCCGGTCGGCATCCCCTGGATCGTGCTGATCGCCTTCGCGGTCGCCATCGCCACCCATCTGGCGCTGCGCCACCTCCGCTTCGGCCGCGAGATCTACGCCATCGGCTCGAACCCGCCGGCGGCGCGGCTGCGCGGCATCCGGGTGGTGCCGGTCACGCTCGCCGTCTTCGCCCTGTCCGGCGCCTGCGCCGGCCTCGCCGGCCTGCTCTACGCCTCCCGCTTCGGCTATGTGAACCCTGGCATCACCGGCGTCGGCTTCGAGCTGACGGTGATCGCCGCCGTGGTCATCGGCGGGGTCAGCATCAATGGCGGCACCGGCAGCGTCGCCGGCACCGCGCTCGGCGTGCTGCTGCTCGGCTCGGTCACCGTGGCGCTGCCGATCCTCGGCATCTCCGGCTTCTGGCAGAACGCGATCTACGGCGCCATCATCATCCTGGCGCTGGTGATCGACCGCTCGGTCCGCGAAGGCGGCCTCGCCCATCTCTGGCGCCGGGGGCCGGCATGACGGTGCTGCCGATGGAACGACCCGCCTTCTCCTGGCGCCGCGCGCTGCTGCGGCCGGAGACGATGACCTTCCTGCTGCTGGTCGCGGCCGCCATCGCCGGCACCCAGCTGTCGCCGTTCTTCGCCGATCTCGGCTTCGTGCTGGAAAGCGCGACCTATTCGATCGAGTTCGGCATCGTCGCCCTGGTCCTGACCATGATCGTGATCTCGGGCGAGATCGACCTGTCGGTGGCGGCGATGATGGCGCTGTCCACCTGCCTGTTCGCGCTGGCGGCCAAGGCCGGGCTGCCGATGCCCGCCGCCATGGCGCTGGGCGTCCTGGCCGGGGCGGCGATGGGCGGGTTCAACGCGCTGCTGGTCACCTGGCTGCGCCTGCCGTCGATCATCGTCACCATCGGCACCATGACGCTGTATCGCGGCATCGCCCAGATCTTCGCCGGCGACCGGTCGATCGGCGGCTTCCCGGACTGGTTCGTCGGCATCGACTTCGTCGAGATCGGCATCGTGCCGGTGCCGGTGATCATCTTCGTCGTGCTGGCCCTGCTGCTGGGCCTGCTGCTGGGCCGCACCGTGTTCGGCCGGCAGATCTACCAGACCGGCACCAGCGAGACCGCGGCGCGCCATGCCGGCATCCGGGTCGACCGGCTGAAGACCCTGCTGTTCGTCGCCTCCGGCGTGGTCTCGGCCCTGGCCGGGCAGATGATGGCCTCGCGCCTCGGCTCGGTCCGCTACGACCTGGCGGCCGGCGGCGAGCTGCAGATGGTGCTGATCGTGATGCTGGGCGGCACCTCGATCTTCGGCGGCCGCGGCACCATCGCCGGCACCTTCCTGGCGCTGTGGCTCTTGGTGATCATCCAGACCGGCATGACCGTGGCCAACATCGCGATCGAGGCGCAGCTGACCGTGCTGGGCCTGCTGCTGATCCTGTCGATCATCGCCTCGAACGCGCTCACCGCCGCCCGTCGACGCTGAACCAAGTCAAACAAGGAGGAGGAAATCATGCCCCGGACCAAGCTTCTCACCGCCCTGGCGGTCGCCGCCGGCCTGCTCGCCGGCCCGGCGCTCGCGGCCGACCCGGTCAAGATCGTGTACATTCCGAAGAACACCGGAAACCCCTATTTCGACAGCATCATCAAGGGCTTCGAGGATGGCTGCAAGGAGCTGGGCTGCGAGTTCACCACGGTGGCCCCGGCGACGCCGGACGCCACCTCGCAGATCCCCTTTGTCACCGCCCAGATCCAGCGCGGCGTCAACGTCATCGCCATCTCGCCGAACAGCCCGGACGCGCTGAACCAGATCTTCGACCGCGCCCGGTCGCGCGGCGTGAAGATCCTGGTGGTGAACTCCGACGTGCCGGGCAACGAGGCGCATCGCGACGCCGCCATCCTGCCGGTCGACTTCTCGCAGACCGGCGGCGCCCAGGTCGAGCTGATGGGGTCGATGATCGGCTACAAGGGCGAGGTCGCGATCCTGTCCGCCACCACCGACGCGCCGGACCAGAATGTCTGGATCGCCGACATGAAGAAGGCGCTGGAGACCAACGCCAAGTACAAGGACATGAAGCTGGTCACCACCGCCTATGGCGATGACGATCCGCAGAAGAGCACGACCGAGACCGAGGCGCTGCTGGCCAACTATCCGAACCTGGCCGGCATCATCTCGCCGACCACGGTCGGCGTCGCCGCCGCGGCCCAGGTGGTGGAGACGGCGGGCAAGGCCGACAAGGTCAAGGTCACCGGCCTCGGCACCCCGAACCAGATGCGCCGCTTCATCGAGAACGGCACGGTCACCGCCTTCCAGCTGTGGAGCCCGTACAATGAGGGCTGGCTGGCCTCGCATCTCGCGGTCGGGGTGATGGGCGGCAAGATCGACCTGAAGCCGGGGAGCAGCTTCGAGGTGCCGAAGCTGGGCACGATCAAGATCGGCGACAACGCCCAGATCCTGACCCAGTCGCAGCCGACCACCTTCGACAAGAGCAACATCGGGGAGTTCAATTTCTGAGAGGCCCTGCGGCGGCGGCGTTCCAGGGCGTCGCCGCGCCTCTTTTAATGTCATCCTCGGGCTTGACCCGAGGATCCAGGGGCTTTCAAGAGCCGCTCTCGGTGGCCCCTGGATTGCCGGGTCAAGCCCGGCAATGACAACCAGGGGTGGGTGTTGGCCTACCGCTTCCCCTTCGGCCGGCCGATCGAGCCGTGCAGCACCACGCTGCTGCCCAGCAACACCCGGCGCGGCGGGGCGTCGAGGCCGTCCAGCCGCTCAAGCAGCATGCGGGCGGCGGTGGCGCCGACCTCGGCCATGTCGCGGTCGATCACCGTGATCGGCGGGTCGACCAGCTCCGCCAGCACCCGGTCGTCGGCCCCGGCCAGCGACAGGTCCCGCGGCACCGACAGGCCCAGCAGCCGGATCGCGCGCAGGGCGCCCTGGAAGATCTCGTTGCCGCCGGCGATCAGTGCGGTCGGCGGCTTCGGCCCGGTCAGCAGGTCATGTGCCTCGGCCGCGCCGTACTCCGCCGTCTGGGCGCGGGAGCGGATCAGCCGCTCCTCCGCAGCCAGCCCGGCCTCGGCCAGCGCCTTGCGGAAGGCCTCGGCGCGGGCGCGGCCGGGGCGGATCTTCTCCGACGCCGTGATCAGCGCGATCCGCCGGTGGCCCTGCGCCACCATCTGCTTCACCAGGGTCTCGATCGGCCGCGCATGGTCGCTGTAGACCACGTCGGCCGCCACCGGCACGTCGCGGTCCAGGATCACCAGCGGCACGCCGATCCGGCCCAGCCGCTCGACCACGGGGCCGTGCGTCTCGTCCGCCAGGGTGACGATCAGCCCGTCCATCTGGCGCTGCTGCGCCGCCTCCAGGAAGGCCAGCTCCCTGGCCGGCGAGCGGTTGGAGGAGACGGCGAACAGCATGTAGCCGGCGGCGGACAGCACCGGCTCGGCCCCGATGGCGACGCGCGAGAACACCGGGTTGGCCATGTCCGGGATCAGGAAGCCGATGGTCCGGGTGCGGCTGGTGCGCATGGTCCGGGCCGCGGCGTTGGGCTGGTAGCCGGTCTCGGCCATCGCCGCCAGCACGCGGGCCCGCGTCGCCTCCGCCACCCGGGCGCTGCCGCCGGCGACGCGCGAGACGGTGCCGATCGACACCGAAGCCCGCGCCGCGACGTCGCGGATCGTCGGCCGGCGCGCCGGGAAAACGTTCACAGGGGAAGGCTTCGTGCGATCGGCCATGGCGTGCCCAGAGTCTCGCCGGAATCGCCGGCCGCTGCAATCGGCCGATGATGTTGACGTTTACACGCTCGTGAAGCTGCGGCATCGATGCTACGAGGCGTGGGGCTTCCGGGAGAGGGCGATGATCGAGTTCGGTGTCGATGCGGTCCAGATCGTGTTCAACCCGGAGGGCGGGCACCTGCACGATGTGGTGGTGCGCTGGAACGGGCGGGAGATCCGGCCGACGCACCGGGCGCCCTGGATCGACAGCGGCGAGACGCTGCCGGACGACATCCCGCTCGGGCTGCGCAACCTGGCCGGCGATTTCTTCTGTGCCCCCTTCGCCGACAGCGACCTGGACGGCGCGCCTGGCCATGGCTGGACCGGCAACGGCCATTGGGAGGTCGACGGCATCGACCGGGAGACCGGCGGCGTCACCGCCCGCTTCACGCTGCAGGAGAAGGTGTTCGGCGCCACCGTGCGCAAGGCGGTGACGCTGCGCCAGGGCCAGCCGATCGTCTATCAGCGCCATGTCTTCGAGGGCGGCGCCGGGACGCTGCCGATGGCGCATCACGCCATGATCCGGGCGCCGGGCGGCGCCACGCTCAGCTTCTCGCCCAAGGCCTTCGGCATCACCCCGCCGACCCCGGTCGAGCCCGACCCTTCGCGCGGGCGATCGGTGCTGGCCTATCCGCAGCGCATCGCCGGGCTCGAGGCCGTGCGCCTGGCCGACGGCCGCACGGTCGACGCTTCGCGCTACCCCTTCGCCGACAGCCATGAGGACATCGTGCTGCTGGCCGAGGCGCCGGGTTCGACGCTCGGCTGGTCGGCGGCGCTGGCGGCGCGCGAGGGCTTCCTGTTCTTCGGGCTGAAGGACCCGCGCCGGCTGCCCTTCACCATGCTATGGATGAGCAATGGCGGCCGCGACTACCCGCCCTTCTCCAGCCGGCACCGCCATGTGCTGGGGATCGAGGAAGGCTGCATGTACCTGCATCTCGGCCACCGCGCCTCGATGGCGCCGAACCCGCTGACCGAAGAGGGCTATCCGACCGCGATCGCGCTGCAGCCGGCGGGGCGGGTCGAGATCGCCTATGCCTTCGGCGCCATCCCGGCCGAGCCGGGCTGGGACCGGGTCGAGGCGATCGGCCGCGGCCCCGCCGGGCTCGACCTGCGCATCGCCGGCGGCCCGGTGGTGACGCTGCCCTTCGAGGCGGAGCGCATCGGGCTCTGAGGTGTCTTTTTCGCGGGGTGGAAGCGTCCGGGGGCGTCCGGCTGCGATTCCCGCTTGAACCGCGGCCGGACCTCGCCTTCGATGGGCCGCCTGCCGCCGCATCCAGAGAAGACGTCATGTCCGGGTCCGATCGCGCCGTCCTCGAAGTCCTGTTCCAGGCCGCGCTCAGCGCCGCCTATCCGGAGACGCGGATGCAGCACCTGCTGCCCGAGCCGCCGAGAGGCCGCACCATCGTGCTCGGCGCCGGCAAGGGCGCGGCGCGGATGGCCCGGGCGTTCGAGACGCTGTGGCCGCATCCCTGCGAGGGGCTGGTCGTCACCCGCTACGGCCACGGCACGCCGACCGACCGGATCGAGGTGGTCGAGGCCGCGCATCCGGTGCCGGACGCCGCCGGCCGGGCCGCCGCCGGCCGCATCCTCGACCTCGCCCGCGCCGCAGGGCCGGACGACCTGGTGGTATGCCTGGTCTCGGGCGGCGCCTCGGCCCTGCTGTCGCTGCCGGCGGAAGGGCTGACCCTGGAGGACAAGCAGGCCGTGAACAAGGCGCTGCTGCGCTCCGGCGCGCCGATCCAGGAGATGAACGCGGTGCGCAAGGCGATGTCCGCGATCAAGGGCGGGCGCCTGGCCGCCGCCGCGGCGCCAGCGCGCGTCGTCACCTACCTGATTTCCGACGTGCCGGGCGACGAGCCGGGCGTGATCGGCTCCGGCCCCACCGTCGCCGGCGGGGCGGACCCGGAGACGGCGCTGGCGATCCTGCGCCGCTACGGGATCCCGGTCTCGGAGACCGTGCAGCGGGCGATCCGCGCCAATGCCGCCCCGGCCGCGCTGCCGGCGGCGGATCTGCACATGCTGGCGACGCCGCAGATGGCGCTGGAGGCGGCGGCGGCGAAGGCGCGCGAGCTGGGCCTGACCCCGCTGATCCTGGGCGACGCGCTGGAGGGCGAGGCGCGCGAGGTCGGCCGAGTCCTGGCCGGCATCGCCGAGCAGGCGCTGCGCCACGGCCAGCCGGCGGCCAAGCCCTGCGTGTTGCTGTCCGGTGGCGAGACCACGGTGACGGTGAAGGGGCAGGGCCGGGGCGGCCGCAATGTCGAGTTCCTGCTGGCGCTGACGCTGCAGCTGCAGGGCCGGCCCGGCATTGCCGCCATCGCCTGCGACACCGACGGCATCGACGGGTCGGAGGACAATGCCGGTGCCTGGACCGATGCCGGGACGCTGGCGCTCGGCAAGGAACGCGGGCTGGCCGCGGCCGAGTTCCTGGCGAACAACGATGCCTACAGCTATTTCGCGGCGCTCGACCGGCTGGTGGTGACCGGCCCGACCCTGACCAACGTCAACGACTTCCGCGCCATCCTGGTGCGATAGCGCCAAGGGCCTGTCCGCGCCTCTTTCCGCCGCGAGCCGACGATCCCGGTCCAGTCGTGCGGCCGCATCGCCTGTTATGCTGAATTTGACGCAAGTCCTGGACGATTGCCGCCGCCGGGCCGGCCGTGTAGAACGCCGGCGTGTGAACCTGCATTCATCGCTCGTACAACTGCTATTCGTACGGTTTTGTTTTCCTTCTGATTTTCCCGACGGTGCTGCGGCTGCCGTCGCCTGCGCATACAAAAGGGAGGCTTTTCGTCATGACCGTCAACTCCAGCTCGCTCACCCGGATCTCGGTCGACAGCGGCGGCACCAGCGCCAACAACATCGCCACCAATGCCACGATGTCGGCCGATGGCCGCTATGTCGTGTATCAGAGCACCGCGACCAACCTGGTCGGGGGCGATGTCAACGGTTTCTTCGACGTGTTCCGCTACGACACCGTGACCGGCACCACGACGCTGGTCTCGACCGCGACCGGCGGGACGCAGGGCAACAACGTCTCCAGCCTGCCGCTGATCACCGATGACGGCCGCTATGTGGTCTTCACCAGCATCGCGACCAACCTGGTCGGCGGTGACACCAACGCCGTCCTCGATGTCTTCATGAGGGACACCTCGACCGGCGTCACCACGCGGGTCTCCACCGCATCGGATGGTAGTCAGGCCAACGGCGCCAGCCAGAACATCGACATCACCGGCAACGGCGCCTTCATCGGCTTCCAGAGCACCGCGACCAACTTGGTCGGCGGCGACAGCAATGGCTTCATCGACGCCTTCGTCAAGAACCTGTCGACCGGCGTCGTCACCCGCATCTCCGTGGCGGATGACGAGTCGCAGGCGAACGGCAACTCCCTGGTGGTCCGCCTGTCCGACGACGGCAACCGCGCCTCCTTCGTCAGCACCGCCAGCAACCTGACGGCCAACGACAGCAACGGCGCGGCCACCGACGTCTTCGTCCGCGACATCGGCGCCGGCACCACCACGCTGGTGTCGGTCTCCACCACCGGCGGCTCGGGGGATGGCCAGTCGTCGGGCGCCACCATCTCCGGCAATGGCCGCTATGTCGTGTTCCAGAGCGATGCGACCAACCTGGTGGCCGGCGACACCAATGCCACCACCGACATCTTCCTCCGCGACCTGCAGACCAACACCACCACCCGCGTCTCCACCGCCACCGACGGCAGCCAGTCGAACGACCTGTCGACCCAAGCCGTGATCTCCGCCGACGGCCGCTACGTCGTCTTCCTCAGCAATGCCAGCAACCTGGTGCAGGGCGACACCAACGGGCTGCGCGACATCTTCCTGAAGGACATGGTGACGGGCAACGTGACGCGCCTGTCCGTCGCCTTCGACGGGTCGCAGCTGAACGACCTGTCCAACACGCCGTGGATCTCGGCCGACGGCCACTACGTCACCTTCCAGTCGCAGGCGACCAACACCGGGGTGGGGGCCGAGGGCAACGGCACCGGCTTCGACATCTTCCGGGTCTCGCTGGTGGCCGGGGCCGGGGCCGACCGGATGATCGGCTCCGACGGCAACGACACCATCGACGGGCTGGCGGGCGACGACATCCTCCTCGGCGGCTTCGGCAACGACGTGCTCACCGGGGGCGCGGGGGCCGACCAGCTCCTCGGCGGCGCCGGCACCGATACGGCGGATTATGCGGCCTCGGCGGCCGGGGTGACGGTCGACCTCTTCACCGGCTCGGGCACCGGCGGCGACGCCCAGGGCGACACGCTGCAGGACATCGAGAACGTCAACGGCTCGGCCTTCGCCGACCATCTCTACGGCAACGGCAACGCCAATGTGCTGAACGGCGGGGCGGGCGACGACACGCTCCGGGGCGGCGACGGCGGCGACACGCTGAACGGCGGCGCCGGTTCGGACTTCGCCAACTACCAGGGGTCGGAGCAGGGCGTCGTCATCAACCTGCTGGCCGGCACTGCCTCCGGCGGCTTCGCCCAGGGCGACACGCTGATCAGCATCGAGAACCTGTACGGCTCCAGCCATGACGACCAGCTGACCGGCGACAACGGCCGCAACATCTTCGGCGGCGAGCTGGGCAACGACACGCTCGTCGGCAATGGTGGGGACGACTCGCTCTCGGGCGAGGGCGGCGACGACAATCTCAGCGGCGGCGACGGCAACGATCGGCTCGTCGGCGGCGACGGCACCGATACGATCCATGGCGGCAACAACGACGATTCCGTGGACGCCGGCACCGGCAACGACCAGGTCTTTGGCGAGGCCGGCAACGACAGCCTTTATGGCGGAACCGGCAACGACACCCTCGATGGCGGCGACGGCAACGACACCCTCGAAGGCGGCGCCGGGGCCGATACGCTGACGGGCGGGGCCGGCATCGACACGGCCAGCTATGCCAGCTCATCCGCCGGGGTGACGGTCAGCCTGGTCACCGGCGCTGGCACGGGCGGCGATGCCCAGGGCGACACGCTCAGCGGCATCGAGCAGCTGCTGGGGTCGGGCTTCAACGACCACCTGACCGGCGACGACAACGCCAACACGCTGTGGGGCCAGGCGGGCGACGACGTGCTCACCGGCGGCGGCGGGGCCGATCTGTTGAAGGGCGGCGCCGGCAACGACACCTTCGTCTATGCGGCCCTCACCGACAGCACCGTGGCCTCCTCGGGCAAGGACACGATCACGGACTTCTCGACCGGCGACAAGATCGACCTGTCGGCGATCGATGCGGACGGCAATGCTGAGAACGGCGACACTGCCTTCACTTTCGGCACCGGCGGCTTCACCGGGGCCGGGGCGGAAATCCGGGTGGTGACGGCCGGCGCGCTCCAGGTGGTCTATGTCGACACCAATGGCGACAAGGCGCCGGACTTCGCCATCAACGTCGCTTCCGACCATCCGCTCACCGCGTCGGATTTCGTGCTGTGATCCTCGGCGACCCCGTCTTCGGGCGGGGCCGCATCCCCTTCAGCCGCAGGCACGGAATTCGCCGTCCGAAGGATCGATGAACTCCGGCTCCGGCCCCTGTTCGCCAGCCCTCATCCAGGCCAGCTTGGCGCGGAGATAGCCGGCCATCGCCTCCAGCTCCGCCGCCTTGCGCTCCAGCCGGGCCAGCTGCTCCGACATGATCTCGATGCTGCGCTCGCGGGTGATGCCGCCGCGGCGATGCTCCTCGCCGATCGCGGCGATCTCCTTCAGCGACATGCCCAGCGACTGCGCCATGCGGATCAGCCGGGCCTCGCGCACATGCTCCGCGGTGAAGACCTGGTACGGGTTGCGACCGCCCTTGCCGTTGGTTCCGGGCGCCAGCAGCCCGCGGCGGACATAGAAGCGCACGGTGTCCACGGGCAGCCCCGTCGCCCGCGCGAAATCCGAGATCAGCATGGTTCGGCTCCGGCATTCCGGCCCTTGACCCTGGACCGCACTCCAGACTTATAGGATCAGCTCTCATCCTTGTGGAGCTTGAGAGTTGGACAAGATCGCATTGGTGACCGGGGCGTCGGCGGGCATCGGCGAGGCGACGGTGCGCCGGCTGATCGGCGACGGCTACACCGTCTATGCCGCGGCGCGGCGGACCGACCGGATGGCGATGCTGGCGGTGGCCGGGGCGCGGCTGGTCGCGCTCGACCTCACCGACGATGCCTCGATCGTCGCGGCGGTGGGGCGGATCCGCGGCGAGGCCGGGCGGCTGGACCTGCTGGTCAACAACGCCGGCTACGGCAGCTATGGCGCGCTGGAGGATGTGCCGCTGGACGAGGCGCGCCGTCAGTTCGAGGTCAACCTGTTCGGCGCCGCCCGGCTGTGCCAGCTGGCGCTGCCGATGATGCGGGAGCACAAGACTGGCCGGATCATCAATGTCAGCTCGATCGGCGGCAGGTCCGGCGAGCCTTTCGGCAGCTGGTACCACGCCACCAAATACGCGCTGGAGGGGCTGAGCGACTGCCTGCGGATGGAGCTGACGCCTTTCGGCATCGACGTGGTGGTGATCGAGCCGGGCGCGATCCGCACCGAATGGGGCGGCATCGCCTTCGAGAGCCTGCTGCGGGTTTCCGGCGGCACCGCCTACGGCCCCTATGCCCGGCGCCACGCCAGGATGTACGAACGGGCCGTGGCGTCGAGCTTCCCGTCCCCGCCCGAGGTCGTGGCGGACGCCATCGGCCGGGCGGCGGCGGCCCGGCGGCCGCGGACCCGCTATCCGGTCGGCGGCGGCGCCCGGATACTGCTGCTGCTCGTCCGTCTGCTCAGCGACCGGATGACCGACCGGCTGATGTGGCGGGCATCCCAGGCGCGGGAGTGACGGCGGGGCGTCAGCCCCGCGGTGCGTCCCCCAGGAACTCCGCGATGGCGGCGCCCAGCTCCGGCTTCGCCACCGCGCCCATATGGTTGCCGGGGATGGTGGCGTGGCGGCCCTGCGGCAGGGCGGCGGCAAGGTCCGCGGCCGAGCCGTTGTCGTCATCCTCGGCGCCGGCCACCACCAGGGTCGGCACCGCGATCGCCGCCAGCGCCGCGCGCGGCGTGTCGACCGAGGTGCCCAGCACCTGCAGCAGCGCCTCCGGGTCGCCGCCGACGGTCTTCAGGAAGGCCTCGGCCATCCATTCGGCCGTGCCGCGCTGGAAGCCGCCGAGATTGGTCAGGACGTGGCGGAAATAGGCGTTGCGGCCACCGGCGCTGACGATGCCGTCCAGGCCCATGCCGGCGACGATGGCCCGGCCGGGCGCGGCGCCGCGCGCCAGCATCCGCACCACCGTCCGCCCGCCCAGCGAATAGCCGCCGAGGTCGTAGTCGGCCAGGCCCAGCTGCTCGACCAGCGCCAGCCCGTCATCGGCCAGGATGTCACGCGGATAGGCGGCCGGGTCGTGCGGCTTGCCGCTGTCGCCGTGGCCGCGCAGGTCCGGCATGATCACGCGGTAGCCTCGCGCCGCGATTGCCGCGGCGTGGCCGTAGCGCAGCCAGTTCACGGTGGCGGTCGAGAAGAAGCCGTGGATCAGCACCAGCGGCCGGCCCTCGCCGAGCTCGCGATAGGCCAGCGGAACGCCGTCGCGGCCTTGGAACGGGCGGACGGGAAGATCGGTCATGCCGGGATGTCCTTGTCTACGAGGATCAGCGTTCGCGTTTGTAGGAAAAAGCGTCGGGTAGGCGCTTCATCCCGGCCCGCTCATAGAAGCCGACCGCCTCGGGCACCGAGATCAGGTAGAGGCTGACGCCGGGCCCGAGCTGCCGGCGAGCCTCGTCCAGCAAGCCCTTGCCGACGCCGAGGCCCTGGGCCGAGGCCGAAACGGCGAGGTCGGACAGGTAGCAGCACCAGACCGAATCGGTGACGGCGCGGCCGAACCCGACCAGCGGCCGGCCGGGCCGGTCCAGCCGGGCGGTGACGATCAGGTTGGCGCCGTCGATCATCGCCTGCAGCCGCGGCTCGTCATCCACCGGGCGGATGCGGCCGAGCCCGGATTCGACCAGCACGCGCCGGAACTCGGCGACATCCAGGTCCTGCTCGCGGCCATAGAGGATGCGGGGTGTCTCGCTCATGGCCGGGAGACTGCACCATCCCGGGCGGATTCGGAACGGGCTAAGGAGCCACGCCGGCCGCCCGCGTGTTGATCGGGGGAGCAATCGCTCGGGGAGAGCCGGCATGGGCTTCGCCATCCATCCGCTGACGCCGGGGCTGTGGCCGGCGCTGGAGGACCTGTTCGGGCCGGCCGGTGCGGTCAATGGCTGCTGGTGCATGCATGGCCGCATCGGCGCCGCCTATCGCCGCCGGCCGCGCCGCGAGAACAAGGCCGATTTCCGGGCGGTGGTGGAGCAGGGGCCGCCGCCCGGGCTGCTGGCCTTCTTCGGCGATCTCGCGGTCGGCTGGTGCCAGCTGACCCCGCGCGCGGCGGTGCCGGAGCTGGACCGCAACTGGCGCCTCAAAGCCGTCGACGACGTGCCGGTCTGGTCGCTGTCCTGCTTCTACATCCGCAAGGGCTGGCGCCGCCGCGGCGTCAGCACGGCGCTGATCGAGGCGGCGCTGCGGGCCGCGAAGCGGGCCGGCGCGCCGGCGCTGGAGGCCTATCCCTTCGACGCCGCGGTGTCGCCCAGCGCCTCCGGCAGCGGCTACGCCTCGACCTTCGCCCGGCTCGGTTTCCGCGAAGTGGCCCGCCGCATCCCCGCCCGGCCGATCCTGCGGCACGACCTCGCCGGCATCGGAGTCTGAGCGTCGTTTCAGACGGGCAGCAGTCCGAGACGGAAGGCTATGGCCACGGCCTCGCTGCGGTTGGCCGCGCCGAGTCTGCGCTTGGCGGCGGCGATGTACATGTTGACCGTGTTGACCGACAGGCCGAGGCGGTGGGCGGTCTCCTTGCTGCCCTGGCCTCGCGCGGCGCAGGCCAGGCAGTCGAGCTGGCGGGGACTCAGGGCCTTGTCGACCGGCCCCGCCGCGCGGACGGCGCCGAGCCGCCGCTCGATCTCCAGCCCACGACTGAGATGCGGGCCGACATGCTGCAGCACGGCCAGCTCCGGCGCGTCCCAGCGTTCGCGGTTCCGCGGTCGCCAGAGCGTCAGATGGGCGCTGGGGCCCCGCTCGCCGCCATCGGCCCAGGCCATCCAGCCATGCAGACCCTGCGGCCGAAGATAGTCGTTGTAGTATTCGGTCCGGGTGAACTCCGCATCGGGGATCTCCCGGCCGGAAAGGAGGCCGGTCGGCCGCCGCAGCGACAGCATCCTCGGCGTCGCCGGCACCAGGCGGTGATAGTAAGCGTTGTACAGCGCGACGCAGGCCGGATCGGCGTTATGACGGATGGCGACATCCTGCTTCAGCGGCGACGGTGACCGGTGCAGCGTGCCGGTGTGGCCGCCGAGCAGCCGTGTCAGCCGTTCGACCACCACCGACCAGTCGTCGTCGCCGAGCGCCGAATCGTAGATCTGGCCGATCACGCCGGTGATGGTGGCTTGGTCGGGCACAACCCAGTGACGGTCCATGCCGGGCCTGCGTGCGGGCGGAAGGGAACGGGCATTATCCCGCCATCGGCCGCCGCCCCTCAATCCCCTAAAACTGATAGGAGGGCGGGGCCGCCGGCCCGGGCCTCCGCCCGCCACAGCATCTCCGGCGGTCAGTACGTGCCGGGGAAGGCGCCGCCGTCGATCAGGAGGTTCTGGCCGGTGATGTAGCCGGCATGGACGCTGCACAGGAAGGCGCAGGCGGCGCCGAACTCGTCGGGCTGGCCGAAGCGGCCGGCCGGGATCGCGGCGCGGCGCCGGTCGGCGACGGCCTCGGCGTCCTGGCCCGAGCGCTGGGCGGCCGCGTTGATGCCGCCGCGCAGCCGGTCGGTGTCGAAGGCGCCGGGCAGCAGGCCGTTGATGGTGACGCCCTTGCCGGCCATCTGCCGGGCGATGCCGGCGATGAAGCCGGTCAGGCCGGACCGGGCGCCGTTCGACAGGCCCAGCTCCGCGATCGGCGCCTTCACCGAGCTGGAGGTGATGTTGACGATGCGGCCGAAGCCGCGCGCCGCCATGCCGTCGACCACCGCCCTGGTCAGGAAGATCGGGGTCAGCATGTTGGCGTCGATCGCCTTGATCCAGGCGTCGCGGTCCCAGTCGCGGAAATCGCCGGGCGGCGGGCCGCCGGCATTGTTCACCAGGATGTCCGGCTCCGGGCAGACGGCCAGCGCGGCCTCGCGGCCGGCCTCGGTGGCGATGTCGCCGGCGACGGTCGTGACCCTGGCGCCGGTGATGCGGCGGATCTCGTCGGCCGTCGCCTCCAGCGCCTCGGCGCCGCGGGCGGTGATGACGAGATCGACGCCCTCGCGCGCCAGCGCCAGGGCGCAGCCCTTGCCGAGGCCCTTGCTGGCGGCGCACACCAGGGCCTTGCGGCCGGTCAGTCCCAGATCCATGGTCCGTCTCCTCCCGCCGCGGCGGCGGGTCGTGCTTCGTGCGGAGGGGGCAGGGTGCGACGTCCGGCGGCGGATGTCACCCCATGGATGCGGCGCCGGCGGTCAGAGGTTCAGCAGGCCGAGAAACAGAGCGGTGGCGACGGCCTCGGTGCGGCTCGAGGCCTGCAGCTTGCGCATCGCCGCGCCGATATATTCGTTCACCGTGTCGACGGACAGGGCCAGCTGGCGGGCGATGCCTTTGCTCGACGCCCCCCGGGCAACGCGCGCCAGGCAGTCGCGCTCCCGCGGGCTCAGGCCAGGCTGTCGCCCGGTGGAACCTGAGGAGGGTGTCCGCGAGGAGGCGGCCAGGCGGCCTTCGATCGTGACGGCCCGGCTGAGATGCGGGGCCAGAACGCTCAGCAGGCGCAACGCCTCACCCGTGCCGGAGGCCTGGCGCGACGGGGACGCGATATACAGGGCGACGGGCTGACCGGCCGGATCCAGCCCATACCAGGACAGGCCGGCTCCCAGCCCGTTCGGAACCATGAAGCCCCGGTAGAACTCGGTCTGTTCCAGCACCTGCGCCGGCATCAGCGCGCAGTCCTCGACGGCGGATCCCGGAGGCAGGCGACGGATCAAGGGCCAGAGCGGATCGAGCCTGGAATAATGGGCGTCGTAGACGTGCTGGGCCGCCAGATCCATGTTGATCGTGATCGCCGGCATGGTCGGCCGGCCGCGCCAGCGCAGCAGGGCGGCCTTGCCGCCGATGGCCTGCATCAGCCGATCGATCAGCGATGTCCAATCCTCGTTGCCGATGGCGGCATCGTAGGTCCGGCAGATCAGATCGGTGACAGTGCGATCGTCCAGCACGGCGGGCGGGCCTGTGGAATGGAGAGGGCGAGAATATCCTCGAAAAGATGGCAGCAGGATGTCCGGGCCGGCATCGCCGGGATGGTCAGAGGGTCAGCAGGCCCAGGGCGATGGCGGTGGCCACGGCCTCGGTGCGGCTGGACGCCCGCAGCTTGCGCATCGCCGAGGCGATGTATTCGTTGACCGTGTGGGCCGACAGCGCCAGCTGGCGGGCGATGCTCTTGCTCGACGCGCCTCGGGCGATGCAGGCCAGGCAATCGCGCTCGCGCCCGCTGAGATCGGGCCCGGCCTGCGGCAGCTGGGCGGCCTTGCGCCGCTCCGTCGCGGCCGCGAGCCGGCCTTCGATCTGCACCGCCCGGTCGAGATGCGGGGTCACGGCCTGCAGCAGCCGCAACTCCTCGCCGGTGTAGAGCGGCTGCTGGCGGGGCCGGTAGATCGCCAGGCAGACCGGCTGCCCTGCGGCATCCACCGTGTACCAGGACAGGCAGAACCAGAGATGGTTCTGGCGGTACAGGTCGTTGTAGATCTCGGTCCGTCCCAGGGCCGGTTCCGGCACCAGGGCGCAGTCGTCGACGGCCGTTCCCGGCGGCAGCTCGAACAGCTTCGGCCAGACCGGGTCGACGGTGTGGTAGTAGGCGTCATAGGCCTGGTGCGCGGCGGGGTCCAGGTTGACCGTGACCGCCGTCTCCGCCGGCCGGGCAAGCCAGCGCATCACGGCGGAGGTGCCGCCGACGGCGCGGGCCATCGTCTCGACCAGCGTGGTCCAGTCCTCATCCCCGACGGCAGCATCGTAGGTCCGGCCGATCAGGTCGCCGAGGGTGCGTTCGTCCGACATGGTGGCTGAGAAAATTGTCCTGCCCCGGAATAAGGTCGTTCCAGAAACGAAACAAGCCCCAAATTGTTCCGTCGGCTCTGGCGGGGCGGCGAGACTACCAGCGGAACGATGGCAGCAGGATGTCCGGGGCGCAGCCGACGGTCGCGAATTCCCGCGCCATCTCGTCCTCGGCCATGCCGGCATGGATGCCGGTGCGCACCAGCGCGGCGGCGGCGCCGAAGCCGCGGGCGCCGGCGACGTCATGCTCGACGCTGTCGCCGACGCACAGCACCTGCTCCGGCCGCTCGACCCCGGCGGTGGCGGCGGCATGGCGGTACATCAGCGGATGCGGCTTGCCGACCCAGGTGACGCTGCCGCCCAACGCCTCGTACATCTCGGCGATGCGGCCGGCGCCGAAGGCGGGGCCCAGCGGGGTCAGCATGATCTTGTCGGGATTGGTGCACAGCGCCGGCACGCCGCGCGCCGCCGCCGGGGCCAGCAGGTCGCGATAGCTGTCCAGCGGGATCAGGTGGCCGCGGCTGCCGGCGATCACCACCAGATCGGCGGCATCCCCGGTCTCGGCCTCGGCGAAGCCCAGCGTCTCGGCGAAGCCGCGATCCTCGCCGCTGGAAATGACCAGGCAGCGGGCGCCGCTGCCGGGCGACACCGGCAGCGTGCCGCTCTGCAGCAGGGCCAGGGCGACATCGCCGGAGGTGACGAAATGGTCGTAGCTGTCGCGGGCGAAGCCCAGCGCCTCCATCCGCCGGGCGTTGTAGGCGGCGGAGCGGCCGGAATTGGACAGCAGCACGATGTGCCGGCCGGCATCCTTCAGCCGGCGCAGCGCCTCGATCGCGCCGGGATAGGGGTGGCGGCCGTCATGCAGCACGCCGTACTGGTCGACGAACCAGGTGCCGAAGCGGTCGACGATCTCGCCGATGCCATTCGCCTGCTCGATCATCGGCATCAAGACGCTCCAAGTCCCGCCAGGGCCAGCCGGGCTGTACCCTCTGCCGCGTCCTCCGACAAGGCCGGCAGGAAGGGCACGCCCAGCTGCCGGCGGCGGATCTCGGTCCAGCCGGCGTTGCCGGCGCCGCCGCCGACGCTGCGCAGCGAGGTCGCGGCCGGTGCGCCGAGCTCCGCCAGCAGGCGATAGGCGCGGCCTTCGATCCCGGCGATGCCTTCCAGCACGCCCTGGAAGAAAAGCGCGTCGTCGTCCGGCCGCGGCTCCAGCACCGGCGCCAGGTCGGGGTCGGAGACCGGGAAGCGCTCGCCCGGGCGGGGCAGGGGGTAGTAGGACAGGCCGGTCGGCCGGTCCGGCCGCAGCGCTGCGGTCAGGTCCGGCAGCCGGTCGCGGCCGAACAGCTGGGCGATCACCGCCCCGCCGCTGTTGGAGGCGCCGCCGACCAGCCAGCGGTCGCCCATGCGGTGGCTGTAGACGCCGTGCCGCGGGGAATCGACCGGCCGGTCGGACAGCAGCTTGATCACCAGGGTCGATCCGAGCGCCGTGACCGCGTCGCCCACCGTATCCGCCCCGGTGGCGAGGAAGGAGGCGCAGCCATCGGTCGTGCCGGCCACCACCAGCGCGCCGGCAGGGAGGCCGAGGGCGACGGTGGCCGCATCCACGGGGCCTGTCGGTGTGCCCGGCGCCACTGCCCGCGGCAGGGCGGCGGGATCGATGCCAAGGGCGGAAATCCAGTCCGGCCAGCGGCGCGCCACCGGGTCGTAGCCGGTCTTCAGCGCGTTGTTCTCGTCGGTGACGTCGAAGCGGCCGGACAGGCAGCCGGCGATCCAGTCGGCCTGGTGCAGCACCCTGACCGCTCCAGGCCGGCGCAGCAGCACCAGGGCGCGGGCGAGGGCGGAGCTGCGGCCACGGGCGGCGCTGCCGGGCGGAGCCACGGCATCGATCCGCGCCACCACCGCGTCGTCGGGGCAGGGGTCGTTGTACATCAGCGCGGTCCCGACCGGCCGCCCTGCGGCATCGGTCACCAGCACGGTGCCGGAGGTGCCGTCGACCGCGACGGCGCCGACCCGGGACAGCTCGGCCTCCGCCGCCAGCCGGCGCAGCGCCGCCACGGTGGCCAGCCACCACATCTCCGGGTCGCGCGGGTCCAGGCCCGGGCTGTCGGTGGCCATGGCGCCGCGACCGACAGGACGGCCGGCGGCGTCCACCGCCACCGCGCGGACGCCGGAGGTGCCGACATCGATGCCGATCGCGCGCGCAGCCTCTGCCATGGTCACCCCTCCCGCCGGCTCAGCGACTGCCGGTATTGCTCCGCGTCCCACTGGGTCAGTTCGTCGATCTGGGCCTGGGTGAAGGGTCGGACACCGGTTCCGGCCGGCACCCGCCCGGCGATATCGGCCAGGCAGCGGGCCATCTCGTCGGCCCCGCGCAGCACGCCTTGGTGCAGCACCACGCCGTGGCCCGGCACGCCAACAATTGCGGGCGCTCGCGGCCCGTCGCCCAGCGCCGCCAGCTCGGCCGGCGTGCGGGCCGTGGCGAGAGCGGCGCCGAGGAAGATCACATGGTCGGGATAGAACGCGCCCGTCGTGGCCAGCGCCAGGCTGGCCGGGTCGGTCGCCGTGTCATGCGCCACCGGATCCTGCGGCAGACGATAGGGCGTGCCGCGGACGAACTCGGCCAGCGCCTCGGGCTGCGCCACAGGGGCCGGGCGGCGGGGCATGGCCAGGGCGGCGCAGACCCGGTCCAGCAATTCGCCCGCCTCGGCAACGCCGTCCGCCGCCACCACCAGCCCGTGATTGCCCAGCACCACGACATTGGTGGCGGGCCGCAGCCGCGCCGCGATCGCCTGCGACAGGGTCAGGCCCGGCTTGCAATAGGGGATGAAGGCCCAGTCGACGCCCGGCAGCCCGTCCAGACGCTCGGCCAGCCGGGCCTCGGCGTCCGCGCGGATGGCCAGGGCGATGGTCGAGACGCAATGGACGTGCAGCACCACCGTGAAGGGCAGCACCGCATGCACCGTGGTCTCGATCGACGGCCGCAGCCCGCGGGGATTGTGCTCCGCCACCACGAAGTCGCGGGCGGTCTCGGCGGCCGGGTCGCCGTCGCGCATCGCCTGCAGCAGCGGGTCCAGCCGCACCGGCACCAGGATCTCCTCGTCCTCTGCCCGGGCCAGCCAGGTGCCGGAGGCCTTGATCCACATCGTGCCGTCGCGCTTGAGAGAGGTGTTGCCGCCCGCCGCCTGCACCTGATCCGGGTCGCGGCCGAGTTGGGCGGAGAGGGCGCGCAGGGTGCGGAGATCGGGATCGGTTGCTGGGTCGAGGGTCATGGGCGGAGACCTGTGAGTATCGGGTTGAATTGGCGCCCGGTCGCCCCCTCACCCTCCCATTCGCCAACGCGAATGGGTCCCTCCCTCTCCCCAAGGAGGGGGGAAACACACCTCTCCCCCGGGGAGAGGTCGGAACCGCGACAGCGGTTCCGGGTGAGGGGGCGGCACCGGCCCATCAGATGGTCAACGGCCCATGGCCTGGGCCGGAGTCGGGGCGGCCTCGAGCCACTCGATGAAAGCTGCGGTCTCCTCCGGCGACAGATGCAGCCCGTGCTTGGTGCGGCGCCACAGGATGTCCTCGGCATCCTCGGCCCATTCCTGTGCTCGCAGCCAGGCGACCTCGCGCTCGTGCAGCAGCCCGCCGAAGTGCCGGCCGAGATCGGCCATCGACCGGGAGCCCTCCAGCAGCGCGTCGGCGCGGGTGCCGTAGAGCCGGCCGTAATGCAGGGCCAAGCCCTCCGGCAGCCAGGGATGGCGCCGGCGGAACTCCGCCAGCCAGCGCTCGAAGTCAGCGCCGGGCATGTCGCCGCCGGGCAGCGGGGTCGACGCGGTCCAGGCCGGACCCATCGCCGGGAAGAACGGCTTCAGCCGGTCCAGCGCGTGCTCGGCCAGCTTGCGGAACGTCGTGATCTTGCCGCCGAACACGGAGAGGATCGGCGCGCCCTCGTCGTCGACGTCGAAGACATAGTCGCGAGTCACGGCCGAGGGGTTGGCGGCGTCGTCGTCGAACAGCGGCCGCACCCCGGCGAAGGAATGCACCACGTCTTGCGGGCCGGTCTGGCGCTGGAAGGCGCGGTTCAGCACCCCGCAGAGATACTCGACCTCCTTCGGGTCGACCGCCACGGTGTCGGGGTCGCCGGTCTGCGGGATGTCGGTGGTGCCGATCAGAAGGTACCCGTTCTCATACGGATTGATGAAGATCACCCGCTTGTCAGTGTTCTGCACCAGATAGGCCTGCGGCCCGTCATAGAACTTCCGCACCACGATGTGGCTGCCGCGCACCAGCCGGATCTTCTTGCCGGATTTCAGGCCGGCGGCGCCGGTCAGCACCTTGTCGACCCAGGGGCCGGCGGCGTTGGCCACCGCGCGGGCGACGACCTGCCGCTCGGCCCCGCCGCCGGCCGGGCGCAGCACCGCGTGCCACAGCCCGTCGCGCCGCCGCAGCGACACGCATTCGGTGCGGGTCAGGATCTCCGCCCCACGCTCGGCCGCACCGATCGCGTTCAGTACCACCAGCCGGGCATCGTCGACCCAGCAGTCGGAGTACTCGAAGCCGCGGCGGAAGCGGTCCTGCAGCGGCTTGCCCTCCGGGGCGCGGTGCAAATCCAGGCCCCGGCTGGCCGGCAGCCGCTTGCGGCCGCCGAGGTGGTCGTACAGGAACAGTCCGGTCCGCAGCAGCCAGGCCGGGCGCAGGAAGCTGTCATGCGGCAGCACGAAGCGCATCGGCCAGATGATGTGCGGTGCGGCGGCCAGCAGCACCTCGCGCTCGATCAGCGCCTCGCGCACCAGCCGGAACTCGTAATATTCGAGGTAGCGCAGGCCGCCATGCACCAGCTTGCCGCTGCGGCTCGACGTGCCCTCGGCCAGGTCGCCCTTCTCGCACAGCAGCACCGACAGGCCGCGCCCGACCGCGTCGCGGGCGATGCCGGCGCCGTTGACGCCGCCGCCGACCACCAGCAGGTCGACGACGGCACTGCTCCGCTGTTCCGCTCCGTCCGCCATCCGCTCAGGCTGCCTGCTTCTTCGGGCGCGGGCCGTAATCCTTGAACTTCTCGATCACCCGGTCGATCTCGTCATCCGGCAGGCATTTCGGCCCGCCCAGCATCAGCGTGTAGACATACTGCTTGGCCAGGGTCTCGACCTCGACCGCCAGCCACATCGCCTTGCCCAGCGTCGCGCCGGTGGCGATCAGCCCGTGATTGGCCAGCAGGCAGGCGGTGCGGCCCTGCAGCGCCGCGATGGCATGCTCCGACAGCTCCGGCGTGCCGTAGGTGGCATAGGGCGCGCAGGGGATCGAATTGCCGCCGCCGCAGGCGATCATGTAGTGCAGCGCCGGGATCTCCTGGTGCCGGATCGCCAGGATGGTCGAATACATCGGGTGGCAGTGGACGATGGCGTTCACCTCCGGCTTGCGGCGGTGGATGTCGAGATGGAAGCGCCATTCGGAGGAGGGGCGGTGGTCGCCATGCTCCCAGCTGCCGTCCATCGTCATGGCGACGATGTCGTGCGGCGTCATCTCGTCATAGGGCACGCCGGTCGGGGTCACCAGGATGCCGTCGCCCCAGCGGGCGCTGATGTTGCCGGAGGTGCCCTGGTTCAGCCCGTTGGCGTTCATCTGCCGGCAGGCTTCGACGATCCTGGTGCGCAGCTCGATTTCGGTGGTCATGGTCGGGTTCCGTGAAAGGGGTCAGCAGAGGCGGAGCAGGGGCTCGCCGGCCAGGTAGCGCCGCACGTCCTCGGCGATCAGCCCGGCGGCGTAGGTGACGGTCTTCACCGAGGCGCCGGCGATGTGCGGGGTCAGGGTGACGTTGGGCAGCTTCAGGAGCGGCCAATCCTCCGGCGGCGGCTCGACCGCGAAGGTCTCCAGCATCGCGCCGCGCAGCTTGCCGGACACCAGCGCGTCGTAGAGCGCGTCGTAATCGACCAGCGGGCCGCGGGCGGTGTTGACGAACACCGCCCCGTCCTTCATCGCGGCGAAGGCCTCGGCGTCGATCATGCCGGTGGTCTCGGCGGTGACGCGCGGATGCAGGGTGATGACGTCGCTTTCGGCCAGCAGCGTCTCCAGCGCCACCTGCTGCACGCCGTCGGCGCTGTCGGCGGGGGCGAGCTGGACATAGGGGTCGGTCACCAGGATGCGGCAGCCGAAGGCCTTCAAGAGGCGTACCACCTTGGCCCCGACATGGCCGTAGCCGATGACGCCGACTGTCATCTCCGACAGCTCGCGGCCGGTCAGGTCGGCGCGGTACAGGTCGCCCCGCCACTGGCCCTGCGACAGGGAGGTGTGGCCGCGGGTGATCAGCCGGGTCTCGGCCAGGATGGCGCCGATGGTGAACTCGGCCACCGCGCTGGCGTTGCGGCCGGGGGCGTTCACCACCTTCACGCCGTGCGCCTTGGCCGCCCTCATGTCGATGTTGACCGGCCCGCCGCGGCTGACGCCGACCAGCTTGAGTTCCGGCAGCCGTTCCAGCATGCCGGCCGAGATCGGGGCCAGATGGGTCACCAGGATCTCGGCGTCGCCGATGAAGTCGACGATCTCGTCCGGGTCGCCCATGAACTCCTTCAGCCCGTCGAGTCCGGTGCCGGCATAGCCATGCACCATCGGCTCGTCCGGCCAGGGCTGCTCCAGCGTCCGGATGTCGAGCGCGGCCGGAATTTTCTCCAGCGCTTCCACGAACAGGCTGGGCAGCATGAAGCGGTCGCCGATCACGGCGATGCGTCGGGTCATCCTCGGGTCCTCAGGTCTTCCAGGGCGTGCCAGACCGGGCGCAGGCTGCGGTAGCTGGCGCGGTACTGCGGGAACAGGCGGTCATAGGTCGCGACCAGTGCCGGGTCGGGCGCTTCGGCCTCGGCCAGCAGCGGCGTCACCCAGCGGGCGCAGGCGGCATCGATATCGGGTAGGATGCCCAGCGACAGCGCCGCCACCATGGCCGCGCCGGCGGCGCCGACCTCCTCGCGCTTCACCAGCCGCACTGGCGCGTTGGTGGCGGCGGCCAGGATGCCGCGGACGGTGGCGCTGCGCGCGGCACCGCCGGCCAGGCGGATCTCCGCCGGCGTGCCGCCGACCGCCTCGTAGCAGTCGCGGCTGGCGAAGCCGAGGCTCTCATAGATCGCGCGCAGCAGGTCGCCGGCGCCGGCAGTGCCGGACAGGCCGATGACCGAGGCGCGGGCGGCGCTGTCGACGAAGGGCCCGCGCTCTCCCGCCTCGGCGATGAACGGATGGTACAACAGCCGCCCCGGCTTCGCCGCCGCCGCCTTGGCGTCGAGCAGGCGGATCAGGTCTGACCGCTTCGGCAGCGTCGCCCCGGCGACCGCCGCCACCTCCTCGACCACGCCGCACAGCCAGTCGATGTTCAGCGTCGCCGCCATGTTCGAGACCATGGAGACGTAGCTGCCCGGGACGATGAACGGCATGGTGTAGCCGACCTCCTCGCCCAGCGTCACCCGGTCGGCCCCGAAAACGAGGCGCATATGGGCGCCGGTGGAGCCCAGCACGGTGAAGCCGGCGCGGCCCTCGGGGTCGTAGAGGCCGGAGCCGACGGCGCCGCACAGCAGGTCGACCGGGGCCAGCACCACCGGCGTGCCGGCGGGCAGGCCGGTCGCGGTCGCGGCCTGGGGCGTCAGCGCTGCATTCTGGCGGGCACCGTCGACCATCGGCGGCAGCAGCCGGGCCTCGTCCTGCAGGCCGAACAGCTCCAGCACCTCGGGCGCGTAGTCGCGCGTGCGGTAGTCGCCGAAGGTGAAGGTGCCTTCGGAAACGTCGGTCGCCCGCTCCCCGGTCATCCGGAAATACAGCCAGTCCTTGCAATGGAAGGCGGTGGCGGCGCGGGCCAGCGCTTCCGGCCGGTGCCGCTTCAGCCACAGCAGCTGGCCGGACTGGTTCGACATGTTCAGCATGGTGCCGGTGAAGCGCTGCACCGCCTTGGCCGTGCCGCTGCGGTGCAGCTCCGCCACGATGGGGCCGGACCGTCCGTCATGCCACAGCATGGCGCGGCCGACCGGGTCGCCGTCGCGGTCGATCAGCCAGGTGCCATCGCCCTGGCCGGTCACGGCGATCCCGGCGACACGCAGGCCGCGCGCCTCCAGCTTCGCCGCGAGCTCGCGCAGCACCAGCGCGGCGTCGTCCCAGCTGCGGTCGAACTCCTGCTCCATACCGGCGCCGTCGACCGGGATGGTCGTGTTCGGCCGCGCCGCATGCTCGACCGGCGCACCATCCAGGTCGAAGGCCACCGCCTTGACCACCGAGGTCCCGGAATCGAGGCCGATCAGGACGTCCTTGCTCATGCGAGGCCCCTGCGTGCAAACGAGGCCTCTCTATTTTTGTCCCCCCTCCCCTTGCGGGAGGGGGGCAGGGGGAGGGGTCTGCGCGCGTCCGCGCGCGAAAAGCCTTGGGTCGAGCTCTCCGCGGAGGCCGGTCTGCAGTGGTCCGGGATCGGCTCGGGCTGCGAGAACCCCCTCCCCCTAGCCCCCTCCCGCGAGGGGAGGGGGGACTCGTTTGGGGGCGGTCGCCGAATGATGGATTCCATGCTCATGCCGCGACCGCCACGGCCGGGTGTCCACCATGGGCGATCGCCATCTCGCTGCCGCTATCGAACAGGTGCAGCGCCGATGCCGGCAGGGCCAGGGCCAGCCTTGTGTCCGCCGCCGCCTCCAGCGCCCGGTCGGTGACGATGGTCAGACGCACGCCGTCGACGTCCAACGCGATGTGGCTCTGGTCACCCAGCCACTGGTTGGCGATCACCGTGCCCTGCAACTGTGTCTCGCCCGCGCGAGCGGTGCCGACGCGGATCTCATGGCCGCGAATGCCGAGATGGACCTTGCCGCCATCGGCCAGGCCCGGACCGGCATGCGGCAGGCGGAAGCCCCCGGCCTCGCTTTGCACCTCGACCGCAAGCCCGCCGGTCTCCCGAACCACCCGGGCCGGGAACAGGTTCATCGGCGGCTCGCCGATGAAGCCGGCGACGAACAGGTTGGCCGGGCGCCGCTTCAGGTCGGTGGGCGAGGCGAATTGCTGCAGCCGCCCGCCCTCCATCACCGCGATGCGGTCGGCCAGGGCCAGCGCCTCGGTCTGGTCATGGGTCACGAAGACCGTCGTCATCCTGTGCTCGATCAGATAGTCCTTGATGCGCGCCCGTAGCACGGCGCGCAGCTGCGGTTCCAGTTGGGACATCGGCTCGTCGAGCAATGACAGCTGCGCCCGCCGCACCAGGGCCCGAGCCAGGCTGACCCGCTGCTGCTGGCCGCCGGAGATCGCCTGCGGATAGCGGTTGAGGATGTCGCCGATCTCCAGCAGCGCCGCGACATGGGCCACGCGCTGCTGTACCTCGGCCTTCGGGATCCGGTCGCGCAGCAGGCTGAAGCCGATATTGTCGCGCACGGTCAGCGGCGGGTACAGGGCATAGCCCTCGAACGCCATGGCGACGTTGCGGTCGGCCGGGCGCAGGTCGTTGATCACGCGATCGCCAATCCGGATGCTGCCTTCCGACACGCTTTCGAACCCCGCGATCATGCGCAGGGTCGAGGTCTTGCCGCAGCCGGAGGAGCCGAGCAGGCCGACCAGTTCGCCGTCGCGCAGCGCCAGCGACACGGCATCGACCGCACGAACCGGATGGGCCAGCCGCGGCCCGTAGATCTTGGAGACGGCGTCGAGCGTCAGGGTTGCCATCGATGTTCCTCAGGCCGTCGCGGCCGGCAGGCGGGCGCCGGTCTCGCGGTCGAAGCACAGCGCGCGGGCGAGGTCCGGCCGGGCCCAGGCGCGGCGCCGGCCGCGGCCCAGATCGTCGCTTTGGTCCTCCGGCCGGCTGGCCAGGATCTCGGTGCCGTCGGCGGCGCGCAGCAGCATCACGGTGCGGACATTCAACGGCGTCACCGCCTCCAGATCCACCGGCACCGCATCATCGGCCGGCTCGAACCGGACCTCGACATCCTCCGGCCGCAGCCCGACCAGGCAGGGCTTGCCGGCGGGCACCGTGGCCGGCGCCGGGAATTCGGTGCCGGCGATGCGGATCCGGCCGTCCTGCGCCGCGGTCTCGATCAGGTTGATCGGTGGGTCGCCGAACAGCCGGGCGATCCTCGTGTCCTGCGGCTTGCCGTAGATGCCGGCCGGGGTGTCGACTTGGCGGAAGCGGCCGTCCAGCAACACGCCGACCCGGTCGCCCAACGCCATCGCCTCCTTGTAGTCCTGGGTGACGTAGAGGACGGTGGCGCCGACGGCGCGCAGCAGGCGCGGCAGCTCCTGCCGCATCTCGTAGCGGATCTTGGCGTCGACATTGCGCAGCGGGTCGTCGAGCAGCAGGACCGACGGCGAGCACACCAGGCTGCGGGCCAAAGCGGTGCGCTGCTTCTGTCCGTTCGACAGCTGCTTCGGCAGATGGTCAAGCACGTGGCCGATGCGCAACAGCTCCGCCACCTCCTGCACCCGCTTCTTGATCTCGGCCTCTCCGATCCGCCGCGCCCTGAGCGGGCTGGCGATGTTCTCGAAGGCCGGCAGGTGGGGGTAGAGGGCGAAGTTCTGGAACGCCATGCCGACGTCCCGCTGTTCCGGCCCCTGACCGAGGATCGAGGCGCCGCCGATGCGGATGTCGCCCGCCTCCGGCTGCAGGATGCCGGCGATCAGGCGCAGCAGCACGGTCTTGCCGGCGCCGGACGGGCCGAACACCACCACGAACTCGCCCTTCTCCACCTGCAGGTCGAGGCCGTCGAGGATCTGGGCCTTGCCGAAGCTCTTGCCGAGGCCGGCGATGTCGAGGAAGGCCATGGTCGTCACCCCTTCACGGCGCCGAGGCTGAGCCCCTCGACCAAGTAGCGCTGGGCGTAGAGGGCGAGGGCCAGGGTCGGCAGGATCGACAGCACCAAGGCCGCGGCGATCTGGCCGTAATTGATGCCCGACGCGGTGATGAAGGCCAGCGCCCCGACCGTCACCGGCTGGATCGAGCTCGACCCCAGGATCAGTGCGAAGATGAAGTTGTTCCAGGCGAAGATAAAGGCCAGCAGGGCGGCGGCGGCGATGCCGGGCCGGGCCAGCGGCACCGCGATCTTCAGGAAGGTGCGCAGCCAGGAATGGCCGTCCAGGCGATAGGCGTTTTCGATGTCCTCGCTGATGTCCTCGAAATAGCCGCGCACGATCCACAGGATCAGCGGCAGGGTGATCAGCTGGTACACCCAGATCAGCCCGATATAAGTGTCGCTAAGGCCGAGGTCCTGGAAATACAGCTGCAGCGGCAGCAGCACCAGCAGCGGCGGCGCGAAGCGGAAGGACAGCATGGTGAAGGCCATGTTCTCGCCCAGCCGGAACTTGAAGCGGGCGAAGGCATAGGCGGCCGGCACGCCGAGCAGCAGCGACAGCAGCACCGAGCAGGAGCTGAGGATCAGGCTGTTCAGCAGGTTCTGCATGTAGTCGATCTTCAGCGCGCCGACATTGGTCGACAGCTCGCCGGCGATCAGCGCGGCGTAGTTCTCCAGCGTCGGGCTGAAGATCACGCTGGGCGGGCTGCGCAGGATGTCGGCATTGGTCATGAACGACATCAGCGCCACCCAGACCAGCGGGAACAGGAAGAACAGCGCCACCAGGGTCAGGAGGATACCGTGGAGGATCCGGCCGAAGCTCATGGTCGTCGCCCCCCTCACGCCCGGCCATGCGCGCGGGCGCGCAGGCGGAGCCATTGCTTGATGAAGACGTTGCTGAGCGCGAAGGTGATCGCCCACAGCACCATCAGGATCGCGGCCGACCGGCCGATATTGGTGAAGGTGAAGGCCTCGAGATAGGCGCGGATCTGGAACAGCATCAGCCGGTCGCCCGGGCCGCCCTGGGTCATGGCGTAGACGATGTCGAACTGCTGGATGCTGTCCAGCATCCGGAACAGGCTCGCCGTCAGGATATAGGGCAGCAGCATCGGCAGGGTGATGCGGAAGAACACGAAGCTGCGCGGCACGCCGTCCAGCTCCGCCGCCTCGAAGGGCTGGCGGGGCAGGGCGCGCAGCCCAGCCAGCAGCAGGATGGCGATGAAGGGCGTGTAGACCCAGGTGTCGACCAGCACCACGGTGAACATCGCCGAGGCCGGATCCGACGCCCAGCGGAAATCGGTGAAGCCGAGGCTGGTCACGAAATAGCTGAGGATCCCGAAATTCGGGTTGGTCATCAGCTTCCACATCAGGCTGGCGATCGCCGGCGCCACCATCAGCGGCAGGATCAGCAGCACGCTCATCAGGTTGTTGATCAGGCTGCGGCGCACCAGCAGCAGCGCGATGCCGAGGCCGAGCAGCAGCTGCACGCCGACGGTCAGCACGGTGTAGGTCAGCGACGCCTGGATCGTGCCCCAGAACCGCCCGTCCGAGAACAGGGCCACGAAATTGTCGAGCCAGATCAGCTTGCGCCCGGCCGGGAAGGCCAGGTTGTAGCGCTGCAGCGAGTAGTACACGGCGGTCGCGAAGGGGATCAGGATCCCGATCGTCACCAGCAGCGCGGGCAGGCTCAGCAGATAAGGCAGCAGGCCGGGGCCGGTGCTGCGGCGCGCTCGGGGCGCGGTGTCGGCGGCGATGGTTGCCACGGGGCAAGGTCCTCTCGGAGACGGTCGCTGAGCCCCGCCCCCGCCGGGGGAGAGAGACGGCGGGGGCGGGGCTGCCGCGCGGGCCAACGGGGCGAAGGCCGGTCCGCGCGGGACGGCGTCAGTCGGCCAGGCCGGCATCCTTCAGCTGCTGGTCGATGAACTCGGCCAGCTGGTCCAGCCCCTCATCGACCGGGATCTCCTTGGCATACATCTTCTGCAGGCTGGCCGCCCATTCTGTGGTCAGGTTGAAGAACAGGGGCTGCGGCGTGAAGTAGATCTTCGACCCGGCGGCCGAGGCCTTGTACTGGTCGAGATAGCCGGGATAGCTCTCCAGCCGCTTGTGGAAGTCGCCATTGTCCCAGACCGACTGGCGCACCGGGTTGACCAGGTCGGCCTTGGTGGCGCCGAAGGTGGTGTGCTCGGTGCCGCTGGCCCATTGCACGAAGTACCAGCCGGCCTCCGGCGACTGCGAGAACGCGCTCATCGCCAGCGACCAGATCCAGACATTCGGCGTCGGCGCCGCGGCGCCGGGCTTGGCGCTGAACGGGTGGTAGGCCAGGTTCCCGGCCTCCTTGGTGCCCTTGTTCTGGAAATAGCCCAGGATGTCGGCATCGAAGATCATGGCAGAGGCCCCGGCACCCAGGTCGTTGCCGACCTCGTACCAGGTGTAGGTGGTCCAGTTCTTCGGCCCGCCCTTCTGGATCATCTCGATCCAGAGCTTGGTGAACTCCTTGGACTCGGCGCTGTTCATCGCCGCCTTCAGCTTGCCGTCGGTGACCGCGAAGTCCTTGCCGCCATAATTGGTCAGGCCCGACAGGTAGCCGGGGTGGATCGTCGCCCAGCTGCGGCTGCCGCGCACGCCGACGCCGTAGAAGCCCTGGTTCAGCGCGCTCAGCTTGCCGGCCTGGTCCACCATCTCCGGCAGATCCTTGGGCGGCTTCATGCCGGCGGCGTCGAAGATCCGCTTGTTGTAGGCGACGCTGTTCAGCTCGAAGCCCCAGGGCACCGCCCATTGCTTGGCGCCGTCGCCGCCAAGTGGCTGTCCCGGCACGCCCGACCAGGCGGTGGAGGAGCGCAGGCCCGGCAGCACGTCGTCCCAGTTGTAGGCGGCGGCCGTCAGCTCCGGGTTCTTGATGTACTCGTTGATGTCGGCCAGCCAGCCGGCCGGGCCGTACTGCCAGGTCTGGTAGGCGCCGGTCATGAACACGTCGTATTGCGGCGACTTGCTCGACAGGGTGGCGGTGACCTTGTCGAAATAGACGTCCTCCGGGAACACGTCGTAGCTGACGTCGAGGCCG
The DNA here is from genome assembly GCF_002195995.1 of Inquilinus limosus. Classification (GTDB taxonomy): domain Bacteria; phylum Pseudomonadota; class Alphaproteobacteria; order DSM-16000; family Inquilinaceae; genus Inquilinus; species Inquilinus limosus_C. The sequence goes on from NZ_NHON01000007.1 coordinate 57,659, forward strand.
GTCAGGGCCTTGAAGTTGTCGAGGTTGGCGATCATCGCATCCGTGTAGGGATGCTTGTTCAGCAGCAGGCTGATCTTCTTGCCGGAGAACTTCTTGAAGTCGGGGCCGGTCGCGGCCAGGGCCCGGGTGCCGGCCTGGTTCAGCAGGAAGCCGGCCGCGGCACCGCCGAGGCCCAGCTTGGCGGCGCCGGTCATCAGCTCCCGGCGCGACAGCCCGCCGGCGAGATGGCGGTCGAAGATGTCGGTGGTGCGCTTCATCGGTGGTCCTCCCAGAGTTTGTAATTGTCAGCTGGTCTCGCGCAGGCCCTGCCGCCGCGGCGGCGGCCGGGCACCCCGGCGCGCGGCCATGGCCACCGCCGCGGATTCATCGATGATCAGGTCGGTCACCATGCCGCTCATCAGCGCCGCGGTGATGGCGTCGGCCTTGATCGCGCCGCCGGCGATGGCGACGACGCGGCGGCCCTTCAGGTCGTCCAGCCCGACGCTCAGCGCCCGGTCATTGACCTCGGAGGCGACGTGGCGGCCCTCGGCGTCGAGGAACTGGGCGACCAGGTCGCCGACCGCGCCCTTGGCCCGCAGGTCGTCATACTCCTCGCGGGTCAGCACGCCGGTCTGCAGCATATGCGCCTGCGGCCCCAGCTCGCCGATGCCGACCAGGCACAGCGTCGCCCTATGGGCCAGGGCCAGCACCGCCTGGACGCTTTTCTGCGACAGCATCACCGCCTTGTCGCCCAGGCTGTCGGCGGCCATCGGCACCGGCATGAAATAGCCCTCGCCGCCGGTCTTGTCGGCCAGGCGCTGCACCACGTCGAACGGGTTGGCGGCGGATTTGCGGGTCAGGCTGCCCATCAGCGACACGAACTTCGTCTCCGGCGCCGCCACGCGCGGCAGCCGGTTGACCAGCGCGGCCAGGGTGCGGCCGTGGCTGACGCCGATCACCTTGTCGCCGGCCGTTTCGAGATAGCGGGACAGATAGGCCGCACCCTCGGCGCCGAGCGCCTCGAAGGGCTGGTCTTCCTCGTCGATCGCCGGGACGACGCGGCAGAAGCCGAGGCTGTACCGGTCGATCAGCCCGTCCTCCAGTTTCAGGCATTCGGCCGGACGGCCGGCGATGTGGACACTGACCAGCCCCAACTCCTCGGCCAGCGAGATCAGCCGGTGCACCTTGACCCGCGACACGCCGAGCCGGTCGGCGATCTCACCCTGGGTCAGGCGGCGCACATAGGACAGCCACGCGGCGCGCGTGGCCAGGCTGACCTGGTCGTCCATCCCGTCGATCCGGCTCCGTTGATTGGAGTGTAATTTTTTACACCGACTGAACAGAATTTCATCGTGGCGCGGATCGCCGCCGCCGTCAACCCTCGGGGCGGGTCGGGGGCCGGCCTTGAGGCAACCCTTAACATTCGCCGGCAACCGGGATAGCTTGCCGGCGGTCAGGCACGGCCCCAGGCAGAATTCCGGAGCGAACGGTGGTTGCGAACATTCTCCACGAACTTCCCGTCGGCAAGCGCGTCGGCATTGCGTTCTCGGGCGGTCTGGACACCAGCGCCGCCGTGCACTGGATGCGGGAAAAGGGCGCGCGCCCCTGCGCCTACACCGCCAATCTCGGCCAGCCGGACGAGAGCGACTACGACGACATCCCGCGCAAGGCCCTGGCCTATGGCGCCGAGACGGCTCGGCTGATCGACTGCCGCGCCCAGCTTGTGGCCGAGGGCATCGCTGCCATCCAGTGCGGCGCTTTCCACATCAGCACGGCCGGCGCGACCTATTTCAACACCACGCCGCTGGGCCGCGCGGTGACCGGCACCCTGCTGGTGGAGGCGATGCGCGAGGACGGCGTCGACATCTGGGGCGACGGCAGCACCTACAAGGGTAACGACATCGAGCGGTTCTACCGCTACGGCCTGCTGGTGAACCCGAACCTCCAGGTCTACAAGCCGTGGCTCGATCAGCGCTTCATCGACGAGCTCGGCGGCCGCAAGGAGATGAGCGAGTACATGGCTGCGGCGGGCTTCGAGTACAAAGCCTCCGTCGAGAAGGCCTACTCGACCGACAGCAACATCCTCGGCGCCACGCATGAGGCGAAGGACCTGGAGTTCCTGAACACCGGCATCAACATCGTCAAGCCGATCATGGGCGTGGCGTTCTGGCGCGACGACGTGGCGGTGAAGGCCGAGACGGTGTCGGTGCGGTTCGAGGAGGGCCGGCCGGTCGCGCTGAACGGGCAGGGCTTCGACGACACGCTGGCGCTGTTCACCGAGGCGAATGTGATCGGCGGCCGCCACGGCCTGGGCATGTGCGACCAGATCGAGAACCGGATCATCGAGGCGAAGAGCCGCGGCATCTATGAGGCGCCGGGCATGGCGCTGCTGCACATCGCCTACGAGCGGCTGGTGACCGGAATCCACAACGAGGACACGATCGAGCAGTACCGCAGCAACGGCCGTCGCCTCGGCCGGCTGCTGTACCAGGGCCGCTGGTTCGACCCGCAGGCCTTGATGCTGCGGGAATCGGCCCATCGCTGGATCGCCCGGGCGGTGACCGGCGAGGTGACGGTCGAGCTGCGCCGCGGCAACGACTACTCGCTGCTCGACACCACCAGCCCGAACCTGACCTACGATCCGGAGCGGCTGACGATGGAGAGCGGCGCCGGCGCCTTCACCCCGGCCGACCGCATCGGCCAGCTGACCATGCGCAACATGGACATCGCCGACACGCGCGAGAAGCTGTCGGTGTATTTCCGGACCGGCTTGCTGGGTGGCTCGGACGGCACCCTGTCCCTGCCGCAGCCGGGCGCGGCCAAGAAGCCGTAGCCGGCGGAGAGGGCATCCGCCGGATGGCGGAGGCCTTCAGACGATGTGATCCGACGCAGAGCCCCGCCTTGCCAAGGCGGGGCTCTTGCCGTTCTGAGACCTTCTCAAAACGCCAACCCCTTGCCGTCATTGCGAGGAGGCGAAGCCGACGAAGCAATCCAGGGGCCGGTGCGCACCGGCCCCTGGATTGCTTCGCTGCGCTCGCAACGACGGTGTCGGGAACTCTGAAAAGGTCTCGTTCTGGGACTACCCTCTGACGTTCTGGCGACCGAATATCGGCAATTCATGCCTGTTCGGTCTTTCGATTTGACTGATCGGTCATTTCAAGCCAGCCTGAGGGAACGAGGCTGTGTTGCGAGGTCGCTGGGATGGAAATGTTCGACCTCGCCGTCATCGGGGCAGGGGTCGTGGGGTGCGCGATGGCGCGGCGCTTCGCCCTGAACGGCGCCCGCGTCCTGGTGCTGGAGAAGGGCGCGGACATCCTGTCGGGCGCCAGCAAGGCCAACAGCGCGATCCTGCACACCGGCTTCGACGCGCCGCCCGGCAGCCTGGAGCTGGACTGCGTCCAGCGCGGCCATGCCGAATACCTGGCGTTGCGCGAGGAGATGAACCTGCCGCTGCTCGAGACCGGCGCCATCGTCGTGGCCTGGACCGAGGAGGAGGAGGCGCGGCTGGGCGAGCTCGAGCGCCAGGCGCATCTGAACGGCGTCGGGGATGCGCGCATCTTGCCCGCCGCCGAAATCCGCCGGATCGAGTCGAACCTCTCGGATCGGGCCCGGGCCGGGCTGCATGTGCCGCGGGAGCATGTCATCGACCCCTGGTCGCCCTTTCTCGGCTACGCGACGCAGGTCCGCACCCGGGGCGGCGAGATCGTCTTCGACGCGGAGGTGACGGGCGGCGGCTTCGATGGCGAGGCCTGGACCCTGGAGGCGCCGCCGCGTCGGTTCAAGGCCCGGTCCGTGGCCAACTGCGCCGGGCTGTTCGGCGACCTCGTCGACCGGAGGCTGCTCGGCTCCAGCAGCTTCGAGATCCGGCCGCGCAAAGGTCAGTTCGCCGTGTTCGACAAGGCCGCGGCCCGGCTCTTGACCTCGATCATCCTGCCAGTGCCGTCCGAGCGGACCAAGGGCGTGGTGCTGTGCCGGACGATCTTCGGCAACGTCCTGGTCGGGCCGACCGCCGAGGAGCAGCCGGACCGCCTGCGCGCCACGGTGACGGAGCCGGAGCTGCGGGCGCTGGTCGCCCGGGCCGGCGAGATCCTGCCGGCGCTGCGTGGCATGCCGGTCACCGCCGCCTATGCCGGGCTGCGGCCGGCGACGGAGAAGAAGGAGTACCGCATCCACCAGGATCCGGCGCGGCGCTGGGTCACGGTCGGCGGCATCCGCTCCACCGGCATGACGGCGGCCCTCGGCATCGCCCGGCATGTCGAGGCGCTGGGCATCCTCGGCGGGGCGTCCGGCGCCGCGCGGCCCGGGGCGCCGGCGCCGCGCCTGCCGAACCTGGCCGAACACCGCCCCCGCGACTGGCAGCTTCCGGGCTATGGGGAGATCGTCTGCCATTGCGAGATGGTGACGCAGCGGGAGATCGAGGCGGCCCTGGCCGGCCCGCTGCCGCCGGGCGATTTCGGCGGGCTGAAGCGCCGCACCCGCTGCGGCATGGGCCGCTGCCAGGGCTTCAACTGCCTCGGCCGCCTGGCCGAGCTCACCGCCGGCCGGCTGCCGCATCCCATGCCGGCGCGGGCCTTGCCATGACCGAGCCCGATGTCCTCGTCATCGGCGCCGGCCCCGCCGGCCTTTCCGCCGCCATCGCCCTGCGCCAGGCCGGGGTCGGCCGCGTCACCGTGCTGGAGCGCCAAAGCGTGGCCGGCGGCATCCCGCGGCAATGCGGGCATTCGCCGTTCGGGATGCGCGAGTTCGGCCGCATCCTGTCGGGCCGCCGCTATGCCGACCGGCTGGCGCGGACGGCCCTGTCCCTCGGCGTCGACCTGCGTCTCCGCCATTCCGTGGTGGCGATCGGCGCCGGGCCGCGGGTCGAGGTGGCGACGCCCGATGGGTTGGTGGCCTTCGCCCCTCGGCGGGTGATCCTGGCGACCGGGGTGCGGGAGGCGACGCGGGCCGCCCGGCTGGTGTCCGGCGAACGGCCGGCTGGCATCCTCAACACCGGCGCCCTGCAGGACCAGGTGTTCCTGCGGCGGTCGGCGCCGTTCCGGCGGCCGGTGATCGTCGGCACCGAGCTGGTCTCGATGTCGGCCGTGCTGACCTGCCTCGGCGCCGGCGCGCGCCCGGCGGCCCTGGTGGAATCCGGCCCCCGGCCGCTGGCGCGGGCGCCGTTCCGGTGGCTGCCCCGGCTGCTGTGCGTGCCGGTCCATCTCGCGACCGAGATCGCCGACATCCACGGCGCCCGCGCGGTCGAGGCGGTGACCCTGCGCGGCCCGGACGGGACGGAGCGGATGGTCGCCTGCGACGGGGTGCTGTTCACCGGCCGGTTCACGCCGGAGGCTGGGTTGGCGCGGATGTCGGGGATCGAGATCGACCCCGCCACCGGCGGGCCCACGGTCGACACCTTCGGGCGCACCAGCCTGCCGGACGTCTATGCCGCCGGAAACGTGCTGCGCGGTGTCGAGACCGCCGGCTGGTGCTGGGCCGAGGGGCGGGCAGTGGCGCGGGCGGTCGCCGCCGACCTTGCCGGCCGCGGCGCGCCGGACGGCCCGGGCCTCCGCATCGAGACGGGGGAGGGGGTGCGGCTGGTCATGCCGCAGAGCGTGGCGGCGGGCAGCGCGGCCCCGGCCTTCCCGGCGATCCAGCTGCGGCTCGATCGGCCGGTGCGGGGCGAGCTGCGGGCGGAAAGCGACGGGCAGGCGCTGTGGTCGCACCGCCTGTCCAGCGGGCCGGAGCGGCGGATCCTGGTGCCGCTCGACACGCTGGCGCGGAGCCGGGGCCACATCCGCATCCGGGTCCACGAGGCATAGGGGCGGGGCATGCGCATCATCGCCATCGACCAGGGCACCACCTCCACCCGCGCGCTCGTCGTCGAGGCCGATGGGCGGGCGGAGATCGCCGGCAGCCTGCGCCATGCCGTGCGCCACCCGCAGCCAAGCCGGGTCGAGCAGGACCCGGCCGAGCTTCTGGCCAACATCCGGCAGCTGCTGGCCGCGGCCGGCCCGGCCGACGCGATCGGGCTGGCCAATCAGGGCGAGAGCTGCCTGGCCTGGGACGCGGCCAGCGGCGAGCCGCTGTCGCCGGTGATCGTCTGGCAGGACACGCGCACGCTGCAGGCGCTGGCCAACCTGGCCGGCGAGGGCGTGGCCGACGAGGTGGTGGCGCGGTCCGGGCTGCCCCTCGACCCCTATTTCTCCGCGTCGAAGCTGGCCTGGATCGTCCGGTCGCTGCCCGCGGCCGCCGCGGCGCTGCAGGCCGGGCGGCTGCGGCTGGGCACGACCGATGCCTATTTCCTCGACCGGCTGGCCGGCACCTTCGCCACCGACCGGGCCACGGCGTCGCGCACCGGCCTGATGAACATCGCCACCGGCGAATGGGACCCGGAGCTGTGCCGGCTGTTCGGCGTGCCGATCGATGGACTGCCCGAGATCCGGTCCAACATCGCCGGCTTCGGCCGGGTCGGCGGCATCCCGGTCGCCGCCGCGATCGTCGACCAGCAGGCGGCGCTGTACGGCCATGGCTGCCGGCAGCCGGGCGACGCCAAGATCACCTTCGGCACCGGCGCCTTCGCCCTGGCCGTCGCGGGTGACGAGCCGCCGCGCGCCGCATTGGCGTCGGGCCTGCTGCCGACCGTCGCCTGGGACCTGGGGCGGGGGCTGGTCTACGCCATCGATGGCGGCGTCCAGGATGTCGGGTCGGCGATCGAATGGGCGCTGCGGGCGAAGCTCGCCGACGGCATGGCGGATTTCGCTACCTTCACCGCGCCGCCGGCGATCGGGCGCGGGCTGGTGTTCGTGCCGGCCTTCTCCGGCCTCGGCTGTCCGCATTGGGACCGTTCGGCCGCCCCGCTGATCCTCGGGCTGCAGCCGGACATGACGCGCACCGACCTTTGCCAGGCTCTGCTGGAAGGCATCGCCTTCCTGACCGGCAGCATCGTCACGGCCATCGCGTCGCATGCCGCGCTGGCGGACGAAATCTCGATCGATGGCGGGGTATCGCGCAGCGGCTACTTCGCCCAGTTCCTGGCCGATGCCGCCGGCGTGGTGGTGCGGGTGCGGGAGTTCGGCGAGCGCACGGCCTTCGGCGCCGCGGCCCTGGCCGCGCTGGCGCTGGGGGCGGAGCTGCCGGCCCCGGCCGACCGGGGCCTGGTCTACCGTCCCCAGGCCGCGGCGGCGCCGGCCTGGCGCGAGCGCTTCGCCGAGGCCCAGCGGCGCTGCCTGGGATGGCGAGGGGTGGAATGAAGCCGAAGCTGCGTCAGGACCGGATCGTCGACATCCTGCGGCAGCGCGAGCGCATCTCGGTCGAGGCGCTCGCCGACCTGCTGTCCGCGTCGCGGGAGACGATCCGCCGCGACCTCAACGACCTGGCGGATCGCGGCGAGGTGCGGAAATTCCACGGCGGCGCGATGCTGCCCGAGCCGGCAGGGGAGGGCGATTTCTCGTCCCGCCTGTCGGAGGCGCCGGCGGAGAAGCGCGCGATCGCGCGGGCCGCCGCAGCCCTGTTCGGCCCTGGCGAGTCGCTGCTGGTCGATGCCGGGACGACCACCCTGGCCTTCGCCGAGGAGCTGGCCCGGCGCAGCGGCCTGACGGTCGTCACCAATTGCCTGCGCATCGCCCAGGTCGTCGGGCAGGGGCCGGGCAGCAACCGGGTCTTCGTCATCGGCGGCGAGTACCGGCCGGATGTCGGTGAGACGGTCGGGGCGCTGGCAACGGCGCAGATCGCCGGCTTCAACGCCACCCACGCGGTCCTGACCATCGGCGGCCTGGTCGCCGCCGGCGCCTATGATTTCCAGATCGAGGAGGCCGGGATCGCGCGGGCAATGGTGGCGCAGGCGCAGCACGTCACCGTGATCGCCGACGGCTCCAAGTTCAACCGCCGCGCGCTGTTCCAGGTGTGCCGGCTGGAGCAGATCGACCGCATCGTCGTCGACCGCCCGCCCGACCAGGCCCTGGCCGATGCCCTGACCGATGCGAGCGTCGAGGTAGTCGTGGCCTTGCCAGCGGCCGCTCCTCCATCGCGTGATCCGACGAGCTGACGAGCCGCGCGCCTGCGGGCGATGGCCGCCTGCGCCCCAACGGCATGGCTTCGCCTTGTCGACAGGCCGGATTTAAATTCTCTGCAAGATTGTAGACAATTTCGTTGACACTGATTTCGACCCTTCGCTATGGATGTTTGAAAATCAGACAGGGATGGCAGGGGAGAGGCTTGATGCGCTGGGGTCGCGGGCTTTTCGCAGGCATGGTCTCGCTGGGGATCCTGGCCGGCGCGGCGCAGGCCGAGACGCTGCGCTGGGCGGGGCAGCGGGACATCTTCTCGCTCGATCCCTATTCCTACGGGTCGACGTCAAACTTGGCCTTCCTGAACCACATCTATGAAGGCTTGGTGCGCTACACGCCCGACTTCGAGGTGGTGCCGGCGCTGGCCACGGAATGGCACCTGATTGACAATAAGGTGTGGCGCTTCACGCTGCGCCGGGGCGTCAAGTTCCACAACGGCGCCGACTTCACCGCGGACGACGTCATCGCCTCGATGAAGCGGGTCAGCGACCCGACATCGCCGTTGCGCGGCAACATCCCGCTCTATGCCGGCGCGACCAAGGTCGACGACCACACGGTCGACATCGCGGTGTCCTCGCCGTCGCCGCTGTTCCTGAACGACATGACGAACATCTTCATGTTCGACGCGCAGTGGTTGGCCGACAACGACAGCGAGACGCCGACCGATGTCGGCGCCAAGGTCGAAGGCTACGCGACGTACCACACCAACGGCACCGGCCCGTTCAAGCTGGAAAGCCGGGTGCCGGACAGCAAGACGGTGCTGGTCGTCAACGACCAGTGGTGGGACGAGAAGAAGCACAACCTGGACCGGATCGAGTTCACGCCGATCGGCTCCGCGGCCACGCGCGTCGCGGCGCTGCTGTCGGGCGAGGTCGACCTGGTCGACGCCGCGCCGATCCAGGACCTGCCGCGGCTGGAGGCCGCGCCCGGCATCAAGGTCGATAAGCGCTCGGACCTGCGGACGATCTCGATCGCCTTCAACCGCCGGGAGACGCTGGCGGACGGCCGGGCCAACCCGTTCAACGACATCCGGGTGCGGCAGGCCTTCGACCACGCCATCGACCGCAACCTGATCAACAAGAAGGTGATGCGCGGCCTGGCTCATCCCGCCGGGACGCTGGTGGCGCCCGAGATCCCGGGCTATAGCGCCGCGCTGGACGAGCCGGCGCGCTACGACCCGGAGCTGTCGCGCAGGCTGCTGGAGGAGGCGGGGCAGACGGGCTTGGCCTTCACCTATCTCTGCATGAACGACGAGAGCGTGAACGAGGAGGATGTCTGTGCTGGCGTGGTGAACATGCTGAGCCGGGCGGGCTTCAAGCCCAGCCTCGACATCGGCCCGCGCGCCGCGCAGGCGCCGAAGCGCTCCAGCGGCCGACCGGACGTCTACATGATCGGCTGGGCCAACGAGCCCACCCTCGACGCCTATTCGCTGCTGGTGCAGGTGCTGTCGACCCGCCAGGGCGCGGCCGGCGTCGCCAATTATGGCGGCTGGTCCTATCCGGAGCTCGACCGCATGGTCGGGCAGGCCGCGAACGAGCCCGACCGGGCGAAGCGCCTGGAGATCGAGACCGCGGCGCTGACGCTGGCCAAGGACGAGCTGATCATGGTCCCGCTGCACCAGCAGCCGATGGCCTGGGCGATGTCCGACCGGGTCACGGACGTCGTGATCCGGGCCGACAACAAGCCACGCCACTGGCTGACCCGGATCGGCGGCTGATCCGGCGGCTTTTCCAAACCAGACCCAAGATCCCCGCCAGGGGACGGGATCCTCAACAGGGAGACCAACGGCATGTTCAGAACACTGGCCCTCGCGGGGCTGATCGCAGCGGGCCTGACCACCGCGGCCCCCGCGGAGACGCTGAAATGGGGCGCCTCGCGCGACATCTATTCGCTGGACCCGTATTCCTACGGCGACAGTTACACCCTGTCCTTCCTCAACCACGTCTATGAGGGCCTCGTCCGCTACGACGCCCAGCTGAAGATCGAGCCGGCCCTGGCGACGTCCTGGGAGGCGGTGTCGGACACCGTGTGGCGGTTCCACCTGCGCCAGGGCGTGACGTTCCACAACGGCGCGGATTTCACGGTCGACGACGTGCTGGCGTCGCTGACCCGGGTCAGCGATCCGGTCTCGCCGCTGCGCGGCAACCTGCCGGCCTACAAGGGCGCCAGGAAGGTCGACGACTACACCGTCGATATCGAGCTGGTCGGGCCGTATCCGCTGCTGCTGAACGACCTGACGAACATCCACATCTTCGACGCGACCTGGCTGGCCGAGAACGACTCGCTGAAGCCGACCGATGTCGGCGCCAAGATCGAGGGCTACGCCACCTACCACACCAACGGCACCGGCCCCTATGTGCTGGAAAGCCGGGTGCCGGACAGCAGGACCGTGCTGGTCCGCAACCCGGCCTGGTGGGACAAGCCGCAGGGCAATGTCGACCGCATCGAGTTCACGCCGATCACCTCGGCGGCCACGCGCGTCGCCGCCCTGTTGTCGGGCGAGATCAACTTCACCGAGAACGCGCCGGCCCAGGATCTGCCTCGGCTGTCGGCGCAGCCCGGGCTGAAGGTGATGGAGCGCACCGACCTGCGCACCGTCATGATCGGCTTCAACCGCAAGCCGAAGCTGGCCAATGGCGACGACAACCGGTTCAACGACCTGAGCGTCCGCCAGGCCTTCGCTTATGCGCTGGACAAGGATTTGATCCAGAAGCGAGTGATGCGCGGCAAGTCGCGGACCGCCGGCGCGATCATCGCGCCGGAGATCCCCGGCTACACCGAGGCGCTGGACGCGGTCATCCCCTACGACCCGGGCAAGGCCAAGGCGCTGCTGGCCGAGGCGGGCGCCACGGACCTGCCGTTCACCATGGTGTGCACCACCGACGCCTATGTGAACGAGGAGGAGCTGTGCCAGGGCATCGTCAACATGCTCAGCCGGGCGGGCTTCAAGCCGCAGCTCGACATTGCGCCGACGGCCGCCCGGGCGCCGAAGCGCACCGGCGGGCTGGCGGATGTCTACCTGATCGGCTGGGCCAACGAGCCGATGCTCGACAGCTATTCCATCCTGCTGCAGATGATCGAGACCAAGACCGACAAGGCCGGCGTCTTCAACTGGGGCGGCTGGAGCTATCCCGAGATCGACAAGCTGATCGTGCAAGCCTCGACCGAGATGGACCGCAGCAAGCGCCTGGCCCTGCAGACCAGGGCGCTGGAGATGGCGAAGGCGGAGATCGTCATGCTGCCGCTGCACCAGCAGCCGATGGCCTGGGTGATGAGCGACGAGATCGTCAGCGTCGCGCAGCTGGCCGACAACAAGCCGCGCCATTGGCTGACCCGGTTCGCCGACTAGGTTCACGGCCGGCGCGGGGTGAGCCCCGCGCCGGCCACGATCGCGAGGCCCGACATGCTGGTCTTCATCCTCAGCCGCATCGCCAACGCCGTCATGGTCATGCTCGCCGTGGCGATGCTGGCCTTCCTGATCTTCCGCCTGGCCGGCGACCCGGTCGAGCTGATGGCGAATGAGCAGATGACCCAGGCCGACCGCGACGGCCTGCGCGAGCGGCTGGGCCTGAATGACGGGATCGTCACCCAGTTCGGCCGCTTCGTCGTCCATGCGGCGCAGGGCGATTTCGGCATCTCCTACCGCAACGGGCAGGACGTACTGGGCCTGATCGCCGACCGCTTCCCGGCGACGCTGGAGCTGGTGCTGGTCGCCACCGTGATCTCGCTGGTCGCGGGCATCCCGCTCGGCGTGCTGACCGCGATCCGGCGCGGCCGATGGTATTCGGAATCGCTGCAATTCGTGTCGATCGTCGGCGTCTCGCTGCCCAGCTTCGTCGTCGGCATCCTGCTGATCCTGGTGTTCTCGGTCAGCCTGGGCTGGCTGCCGGCCTTCGGGCGGGGCGAGGTCGTCAGCATCGGCTGGTGGTCGACCGGGTTGCTCACGCCGTCGGGCCGCGCCGCGCTGCTGCTGCCGGCGATCGCGCTGTCGCTGTACCAGATCACGCTGATCATGCGCCTGGTGCGGGCCGAGATGCTGGAGGTGCTGCGCTCCGACTACGTCAGGTTCGCGCGGGCCCGCGGCGTCCCGCGCTGGCGCATCCATTTCCGCCACGCGCTGCGCAACTGCCTGATGCCGGTGGTGACCATGACCGCGATGAACATCGGGTCGCTGATCGCCTTCGCCCTGATCACCGAGACGGTGTTCCAGTGGCCGGGCATGGGAATGCTGTTCATCCAGGCCGTGACCTTCATCGATATCCCGGTGATGGCGGCCTATCTCTGCATCATCTCCTTCATCTTCGTCGCGCTGAACACGCTGGTCGACATCGCCTATGCGGTGATCGACCCGCGCCTGCGCGATGCGCGCTGACCGCAGGGAGGCCGGACCGATGACAGCCGATGTGACCAAGCCCGAAGCGGCGGCGCCGGCGATGCCCAGGGGCTTCGGGCGGCGCCTGCGCGACAGCGACATGTGGTGGTCCTTCACGGCCAGCCCGACGGCGATCGCGGCAGCGCTGGTCCTCGGCGTGCTGGTGCTGACCGCGCTGTTCGCGCCCCTGATCGCCGTGCAGAACCCGTATGACGCCGCCCAGCTCGACATGTGGAAGGCCGAGCTGCCGCCGGTCTGGCAGGAGGGCGGCGAATGGCCCTATCTGCTCGGCACCGACACCCAGGGCCGGGACATGCTGTCGGCCATCCTCTACGGCACCCGCATCTCGATCATCATCGGCGTGGCGTCGGTGGCGCTGTCGCTGCTGATCGGGATGAGCGCGGGGCTGGTGTCCGGCTTCTTCGGTGGCATCGTCGACAACGTCCTGATGCGCCTCGGCGACATCACCCTGTCGATCCCGACGATCCTGATCGCGATCCTGGTCTCGACCGTGGTCCGCCAGATGCTGCCGGCCGACCTGCGCGAGATCGGCGCGTCGGCGGTGCTGATCCTGGCCATCGCCCTGTCGGCCTGGGTGCAGTACGCCCGGACGGTGCGGGCCCAGACCATCGTCGAGCGCGGCAAGGAATACGTCCAGGCGGCGCGGCTGCTGAAGGTCCCCGCCCGCCGGATCATGGCGCGCCACATCCTGCCGAACACGCTGACGCCTATCCTGGTCGCGGCGACGCTGAACTTCGGCATGGCGATCCTGACCGAGGCGACCCTGTCCTTCCTCGGCATCGGCATGCCGCCCGGCCAGCCATCGCTGGGCACGCTGATCCGGATCGGCAACCAGTATCTGTTCTCGGGCTCATGGTGGATCGTGCTGTTCCCGGTGATCCAGCTGTGCCTGCTCGTCGTCACGGTCAACCTGCTGGGGGACTGGCTGCGCGACGTGCTCAATCCGAAACTGAGGTAGGACCGATGAGTGACCTCCTGCTGCGCAACATCCGCCCCTACGCGGCCGAAGCCTGCGACCTGCTGATCCGCGGCGGCCGCATCGCCGGCATCGGGCGGTTCGAGCCGGAGCCGGGGATGCCGGTGGAGGATGGCGGCGGCGCCATCGCCATCCCCGGCCTGATCGACGCCCACACCCATCTCGACAAGACCACCTGGGGCATGCCCTGGCATGTCAACAACCGCCGCGCCGTGCTGCGCGAGCGGATCGATTTCGAGCGCGAGAACCGCACCGCCATCGGCATCGATCCGCACCGCCAGTCGATGCGGCACGCCATCGGCCTGGCGGCGCATGGCGCGACGCATATCCGCAGCCATGTCGACATCGACCCGACCCACGGCCTGTCGCTGGTCGACGGCGTGATGGAGACACGCGAGAAGCTCGCCGGCATCATCGACATCGAGATCGTCGCCTTCCCGCAATCCGGCGTGATGGTGATGCCGGGCACGGTGGAGCTGCTGGACGCCGCGCTGGCCCAGGGCTGCGAGGTGCTGGGCGGCATCGACCCCTGCGGCATCGACCGCGACCCGAAGGGCCAGCTGGACGCCCTGTTCGCCCTGGCGGTGAAGCACCGCAAGCCGATCGACATCCATCTGCACGAGGCCGGCGACCTCGGCGCCTTCACCATGGAGCTGATCTTCGAGCGCATCCGCGCCAACGGCATGCAGGGCCAGGTCGCGATCAGCCACGCCTTCGCGCTGGGCATGAACGACCATCTCCGCACCGGCCAGCTGATCGAGCGGATCGCCGAGCTCGACATCGCCATCCTGACCACCGGCGCGCCGTCGGCCACGGTGCCGTCGATCATGCGGCTGAAGCAGGCGGGGGTGCGGGTCGGTGCCGGCTGCGACGGCATCCGCGACACCTGGGGCCCCTGGGGTCAGCCGGACATGCTGGACCGCGCCAGGGTCGTCGGCATGAAGAACGGGCTACGCCAGGACCACGAGCTGGAGCATGTGCTGCACGTCGTCTCCCAGGGCGGCGCGGATGTCATGCGGCTGGAGGGCTACGGCCTGCGCCAGGGCGACCGGGCGGACCTGACGCTGCTGGCCGGCGAGACCCTGGCCCATGCCGTGGTCGAGGTCGCGCCGCGGCCGCTGGTGGTCAAGGGCGGCCGGGTCACCGCCCGCCAGGGCCGGGCCGTGGTGGACATGCCATGACCGCGCCGGGGCTGGAGGCGCTGGAGCTCGGCCGGCGGCCGGGCGGCCGCACGCTGCTGACGGCCGCCTGGGTGCTGGGCCATGGCGCCGGCGGCCACCGCCTGATCCCGAACGGCGAGGTGGTGATCGAGGGCGGGAAGGTGCTGTTCGCCGGCCCCAGCTTCCCGGGCGAGGTGGCGCGGCGCATCGATTTCGGCGACGCGCTGGTCAGCCCCGGCTTCATCGACCTCGACGCCCTGTCCGACCTCGACACGACCATCCTCGGTATCGACCATCATCCCGGCTGGGCCAAGGGCCGGGTGTGGCCGCGGTCCTATGTCGAGGCCGGCCCCCGCGAGATGTATTCGGCCGAGGAGCTGGCGTTCCAGAAGCGCTTCGCCTTTGGCCAGCTGCTGCTGAACGGCATCACCACCGCGGCGCCGATCGCCTCGCTGTTCTACCGGGAGTGGGGCGAGACCGTCGCCGAGTTCGAGGCGGCGGCGGAGGCGGCCGGCGCGCTGGGCCTGCGGGTCTATCTCAGCCCGGCCTACCGCTCCGGCGGCATGGTGCTCGACGCGCCGGGCCGGATGGTGCCGGTGTTCGACGAGGCGCGGGGCCTGGCCGGCCTCCGGGATGCTGTCGACTTCATCGGCCGCCAGTCCGGCCGCCATGGTGACCTCGTCCGCGGCCTGCTGGCGCCCGATCGGGTCGAGACCTGCACGATCGACCTGCTGCGCCGCACCGACGCCGCGGCGCGCGACCTCGGCTGCAAAATCCGCCTGCACATGGCGCAGGGGGCGATGGAGGTGGAGACGGTGCGGACGCTGCACGGCACCACCGCCCCGGCCTGGCTGGCGGCGGCCGGGCTGCTCAGCGACCGGCTGATCGCGCCGCATGCGACCAACGCCACCGCCGAGGACCTGTCGCTCTATGTCGAGCACGGCGTGTCGATCGTGCATTGCCCGCTGGTCTCGGCGCGCGGCGGCAGCACCCTGAACTCCTTCTCCGCCTGCCGGCAGCGCGGCCTCACCATCGCCATGGGCACCGACACGGCCCCGGCCGACATGCTGATGAACCTGCTGGTCGGGCTGATCGCGTGCCGGATCAACGACCGGGCGCCGGACCGGGTGCGTTGCGCCGACCTGTTCGACGCCGCCACGCTGGGCGGCGCGCGGGCCCTCGGCCGCGACGATCTCGGCCGGCTGGCCCCCGGCGCGCGGGCCGACATCGCGGTGTTCGGCCTCGACGACCCGGTGATGGCGCCGTCGATCGACCCGATCACCACGCTGGTGGCCGGCGGCTCCGGCAAGGTGACGCGCGCCGTCTTCGTCGACGGGCGCCTGTCGATGCGCAATGGCGAGGTCGCCGGCATCGACATGGCGGCGGCGCGCCGCCGCGCGCAGCATCAGTTCGACGGGCTGGTGGCGAAATACCCGGAGCGCAGCTGGGGCCATCCGCCCGTCTCCGACATCTTCCCGCCCAGCTATCCGATCGAGGGGGACTCCCATGGTTGATGCCGGCGAGGCGCCCGTCCTCGAGGTCCGCGGCCTCAGGGTGGAATTCCCGGGGCGCCGCGGCGTGGCCACGGCGCTGTCCGATGTCAGCCTGTCGATCCGGCCGGGCGAGATCCTGGGCGTGGTCGGCGAATCCGGCGCGGGCAAGTCGATGACCGGCCTTGCCATCCAGGGGCTGCTGGAGCGCCCGGGCCGGATCGCCGCGGGCGAGATCCATCTGTCCGGCCGCCGTATCGACACCCTCGACGACCGCGGCATGCAGGCGATCCGGGGGCGGGAGATCGGTGCCATCTTCCAGGACCCGCTGACCTCGCTGAACCCGCTATTTTCGGTCGGCGCGCAACTGGTCGAGACCATCCGCCTGCATCTCGGGCTCGGCCGGGCCGAGGCGCGGGCCCGCGCGGTGGCGCTGCTGCGGGATGTCGGCATCCCGTCGCCGGAGGAGCGGGTGAACCAGTATCCGCACCAGTTCTCCGGCGGCATGCGGCAGCGCGTGGTCATCGCCCTGGCCCTGGCGGCCTCGCCGAAGCTGGTGATCGCGGACGAGCCGACCACGGCGCTGGACGTGTCGATTCAGGCGCAGATCACGGCGCTGCTGCGCCGGCTGTGCAAGGAGAAGCGCACCGCCGTGATGCTGGTGACCCACGATATGGGCGTGATCGCCGAGACGGCGGACAGGATCGCGGTGATGTATGCCGGGCGGCTGGTCGAGATCGGGCCGGTCGACCAGGTGCTGCAGGCCCCGGCCCACCCCTATACGCGCGGCCTGATGGCCTCGATCCCGGCGCTCGGGGCCCGGGTCGAGCGGCTGAACCAGATCGACGGGGCGATGCCGCGGCTGGACGCGATCCCGCCCGGCTGCGCCTTCAACCCGCGCTGCACATCGGCCGGGCCGCGCTGCCGGCGCGAGCGGCCGGAGATGAGCCCGGCGGGGCAGGGCGCCAGCGCCTGCTGGCTGAACGCAGGAGGCACCGCATGACCGCCGTCCAGGCCGCACGGGATCCCGCGCTGCGGGTCGAGCACCTGTCCAAGACCTTCGATGTCTCCGCGCCCTGGCTGAACCGGCTGGTCGAGCGCAGGCCGCGGCAGCTCTTGCGCGCGGTCGACGATGTCAGCTTCGACACGCCGATGGGCGGCTGCCTCAGCCTGGTGGGCGAGAGCGGCTGCGGCAAGTCGACCGTCGCCCGGCTGGTCACCGGCCTGCACAGGCCCAGCAGCGGCGAGATGCGCTTCGCGCCCGGGCCGGACGGCGCGCCGCTGTCGGCGCAGATGATCTTCCAGGACCCCTACGCCTCGCTGAACCCGCGCTGGCGGGTGCGCAGCATCATCGCCGAGCCCCTGCGGGAGCTGAAGCTGCGCGGCTCGGCCGCCGAGATCGCGGAGCGGGTGGAGGAGTTGCTCCTCACCGTGGGCCTTTCCGCGTCGGACGGCGCCAAGTTCCCGCACGAGTTCTCGGGCGGGCAGCGCCAGCGCATCTCGATCGCGCGGGCGCTGGCGAGCGAGCCGCGCTTCCTGGTCTGCGACGAGCCGACCTCGGCGCTCGACGTCTCGGTGCAGGCCCAGGTGCTGAACCTGATGCGCCGGCTGCAGGACGAGCTGGGGCTGACCTATCTGTTCATCAGCCACGACCTGAGCGTCGTGCGCCACATGTCGGACCGGATCGCGGTGATGTATCTCGGCCGCATCGTCGAGGAGGGCGACACCGAGGCGCTGTTCGCCCGGCCGCGCCACCCCTACACCCGGTTGCTGCTGGAGACGATCCCGAACATCGCCCAGCCGCATCGCGACCGCGAGGTCGCCGCCGGCGAGGTGCCGAGCCCGCTCAAGCCCCCCTCCGGCTGCACCTTCCATCCTCGCTGCCCCTTCGCCACCGCGCGCTGTGCGGCGGAGCTGCCGGCGATGCGGACACTCGCCGACGGCACACGCATCGCCTGCCACCTGGCGGAGGGCTGACAGTGCCGGCGGTGGTGCCAGAGCGTGATGATGACTTGATGCCGAGTGTCTTCGCGTCGCCTCTCCCGCAAGCGAGACCGTTTCAGAATCCCCAACACCGTCATTGCGAGCGCAGCGAAGCAATCCAGGGCCAGTGCGAACCGGCCCCTGGATTGCTTCGTCGGCTTCGCCTCCTCGCAATGACGGCGAGGGGTAGGCGTTATGGAAAGGTCCCGCAAGCGGGAGAGGCAATCGCTCACCGGCTTGATGCGATCGGACGACCCGATCTGGCCCGAGCTCGCCCCGCTCTAGGCGAGCGCGGCCTTCAGGTCGTGCGACAGGTCGCGGACGTCGCGAAGGTCCAGCTCCGACTCCACATGCTCGAGGTGATGGTCCATCAGCCGCATGGCGGTCTCGGCATCGCCGGCGGCCAGCGCCTCGACGATCTCGGCATGCTCATCCGGCCCGCAGTTGAAGCGCGCAGTGTTGCGATAGACGGCGGTGATCAGGGAGGTGCGCGAGATCAGGTCCCGCATCATCCCGAACAGGAAGTCGGACCCGGACAGCTCGGCGATCAGCAGATGGAAGCCGCCGGACAGCTTGATGATGTCGGTGGTGACGTCGTTGGCATTGGCCGTCCGCTCCCGGCCGACATGGCCGCGCAGCGTCTCCAGGCCGTCCGCCGAGATCGTGCCGGCGAGCCGCTGGATGGCGCAGCGCTCGACCGAGCGGCGGACGAAGAAGACGTCCCGCGCCTCGTCGGCCGAGGGCTGGCACACGAAGGCGCCGCGGTTCGGGATGATGGTCACCAGGCCCTCGCGCTCCAGCGCGGCCAGCGCCTGGCGGATGCGGGCCCGGCTGACGTCAAAGATCTCAGCCAGCTGGCCTTCCTTCAGCTGGACGCCCGGCCGCAGCCGGCGCTCGGCGATCGAAAGCCACACCTTTTCGACGATCTGCTGCGTCGAGACGCCTGCCTGCTCGGTCATGCCCTGGTCCCCGCCGCCGTGACGGACAATCCCGCCGTCAGGAGCCGGATCCGGACGGCATGACGGCCTAAGTTGTAAACAATAATTGCAAATATTGTAGGCAATCCATGGAAGATCAAGCGGAGAGTGCGATGGAGTTCGATTTCACCGCGCTGGAGCCGGACAGCCGCTACCGCCTGTTGACCAACTTCGTCGGCCCGCGGCCGATCGCGCTGGTGACGACCCGGTCCGCCGGCGGCCGCAGCAACGCCGCGCCGATGAGCTTCTTCAACGTGTTCTCGCACGAACCGCCGATCGTCGTCCTCGGTATCCAGCCGCGGGCGTCCGGGCAGGAGAAGGACACGGTCGCCAACATTCGTCGCACCGGGGAGTTCGCGGTCAGCATGGTCGACATGGCGCTGGCGCAGCAGATGCTGGTCTGCGGCCTGGCCTTCGACAGCGATGTCGACGAACTGGAGATGGCGCGGCTGCCGGCCGCGCCGTGCGCCCGGATCGATGTCGAGCGCATCGCCAGCTCGCCCTGCACCTTCGAATGCCGGGTCGAGCGACTGATCGACTATCCGCGGCGCGTGCTGGTGCTGGGCGAGGTGGTGCACATGCATGTCCGCCGCGACTGCCTCGACCCCGCCGGCCGCTACGTCAACCCCGAGGCCTACCAGCCGATCGCCCGGCTGCATGCCGACAACTACATCACCTCCGACCGCCAGTTCGTGCTCAAGGCCCCTGCCATCGCGGATGTCCTCAAGGCATCGGGGCGCGCGGAATAAGGAACGGCCGCTTTGCATATCCGCTTGATCAATCCAAACTCGACGGCCTCGATGACGGCCCAGGCCCTGGAGAGCGCCCTGCGGGTGGCGCAGCCGGGGACGCGGGTGACGGCCGTGAACCCGGCCGGCACGCCGGTCAGCATCGAAGGGGGCGCGGACGAGGCGATGGCCGTGCCCGCGATGCTGTCCGAGATCCGGATCGGCGAAAGCGAGGGGGTCGACGCCTATGTCATCGCCTGCTTCGACGACCCCGGGCTGCATGCGGCGCGGGAGGTGGCGGCAGGCCCCGTCATCGGCATCTGCCAGGCGGCGGTGCAGGTGGCCATGACCATCGCCCGTCGCTTCTCGGTGGTCACGACGCTGCCGCGGTCCGTGCCGATCATCGAGGACATCGTGCGGGCCTATGGTGCCGGGCATCACTGCCGGGCGGTGCGGTCGATCAACCTGCCGGTCCTGGGGCTGGAGGAGGAGCCGGAGCTGGCGGAGCGCCTGCTGGTCGACGAGATCGGGCGCGCCAGGCGGGAGGACCGGGCCGAGGCCATCATCCTCGGCTGCGCCGGCATGTCACGGCTGTGCGAGCGGCTGACCGCCGCGACGGGCGTGCCGGTCATCGACGGCGTCACCGCGGCGCTGAAATTCGCCGAGGCGCTGGTCGGCGCCGGCTACGCCACGTCCAAGGTCAACGCCTACGACTATCCGCGGCAGAAGGGGGCGGCTCCGGTCGCCCGGATGGCCGTCGCGGATCAGCCGGCCTTGCCGAGATAGGCCGCCAGCGCTTCGCCGAAGCGCCGCACCTCGGCGGTCGTGTTGTAATGGACCATGGAGACGCGCAGCGCGCCGGTGGCCATGGGCAGGCCCAGCCGCTGCATCAGCCGCGGCGCGTACATGTGGCCGTCGCGGATGCCGATGCCGGCGTCGGACATGGCGTCGGCGATCGCCTGGGGCGAGCGGCCGGGGATGTTGAAGCAGATCGTCGGCACGCGCCCGTCCACCCGGTCCTCGTCGCTGATGCCGTAGACCGTGGCGCCGCACGCCTTCAGCCCGCGCAGCATCTCGCGCGACAGCCCGGCCTCATAGGCGCGGATCGCGGTCATGGCGGCGACGATGTCGTCGCGCCGGGACCCGTTCGACGGCCAGGTGAAGCCGCGGCCGAGCGCCTCGAGATAGCGCACCGAGGCGTCCATGCCGGCGACGTTCTCATAGACGAAGGTGCCGGCCTCGACCTTGTAGGGCGGCTCGTCGGGGATGAAGTCCTCGCGGAAGGTCGGCAGCCGCTTCAGCGCGTCGAAGCGGCCCCACAGGAAGCCCATATGCGGCGAGAAGTTCTTGTAGCCGGAGCAGACCAGGTAGTCGCAGCCCCATTCCTGCACGTCGATCAGCCCGTGCGGGCCGTAATGGACGCAGTCGACGAAGACCTCGGCCCCGACGGCCCGCGCCGCCCGCGACACCGCAGCGATGTCGACGATGGTGCCGATCGAATGAGCGGTGGCGGTGCAGGCCACGAGGCGCGTGCGCGACGACAGCAGCGGCACTAGGTCCTCGACATGCAGGGTGCCGTCCTCGCGCATCCGCCACCAGGCGAACTTCGCCCCGGCGCTCTCCAGCGCCAGCCAGGTGGCGATGTTGGCGTCGTGGTCCATGTCGGTGACCACGATCTCGTTCCGCTCGGCCAGCATCTGGCCGATGCCGAGGCTGACCAGCCGGATGAAGGACGTGGCGTTCATGCCGAAGCAGATCTCGGCCGGCTGGTACGCATTGACCAGCAGCGCGACGCTCTCCCGCGCCTCGGCCACCGCGCGGTCGACGGCCCGGCTCTTGTCGTAGCGGCCGCCGCGCTGGACGTTGTGGTCGACCAGGTGGCGGGTGACGGCGTCCAGCACGCTCCGCGGGATCTGCGCGCCGCCGGCATTGTCGAGGAAGATGAAGTCGCCGGCCTTCTCCTTTTGCAGTGCCGGGAACTGGGCGCGCACTGCGTCGATCGGGAAGGCGCGGGCGGCGGTCGATGCCTGGGTCACGGGATGTCTCCTGGAAAGGCCAAGGGTCACGGCCGGCCGGCGCGCAGCCTGGCGCGGGTCTCGAGATGGCCGATCAGCCGCACCAGCGGCCAGAGGAAGGCGAGGTAGAGGATGGCGGCGCCGATCAGCGGCGTCGGGTTGGCCATCTGCGCCTGGGCGTCGGTGGCCTGCTTCAGCAGGTCCGGCATGGCGACGACCGAGGCCAGCGCCGTGTCCTTGAACACCGACACGCAGTTGCTGGTCAGCGGCGGGATGATGACGCGGATCGCCTGCGGCAGGATCACCTTGCGCATCGCCAGCCAGAACGGCAGGCCGAGGGCGGAGGACGCCTCGAACTGCCCGCGCGGGATGCTCTCGATGCCGGCGCGGCAGACCTCGGCGGTGAAGGCCGCCAGCACCATCGACAGGGCGAGGCTGGCGGAGAGGAAGGAAGACAGCCGGATGCCGACGAAGGGCAGGGCGTAGTAGATCATGATCAGCAGGACCAGGATCGGCAGCGCCCGGAAGATGTCGATATAGAAGATCGCCAGCAGCCGCAGCGGCCGGGGGGCGTAGAGCCGGACCAGGCACACCAGCAGCCCGGCCAGCGTGCCGCAGACGATGCTGACCAGGCCCAGCAGGATGGTGTTGCCCAGGCCCCGCAGCAGGATCGGCACGGCGCGCAGCAGCACCGGCCCGTTGAAGAAGGTGTCGATCAGTTCCATGGTCCGGACCTGGTGGCGCAGCAGAGAGGGGCCGAGCAGGCGCCCGGCCCGGTTTCGGCCGCTACTGGGCCTGCGGGATCGGCCCCGGCGTCACCGTGCTGGTGCCGGGCTCCGGATCCACCCCGAACCACTTCTTGTGGATCGCGGCCAGGGTGCCGTCGGTCTTCATCGCGCCGATCGCGTCGTTCGCCTTGGCCAGCAGCGGGTGGTTCTTGCGCGTCATCATGGCGAAGCGCTCGCCGGTCGGGATGCGGACCAGGATCTTCAGCGCCGGCATCTGCTTGATCGCGTATTGGAACCCGGCCAGTTCGCCGGCGCCGCCGTCGATCCGGCCGTTCTGCGCCTCCAGCAGCAGGTCCTGCTGGGCGTTGTAGCTCTTGACCTCGGCGAAGCCGAGCTTCTCGCCATTCGCCTTGGCGAAGGCCTCGCCGGTCGATCCCGAGATCACGCCGATGGTCTTGCCCTTCAGGTCATCCAGCGAATGGATCGGCGACTCCGTCTTGCCGACGATGGTGCCGTCGCTGTCGTAATAGGGCTGGGTGAAGGCCTGGTTCTGCAGCCGCTCCTGGGTCACCGAGATCGAGGAGATGGCGAAGTCGATGCGGCCGGAGCTGGTGGCGGCGAACAGCGCCTGGAAGCCGAGGTCCTGGAACTCGACATCGACGCCGAGGCGCTTGGCCACCTCCTTGGCCACGTCGACCTCGAAGCCCTCGAAGGCGCCGCTGTCGGTCTTGTATTCCCAGGGCGGATTGGCGGGGTAGGCGCCGACCGTGATGGTCTCGGCCCATGCCGGCGATGCCGCCGCCACGCCGAACGCGACCAGCAGCCCCAGCGTCCCGAACAGCTTCATCGTGTTGCCTCCTCTGTCGGCCCGCATCGCGGGCATTCTTGGCTTGTCGTCGCCGAAGAGGCTGGCGCTGCTCCGGCCGATGGCCGTCCGCTGGCTGGGCGGGCAGGCTGAACGCCGCCTCGTTGGTCGCGCTAGGTGATCATGGCGGGTGTCCCCGATCAACCCGATTGTTTTAGGCCTCAAGCTTCTCCCATGCAATTCCATGCTTTCAGTTGGCGGTGTACTGGAACACCGGGCCGAGATAGTTGTGATTGCAGATATTCCGATCTAAGGTTCGGGGAAGCGAACCGGGGCGACCGGGCAGAACCAGACGGGAGGCAACCATGGCAACCGATCATCTCGCCGGCCTGGCGATGTCCTTGCTCGACGGCTCGATCCGCGTGGTCGACCTCACCGCGCCGCTGGGGCCGGAGACGCCGGTGATCCAGCTGCCGCCGCAGATCGGCCGCAACACGCCGGCGGTGAAGGTCCACGAGATCTCGCACTATGACGAGAACGGCCCGTTCTGGGCCTGGAACTGGCTGGAGCTCGGCGAGCATACGGGCACGCATTTCGACGCCCCGGTCCATTGGATCACCGGCCGCGACCATCCCGACAACACCACCGACCGCATCCCGCCGAAGAGCTTCGTCGCGCCGGTCAACGTGATCGACCGCTCGGCGGAGGCCGCGGCCGACCCCGACTACCTTCTCACCGTCGACAGCATCAAGGCCTGGGAAGCCGAGCATGGCGCGATCGAGGCCGGGTCCTGGGTGGTGCTGCGCACCGACTGGTACAAGCGCAACGGATCGTCCGAGACCTTCCTGAACGCCGACGAGACCGGCCCGCATTCGCCTGGCCCGACCGCGGAGGCGATCGAATACCTGCTGTCGAAGGGCATCGTCGGCTGGGGCTCCGAGACGGTCGGCACCGATGCCGGATCGGCCGGCGGCATGACCCCGCCATTCCCTGCACACACCCTGATGCACAAGGCCAACCGCTACGGTCTGGCCAGCCTGTGCCATCTCGACCAGTTGCCGGCGAAGGGGGCGATCCTGATCGCGGCGCCGCTGAAATTCGTCGGCGGCACCGGCTCGCCCGTGCGCGCCCTTGCGCTGGTGCTCCGGGCGGGGTAGGGCCGGCGCAGGGCCTGACGACGGGAAGCAGATGGAGCGATGACCGACAGATTTGCCGGAACGGTGCTGCGACGCCCGGACCAGGGCGAGACGCGCCCGACGCTGGGCGAGATCGGCCTCAACCAGTTCGCGCCCTATCTGATGAACCGGGTGATGGCGCGCTGGAACGCCAACATGTCGGACGCGCTGAAGGCGCACGACATGACCACCACCAAGATGCGGGCGCTCGCTATCCTCGGCATCTCCTCGCCGCTGACGATCAACGAGCTGTCGGTCTATGCGGTCACCGAGCAGTCGACGATGAGCCGCACGCTCGATGCGCTGGAGGAGCAGGGCTATATCCGCCGGCAGCCGCGGGCCGAGGACATGCGGGTGCGGGACATCGCCATCACCGAGGAGGGCCGGGCGGTGTTCGACGCGGTGTGGCCGACCATGTACGCGCTGCTGACCCAGATGTTCGAGGGCGTCGACGGCGACGAATACGTCGCCTTCGTCGCCACCCTGCACAAGATCCTGCGCAACATCCGCAAGCACGAGATCTGAGCCCGACAGCCCGATATTGACCCATCATGGCGAGCCCCGCAGGGGCGTGGCCATCCAGGGCCGCTCGCACCGGCCCCTGGATGGCCACGTCGCTTCGCTCCTCGCCATGACGAGGAAGGGTGGAGAGCCGATCTCAAAGGCCAACGGCATGAACCGTCCGAGCGGCGGTCACAGCGTCGCGATGGTCTTCAGCGCGCCGTCCAGGGCGGTGCCGTCCTCGTCGGCCAGGGCTGCCTGGCGCAGCCGGCGCAGCCAGGAGGCGCCGTCGTCGCGGCCGACCAGCAGCGGCAGGCCGGACAACGCCCGCTCGAACTTCGACTCGCCGCGGGCGTGGGTGTCGGAATAACCCTTCACCAGCCGCCGGCATTCCAGCACCTCGACCGCGAGGTCGTAGTTGCTCCGCAGTACATCGAGCGCGGTGGCCAGCCAGGCGTCGCGATGGGCGGTCTCGCGCGCATGACGCAGCGTGCCGCGGCGAACTCTCCGAAGCCCCGACACGGCCTGCAGGCCAAGGAACCAGAAGACCGTTCCGGTGCGCACCCGCCGGCCCCGGCTGACCAGGCGGTCGAGCCGGACGAAGAGGGCCGGCCGCGCCTCGATCCAGGCGCCGAGCGCCTTCGGCAGCGTGCCGCAGACCTCTTCCATGCGCGGATGCATGTATTCCGTCGCATAGACGATCTGGTCCAGCCCGGCACCGACCTCGCGGCGCACCCGCTCGAATCGCCGCGAGCGGACCTTCAGGTCGGCGACGCGGATCGGATCGTCATAGGCCATGGCGACCGCCACATGCTTGGCCGCCGCCAGGGTGAAAGCACGGCCCTTGGCATCGCCGCCATGGGCCAGATCCTCGGCATGCAGCCGGGCCAGCAGGGTCAGGTACTCGTCGGCATAGGCCGGGTCCTGGTAGTCGGTCAGCCGCTTCACCCCCGCGAACAGCATCGGGTGGGCCTCGGTCGGAAACTCCTGCGCGATGCGCTGCACCAAGCGGTCGAGATCGGGATGCCCGGCGGCGGCCGGCAGGGCGTCGAAGCGCTTTCGCGGTGCCCGAGTGATGGTCTCGGTCTCCGGCGCGGCGGCGCGGTCGCAGGCGGCGCGGAAGGCGGCCAGGCTCGGCTCCACGCCGCGGCCGCCGGCGCGGATGGTCTCCTCGAACGCCTCGTGTAGGAAGGGCAGGGCCCCGGCTCCGGCCAGGGCGCCGAACATCGCGGCGGAGATCATGCTGCCGCTGCGTCCGGCCACCGCCTCCATGTCGAAGGCGATGGTGCGCCGGGCCGCGAAATCCGTGGCATCGACCACGGCCGCGGGGTCGGCCGTGCCGTCGCCCGGCTTTGCCTTCTCGGCCACCGCGAAGGAACGGTGGGTCGAGGCGATCAGCGTCGTCCGCTCGGGCGTGACCAAGCCGCGCAGCACGGCGCGCCCGGCCTCCATCAGTTCGGCCGCCATGACCACGTCGACATCGCCCGGCGTCGGCATCAAGGCCAAAACGGGCGTCGCGCCCGGCTTCGCCGCGATCATCTCGATATAGTAGATCGTCGCGCCGGTGCGCTGGGCCACGCCGGGGACAGAGGTCGACTGGGCGGCCCAGCCCCGGCTTTCGGCCAGCGCCACGATCCAGTCGGCCAGCACCCCGCCGCCCTGGCCGCCCATGGCCAGGATGGCGACGGCCAGCGGCCGGTCCTGCGACAGCAGCGAACGTTCCGGAGCGATATCGGCCATGGCGCTCATTCGGCGAAGACGATGCGGCGGCTCTCGCGTCGGCGCTGCAGCCAGCCGATCACCGCGCCGCGCAATCGCGCCAGCAGCCGGTCGGCCCGGCTGGGGTTCTGGATGATGTCGGCCCGGTAGAAGGACGGGCACAGGATCGCGGCCTCGGACACCTCGCCGCAATTGCCGCAGCCGACGCAGGACTGGTCGATGGCGGCGACCGGGTCGTCCTTCAGCGGGTCGTCGGTGTGCTTGACCGACAGCGACGGGCAGCCGGACAGGCGGATGCAGGCATGATCGCCGGTGCAGACATCCTCGTCCACCCCGAAGCGCTGCCGCACCACGCGCCGCCCCTCCTTCACCGCCTTGGCCAGCAGCGGCCGGATCCGGCGTTGCTTGTTCAGCATGCATTCGGAGGAAGCGACGATGATCTTCGGCCCCGGCTCGGACGTCGTCAGCGCCTCGCGGAAGGTGTCGCGCAGCCGGGCCACGTCATAGGTCCGGTCGATCTGGCGCACCCATTTGGCGCCGACGCCCCTGATCGCGTCGGTGATCGGATTGTTGGTCTGGCGCCGCGGGTTGTCGGCGCGGGAGGAGGGGATGTCCTGCCCGCCGGTCGCGGCGGAGTAGTAGTTGTCGACGATCAGGATGACGCCGTCATGCTTGTTGAACACGGCGTTGCCGATCGAGGAGGCCAGGCCGTTGTGCCAGAAGCCGCCGTCGCCCATCACCGAGATCGCGCGCTTGTCCGCCTTGACGTTGAAGGCCGAGGCCGAGGCCGGGCCGAGGCCGTAGCCCATGGTGGTGGCGCCGATGTTGAAGGGCGGCAGGATCGAGAACAGGTGGCAGCCGATATCGGCCGAGACATGGTGCTGTCCCAGCTCCTTCTCGGTCAGCTTCAGCGCGGCGAAGATCGGCCGTTCCGGGCAGCCGGTGCAGAATCCGGCGGGGCGCGCCGGCACCACCTCGGCCAGCGCCTTGACCCGCGGGTCGGCCAGCACGGGCGCGGCATCCGGCGGCGGCGGCCGGTTGCCGAGCAGCGCCGGCGCATGCGCCTCGAGGAAGGCCGACAGGCCCTTCATCAGCACCGGCGCGGTGTATTCGCCGCCCATCAGCAGCACATCCTTGCCCGCCACGCGGGTCTGGATGTCGCGGCGCTTCAGGATGGCGTTGAGCGACTGTTCGATATAGTCGGGCGAGCCTTCCTCGACCATCAGCACCGCGCGCTTGCCAGCGCAGAAGTCGGCCAGCTCGTCGTCGATCAGCGGATACGCGACGTTGAGGACATGGACCGGGACCAGCGAGCGGCCATAGACATCGGCCAGGCCCAGCAGCTGCAGCGAGCGCATCAGCGAGTTGTACAGCCCGCCGAGCACGACGATGCCGACCTCGCCGCCCGCGGGGCCGAAGGTCTCGTTCAGCCTGCGATCCTTGATGAACTCGACCGCGGCGGGCCAGCGCCGCTCGATCTTGTCCTTCTCGTGCAGGAAGGAGGCCGGGGGCAGCACGATCCGGCTGGTGTCGCGGACCGGGTTCTCCATCGCCTGCTTCAGCGTGAAGGCCGGGCGCTGGTTGTCCTTCGCGTTGAACTGGCCATGGACATGGCAGGTTCGGATGCGGACCTGCAGCATCACAGGCGTGCTGGAGGCCTCGGACAGCTCGAACCCGGCCTCCACCGCCTGCACGATCGAGGGCAGGTTCGGCCGCGGGTCCAAGAGCCAGATCTGCGACTTCATCGCATAGGCGTGGCTGCGCTCCTGCATGATCGAGGAGCCTTCGCCGTAATCCTCGCCGATGATGATCAGCGTGCCGCCGGTGACCCCGCCCGAGGCGAGGTTGGACAGCGCATCGGCGGCGACATTGGTGCCGGCGGTGGATTTCCAGGTCACGGCGCCGCGCAGCGGATACATCACCGAGGCCGACAGCATCGCCGCGGCCGCCGCCTCGGAGGCGGAGGTCTCGAAATGGACGCCGAGATCCTCCATCACGTCGCGGGCGTCGGACAGCACGTCCATGAGGTGGGAGATCGGCGAGCCTTGATAGCCGCCGACATAGGCGACGCCGGACTGCAGCAGCGCCTTGGTGATCGCGAGGATGCCCTCACCGCGGAAGACGTCGCCGTCCCCGAGCTTCAGATCCTCGACCTCCCGCGCGAATGATCGCTCGGCCATGGCGTTCCTCCGCCTGCGGCCCTGTAGCCGCAAAATTATTTGCAAAATCATATTTTGGGGTGGGTCTTTGTCAACATGGGATCGGCCGTGGCGATGCCGGGGGCCGGACCCCGCTCCGATTCCGCGGCCGGCACATGCCGTTGCAATCATGCAGCGGCCCGCCATCGCCGCTTCGGCATCCCACACCAAGGTATAGGTCCGCCCAACGAACGCAGAGCGCCATGGACCCAAGGTGCGATGGAGCGGTGGGCCGCTTCGGCCTTAGGCTCTGATCAACGACCGGGCGCCGGGGCATCGCCGAACCGATGCCCCGGCTGTGGCTTCGCCACGCTGGCCCTGGCCGCCGTTCTCGGCTTCTCCCTCGCCGGCAATGCGCCCGACGCGGGGGAGCCGATCCGCATCGTCGCCCAGCCGGCGGCCGCCGAGGTCGTCGCGGATGCGGGGCCGTTCGACACGGCGAGCTGCGCCACCCTGGTCACGGCGCGCCGCTGACGATCCGCCCGCCGGGCCGCCGCCGCTTTCAGCAGACGAACGGACGACTGATACCAACGAGAACCTATGCCCCTTGATTGTCATGGCGAGCCCCGAAGGGGCGTGGCCATCCAGGGGCCGCTCGCACCGGCCCCTGGATGGCCACGGCGCTGCGCGCCTCGCCATGACGGTGAGGATTATAGGTTCCTGTCGATGGGAGTTGGTATGAGCCGCGGAGCGTCCTCGCTCCGCGGCTCTGTTGTTCCTCGGGGATCCGACGACTATCCGTGCCAGGCTTCGGCGGTGCCGTCGAGGACGATGATGCCGCCGTCGGGCAGGGGCGCGCGCTCCGGGCCGGCTGCCGCGATCCAGAGGTCGATGGCCCGCGCCGATGCGCGCAGGCGAAGGAGGCGATCGGTCGCCCCGTCCGCGCCGCCGCGGTCCCGGACCGTGACGCTGATCTCGAACCCGGCCGCGGGCGCGTCGCCCGAAGGACCCAGCGGATGCCGGGCGCAGGACAGGTGCAGCAGGTCCAGCCGGCGCCGACCCGACGCGTCGCGGCGGGATGAGACCGAGACCCGCCAATCGAAATACTGGGCGTCGCCGGTGGCGACATGGCGCCGAATGAAGGCGCCCGATCCGCTCCAGAACATCGCCTCCTCCTGTGTCGTTCGGACAGTTACAGGATGGCGGATGGGTCGGCGCGCCCCCATTCCACTGTGGTTTGCGGCCGCAGGCGTTTCGCTGGCGGCGGATACACCTAGGTATAGGTCGCCGCGGTGTCGGGATCAGTGCGGTCGGGCCTCGTGCCGCAGTGCCGAGGCCAGGCAGCCGATCAGCACCTCGGCGTCGACCGGCTTCTCGAGGAAGCCATGGGCGCCGCCGGCCAGGGCCTTCGACCGCGTCGCGTCATCGGTGTAGGAGGTCATGAAGATCATCGGCGACGGCGCGCCTTCCGCGTTCAGCCGGGCCTGCAGGTCGAGGCCGGTCATGCCGCCCATCCGCACATCGACCACCATGCAGTCCACCGCGTTCCGGCCGGGGAAGCCCAGGAACTCCTCCGCCGAGGCGAACGGCAGCGTGCGATAGCCGAGCGAGGAGAGGAGATCCTCCAGCGCCTCGCGGATCGCGTGGTCGTCGTCGATGACGGCAATAACGGGGGAATGGGACACGATACCTCGGCGGACAGCAGAATGGGCCTCAAGCCCGCCTATCCTAGATAGGCGCGATGTCACCGGCCGGATACCATACATAGGTGCAGGACGAAGCGGCCGTCCGTTCAGCCCGGGTGGTCAGTGCCCCAGCAGCTCCGCCTTCCGCACCAGGTCGGCGACCGAGCGGACCTCCATCTTCCGCATGACGTTGCCGCGATGCAGCTTGACCGTGATCTCGCTGATCCCGAGCTGACCGGCGATTTGCTTGTTCATCAGCCCCTTCACCACCGCCGCCATGACCTCGGCCTCGCGCGGGGTCAGGGTCGCGGCCAGCGCCGCCACCTGCTTCGCCGCCGCGGCGTCCTGGCGCTGCGCCCGGTCCTGGTCGATGGCGGCTGCCACCGCGTCCAGCATGTCCTGGTCGCGGAAGGGCTTGGTCAGGAAGTCCAGGGCTCCGGCCTTCATCGCCCGCACGCTCATCGGGATGTCGCCATGGCCGGTCATGAAGATGATCGGCCGGGTGTTGCCGCCGCGCTGCAGCTGGGCCTGCAGGTCCAGCCCGCTCAGCCCCGGCAGGCGGACATCGAGGATCAGGCAGCCGGGCCGGTCGCTGGGGGCGGCGTCCAGCAACTCCCGGGTCGACCCGAAACTCCTCGCCTCGATCCCGACCGAGCGCAGCAGGTCGGTCAGCGCCTCGCGGATGGCCTCGTCATCGTCGACGATCAGGACAAGGGGCGTGTCGGCGACGGCCGGCCTGGCTGGTGCTGTCATGATGCCTCCGCGATCTCCGGTTCCGCCGGCAGCGCGAACTCGAACACCGCTCCCCCTTGCTCGTGGTTGGTCGCGGTCAACCGCCCGCCATAGCTCTCGATGGTCGAGCGGCAGATCGCAAGCCCCATTCCCATCCCGCCGCGTTTGGTGGTGAAGAACGGCTCGAACAGTCGGGCCTGGACGTCGTCGGCGATGCCTTTGCCCCGATCGCGGACCGAGGCGCGCACCTCGGGCGCACCCATTTCGGCCGGCCCGTCGACGCCGACCGTCAGCTCGCGCGCCGCGGCCGGCGTGTCGGCCATGGCGTGGACGCCGTTGGTGATCAGGTTGATCAGCACCTGCTGCACCGCCACACGGTCGGCCCGGACCGGCGGCACCACTGGCGCAAAG
Source organism: Inquilinus limosus (assembly GCF_002195995.1). GTDB lineage: Bacteria > Pseudomonadota > Alphaproteobacteria > DSM-16000 > Inquilinaceae > Inquilinus > Inquilinus limosus_C. Next base: position 89,299 of record NZ_NHON01000007.1, read on the forward strand.
CGCGTGATCACCCGCGCGGCATGGGCGCTCAGCTCGGCCTCCAGCAGCGATACCGTCTCCTCGACCAGCGCGCGCAGGTCGATCGCGGCGTCGCTGCGTTCGTCCCGGACCAGCTGGCCGCGCGTGCGCTGCACGATCTCCGCCGCCCGCCGTCCGTCCCGCACCGTCCGCTCCGCCGCCCGCATCGCGGCCTCGACATCCGGCGGGTCCTTGCCCAGCCAGCGCAGGCAGGTCTGCGCGTTCATCACCACGGCGCCGAGCGGCTGGTTGATCTCATGGGCGATCGAGGCCGACAGCGCGCCGACCGTCGCCGCACGCGAGGCCCGCGCCAGCTCGGCCTGGGCCGCCATCTGGGTCTGCTGCAGCTGCTCGCGCTCGGTCACGTCGACCATGCCGGCGACGACGCGGCCGAACTCGTCCGCCTCCTCGGGGAAGGAGATGCCGAGGAGGACGGTCCGCACCGCGCCGTCTGCGGCGACCAGCCTCGCCCGGCCCTCGAACCGGCCGCGGCCCTCGGCGACCGCGGTCAGGACGTCCAGCAGGGCGGGGTCGCCGGCCGGCAGGAAACGTTCGATCGAGCCCAGCCCGTCCGCGCGCGACCGGATCCGCAGCAGCTCGACGGTCGCGTCGTTGATGTCGACGGTGCGGATCAGCCGGGCGCAGTCCCGGGTGAAGTCCGGATGCTCGCGGGCATGGGCTGTCAGGTCGCGGACGCCCTGGTCCCGCAGCGCCGCGAGGCGGTCGCGGACCGCGGAGAAATCCTGCTCCCACAGCGAGAACCGGGCCTGCTCGAAGATCGACCGGTACCGCGCCTCGCTGCGGGCCAGGGCGGTGTGCGCCCGCATCAGGGACCGTTTCGACGTCTGGTCGCGCAGCAGCAGGGCCGCGGTGATGACGATTGCGGCCAGCGAGATGCCGAGGCGGGTGACGGCCGAGACGTCGGCCTCCAGCCCGTGCGAGAGGAAGAAGGAGATGACCGTCAGGCCGGCGCAGGCCAGCGCCAGCAGGACGAGGCCGCGCCGCGGGACGGTGTCGGAGGCGACCAGCATCACCAGCACGTAGAGGACGGCGATGGCGCCGGTGACGTCGGTGTAGGTGTCGACCACGAAGACGACCGCGGCCAGCAGCAGCGCCAGCGGCCGGTGCCAACGGCGCCGGCCGGACCGCCCCCAACCGGGCCCGGCCTCGGCGGCGCTGGTCCATTCTGTGGTGTCGCGGTTCGTCGGCAATGGCAATCCGGGAGGTCGATCGGCGTGAAAAATGGCGGCGACAGCCTGACGCGGCCGATCGCCGACCGTCAAGCGGCGTGCCGCTCCTGAACCGTTACGCCCGTAACCGGGCGGTCCGCTATGCCGCCTCCACCCGGTGGATCAGGTTCATGATCCCCTCGCTCATCGCCCGGTAGTCGCGGGTGTTGGTGATCTCTCCCTCGACCCGGTAGGCGTTCATCACCACGATGCGGTCGGCCAGGGTGATCATCTCCGGCATGTCGCTGGTGATCAGCAGGATCGCCGTGCCGGTCTCCGACAGCTCGCGCAGCAGTTGGTGCAGCTCGGCCTTGGTCTTGATATCGATGCCGACCGATGGCTCGTCGACGATCAGCACCTTGACGCCGGCGGCCAGCCATTTGGCGACGCTGATCTTCTGCTGGTTGCCGCCCGACAGGTTGCCGACCAGCTGGCCCAGCGACGGGGTGCGCACCGCCAGCCGCTTGATGAAGGGCTCGGTCTTCGCCCGCACCGCGCCGTCGGTCAGGAAACCCAGGCGGCCGGCCAGCCGGCGCCAGACGGTGATGCCGGCATTCTCCAGCACCGAATGCATCAGCACGAGGCCTTCCTGCTTTCGATCCTCGCTGACATAGCCGATGCCGAAGCGGTGGATGGCGTCGGCGACATCGCGGATCTTCGCCGGCTTGCCCTCGACCTCGACCGTGCCGGCGGTGACCGGGAACTGGCCCAGGATGCATTTCGCCAGCTCGGTCCGCCCGGCCCCGACCAGCCCGTACAGGCCGACGATCTCGCCGCGGCGCAAGGTCAGGTCGACGCCGCGATGGCCGAGGCCGGTCGACACGCCCTGCAGCCGCAGCGCCGCCGGGGCCTGGGAATGGTCGCGCGAAGGCCAGTCGGCGATCAGCTCGCCCCGCCCGATCATCAGCCGCACCAGGTCCGGCCGGCCCAGCCCCTGCATCGACCGGCTCTCGCAGGCGTTGTGGCCGTCGCGCAGCACCGTCACCCGGTCGCAGATCGCCTGCACCTCCTCCAGCTTGTGGCTGACGAAGAGCATGCTGACGCCCTCGTCGCGCAGCCGGCGCAGCAGGCCGAACAGGATGTCGGTCTCGTGCAGGGTCAGGGCCGCGGTCGGTTCGTCCAGCAGCAGCACGCGGGATTTCAGCGACAGCGCCTTGGCGATCTCGACCAGCTGCATCTTGGCGACGCTGAGCTGCGATACCGGGATGCGCGGGTCGATGTCGAGGTCCAGCACCTTGAGCCAGTGCCGCGCGGTCTCGTTGACCTTGGCATAGTCGACCCGGCGCATCGGGTGGGCGGCCAGTTGCTCCAGCGCGATGTTCTCGCCGACCGAGAAGCGCGGGATCAGGTTGCGCTCCTGATGCACCACGCCGATCCGGTGGGCGGTGGCGTCGCGCGGGCCGCCGAACTCCACCGGCTTGCCGTCCAGCAGCAGCTGCCCCTCGTCGGGCCGGTGCACGCCGGTGATGATCTTGATCAGCGTCGACTTGCCGGCGCCGTTCTCGCCCAGCAGGGCATGGATCGATCCCGGCTCCAGCGTCAGCGAGACGCCCTGCAACGCCTTCACGCCGGGGAAGAACTTGCTGACGCTGCGCGCCTCGAACACCGGCATGGTCAGGCTCCCGCCGCTGCGGCCTTGCGCAGCCGCAGCTCGCGCAGGCGGTTGATACCGACCGCCCACAGGATCAGGACGCCGAGCACGACCTGGACCAGGAAGGGGTCGATGTTGAACAGCACCAGGGCTTGGGTGATGATCGCGACGATGACGACGCCCAGCAGCGTCGCCGACACGCTGACATGGCCGCCGGACAGCACCGCCCCGCCGATCACAGGTGCTGCGAAGGACAGGATCAGCCAGTCGTCACCGATCGTCGGTTGGCCGATCTGCAGCCGCGCCACCAGGAGGATGCCCGCCAGCGCGGCGAGCAGGCCGGAGATGGCGTGGGCGGCCACCACGGTGAAGCCGACCGAGATGCCCGACAGCTCCGCCGCATGCGGATTGCCGCCGACCGCCAGGATGAAGCGGCCCAGCGCCTGGCGGTTCAGCAGGAACCAGAGGCCCACCGCGACCAGCGCCGTCGGCAGCACCAGCCAGGGCAGCGGATCGACAAAGGTGGTGTTGCCGAACGCCTTCACCGCATCCGGGATGCCGTAGAAGGGCTGGGCCTGGGTGATGCCCAGATTGATGCCCTTGAACATCGACAGGCTGGCCAGGGTGATGACGAAGGCGCTGATCCCGGTCCAGGCGATGAAGACGCCGTTCACCATCCCGGCGCCCAGGCCGATCAGCAGCGCCAGCACGGCCGCCACCGGCGCCGGCAGGCCCCAGACCTGCATTATCCCGGCGAAGCTGATCGCCGCCAGCCCGCCGATGGCGCCGACCGACAGGTTCATCTGCCCGACCGCGATGATGATCATCTGCGAGAAGGCGATCAGGGCGTTGATCGAGATCGCCAGCAGCAGCACCTGGATGTTCAGCGGCGACAGGAAGGACGGGTTGAAGCCGCCGACGATGACGATCGCCAGCACCGTGACCAGCAGCGGGCCGAACCAGTCGGTGCGGGCGTAGCGGGAGAGGGCACCCATCACACCATCCTCCGGCGCGCCAGGAACGAGCGGCGCACCATGTCCATCAGCACGGCCAGGAGCAGCAGCAGGCCGAGGAAGGCCTGCACCCAGAATTCGCCGACCTGCAGCAGCAAGAGGCCGCTGGTCAGCAGCGTCACCAGGAAGGCGCCGAGGACGGTGCCGGCCACCGACACCCGGCCGCCCGACAGCAGCGTGCCGCCCAGCACCGGCCCCAGGAAGGCGGGCAGCAGCCAGTCCTGTCCCAGCTGCCCGGCCATCGAGGGCAGGGCGGCGCCGTTGCGCGCCACCAGCATCAGCGCGGCGATGCCGGCCAGCAGGCCGGACAGCGCGTGGCAGGCGATGAAGACACGGTCGACGCGGATGCCGGACAGCGCCGCGGCCTCCGGCTTCGCGCCGGCGGCCAGCATCTCGCGCCCGGTGACGGTGAAGCGGTACAGCACCACCAGCAGCAATGCGACGGCGACGGCCACCAGCACCAGCGGCGACAGCGTGTTGCCGAGGAAGCGCAGCCGGCCGAAGCCGGAGAACACGGCCGGCAGCTCGCGATAGGACTCGCCCCGGGTCAGGAAGATCATCAGCCCGAAGAAGATGCTCATGCTGGCGAGCGTGATGATGAAGCTGTGCAGGCCGGAGCGGACGACGGTCCAGCCATTGACGAAGCCCAGCGCTGCGCCCAGCGCCAGCCCGCCGATGATCCCCAGCGGCCAGGGCAGGCCGGCATCCTGGATCAGCCAGCCGCAGGCCATGGCGGCGCTGACGCCGATCGCGCCGACCGCCAGGTTCAGCCCGCCGGTGACGATCACCACCATCATCGACAGGCCGATCATGACGTTGATCGCGGCGGTGCGGCCCAGCGTGAACAGGTTGAAGGGCGACAGGAAGCCGGGGGTCAGCAGGCCGAAGGCGGTGACGAACACCGCGATCAGCACCACGAGCCCGAACTCGTTGGTCAGCCAGAAGCGCGGCCGGCCGGACGCCCCGCGCGGCGTCGCCTGCGGGGACCCGGCATGGGACGGGGGGGCGGCGCTGTCTTCGGCATGCATCGGTCGGCTCTGGACGGGAAACGATATATGGAGCCCGGCCSGGCCGCGAGGGCCCGGCCGGACGGAACCGCTTACGACTTGCAGTTCAGGTAGGTCTTCTCGAAGCCGGCCAGCAGGGTCTTGGTGATGTCCTGCATGGCGACGACATAGGTGTCGACCTTGTCGGCGCCGACGAAGACGGTGCCGGAGTCGATGAAGTGGTTGGTCAGCGCGTTGGTCTTCCACGGCGCGTCGGCCTTGACCGTGCAGCCGTTGCGCAGCTTGTCGACGACGTAGGAGCCGATATAGGCCTGGCCGTACGGGTTCTGCAGCATGGTGCCGTGCAGGAAGCCATCCTTGATCGCCTTCAGCACCACCTCGTCATGGTCGATGGCAACCATCTGGATGCGCTTATCGCCGATCCGGCGCAGCGCGTTGGCGGCCACGACCGACGGCACCCAGGCGGTGCTGATGATGCCGTCGACATCGGCGGCATGGGCGGCGAGATAGGCGTTGATCTTCTCTTCCGCCGGCTCCGGCGCGTCGATGTCGGCGATCACCTGCACGACCTGCGCGCCGTCCTCCTTCGCCGCCTTCTCCACCGCGTCGATGCGCAGCTGGGTGTTGGGGTCGACCAGGAAGCCGGTGACATGCAGGATCCGCTTCTTGCCGGCCATCGCCTTCAAGAGCTCCTTGGTGCCGAGATAGGCGGAGTTGCCGACATCGGTGCCGAGGCAGAACTGCGCCTCGGACGGGTCCTTCAGGCAGCCGGCGGTGGCAATCACCGGGGCGCCGCTATCCGCCAGCTCGGCCACGGTGCTGACGCTGCCGACCGGGTCGCCGGGGAACACCAGGAACGCGTTGTAGCCCTGGGTCACCAGGCTCTCGAGCAGCTGGTTCTGGGTGCTCAGCTCCCATTTCTGCGGCACCTTGTAGTCCGCGGCGGCGAGCTTGAAGTCGCGGCCGGCGTCCTTGCCGGCCTGTTCCCAGGCGGCGAAATACGGGTGGGGGCCGCCCGGAACCAAGGCGACGCGGGTATCGTCGGCGGCGGCTGTGCCGGCCCCTGCCAGCAGCGCCAGGCTGGCCAGAACGGCGGCCCTCCGGACATGTCGGGACATCTTCCGAGTTCCTCCCTGAGGTTTCTTGAGGCCGTCCAGGCATCGGCGCACTTGAACGGCGCGGTGGAACGCTAGTATCCAAGTGTGCAAGGCGCAATCGAATTGTGGCTGGTTCGACCGAACAGGTCGGACAAATGGCCGAGGACTGCGTCGTTCGGGGAGGGAGAGATGCCGCTGGTCGAACCATCCGAGGCGCCGCCGGCCGTTTCCGCCGAGCCTGAGGAGGCGTCGGGCGGGCTGCAGGCGATTCGCCTCGACCTCGACCGCCGCCTGCCGGTCGCCGACCAGGTGCATGAAGCGCTGCGGCACGCCATCGTCGGCGTCCATCTGCTGCCAGGCACCCCGATCAGCGAGAACAGCATCAGCCGCCAGTTCGGCGTGTCGCGCACGCCGATCCGCGCCGCGATCCAGCGGCTGGCGGAGGAGGGGCTGATCGACGTCTATCCGCAGCAGGGCAGCTTCGTCGCCCCGATCCGGCTCAGCGGCATCGGCGACGCGCATTTCGTGCGCCGGGCGCTGGAGGTGGCGGTGCTGCGCGAGACGGTGGAGATCTGGACCCCGGCGATGAGCGCCGTGGCCCGGGCCGTGCCCGCCCGGCAGCGGGTGCTGCTCGACGCGGGGGACACCGACGGCTTCCACGCCGCGGATGCGGAGTTCCACCACCTGCTGATGAGCTTCGCCAACCGCGAAGGGGTCTGGACCACGATCCAGGCCGCCTGGACCCGGCTGAGCCGCTTCATGCGCCTGTTCGGCAGCCCGGAGCGGCTGCCGCTGGTGATCGAGGAGCATGTCGCGATCATCGACGCGCTGGATTCCGGCGACATCGCGGCGGCCGAGGCGCGGCTGGTCTATCACATCGACCGCACCTTCGTGCTGCTGGACCAGTTGCCCGAGCGCTATCGCCGCTACGTCGTCGACTAGGCCCGCCGCCACCGTGGTCAGTCCGTGCCCGCGACCGACCGGTTGCGGATCGCCAGCACGGCGATGAAGGTCACGGCGCAGCAGGCCACCAGGTACATCGCGACATATTGCGGCGTGCCGCCGGCCGCCGCGACCAGGGCCGAGGCGATGAAGGGCGTCGGGCCGGCGATCAGCATGCTGTTCAGCTCGCGCGTCAGGGCGATGCCGGAGAAGCGGGTGCGGGTCGGGAACAGGTTGGCCAGGAAGGCGCCCTGCGCTCCGGCCAGCCCGCCGAAGCCGATGCCGTAGCCGATGCTCATCGCCAGCGTCGCCAGCACCGGGTCGCCGGTGTCGATCAGGGCGAAGAGCGGGAAGGCGAAGGCGCCGGTGAACAGCGCGCCGAAGGCATAGACCTTGGCGTTGCCGATACGGTCGGCGATAGCGCCCATGAAGGGAGTGACCACGACGCCGGTGAGGGAGGCAATGACCAGGGCGGTCAACGCCTGGACTTTCGGCATGTGCAGCGTGTTGGTCATGTAGCTCAGGCAGAAGGCGCTGAGGATATAGGCGTTGGCGTTGTGGCCGGTGACCGACAGGAAGCCGAACAGCACCTGCTTCGGCGACTGGCGCAGCAGCTCGCCGAGCGGCACATGCGCCTCGCGCTTCTGCTGCGCCGCGCGCTCCATCGCCGCGACATATTCCGGCGTCTCGTCCAGCCGCTTGCGGATGTAGAGCGCGACGGCGAACAGCAGGGCCGACAGCAGGAAGGGCACCCGCCAGCCCCAGCCCATCAGCACCTCCTCCGGCAGGGAGGAGACGACGAGGAAGCACAGCGTCGCCAGCATGATGCCGACCACGGTCGCCGATTGCAGGATGGCGGTGGTGACGCCGCGGTGGCGCGGCGACGCGTATTCCGACACCAGGGTCACGGCCCCGGCATATTCGGCGCCGGCGCCGAAGCCCTGCAGCAGCCGCATCAGCACCAGCAGGATCGGCGCGGCGATGCCAATCTGGGCATAGGTCGGCAGCAGGCCCATGGCCACGGTGGCGAGGCCCATCAGCGCGATGGTGAAGATCAGCGCCGGCTTGCGGCCGAAGCGGTCGCCGAAATGCGAGATGACGATGCCGCCCAGCGGCCGGAAGAAGAAGCCGACGGCGAAGGTGGCGAAGGCCGCCAGCTGGCCGCCGACGCCGGACAGGTCGGGGAAGAACAGCTTGCCGATGACCAGGCCCGAGGCGGCGCCGTACAGCGCGTAGTCGAACCACTCGATGACGGTGCCGATGGTGGCGGCGGTGATCGCCTTGCGGATCCCCGCCTTGTCCACCGGCCGCACCCCGGCCTCGGCCCGCGCGCGGATGGCTGCGTCGCTCATGTTCTGCTCCTCCCTTTCGTTCTTGTCGTGTGGTCAGGCCGGGGCAGGGACCGCGATCCCGGCCCGGGACGCCCGCGCGGCGAGGTCCGCCATCAGCTCCGCCGCCACCGGCACGCCGTCGCGCAGCCGCTGCCGCCGGCGCTGCTGCGCCGCCTCGCCGGGCAGCATCACCCGGTCGAAGCCGGGGCGGGGCGTGGAGGCGTGGCAGGCCTCCACTAGCCGGTCGACCTGGCGTCGGTAGTCCTCGCGCCCGCCGAAGGCCGCCGGATCGATGGCCAGCAGCAGCACCGCGGCGCTCCAGCCCTCGGAGGGTGAGGCGCGGCCGTGGCCGCTGAGGCAGCCGGACAGCAGCTCGACCATCAGCCCGAGGGCGAAGCCCTTGTGCCCGGCCGCCAGCCCGCCGAGCGGCAGGATCGACCCGGGCGGCATGGTGGCGATGACGTCCGGGTCGGTCGTCGGGTGGCCCTGATTGTCCAGCAGGTCGGGGGCGGGCAGGGGCTCGCCGCGCTGCCGATGGGCGGCGACAGTGCCGTTGGTGACCATCGCCGTCGCCATGTCGACCAGCACCGGGTCGCCCTCGGTCGGCGCGCCGAAGGCGATCGGGTTCGAGGTCAGCACCGGGGTGATGCCGCCGAACGGCGCCACGCTGGAATGGGCCGGGTCGGTCAGGGCGATCAGCAGCAGGAAGCCGCGATCGGTGGCCCGGCGCAGATAGGCGCCCAGACAGGCGGTGTGATGGCTGCGCTGCAAAGCCACGGCGCCGAGGCCGAGGCGCGCGGCTCGGCCCACCGCCTCGTCCACCGCGCGCCGCATCAGCCAGGGGCCGGGCAGCTTGCGCCCGTCCCATGTCAGGCAGGCGCCCAGGTCGTTGACCACGGCGGGATCGCCCTCCAGCCGCATGCCGCCGCACTCGATCTCGCGCAGATAATGCGGCAGCAGGGCCAGGCCATGGGTGGTCTTGCCCAGGCAGTCGCCCTCGACCAGCACCTCGGCGACATCGGCCGCCTTGTCGGCCGGCATGCCGGCCCCGCCCAGCAGGGCGCGGGCGAAGCCGGCCAGCGCCGCGGCGTCGTAGAGCGCCGCCATCAGCCGGTGTGCCGGTTGCGGTGGACGATGACGCGGTCCAGCGCCTCCCAGTCCCATTCGATGCCCAGCCCGGGCTTGTCCGACGGGATGGCGCGGCCGTTCTCGATCCGGATGTCCTCGGTGGTGACGAGGTCGAGCTGCGGGATGTATTCCAGCCAGCGGCTGTTCGGCACGGCGCAGCACAGCGGCAGGTGCAGTTCCATCAGGAAATGCGGGCAGACCGGCACGTTGAAGGCCTCCGCCATATGCGCGACCTTCAGCCAGGGGGTGATGCCGCCGATCCGGCCGACATCGACCTGGACGATCGAGCAGGCGTCGCTCTGCAGGTAGTCCTTGAACTGCGAGAGGCTGTACATGGATTCGCCGACCGCGATCGGCACGCTGGTCGACGCCACCAGCCGCTGATGGGCGCGCACGTCGTCGGCGTGGATCGGCTCCTCGAACCAGGCGATGCCGACCTCCTGGAAGCGGCTCACCCGGCGCACCGCCTCGTCCAGGGTGAAGCCCTGGTTGGCGTCGGTCATGATCTCCCAGGCGTCGCCGACCTGCTCGCGCACGGCCGACAGCCGGGCCATGTCCTCGGCGACATGCGGCCGGCCGACTTTGACCTTGGTGCCGCCGAAGCCCCTCTCCTTGGCGTGCAGCGCCTCCTCGACCAGCGCCGCCTGGTCCAGATGCAACCAGCCGCCCTCGGTGTAATAGAGCTGGATGCTGTCCTTGGCGCCGCCGGCCAGCCGGTGCAGCGGGATGCCGGTGCGGCGGCTGCGCAGGTCCCACAGCGCCGTGTCGATGGCGGCCAGTGCGATCGAGGTCAGGGCCCCGACCGTGGTGGCATGGACGCGGTAGAACAGGTCGCGCCAGATCCGCTCGATGTCGTCGGCCTCGCGGCCCAGCAGCAGCGGCGCCAGATGGTCGTCCAGCAGCCGGGCGACGGAGGAGCCGCCGGTGCCGATGGTGTAGCTGTAGCCGGTGCCGGTGGCGCCGTCGGCGTCGGTGATGCGGACCATCGGCGTCTCCTGCAGCTCGAAGGCCTGCACCGCGTCGGTGCGCTTGACCTTGGGCTTCAGGTCGGCCTGCAGGATCTCGACGGAAACGATCTTGGCCACGGGGGATGTCCTCTGCGGTGAGAAGGGATGGGCCGGATCAGGCCGGCTCGTCGGCCGTCCATCCGTCATAGCGCTGCCAGGAGGCGCGCAGGTGCCGCTCCAGCGCGGCGGCGGCGGCGTCCTCGTCGCCCGCCTCGATGGCGGCCAGGATGGCCTGGTGCTCGACGATCGTCGGGGCGATGTCCTGCGGCACCCTGGCGAACAGCCGGGCGTGGTGCAGATGGGGGTGCAGGTCGCGCACGCTGTGGGCCAGGATCTCGTTGCCGGCGCCGTCCAGCATGCCCTCGTGGAAGGCCTGGTCGGCCTGGTTGGCGGTCAGGTAGTCGCGCGCCTTGCGGCCCAGCCGGCCGCCCTCCATCGCCTCCAGGCTCTCCCGCATCCGCCCGATCGCGGCGGCCGGGCGGCGGCGGGCCACCTGCCGCGCCGCCCAGCCCTCGGCCAGGACGCGATAGGCCAGAAGCTGCTCGAACCAGTCGCGCGGTGGTACCGGCGCGACCGAGAAGCCGGCGAAGGAGGAGGCGGCGACGAGGCCGTCGGCAGCGAGGCGCGTCAACGCCTCGCGGATCGGCGACGAGCTGACCTCCAGCTCGCGCGACAGGGCATCGATGTTCAGCCGCGCGCCCGGCTCATAGACCCGGTCGAGGATGCGCTCCTGCAGCACCCGCATGACCTGATCGGCCAAGGCAACGCGGGAGATGGCGGCTTTCGGCGGCACGGCGATCCTCCTGAACACACCGGCCTGATAGCGGCCAGGGCGGGCTGGAGTCAATCATGCATCGTGGATCGTGCATGATTTATGGGCGCGGCACGCCGCGGTGGACTTTGATGCAAGGCCGGCCGCCCGACGGGATTCACGCCCGCCGGTCAAGCGGATCTCTCAACGCCTGCGGCTTCTGCTCGGAAAAGACGATGCGCCGCGCCTTCCTGCGTCTGTTGTCGGCCATGCCGCGGGATCATCGCGCCCGGTTCAGCTCCTGAACGGGACCTTCGGGTCGACAGGGGGCCGGCGGTCCCGCGCCGGCCATCATCCCGCCCGCGTCTCGATGATGCAGAACTGATTGCCCTCAGGATCGACCAGCACCGTGTAGCCATCGGCCTCGCGCTGGATCGTGGCGCCGAGGGCCAGCAGGCGCCGCACCTCAGCCGCCCGGTCGGGGGCGGCGATGTCGAGATGGACGCGGTTGTTGCCGTAGTCGCGCCCCGGCACCTGGTGGAAGCACAGGCAGGGGCCCGGCCCGTCGACCAGGACCACGGGGTCGGTCTCCGGCGTCAGGCCCAGCGCGGCCAGCCGCTCGATCTCCGCCTGGTCATAGGGACGCACGGCATAGCCGTCGAGCGCCGCGGCCCAGAACCGGGCCAGGGCCGGCGCCGACCGGCTTTCGAACACGATCTCCCGCAGCCGGCCCATCGGCCTTCCTCCCGGGGTCAGAGCGGCAGGCGCACGGTGCAGCGCAGCCCGCCCATCGGCGAGGTCGACAGCATCAGGTCGCCGCCATGCCGCCGCGCCACATCGCGGGCGATGGCGAGGCCGAGGCCGGTGCCGCCGGTCTCCTGGTTGCGCGATTCGTCCAGCCGGACGAAGGGCTTCATCGCCTCCTCGCGCTGGTCCGGCGGGATGCCGGGGCCGTCATCATCCACCACCAGGGCGACGGCGCCGTCGTCCTGGATCACGGTCAACCAGATGTGCCGGGCATGCCGCCGGGCGTTGGACAGCAGGTTCGCCAGGCAGCGCCGCATCGCCTCCCGCCGCAGCGGCAGGACCTGGCTCTCCGGCGCGTCGAAGGCGATATCGGCGCCCTCCCGCCGCGCCGCCACCACCACCTCCTCCAGGAAGGCGGCGAGATCGGTCGGTGTCGCCTCCTCGGTGCCCTCGCCGCGGGCGAAGGAGAGATAGGCGTCGATCATCTGCCGCATCTCGTCGACATCGGTGCGCAGCTCGTCGATGTCGGGCCCGTCGCCGAGCATGGCGAGCTGCAGCTTCATCCGTGTCAGGGGGGTGCGCAGGTCGTGGCTGACGCCGGCCAGCATCTCCGTGCGCTGCTGGATCTGGCGGCGGATGCGGTCGCGCATGTCGATGAAGGCCTCTGACGCCTGGCGGATCTCCTCCGCTCCATGCGGCCGGAATCCCGGCATGTCGCGGCCCTTGCCGAAGCGGTCGGCGGCGATGGCCAAGCGCCGGATCGGGCGCAGTTGGTTGCGCATGAAGATGATGGCGACGGCCGACAGGATCACCGTCGACCCCAGCATCGACAGGTAGAACAGGTTGGTGGTGAAGCTGGACAGCCGCTTGGACGGCACCTCGACCGTCAGCACGCCGTCGGACAGCTGCATGCGGACGATGTCGGTGTCGTTCTCCTCGCCGGATTCGATAGTGAAGTCATAGGGTTGCGACGCCCGGATGCCACGGGCCAGGGCGCGCTGGCCCTCGTCCAGGGCATCGCCGCCGCTGGTCGATCCCAGCTCGACGCCCGGATCGAAGCTGTAGATCAGCCCGGTGTTCCGCTGCGCCCGGCTGAACACGGCGGCGCGGGCGACCGGCGTCATGCCGCCGCCGATCTCGTCGATGGTCAGGCCGATCTCGCCGGAGACGGTGCGGGCCATCGTTGTGGTGATCACGTCGATGTGGCGGCCGAAGAACACATAGGTCGAGATCGCCTGGGCCAGGATCATCGGCGTGACGATGATCACCAGCGCCCGGCCGAACAGGGTGCGGGGCAGGAACCTTTTGATCCTCGCCCGCAGCCGGAGGGGGGTGGACAGCCGGGGCAGGGCGGGGGCGCGCATCATCCGTCGGGTCTCAGCACATAGCCTTCGCCGCGCACGGTGTGGAGATAGCGGGGCAGGCGCGGATCGGGCTCGATCTTACGCCGAAGCCGCGTCACCTGCACGTCGACCGCCCGGACGCCGCCGTCGATGGTGCCGGATTCGGTCAGCGCCTCGCGCGACACGGTCTCGCCGGCATGCTGGGCCAGGATGCGCAGCAGGTTCTCCTCGCCGGTGGTCAGGCGCACGCGCTCGCCCTCCTGCAGCAATTCGCCGCGCTCGATGTCGAAGGTGAAGGCGCCGAGCCGGATGGTGCCGGCGGCGCGGGGCGGCGGCGGGGCCAGGCGGCGCAGGATGCTGTTGATGCGCAGCACCAGCTCGCGCGGCTCGAACGGCTTCGGCAGATAGTCGTCGGCCCCGCTCTCCAGCCCGGCGATCCGGTCCTCCGGCTCGCCGCGGGCGGTCAGCAGCAGGATCGGCGTGCTCATGCGCTGGCGCAGGTCGGCGGTCAGCTGCAGCCCGGTCTCGCCGGGCATCATCACGTCCAGCACCAGCAGGTCGAAGGCGATCGCCGCCAGCTTCTCCCGCGCATCCGCCGCGTCGACCGCGGCGGTCACCAGGAAGCCGTTCTCCATCAGGTATTTGCGCAGCAGCTCGCGGACCCGGCGGTCGTCCTCGACGACCAGGATGTGGGCGGGCTCGTCGGCGGTCATTGTCATCGGCTGCTACCGGCTGGCGACGCGCGGGGCGGCGGCCGGCACGTCCGGCTCCTCCTCGATCGCCGCCGGCTCGCTCAGCGCGATCAGCCCCTCCAGCACCTTGCGGAAGCCATCCACCGCCTCGGCCCCGGCATTGCGGTAGGCTTGGCCGATCAGCTTGCGCTGGCTCTCGAACAGCTGCCGCTCCAGCACCGCACCCGTCTCGGTCAGGGTCAGTAGGCGCTGGCGCCGGTCGCGCTGGCCCTGCTGCTGCTCGACATAGCTGCGCTCGACCAGCTCGTTCAGGACTCGGCCCAGGCTCTGCTTGGTGATGCGCAGGATCGCCAGCAGCGCACTGACCGTGATCTCCGGATGCCGCCCGATGAAATAAAGTGCACGGTGATGGGCCCGGCCGAGACCCAGGGTTGCGAGCAGCGCATCGGGCTCGGCAGTGAAGCCGCGATAGGCGTAGAATAGCAGTTCGATGCCTTGGCGGATCTCCTCCTCGCGGAGGAAGAGCGGATTCACGGGTGATTTTATGTCAGCCATGTTGACTTGTTTTGACCCCGAATGTTACCGCTCACGGTCCGACGGCGACACAAATGACAATGCGGGAAAGGCCCATCATGTCGACGACTCCCTTCCATGACCGTGACGGCTGGATATGGATGGACGGCAAGCTGGTCGAATGGCGTAGCGCCAACATCCACGTCCTGACTCACGGCTTACACTACGCCAGTTCTGTATTCGAAGGGGAGCGGGCTTACAACGGCCGGATCTTCAAGGGCACGGAGCACTCGAAGCGGCTGGAGTTCTCGGCCACCACGCTGGGCATGAAGCTGCCCTTCAGCACGGCCGAGCTGGATGCGGCAAAGGCACTGACCCTTGAGAAGAACGGCCTGACCGACGCCTATATCCGCCCGGTCGCCTGGCGCGGGTCGGAGATGATGGGCGTCTCGGCCCAGGCCAACACCATCCATGTCGCCATCGCGGTGTGGGAATGGCCGAGCTACTTCTCGGCCGAGGCGAAGATGAAGGGCATCCGCCTGACCCTGTCCGACTGGCGCCGCCCGTCGCCGGACTCGGCCCCGGTGCACGCCAAGGCCGCCGGCCTGTACATGATCTGCACCCTGGCCAAGCACAAGGCCGAGGCGGCGGGCTACCAGGACGCGCTGATGTACGACTATCGCGGCTATGTCGCGGAGGCGACCGGCGCGAACGTCTTCATCGCCATCGACGGCAAGCTGCACACGCCGACCGCCGACTGCTTCCTCAACGGCCTCACCCGCCAGACCGCGATCGAGCTGGCGCGCCGCAACGGCATCGAGGTGGTCGAGCGGCACATCCAGCCGGATGAGCTGGCAAAGGGCACGGAAGTGTTCCTGACCGGCACCGCGGCCGAGATCACCCCGGTCGGCGAGATCGGCCCGCACCGCTTCACCCCGGGCCAGATCTGCAAGACCATGATCGACGCTTATTCGGTCGAGGTCCGCAAGGAGCCGAAGGCCGCCGCCGCTTGAGGCTGGGCTGAGCCAAGAAAAGGGGCGTGTCCCGGCAGCGGGGCGCGCCCTTTTTTGTTTCCAGGCTCGGCAGCCCGGCTCGATGGCACGGCCGGCGCCACCCCCTCACCCGAAATCACCGACGCGATTTCGACCTCTCCCCAAGGAGAGGTAAAGAGGGCGCGGCTCTTGTTCCCCTCTCCTTGGGGAGAGGGAGGGGCCCATTCGCGTTGGCGAATGGGAGGGTGAGGGGGCTGGCGCCGACCCCTCACCACCGATACTTGATGCTGCCGATCACCGTCTGGCCCAGGCCCTCGTAGCAATAGCCCTGGGCGCAGGTGGTGTAGTCGCGGTCGAACAGGTTGGTGGCATTGACCGCCAGTTGCACCCCGTCCAGCCGCGGCTCGACCGCGCCGAGATCGTAGCGGATGGCGGCGTCGAACAGCGTCACGGCGTCGTTGCGGCCGGTGCTGTTGTCGTCGTCGCGATAGCTCGACCCGATGTAGCGCACGCCGGTGCCCAGGCTCAGCCCCGGCACGATCCGGTCCGGCACCCGGTAATCGGCCCAGGCCGAGACCACATGGTTCGGGATGCCGGACGGGTCCTTGCCTTCCGTCGCCGCAGTGCCCTCGGTGGCCTCCGGATCGAGATAGGTGTAGGCGATCTGCAGGCTGAGCCCTTCGCCGAGATCGGCCAGCCCCTCCAGCTCGATGCCGCGCACCCGCACCTCGCCGCGGGCGGCCCTGTAGTTGACATGGGCCGAGTCCGCGATCAGCCCGTTCTCCTGCGTCATCTGGAACACCGAAGCTGTAACCAGGCTGTTCAGCCCTTCGGGCTGGTACTTGACGCCGGCCTCGATCTGCTCCCCGGTCGTCGGCTTGAACAAGCGGCCCTGCCAGTCCGTCCCCGTGTTCGGGGTGAAGGAGGTGGCGTAGGAGACATAGGGCGCGAGGCCGAAATCGGTGACGTAGCTCAGGCCGACGCGGCCGGTGAAGGCGCTGTCGGAGGCATCCTGCTCGGTGCCGGCGATGCGCTCCCGGCTGGTGGTCTCGAGCCAGTCGTGCCGGCCGCTCAGCGTCAGCAGCCAGCCGCCGAAGCGGATCTGGTCCTGCAGATAGACGCCGATCTGCTGCTGCTGCTGCAAGGTGCGGGCGTAGACCGGCGGCTGGCCGATGTGCTGTTTGCCGTAGTTCTGCGTGACCAGGTCGAGGTCCGGCGCCGGCCCGTCGCCGGCGATATGGGTGGTGTCGAGGAAGGTGTAGTCGAGACCGGCCAGCAGCGTGTGCTGCACCGGCCCGGTGTCGAAGCGCAGCTGCGCCTGATTGTCGACCGACACCGTGTCCAGGCTCTCGCGGTCCTGCCCGGCGCGGCGGAAGACGGTGTTGCCGTCGTCCGCCAGGCCGGTGATGTAGACGTAGCGGGTGTTGGCATCGACATGGGCGTAGCGGAAGTTCTGCCGCAGCGTCAGCGCGTCGTCGACCCGGTGCTCGATCTCGTAGCCCGCCCGCACGCTCTCCATGTCGAGGTCGTTCCAGGCCGAATCCGCGGTGCGGATGTCGAGCAGCCCGGTGGCCGGCGAGTAGTAGTTGAACAGGCTGCCGCCGCTCTTGTCCTTCTGATAGGCGCCGAGGAAGGTGACGGTCGTGTCCTCGTTCGGCCGCCAGGTGAAGGCCGGGGCGATATAGGCGCGGTCGTCCGGCACCGCCTGCATCTGGGTGTCGCTGTCGCGGAACAGCCCGGTCAGGCGCCAGGAGAAGCGGTTCTCTTCGTCCAGCGGACCGCCCAGGTCGAACTGGCCCTGGTACCGGTCATGGTTGCCGAACTGCAGCTCGGCCTCGCGCAGCGGCTGGTCCGGCGGGCGCTTGGTGACCAGGTCGACCAGCCCGGCCGGCGAGGACAGGCCGTAATTGGCCGAGGCCGGGCCGCGCAGCACGTTGATCGCCGCCAAGCCGTAAGGCTCGGTGCGGATGCCGGCGAAGACCTGGCCGGTCGGCTGCCGCAGCCCGTCGCGGAAGATGCCGAAATATGCGGCATCGAAGCCACGGATCCAGAACTGGTCGAGCCGCGGCGAGAAGCCGTAGAGGCCGGTCAGGATGCCGGGGGTGTAGGCCAGCGCCTCCTGCAGGTTCTGCACGTTGCGGGCGTCGAGCTGGCCGCGGGTGACGACCGAGATCGACTGCGGCGTCTCGACCAACGGCGTGTCGGTCTTGGTGGCGCTGGCGCTGGTCGTGGCGGTGAAGCCCCGCACCTCGCTGGTCGATGTCTCCGCGCCGCCCTGCACCACGATCGGCGGCAGGGTCACCGCCGCGCCATCGGCCGGGGCCGGCCCCTGTGCTGCAGCCTGGGCCAGGACGGGCGTCGGCGCGAGTGCCGTGGTGGCGAGCAGCCCGAGGAGGAGGCAGGCGCGGGGACTGGGTCGATGTCGCATCGGTGAGGTCGGCTCCGGTTGCGGGGAAAGGCCGGCAGGGTTGCCAGGGCAGCGATGACCGGCTAATTGACATTAATTCTCATTCTCGTCTAGCTCGAATGGGAACGTGACCAGGACAAATTCATGAAGCGATCCAAGGCGCTGGCCTGCGCCCTCCTGCTGCTGACCTGCCTCGTCGGCCTGCCTGCCCAAGCGGGCTGGCCGGTGACCGTGACCGACGCCGCCGGCCGGCAGGTGACGGTGACGCATCAGCCGCGGGCGGTGCTGCTGGGCGCCGGCATCAACCTGGTGGCGCTGGCGCTGGTCGACCCCGACCCGGTGTCGCTGCTGGCCGGCTGGGCCGACGACACGCGGCAATACGATCCCGGCCTCTATGCAGCCTTCCTGGCCCGGTTCCCGCGCCTGGCCGAGGTGCCGGTGGTGGGCGGCGGCACGGATGAGAGCTTCTCGCTGGAGAAGGCGCTGACGGTCGGCGCCGATCTCGCCATCTTCGGCGCCTGGCAGGCGGAGACGGAGCAGGGGCGGCTGATCCTGGACCGGCTGACCGCGGCCGGGGTGCCGGCGGTGGTGGTCGACTTCAACCACCGGCCGCTGGCGAACACCGCCTCAAGCATGCGGCTGCTGGGCCGCGTGCTCGGCCGCGAGGACCGGGCCAACGCCTTCGCCGATTTCTGGGAGGCGCGACTGGACCGCATCCGCCGACGCATGGCCGGGCATCCTGAGCCGGGGCCGGCGGTGCTGATGCATGCCTATCCGCAGCCCGACGATTGCTGCTGGGCGTTCGGCGAGACCGGGCTGGGCGAGCTGGTGTCGCTGGTCGGCGGCCGCAACATCGCCGCGGACCGCTTCCCGGACGCCGGGGGCGGGGTGCTCAGCCTGGAATATGTGATCGGGCAGGACCCGCAGGTCTACATCGCCACCGGCCTGCCGCAGGCGGAGGGCGCGCCGGGGCTCGTCGTCGGGCCCGGCGTTCCCGCCGCGACCGCGCGGCGGAGCCTCGCCGCCGTGCTGTCGGCGCCCGGCCTGTCCGGCCTCGCCGCCGCCCACGACGGCCGGGTGCACGGGCTGTGGAACTTCTTCAACGCCGTGCCGCTGAACATCGTGGCGGTGGAGGCGGTGGCGCGCTGGGTGCGGCCGGAGATCTTCGGCGACCTCGACCCCGGCGCCACCCTGGCCGAGATCAACAGCCGCTTCTCCGCCCTGCCGTTCGACGGTGCGCTGTGGGTCAGCCTCGACCCGGCTCGTGACGGGCCGGGGCCGCGTTAGCGGCAACGGTCAGCCGCCAGGCGGCCCAGGCGCCGAACACGGCCAGCGGCAGGGCGGTGACGAACACCCACAGCGCCGCCGCCCGGGCGGTCTCGACCGTCAGCCCGGCGCCGAAGCCGACCAGGTTGGCGGTCGCGCCGGCGATGGCGGCGCCCACCGCGCCGCCGGTCTGGCGCACCGCGATCATCGCCGCGCTACCGATCGCCTTGTCGTCATCGGCCAGGGTGCCGATCAGCCGCCGGTTCAGCAGGCTGGAGGAGAAGCCGAAGCCCGCGCCCATCAGCAGGGCCGCGCCGACGATCCAGGCCAGCGGGGCGTCGCGCATCACCACCACCAGCAGCACCGCGCCGGCCAGGATGCAGACGGCGCCGCGCAGCAGCCAGCGCAGCTCGCCCGCGCCGGTGGCGCCGGCGACGACGAAGGCGGCCAGGGTCCAGGCCAGCGCCATCACCGCCACGACATAGCCGGCCCACAGCGGCGACAGGCCGTGCAGCGTCTGCAAGATGGCGGGGCCGTAGACGTTCAGCGCCATCGAGGTCGCCATCAGGGCGAAGACCGCGGCATAGGCGGTGCCGCACACCGTGCGCAGATCGCCCGCCTGGCGCGGCAGCAGCCGCACCCGGGCGCCGCCATCGATCCGCATCACCAGCACCAGGATGCCCAGGCCGGCGGCGACCAGCGCCAGCGCGACGGCCGGGTTCGGGATGACATCCGCCATGGCGATGGCGCCGACGCCCAGCCCCAGCCCACCGATCTGCGGCCAGGGCACGCCCAGCTGTCCGCCGGCGCTGCGCACCGTACCCTTCAGCAGCCAGGGCGAGGCGGCGGTGAAGACCAGCGCCTGGGCCGTGAACAGCCAGAACACGGCGCGCCAGTCCCCGGCCTGGGCGAACAGGCCGCCGACCAGCGGCCCCAGGATGGTGGCGATGCCCCAGATGCCGGAGGCCACAGCGAACATCCGGGCCAGGTGGCGCTCGGGGAACAGCAGCGCGATCGCGACCATGGAGAAGCCGGCGACCCAGCCGCTGCCGATGCCCTGCACCAGCCGGCCGGCCAGGAACACGCCGATGTCCGGGGCAGCGGCGCTGGCCACGCAGCCCAGCGCGAAGGCCAGGCCGCCGATGGCCGAGGCCCAGCGCAGCCCGAACCGCTCCGACAGCCGCCCGGCGCTGGCGCCGGCCAGGATGGCGCCCATCAGGAAGCCGGCGGTGGCCCAGCTGAAATAGGCGTAGCCGCCCAGGTCGGCGCCGACGCTGGGCATGATGGTGGCGGTGACGAGGGAATCGGCTGCGTTCAGCCAGATGCCCAGGCAGACCATCGCGAATCGCGGCAGCCGCCCTTCGCCGAGCAGATCCGCCCAGCCGGGCGCCGGTTGCGCCGATGCCTGCACCATTGCTGCGTTTCCCCTTCGTTGTCCTCGGGGCTACACCGCCGGAGTCACGATGAGAAGCGGGGAATCGGCAGGACAGAAATCAGCGCCAGCGCGCGGCCGCGTCGTCATCCTCGGCCCGGGCCTCGACCCAGCGCTCACCGTCCGGCGTCTCCTCCTTCTTCCAGAAGGGGGCCTTGGTCTTCAGCCAGTCCATCAGGAAGGCGCAGGCCTCCAGCGCCGCGCCGCGATGGGCCGAGGCGGCGCCGCAGAACATGATCCGGTCGCCCGGCTCCAGCCGGCCGACGCGATGGACGATGCGCACCTCCAGGAGCGGCCAGCGGCCGCGCGCCTCGGCTTCGATCTCCTCGAGCTGCCGCTCGGTCATGCCGGGATAATGCTCCAGCGTCATCGCCGTGACCGACGTGCCGCCGGCGATGTCGCGCACCAGCCCGACGAAGCTGGCGACGCCGCCGACATCGCTGCGCCCCTCGGACAGCGCCGCGATCTCGGCGCCGACGTCGAAATCGGCCTCCTGCACGCGCACGGCCATGTCAGCCTCCGGTCACGGGCGGGAAGATGCCGATCTCGTCGCCCGGCGTCACCGGGTCACCCGGCTTGGCGAAGCGCTGGTTGACCGCGACCCGAACCACCGCCGGGTTGGCCAGGGCCTCGGCATAGCCGGCGCCGCGGGCGCGCAGCCAGTCCAGCAGGCCGGCGACGTCGCGCACGGTCTCCGGCGGCGACACCGTCTCGGCGGCCGTGCCGATCTTGCTGCGGACCCAGGCGAAATACAGGAGCTTCATGCCGGTTCTCAGATCAGGGCGCTCAACGGGATATAGGCAACCGGGTCGCCGGGTGCCACAGCTGTCAGGTCTTCCGGCAGCTCGACCAAGCCCTCGGCGCCGGCGAGTGAGCTCAGCATGCCCGCGCCCTCCCGGCCGTGGCGGCGGGCGACCAGTGCGCCGGAGGCATCCGTCTCCAGCACCGCGCGCAGGAACTCGCGGCGGCCGGGCTTCTTGCCGTGGCCGAAACCGGCGGCGACCGGGAAGCGGCGCAGCGGCAGCGGCTCGGCGCCGGCCAGGTAAAGCAGCAGCGGCCGGGCCACCAGCAGGAAGGTGACCATCGCCGCCACCGGGTTGCCCGGCAGGCCCAGGAAGACGGCGCCGCCGATCTGGCCCAGCGCCACCGGCTTGCCCGGCTTGATCGCCAGCCGCCAATGATGCAGCCGGCCGCCCGCGGCCTCCAGCGCCGCCTTGACATGGTCCTCATCGCCGACCGAGACGCCGCCGGAGGTGAGGATCGCATCCGCCTCCGCCACGGCCGCCGTCAGGGCCGAGCGGACGGCATCGGCCCGGTCCGGCACGATGCCGCGGTCGGCGACGTCGCAGCCCAGCCGGCGCAGCAGCGCCGCCAGCAGATAGCGGTTGGCGTCGTAGATCTGGCCCTCGGCCACCGGTGTGCCCGGGTCGCGCACCTCGTCGCCGGTCGACAGCACCGCCACCCGCAGCGGCCGGCGGACGGGCAGGGAGGCGCGGCCCAGCGAGGCGGCGAGGCCGATCTCGGCCGGGCCCAGCCGGCGCCCGGCGGTCAGCACGGTGTCGCCGGCGCGGATGTCGTCGCCTTCCTGGCGGATATGGGCGTCGCGGCGCAGCCCGGCCGGCAGGGTGACCCGGCCGTCGGCGGCCGCGCAATCCTCCTGCATCACCACCGTGTCCGGCCCGGCGGGCAGCGGCGCGCCGGTGAAGATGCGGATCGCCGCGCCCCGCGGCACCGGGCCGGGGAAGGGATGGCCGGCGGCGGCGCGGCCGGCGACGGGCAGGGTGGTCGGGGCGCCGGGCGTCAGGTCGTCGGCATGGACGGCGTAGCCGTCGACCGCGGCATTGGCGTGCGGCGGCACCGAGCGGTCGGCGACCAGTTCCTCGGCCAGGAATCGGTTCTCCGCCGCCACGAGCGGCACGATCTCCGCCTCGGCGGCCACCGACAGCCGGGAGCGGAACTCCGTCACCGCCTCCTCGACCGACAGCAGCCGGTCGCCGAGCGCGAAGCAATCATCGGGGAGCCGGGCCACGCTCAGCCGGTCCTGCGGGCGAAATCGGCGACGAAATCGGCGATCGCCTCGATGTCGTCGATGTCCAGCCGCGTCCGGGCCGGGTCGGCGATCGGCCCGTCGCTGGCCACCGCCACGATGCTGGGATCCTCCGGGTGCAGCGGCGGCTTGCCGGTCTCGGCCCGCCAGACCTCCAGCTTGGGAGTGGCCTCGCGCTTGAAGCCCTCGACCAGCACCAGGTCGACCGGCGCCAGCTTCGCCAGCAGTTCGGCCAAAGGCGGCTCGGCGGCGCCGCGATGCTCGTGCATCAGGGCCCAGCGCCGGTCGGACGAGACCAGCACCTCGGTCGCCCCGGCCTCACGGTGGCGCCAGCTGTCCTTGCCGGGCTGGTCGACATCGAAGTCGTGATGGGCGTGCTTGATGGTGGAGACGGTCAGGCCACGGCCGATCAGCGCCGGGATCAGCTTCTCCAGCAGCGTCGTCTTGCCGCTGCCGCTCCAGCCGGCAATGCCGAGCACGCGCATGAGGGATCAACCGAAGGTGCCGGCGGCCTTGGCCGGGGGCGGGCTGCGCGGATCCTCGGTGATCGCCTGGCGCACGCCCTCGCGCAGATAGCTCCAGCCGGTCACCAGGGTCAGCACCGCGGCCACCCAGATGCCGGCGATGCCGATCTCGGTCACCGGCAGCTTGCCGTCGAAGGCTCGCGTGCCGGTGTCGCCGACGATCAGGAAGCCGATCGCCAGCATCTGGATCGTGGTCTTCCACTTGGCCAGCGCCGTGACAGGCAGGCCGCGGGCATTCATCCCGGCCAGGAACTCGCGCAGGCCGGAGATCAGCACCTCGCGCAGCAGGATCACCACGGCCGGGATGATCGACCAGCCCTGCAGCCGGTCGAAGGCGGCCAGCATGAACAGCACGGCGGTGACCAGCATCTTGTCGGCGATCGGATCCAGGAGCCGGCCGATCGGCGAGGTCTCGTTCCAGGCCCGCGCCAGCTTGCCGTCGAGATAGTCGGTGATGGCGGCGGCGGCATAGATGACGAGACAGGTCCACGCCGCCCAGGGGGCCGGCACGTAGAACAGCGCGATCAGCACCGGGATGGCCGCGATGCGCGAGTAGGTCAAGAGGTTCGGCAGGCTGGTAACCATGGCGACGGCACTGACTTCAGGGGCTTCGGAACGCTAGCACATGGCGCCTCAGGCGTCGGGGTGGAAATGTCGATATATGAGGCCTGCGACCGCCTTGCTGATGCCGTCGACCGCCTCGAGATCCTGCAGGCTGGCGCGGCTGACGGCGCGGGCCGAGCCGAAATGCAGCAGCAGCGCCTTCTTCCGGCGCGGGCCGATGCCGGCGATCTCGTCGATCGGCGACTTGGTGATGTCGCCGGCGCGGCGGGTGCGCTGGCCGCCGATGACGAAGCGGTGGGCCTCGTCGCGCAGCCGCTGCAGGAAGTACAGCACCGGGTCCTTCGGCTCCAGGCCGAAGGGCGGCCGGTCGGCCATGAAGAAGCGCTCGCGCCCGGCATCGCGGTCCGGCCCCTTGGCGATCGAGACCAGCGCCACATCGGTGATGCCGAGTTCGGCGAAGACCTCCCGGACGACGCTCAGCTGGCCCTGGCCGCCATCGATCAGCACCAGGTCGGGCCAGCCCTCCTGCTCGCGGTCCGGGTCCTCCTTCAGGGCGCGGGCGAAGCGGCGGGTCAGCACCTCGCGCATCATCGCGTAGTCGTCGCCCGGGGTGACCGGCCCCTTGATGTTGAACTTGCGGTAGGCGGATTTGATGAAGCCGTCCGGCCCGGCCACGATCATGGCGCCCAACGCGTTGGTGCCGCCGAGATGGCTGTTGTCGTAGACCTCGATCCGGCGCGGCGGCGCATCCAGGCCGAACACCCGGGCCACGCCCTCCAGCAGCACCGCCTGGCTGGCGCTCTCGGCCATGCGGCGGCCCAGCGCCTCGCGGGCGTTGTTCAGGGCATGCTCGATCAGCCGGCGCTTGTCGCCGCGCTTCGGCACCGCGATCTCGACCTTGCGGTCGGCCTTCAGCGTCAGCGCCTCCGACAGAAGCGTCTCCTCAGCGACTTCGTCGCTGAGCAAAACCAACGGCGGGGGCGGGTGGCTGTCGTAGAACTGGCTCAGGAACGCGGCCAGGATCTCCGGCCGCTCCGCCGTCTTGTCGTGGCTCGGGAAATAGGCCCGGGTGCCGTAGTTGCGGCCGCCGCGGAAGAAATAGACCTGGATGCAGCTGTGGCCGCCGGCCTCATGGATCGCCAGCGCGTCGGCGTCGCCGATGCCCTCGACATTGATGTCCTGGTGCGACTGGACGTTGGTCAGGGCGCGGATGCGGTCGCGCCAGCGCGCCGCTTGCTCGAAATCCAGCTTTTCGCTGGCCGCCATCATCTGCTCGGCGAAGCGGGCCTGCACGCCCTGGCTGCGGCCGCTCAGGAAGTCGACCGCGCTGGCCACCTGCTCGGCGTATTGCGCCTCGGTGACATAGCCGACGCAGGGGGCGGTGCAGCGCTTGATCTGGTACTGCAGGCAGGGCCGGCTGCGGGTGGAGAAGATCGAATCCGAGCAGTTGCGCAGCAGGAAGGCGCGCTGCAGCGCGGTGATGGTGCGGTTGACCGACCCGGCCGAGGCGAAGGGGCCGAAGAACTGGCCGCTGGCCCCGGTGGCGCCGCGATGCTTGGCGATGCGCGGGAAGGCGTGGTCGCCCGAGATCATGATGTGCGGGAAGGTCTTGTCGTCCCGCATCACCACGTTGTAGCGGGGCTTCAGCCGCTTGATCAGGTTGGCTTCGAGCAGCAGCGCCTCGACCTCGGACCGGGTCACCACGAATTCCATGGCGACCGTGTCGGCGATCATGCGCAGCAGGCGCGCCGGCTGCTTGCCGGTCTGGGTGTAGGCGAAGACCCGCTTCTTCAGGTTGCGCGCCTTGCCGACATAGAGGGCGTTGCCGTCCTCGTCGAGCATCCGGTAGACGCCAGGCGAACTGGGCAGGGTGCGCAGATGCGCCTGGATCACCGCGACCCCGTCGGCGATGCTGTGCGCCCGCGTCCGGGCGCGGCCCGAGGGCTTCGGGCGCTCAGGCGGTGGAGCGTCGGGAGGCATGTCGGTCAGGGTATCGCTCATGGCCGCAATGTCGACCGGTCCGGGCGCCGCGTCCAGACCGGATCGTGAACGTCCGGGTGAGTCGGCTGGGCGGGGGGATGACGCTTCGGTGATATCCACCGAATCTGTGGATAACTTTGTGGGAAACCGACCCTAAGAATGCGACAACCGAGGCGCCGCCTAAGTGTCATCGTTCTTGCTCAAAAAATGGGCAAAAAATCTAATCCGCTGAAAAATATAGATAAATTCCAAGTCAAGTTGAAACAGAAGCATCATACACTATGCGCGCACCGGAAAATGTCGGATCTCTCCGATTCGGATTTCGCCTGTGCACAACTTCCCGTCGTGGCGAGGCGGCGAGGCCAGGAAATCCAAGGCGATAGCCGCTACCGCAGAGCGGTTGTCCTGCGGCGTCCGGGCGCAGGCGGGCGATATCCCGGTGCTGCCCTGGCCATGCGCGAGGGTCAAGGCGGTTCGATCGCGAATTTGAGATAATTTGGACGCGCGCGACCGGCATCGTTCCCCTTCGCTGCTCATTCCAGGGGCACGATGCCGCGGCTCGGCTGGGCCCAGCCGAGATGCTCGCCGCCATCCAGCGCGATCATCTGCCCGGTCATCGCCGGGGCGGACAAAATGAAGCGGATGGCGTCGCAGATCTCCTGCGGCGCGGTCGGCCGGCGCAGCGGTACGGCATCCCATTGCAGGGCGAAATGTTCCTCGCTCTGCCGGTCGCTCTTCAGCGTCGGGCCGGGGCCGATGCCGTTGACCCGGATCCTCGGCGCCAGCGCCTGGGCCAAGGTGCGGGTCAGCGTCCACAGCCCGATCTTGGCCACGGTGTAGGACAGGAAATAGGGGGTCGGGTTCCACACCCGCTGGTCGAGCATGTTGACGACATTGCCCGGCCAGTCGGCCGGCAGCTGCCGTGCCATCGCCTGGGTCAGCACCAGCGGGGCACGGAGGTTGGTCTCAAGATGCTCGTCCCAGCTGGCCCGCGTCGCCGTCGCCACCGTGTCCATGCGGAAGGCCGAGGCGTTGTTGACCAGCAGCGACACCGGGCCGCCGAGGCCTTCGGCCGCCTGCGGCATCACCGCCTCGACCTGCGCCTCGTCGGTCAGGTCGGCCCGGATCGCCAAGCCCCGGGTACCGGCCGCCTCGATGTCGCGGACCGTCTGCACCGCCTCCTCGACGGAGCTGTGCCAGGTGATCGCCACCCGCCAGCCATGCTTGGCCAGATCGAGCGCGATCGCCCGGCCGATCCGCTTGGCGGCGCCGGTGACGACGGCGATTCGCGGCTCGGCCTTGCCCGTCGGCGGCAAGGGGCGTTCGCCCACTGGACGTTCGGCAGGGCTCATCGGCTCACGGTCCCTTGCGGCGGCGGCCCTTCTTGGGCCGTTCGGTGGGCTTGGCGATCGACAGGGGCACGCCTTCCAGCGCCGCGGCGTGGCCGTGCGAGCCGACGCGCGCGTGGACGATGATGCCGGCGCCGCCATCCGTCCCGGCGTTCAGCCCCATATCGGCCGCCTCCAGCCGGCGCAGCTCGTCGCGGATCCGGGCCGCCTCCTCGAACTCGAGGTTGGCGGCGGCCTCGCGCATCCGCTTCTCCAGGTCGCCGATATGCTCCTTCAGCGACTTGCCGGTCAGGTGCTTGGCGCCGCTGTCGCCGGTCGAGACGGTGACCCGGTCGCCGCGCTCATAGACGCTGTCGAGGATGTCGCCGATCTGCTTCTTCACGCTCTCCGGCGTGATGCCGTGGGCGGCGTTGTAGGCTTGCTGCTTCTCGCGCCGCCGGTTGGTCTCGCCCAGCGCCGCCTCCAGGCTGCCGGTCATGCTGTCAGCATAGAGGATGGCCCGGCCCTCGATGTTTCGGGCGGCGCGGCCGATGGTCTGGATCAGCGAGGTGCGGCTGCGCAGGAAGCCTTCCTTGTCGGCGTCGAGGATGGCGACCAGCCCGACCTCGGGCAGGTCCAGCCCCTCGCGCAGCAGGTTGATGCCGACCAGCACGTCGAACACGCCCAGCCGCAGGTCGCGGATGATCTCGATCCGCTCCAGCGTCTCGACGTCGGAATGCAGGTAGCGGACCTTGATGCCGGCCTCGGTCATGTACTCGGTCAGCGCCTCGGCCATCTTCTTGGTCAGGGTGGTGACCAGGACGCGCAGGCCACGGGCGACGCAGTCGCGGCATTCGGCCATGACGTCGTCGACCTGGGTGGCGGTCGACCGGACGATGACGATTGGGTCGATCAGCCCGGTGGGGCGCACCACCTGCTCGGCGAAGACGCCGCCGGTGCGCTCCATCTCCCAGGGACCGGGCGTGGCGGAGACGAAGACGCTCTGCGGCCGCATCGCGTCCCATTCCTCGAACTTCAGCGGCCGGTTGTCGCGGCAGGAGGGCAGGCGGAAGCCGTATTCCGCCAGGATGTCCTTGCGCGCCCGGTCGCCGCGGAACATGCCGCCGACCTGCGGCACCATCACATGGCTCTCATCGACCACCAGCAGCGCGTCCTCGGGCAGGTACTCGAACAGCGTCGGCGGCGGATCTCCCGGCGCCCGCCCGGTCAGGTAGCGGGAGTAGTTCTCGATGCCGGCGCAGCTGCCGGTGGCCTCCATCATCTCCAGGTCGAACTGGGTGCGCTGCTCCAGCCGCTGCGCCTCCAGCAGCTTGCCGGTGGCGTTGTACTCCTCCAGCCGCTCCTTCAGCTCGACCCGGATGCCCTTGATCGCCTGCAAGAGCGTCGGCTTCGGCGTGACGTAGTGGCTGTTGGCGTAGATGCGGACCATCTTCAGCGCCGCGAACTTCTCGCCGGTCAGCGGGTCGAACTCATGGATCGAATCGATCTCGTCGCCGAAGAAGGAGATGCGCCAGGCGCGGTCCTCCAGATGGGCCGGGAAGATCTCGACCGTGTCGCCGCGCACCCGGAAGGTGCCGCGGCCGAAGGCGGTGTCGTTGCGCCGGTACTGGATGTCGACCAGATGCTTCAGCAGCACCTGCCGGTTCAGCTTCTGCCCGGCCTCCAGCGGGATGGTCATCTCGCTGTAGGATTCGACGTCGCCGATGCCATAGATGCAGGACACCGAGGCGACGATGATGCAGTCGTGCCGCTCCAGCAGCGCCCGGGTGGCCGCGTGGCGCATCCGGTCGATCTGCTCGTTGATCTGGCTTTCCTTCTCGATATAGGTGTCGGTGCGGGCGACGTAGGCTTCCGGCTGGTAGTAGTCGTAGTAGCTGACGAAAAACTCGACCGCGTTCTCCGGGAAGAAGCTCTTGAACTCGCCGTAAAGCTGGGCGGCCAGGGTCTTGTTCGGCGCCAGCACCAGGGTCGGGCGCTGCAGCGTCTGGATCACATGCGCCATGGTGAAGGTCTTGCCCGAGCCGGTGACGCCGAGCAGCACCTGGTCGCGCTCACCCTTCTCGATTCCGGCCAGCAGCTCGGCGATTGCCTCGGGCTGGTCGCCGGCCGGCTTGTAGTCCGAGACCAGCTTGAACGGGGTCGACCGGTCCTTCTCCGGCAGGGCCGGGCGATGGATGACGACCGGGGAGGTCTCGCCGCGCGGCGAGGCCGGGGTGGGGGAGAGGAGGGGCGCCGAGCTCATGGGGATACTATCGGTCCGGCCAGGGCGAAGGGGAAGGGCCGCCGACGAGGCGGAGCGGGAATGCGGTCGGCGGCAAGGGGCCTCACCGAGATGGGATTGGAACACAGCAGGAACAAGGCGTCAAACCGCCACGCGCAGTCGCGCCGTGGCCGGGATGCCGGCGTCAGGCCGCCAGGCGCTGCCGCCCGACGGTCCACAGCGCGGCCAGGCCGGCCTCGACCTCGGCCGGGGAGTCGCTCTGGCACAGCACCCGGCGGGCTTCACGCCGGTCCTCGGCGGCGGCCGGCCAGGGCGCGGCCTCGATATAGGCGGCCAGGTGCTTGCGGAAGACCCGCAGCCCGTGATGGTCGCCGTAGAAGGCCAGCGTCTCGCGGAAATGCCGCAGGGCGATCGCCAGCCGGTCCTCGGGGCCGGGCTCGGCGGTACCTTCGGCGTCCGGCCGGGCCAGCGCCGCCTCGATCGCGGCGGCGATCCAGGGCTTGCCGGTGACGCCGCGGCCGACCATGACGCCGTCGGCGCCGGATTGCGCCAGCGCCTCGCGCGCGGTGGCGCCGTCGACGATGTCGCCATTGACGATCACCGGCACGTCGACCGCCTGCTTCACCGCCCGCACCGCGCTCCAGTCGGCCGTGCCCTTGTAGAACTGGCAGCGGGTGCGGCCATGCACCGTCACCGCCCGGGCGCCGGCGGCGACGCAGCGGCGGGCGAAGTCCGGCGCGTTGCGGCTGAGGTCGTCCCAGCCCAGCCGGATCTTGACGGTGACCGGCACATCGACCGCGCCGGCCGCGGCCGCGACCAGCCGCTCGGCCCGGTCCGGGTCGCGCATCATGGCGGAGCCGGACTGCACCCCGGTCACCTCGCGCGCCGGGCAGCCGAAATTCAGGTCGATGATCTGCGCCCCGGCGGCGGCGGCCAGGCGGGCACCCTCGGCCACCGCTTCGGGGTCGTGGCCGATCAGTTGCACCACCATCAGCGGCAGCCCGTCGCCGACCGCGGCGCGGCGCACCACGTCGGGCCGGCCGCGGGCGAATTCGGCGCAGGCCACCATCTCGGTCGCGACATAGGCGGCGCCCAGCCGCGACGCGGCGCGGCGGAACGGCAGGTCGGACACCCCGGTCATCGGGGCGATCCAGACCCGTCCGGGAACCGCGACGGAACCGATGGTCAGGGCTTCAGCCATGGCGCTTATCTAGGCCGTCGGCGGGCTGGCGTAAACCGCCGTGGCCGCAACCCTGCCGGGCCGACCGGACCGGCGCTGTCGATTCCGCGCTTCCCGCGACGACAAGGCTGCATCCACACTGGCAGCCGGGAGGAGCCGACGATGAAGTATCTCTGCCTGATCTATATGGAGCAGCGCACCCTGGACGCGATGGCGCCCGACGAGCTCGACGCGCTGGTCCGCGAATCCATGGCCAATGACGAGGAGATGCGCCGCCGCGGCCAGTTCGTCGCCGCCCAGGCGCTGCAGCCGGTCAGCGCCGCCACCACGCTGCGGATCCGCGGCGGCCGCCTGTCCACCACCGACGGGCCTTTCGCCGAGACCAAGGAGTTCCTGTCCGGATTCATCATGATCGAGGCGCGTGACCTGAACGAGGCGCTGCAGCTCGCCGCCAATATCCCGATGGCGCGGATGGGCAGCATCGAGGTTCGGCCGGTGTGGGAGCATTGCGGCGGCCCATGACTGATCCGGCCCGGGCGATGCAGCGGACCATCGAAACCGTCTACCGGGCGGAATCGCGCCGGGTGCTGGCCACGCTGATCCGCCTGCTGGGCGACTTCAACCTGGCGGAGGAGGCGCTGCACGACGCCTTCCGCGCGGCGGCGGAGCAGTGGCCGCGCGACGGCATGCCGGCCAATCCGCGGGCCTGGCTGGTCTCCTCCGGCCGGTTCAAGGCGATCGACGGGCTGCGCCGCCGCACCCGCCTCGACGCCGCGCGGGCCGAGCTGGCGAAGCATCTGGAGGAGGCAGAGGATCCGCATGAGCACGAGGCCGAGGCGATCGAGGACGACCAGCTGCGGCTGATCTTCACCTGCTGCCACCCGGCCCTGGGCCCCGACGCGCGGCTGGCGTTGACCCTGCGTGAGATGTGCGGCCTGACGACGGAGGAGATCGCCCAGGCCTTCCTGACCGCGCCGACCACGGTGGCGCAGCGCATCGTCCGGGCCAAGGCGAAGATCCGCGACGCCGGCATCCCCTACCAGGTTCCGCCGAAGGCCGAGCTGCCGGACCGGTTGGACAGCGTGCTGCAGGTGATCTACCTGGTGTTCAACGAGGGCTACCTGGCGTCCTCGGGCGCGGACCTGACCCGGCCGGACCTGTCGGGCGAGGCGATCCGCCTGGGCCGCCTCCTGGTCCAGCTGCTGCCGGAGCCGGAGGCGGTCGGCCTGCTGGCGCTGATGCTGCTGCAGGACTCCCGCCGCGCCGCGCGCAGCTCACCGGGGGGCGACCTGGTGCTGCTGGCCGACCAGGATCGCGGCCTGTGGGACCGCCGCCTGATCGCCGAGGGCACGGCGCTGGTCCGCCGCGCGCTGGCGGGGCCGGAGGTCGGGGCCTATGCGCTGCAGGCGGCGATCGCGGCGGTCCATTCCGAGGCGCCGGACGCTGCATCGACCGACTGGGCCGAGATCGCCGGGCTCTACGATTTGCTGCTGCGGGCCGACCCGTCGCCGGTGGTGGCGCTGAACCGGGCGGTGGCGGTGGCGATGCGCGACGGCCCGGCGGCCGGACTGGCGCTGATCGACGCGATCCTGGCGCATGGCCATCTCGGCGGCTACCGCCTGGCCCACGCCGCCCGCGCGGATTTGCTGCGGCGGTTGGACCGCACCGCCGAGGCCCGCGCCGCCTATCAGCGCGCGCTGGACCTGACGCAGCAGGAGTCGGAGCGGCGGTTCCTGCAAAGGCGGTTGGAGGAGCTGGGAGCGTAAGAGCCGTCATTGCGAGCGTAGCGAAGCAATCCAGGGCGGCTCGCACCGGCCCCTGGATTGCTTCGTCGGCTTCGCCTCCTCGCAATGACGGCGAAGGACGGTCAGGCCTGCCTCACACCATCCAATCCGCGTGCTCGATCTGGTCCGGGCGGACGCCCACCAGCGTGACGCGGGTGCCGTCGTCGAGCTCGACCACCGCGCCCAGCAGGCCCCATTTCACCGTGGCGTCGGCGCCGTCGGCGATGGCCAGCTTGTCCTGGCGGATGTCGAAGTCGAGGATCGTGTCGCGGCCATCGCCGGGACCGAAGGCGAAGACATCCGCGCCGCTGCCCCCGATCAGCAGGTCGTTGCCGGCGCCGCCGGCGATGCGGTCGTTGCCGGCGCCACCATAGATCGTGTTGTCGCCGCTGTTCCCGGCGATCTGGGTGTCGGTGTTGCCGGCCCAGACGATCAGGTCGCGGTCGCCCTGCAGCACGATGCGCTCGACCGTATCATCGGCCTTGACGTTGACCGTGGCGCGAACCTCGTCGAAGTCCTCCGTCCCCTTCACCACGGCGAAGTTGAAAAAGAAGGTCGGCTTGTCGGCGGTGATGACATGCGGGTTCTCCGGCGTGCCCTCGACCGGGATGTGCAGCCGCGCCACCGACGGGTCATGGTCGCTGACCTGGTCGGCGAAGCCGGCATTGGTGTGGACGATGTCGAACTCCAGCCCCGACTTATAGACGCCGCCGGTCGCCAGCATGTGATCGAGCTCCTGGCTCGCCCCCTCGAACACGTAGCTCCAGCGCTCCTCCGGCGACAGCAGTGTGTCGGCCAGGTCCTTCAGCACATGGCTGTCGTCGGTGTCGCCGCGCAGCACCTTGAGCGGGTCGTTCCAGGAGAATTCGTTGAGGTCGCCGACCACCATCACCTTGGCGTCCGGGTCGGCCGCCAGCCGGCCGTCGACATAGGCGTTGACGATCGCCGCCTGGGCCTCGCGCTGGTCCTCGCCGCCATTCACCGGCGGGAAGGTGTCGCCATAGGCCGGCGAGCTGCCGCCCTTCGAGGTGAAGTGGTTGTTCACCAGCGTCACCGTCTCGCCGTTGAACACGAAGTCGGCGGCCAGCGGCAGGCGGCTGGCGGCGAAGGCGTCGCCATCCGAGAGGTCGGGGTCGGTCAGCGCGTGCACCGAGCCCTCGACCAGGTCGACCCGCTCCGGGTTGTACAGATAGCCGACCCGGATGTTGCCGCCGGGCTGGCCGCCCGAGGTGCCGGCCTCGGGCGCCACGTCGACATATTCGTAGCGCGGCCCGCCCTGGGCGACGATGCTCTCGATCAGCACCCGCGCGGTCTCGGCCGCCGAGGTGACGCCGGTGATCTCGGCGCCGTCGCCGTCCTGCACCTCCTGCAGCGCGACGACGTCGGGCGAGCCCATATTCGAGACGATCTGCTGCGCCAGCCGGTCGAACTTGCCGCTGCCGATATCGTCGTCGACATTGTTCGGGTTCTTGTCCTGGACCAGGTTCACATCCTCGACCTTCGGATCGAGATTCTCCAGGTTGATCGCGCCAACGGTCAGGTGGTCGCGGTCGCCGGCCAGCGTCGTCGTCTCCGGCTGCAGCGTGCCGGAGGACTCGACCGTCACCGGCTTGGTCGCCTGCACCTCGTACCAGCCGAAATTGGTGCCGACCACGCCCTGGACGGTGCCGAGCTCGGCACCGACATTGAGCTTCGGCATGGTGCCGCCCAGAAGGTCGTCGTCGATCTGGATCCGCTCCGGCTGCTGGTCGGTCTCGGAGATCATGAGGCCGCCCGCGCCCGTGCGGGTGCCGGTGGCGTGATCGCCGTGATCGGCCAGGACATAGGCCTCGCCGAAGCCGTTGGTCGGGCCGATCACCACCGCGGCCGGGATGTCGACCAGCATGCCCTCCAGGGTCTCCCAATAATCCATGCCGTCATGCGCGGGATCTAAGACCGTGCGGCCGTCGTCGTCGATCACCTCGGTCGGCGGGGCATAGCCGCCGGCACCGATAGTGACCGCGACCGATACCGTCTGCTGCACGGCCGAGACCTCGACGCTGGCGCCGGTGATCTCGGTGACGGTCAGGTTGTGGGAGGAGGCGCCGCCCGGCTGGAACTCGGTGACCGTGCCGGTGACGTCGAGGGTGACGCCGAGCTGCGCCTCCGCCGGCACGGCGCCGGCGCCGGTGAAGACAAAGACGGCGTCGGAGGTGGCGGTGTTGCCGTCGCCCTGGGCGTCCTGGATGTAGAAGCCGTTGCTGGCGATGGCGGTGACCACGCCGCGGGTCGCGACCCGGTCGCCCTCGAATTCGGAGCGGTGGCCTTCGCCCTGGATCTCGTAGATCGCGTGGACCTCCGGCGTGGTGTCGGGCACCGGGGCGTTCTCGGCGCCGGGCGTGTTCAGCGCCTCGCCGGGGACCGGGGTGCCCGCCTGGCCCGGCAGGCCGGCCAGGTCGAAATCGTTGCGGGTCCAGTCCGACGGGCTGTCGGTGTCGACACCGTCCGGCAGGCGCGAGGCGCCGCCGACGGCGATGCTGCCGCCGTCGAAATCCGGGGCCAGGACGGTGGTGCTGTAGAAGCGGTCGCCGCTGCCGCCGTCGTCGATCGCGACGCCGTCGCCGGCCCGCGCCCAGGGCGTGGCGTCGAGCACGCCGTCATCATTGGTGTCGAGATCCTGGCCGACCGCGCCGCTGTAGTCCTCCACCAGCAGCAGGGTGCCGCTGCCGTTCTGCAGCAGGTTCGACTGGAAGCCGCTGCTCCAATAGCCGTCGGCGTCGGTGGTGCCGATCGCGGTGGCCGAGATGATGCGGCCGGTGCCGCCGGCGTCGCCCTCGATCTGCACCAGCGTCCAGCCGCTGTAGTCGGTCAGGGCATCGCCCTTGATCTCGACATATTCCGAAGTGTCCGTGCCGACATGGTTGGCGACGAACTCGTTGAGCAACGGATCGGCCATGACGAAGTCTCCCCCTTCTTCATCGGGCAGGGCCAAATTCCCTGCCGCTTCCGGAAACACCTCTACGGGGCTTCGGTTGCATTCGCGTGACTCGGGGAGAGGTGGAGGCGGTCTTGGGTGCTGGATTGCAGATTATCTGGAGGGCGTGGTGGCCGTTCAGGCAGACAAAACAGCGATCAGGCGAATTTCTGAGGCGATCGCAATTTTAGGCTGTCATGCCCGGGCTTGACCCGGGCATCCAGAAATTGTCGGCATCTTCTGGATTGCCGGGTTAAGCCCGGCAATGACATTCAAAATTTTAGATTAATTCTGGAAAACTCAGCGCGCCGTCGGGTCCGGCACGGTGATGGTGCCGTCGGCGATGGCGCGGCGGGCGGTCTCGACCGCGTCCTCCATGGCCGGGGTGACCAGCGGCCGGTTGTTGTCGTCGATCGCCCAGCCGACCGCATGCTCGCGCACGCCCAGCGTGACCAGGCCGGGGGCCCAGGTGCCGGCCCGCATGTCGTCGAGCGAGCGCAGCACGGCGATGTCCACCCGCTTCAGCATCGAGGTCAGGATGGTGCCGGGCACCACGCCGTTCTGGTTGCTGTCGACGCCGATCGCCAGCTTCTCCGCATCGCGCGCCGCCTGGAACACGCCGAGATTGGCCTCCCCGGCGACGGCGAAGAGGACGTCGGCGCCGCGCCCGATCTGATCGCGGGCGATCGCGGTGGCTCCGTCCCGGTCGCGGAAGGCGGTGGCGTCGGTGCCGATATAATCGGTCAGGGTGGTGATCTCGGGTCGCGTCGCCTTGGCTCCGGCGGCGTAGCCATCGGCGAATTTGCGCAGCACCGGCACGTCGGCGGCGCCGACGAAGCCGATCGTGCCCGACTTGCTGGCCAAAGCCGCCAGTACGCCGACCAGATAGGCGCCCTCCTGCTCGCGGAATACGATGGAGCGGATGTTCGGCCCTTCGGCGACGCCGTCGACCAGCACGAAGCTGGTCCCGGGATGCGCGGCCGCGGCCGCCTTGACCGCATCGGTGTAGTAGAAGCCGACTGCGATGACCAGGGTGGCGCCCTGGCGGATCAGCCCGTCCGCCGCGGCGGCGAAGCCGTCGACCGATGGCAGCTCGGCCTCCAGGAAGGCGTCCCCGGTCTCGTTGCGGAAGAATTCCAGCGCGCGCAGGGCGCCTTCGTTGAAGCCGCCGTCACGCTTCTCGCCGATGGCGTAGATGACGCCCGGCGTGACCGGAATGTCCTCGCCGCCGGTGCGGTGGTCCGCCGGCCCCGGATCGGCGGCGGCCATCACGGACAGGCCGGCCATGGCCAGGCCGAGGCTGGCAAGAAGGGCACGGCGGTCGAGGATCATTTCCGTCTCCGGACGGCAAGGCGGCGATACGGGCGGTGAACGGCCCGCGGCCTCGGAGATGGACGTGTTAAGGTTCGGTTACAAGAGCGCGCTGCGCAACGGTCCCGTGCCGCGAGGGCAAGGGCCGGGGCCGGCGGCCCGTCAGGCTGGCCGGTCCTTCAGCGCCACCAGGCGGATGCCGGCCTGCTCCAGCCGCTCGCGGATGCGGCGGGCGATGCCGACCGCGCCGGGCGTGTCGCCATGGACGCAGACGGTGTCGACCGGCACCGGGATGCGCTTGCCGCTGCGGCTGGTGACCGCCTGCTCTTCGACCATGCGCAGCACCCGCTCGGCCGCGACCTCGGCATCGTGGATCACCGATCCGGCGATCTTGCGCGAGGTCAGGGTGGCGTCGTCCTCATAGGTGCGGTCGGCGAAGACCTCTCGCACCACCGGCAGGCCCAGCTCCACCGCCGCGCGCTCCAGCGCCGTGCCGGGCAGGACCATATAGGCCAGGGTCGGGTCGACCGACTGGATCGCCCGGCCGATCGCCAGCGCCACCGCATCCTCGACCATCGCCACATTGCTCAGCGCGCCATGCGCCTTGACGTGGGTGACCTTGTGGCCGACGGCCTTGGCGATGCCCTGCAGGGCGCCGATCTGGTAGACCACCTGCGCCTCCAGCTCCTCCGGCGTGTCGCCCTTGATCACCCGACGGCCGAAGCCCCAGAGGTCGAGGAAGCCGGGATGGGCGCCGACGCCGATGCCGCGGTCGCGCGCCAGGGCCAGGGTCCGCCGCATCACGATCGGGTCGCCGGCATGGAAGCCGCAGGCGACATTGGCCGAGGTGACGATCTCCAGCATCGCCGCGTCGTCGCCCATCTCCCAGGCGCCGAAGCCCTCGCCCATGTCGCAATTCAGATCGATGCTCGCCATGATTTGCGTCCCGGACCGGCCGTTGCGATGATGACCTCTGTATGAACTTCGCCGCCGGCTGCGGCAATCGTCGCCCCGTCCCATGCATTCGTAACCGGTATGAAGATCTCGGTGCCGAAGTTCGGCGGCGGCCGCTGAAGGCCGCGGCGTATGGTGCGACCATCCGGGACAGAGGCACCGGGAGCACGAAGGTGCGGGCAGGCCGATGTATTCCATGAGCTGTGAGCTCGCGTTAGTATGTCGTGTCGCCCGCCGCTCCCGTCAATCCAGCAACAGGAGGAGCCGATGCGACGTGTGATCGGAATCGATATCCACCGGAGCTTCGGCGAGGTGGTGATCTGGGAGGACGGCAAGCTCCGGCCGGCCGGGCGGGTTGACATGACCCGGACGGCGCTGGAGGGCTTCGGCAAGGGGCTGCAAGCGACCGACGAGGTGGTGATCGAGGCGACCGGCAACTGCATGGCGGTGTCGCGGGTGCTGTCGCCCTTCGTGGCCAAGGTGGTGATCGCCAACCCGCTGCAGGTCAAGGCGATCGCGCATGCCCATGTGAAGACCGACAAGATCGACGCCGGCACGCTCGCCAGCCTGCAGGCGGCAGGATATCTGCCCGAGATCTGGACGCCGGATCCGGCCACGGAGCGGCTGCGGCGGCTCGTGGCGCGCCGCAACCAGGTGGTCCGACACCGGACGCGGATCAAGAACGAGGTGCATGCGATCCTGCACGCCCATCTGATCCCGCGCTGCCCGCATGCCGATCTGTTCAGCCGGATCGGTCGGGCGTGGCTCGAGCGCCAGCCGCTGCCCGAGGATGAGATGCTGGCGGTCGCTCGTCATCTGTGGGAGCTCGATCGCCTCGGCGAGGACCTCCTCCTGCTCGACCGGGAGGTCGCCAAGGATGCGCTCGTCCATCCCGCCATCAAGCGGCTGATCACGATCACCGGGGTCAATGTGACGGTGGCGGCGGGCTTGGTGGCCGCGATCGGCGATATCCGGCGCTTCGCCGCGCCGCAGAAGCTGGTCAGCTATGTCGGGCTCAACCCGCGCGTCCGCCAGTCCGGGCTCGGGCTGGCGCAGCATGGCCGGATCAGCAAGGCCGGCCGCAGCCACGCCCGGGCGATGCTGGTCGAAGCCGCATGGGCGGCGGCCAAAGCCCCCGGACCGCTGCATGCATTCTTCGTCCGGATCCGGGCGAAGCGAGGCCACCAGGTCGCGGCCGTGGCGGTCGCCCGCAAGCTCGCGGTGCTGTGCTGGCATCTCCTGAGCAAGGAGGTCGACTACCTGTGGGTGAGGCCAGCCCTCGTCGCCAACAAGATCCGAGGGATGGAGCTGCAGGCCGGACAGCCCGCGAAGAAGGGCAGCACCCGCGGCGCAGCCTATGCCTACAACGTCAAGGTGCTGCGCGACCAGGAGATGGTCGCCGCCGCGCACGCGGAACGCGCCTATGAACAGTTCGTCGCGCGATGGCAGCCCAAGCGCCCGAAGAAGGCGGTGCGCGAGCGCCTCAATCCGGCCAGGCACGAATGATCAGGCGGCCTGACGGAACTCGCAGCCGGTGCCCCGCTCTTCGCCACGAGGTCGCCCGCGCCCGCCGAATATAGCACCACGGCCACGATGGCGCTTGTCGATCTCATCCGTG
>NZ_NHON01000008.1 GCF_002195995.1 Inquilinus limosus
GCCCTGCTGTGCGGCCGGGGCGGCCGGCTGCGCGGCCGGCGCCTCCGCCGGCTTCGCGGGCGGCGCCGCGGGCGCGGCCTGCTGCGCGATCGCCGGGGTGGCGAACAGGAGCGGGAGCAGGCCCTGCTGTGCGGCCGGGGCGGCCGGCTGCGCGGCCGGCGCCTCCGCCGGCTTCGCGGGCGGCGCCGCGGGCGCGGCCTGCTGCGCGATCGCCGGGGTGGCGAACAGGAGCGGGAGCAGCGCCACGCCGGCGCGGAAGGTCGAAAGATTCATTCCAGGACGCGTCCGTATGATGTCTCCAGGCGGGTCAGTCTCGAGCCTTTCCCGCAGGGCGGGCCACACTCGTCCAGAGGGGCGCGGCTTGTCAATCCGCCAGAACGCAGCGCAGCGGCTGGAGCCCGGCTCTTACCAGCGCAGATAGAGGGCCAGGAACATATAGGCGGCGAAGACCAGCAGCAGCACGCCGGCGACGCGGTCGATCCACAGGAGCGTCCGCGGCGTCAACCGGCCGCCGGTGGTGGCGACGATGAAGCTCAGCGTCGTGAACCAGGAGGCGGAGCCGCACAGCACCCCCGCCACCAGGATCAGGCCGGAGCCGATCGACAGCGTCTCGGCCAGCCCGACCGCGGTGAAGGCGGTGGCGAAGGTCAGGATCGTCATCGGGTTGCTGAGGGTCAGCAGGAAGGCGGTGATGACCGCCGTGATCTCGCTGCCCTCGGTCCGCCCGGTCTCCGGGTCGCGCTCGATATGGCCGGCATGCAGCAGGGTGCGCACGGCTAGCACGAACAGCACGGTGCCGCCGATCAGGTGCAGCGCATCCTTCAGCGTGATCAGCCAGTCGCTCAGCGCCACCATGCCGAAGGCCGCGATCAGGCCGAACACCCCATCCGCGAAGGCGGCGCCGATGCCGGTCAGGATGCCGAAGCGGGTTCCGTGGATCAGGGTCCGGCGGATGCACAGGACGCCGATCGGGCCGACCGGGGCGGCAATGGCGATACCGAGGGCGACGCCTTTGGCGAACAGGAAGGGATCGATCATCACGGATGGGGTGCCGTCGGCCTCGTGTCACAAACAGAGCGATCGCGAATGGTGGTTCGCCGGCCCTTCGATTAAACCAATGCGGGACTGAAACCAACGGGGGCGATTCGGATGGACGCGAAACTCCGCCTCGATGCCATCGGTCGCACCCTGGTGCTGGCGCTGCAGGAAAACGCCCGCGCCAGCTATGCCGAGCTGGGCCGGCTGGTCGGCCTGTCGCCCCCGGCGGTGGCCGAGCGGGTGAAGCGGCTGGAGGACCAGGGCGTCATCAAGGGCTTCCGGGCCGAGGTCGACCGCGGCCGGCTCGGCTACGGCATGTCCGCCTTCGTCCGCCTGCGCTGCCGGGCCGAGACCTTCCCCGCGGTCGAGGCCTTCGCGCGCACCGTCACCGAGGTGGTGGAATGCCATGAGGTCGCAGGAGAGGATGCCTATGTGTTCAAGGTGGTTGCCCGCTCGATCCAGCATCTCGACGAGATCCTGCTGCGCCTCGCCGCCTTCGGCGCCACCACCTCCTCGCTGATCCTGTCCTCGCCGGTCGCCGGCCGGGTGCTGCCGCCGGCGGGGGAGTAAGCCGCTGCCGGGCCTCACGCTTTCCTGTTGCGGTGCGGCGTGAACGGGACGCAATGTTGCGCCCATGGCCCAGCCGCCTCCGAAGGGACGATGTTCGACAAGATCCTGATCGCCAATCGCGGCGAGATCGCCTGCCGCGTCATCCGCACCGCGCGGCGCATGGGCATCAAGACCGTGGCCGTGTATTCCGAGGCCGATGCTGACGCCGTGCATGTCCGCATGGCCGACGAGGCGGTGCCGATCGGCCCGGCTCCCTCGGCCCAGTCCTATCTGGTGATCGACCGCATCGTCGAGGCGTGCCGCGCCACCGGCGCCCAGGCGGTGCATCCCGGCTACGGCTTCCTGTCGGAGAATCCGCGCTTCTGCGCGGCGCTCGAGGCGGCGGGCATCGCCTTCATCGGCCCCGGCGTCCCGGCCATCGAGGCGATGGGCGACAAGATCGAATCGAAGAAGCTGGCCCAGGCGGCCGGCGTCTCGACCGTGCCCGGCCATCTGGCGCCGATCCTCGACGAGGACGAGGCGGTCGAGGTCGGCCGCCGCATCGGCTATCCGGTGATGATCAAGGCGTCGGCCGGTGGTGGCGGCAAGGGCATGCGCGTCGCCGCCAACGACGAGGAGGCGCGGGAGGGCTTCCGCTCCGCCCGCAACGAGGCGCGCTCGGCCTTCGGCGACGACCGCGTCTTCGCCGAGAAGTTCATCGAGGAGCCGCGGCACATCGAGATCCAGGTGCTGGCCGACAGCCACGGCAACACCGTCTATCTCGGCGAGCGCGAATGCTCGATCCAGCGCCGCCACCAGAAGGTGATCGAGGAGGCGCCGTCGCCCTTCCTGACCGAGGAGATGCGCCGGGCGATGGGTGCCGAGGCCTGCGCCCTGGCCCGCGCCGTCGGCTATCGCTCGGCCGGCACGGTCGAGTTCATCGTCGGCGCCGACCGGTCCTTCTATTTCCTGGAGATGAACACCCGGCTGCAGGTCGAGCATCCGGTGACCGAGGCGGTGACCGGGCTCGACCTGGTCGAGCTGATGATCCGCATCGCCGCCGGCGAGGAGCTGCCGTTCCGGCAGGAGGACATTCGGCTCGACGGCTGGGCGATCGAGGCCCGGGTCTATGCCGAGGACCCGCTGCGCGGCTTCCTGCCCTCGATTGGCCGGCTGACCCGCTACCGCGCACCGCAGGAGGGGGCGCAGGTCCGCGTCGACACCGGCGTCGACGAGGGCGGCGAGATCTCGATGCATTACGACCCGATGATCGCCAAGCTGATCGGCATCGGGACGAACCGGAACGCGGCCATCGCCTCGATCCGCAGCGCGCTGGACGGCTTCGTGATCCGCGGCGTCAACCACAACATCCCGTTCCTGGCGGCGCTGATGCATCATCCGCGCTTCGTCGAGGGCCGGCTGACCACCCGCTTCATCGCCGAGGAGTTCCCGGACGGCTTCCACGGCACCGCGCCCTCGGGCGAGGCCGCGGACCGGCTGGCGGCGCTCGGCGCCGCCCTGCTGCACCGCCAGGCCGTCCTGCGTGGGGCCCCGACGGGGGCGCGGGACTGGACGCTGCGCGCCGGCCGGCAGAACCGCCCGGTGACGGTGGCGGAGGATGCCGATGGCTGGCGGGTGACGCTCGACGGCCGGTCCTTCGCCATCCAGGGCCGGTGGCGTCCAGGCGAGCTGTTGTTCGACGGCGTGGTGGACGGCACCCGGCTGGTGGCGCAGATCGACCGCCGCCCGGTGGGGCTGCGCCTGACCCATGCCGGCGGCGAGGTCGACATGGCCCTGCTGTCGCCGCGCGCCGCGGCCCTGGCCGAGCTGATGCCGGTCAAGGCGCCGCCCGACATGTCGCGCTTCCTGCTGTCGCCGATGCCGGGGCTGCTGGTCTCGGTCGCGGTCGCCGCGGGCGAGCCGGTGCGGGCGGGGCAGGAGCTGGCGGTGGTCGAGGCGATGAAGATGGAGAATATCCTCAGGGCCGAGCGTGACGGCGTGGTCGAGGCCCTGCACGCCAAGCCGGGCGACAGCCTGGCGGTTGACCAGAAGATCCTGGAATTCGCAGCGGCCTGAGGGCCGGGAGAACGCGATGAACCGAGTCCTGCCTCTCATCCTGCCGGCGCTGATCCTGGCGGGCTGCGGCGATGGCCTGACCCCGCCGGACAATCCGGGCCCGCCGCCGCCGATCGCCTCGATCAAGGATGACGATTTGCATCCGCCGCCGGGCCCGACCGACCCGTTCATGATCCGGGTCGACGAGCGCGCGATGGGCGCCTGGGCCGATTACTGCACCCGGATCAAGGACATGGCCGGCCCGACCCGGCCGCCGAGCGCGGAGAAGACCCGGTTCGAAGGCGACCTGAAGAAGTGCGAGGAGATCTTCGCCCAATGAAGAGCGGCGGCGACGAGGCGGAGCTTCGCACCCGCTGGTTCGCCGACGTCATGGCCGGCCGCGGCGCCGGGGGGCGGGCCGATCCGACCGTGACCGTCGGCGACCACACCCAGGCGCTGCTGGTCGAGTTGGAGACGGTGTTCGGCGCCGGCGCCTGGGTCGCCACCGTGATCCTCTCCGTCGCGGTGATCGAGGCGCATCTGCGCGAGCAGGCGATGGCCTCCGGCCGCACGGTCGATCCCTATCTCAACGCCGGGACGCTGTTCGCCGAGGCGGGCCTGGACGAGCGCTTCGACACGCTGCGTCGGGCCCGCAACCGGGCGCTGCATGTCTCCGACCCGCCGACGCTGACGGTCGACATGCATTGGTTCGAGGCCGAGCGGCTGGAGGCGGAGGCGCGCTTCGCCATCCGCCTGGTCGCCGCCGCGCTCTACGGCAACGCGCTGCCGGAGGAACCGGAGGGCGAGGCATGAACGGGGAGCGCAAGGCGCTGTCGCTGCGCATCACCGGCCGGGTCCAGGGCGTCGGCTACCGCGCCTGGCTGGCCGGCCAGGCCGGGGCGGCCGGGCTCGACGGCTGGGTGCGCAACCGCCGCGACGGCTCGGTCGAGGCGCTGCTGTCCGGCCCGGCCGAGGCGGTCGACCGGGTCGTCGCCGCCTGCCGCCGCGGGCCGGGCGTGGCGCTGGTCGACCGGATCCAGGTGACGGAGGCGGAGCCGCCCGACCATCCCGGCTTCGCCCAGTGGCCGACCTTATGAGCGGCGACCCCGCCCCACGGCTCGGCGTCGGCGCCTTCATCCGCGACGCGGAAGGCCGGCTGCTGCTGGTGCAGCGGCGGCGTGAGCCCGAGGCCGGGCATTGGGGCCTGCCCGGCGGCAAGGTCGATTTCGG
Organism: Inquilinus limosus; assembly: GCF_002195995.1. Taxonomy (GTDB): domain Bacteria; phylum Pseudomonadota; class Alphaproteobacteria; order DSM-16000; family Inquilinaceae; genus Inquilinus; species Inquilinus limosus_C. The sequence goes on from NZ_NHON01000008.1 coordinate 4,873, forward strand.
CGAGACGGTTGAGGCCGCGGTGCGGCGCGAGATCGAGGAGGAGCTCGGCGTCGAACTGCGGCTCGACGGGCTGCTGTGCCTGGTCGACCAGATCGACCGGGCCGCCGGCAGCCATTGGGTGGCGCCGGTGTACCTGGCCGCCATCGCCGCCGGCGAGCCGGTCAACCGCGAGCCGGCGGCCCTGGCCGCAATCGGCTGGTTCGCCACCGACGCCCTGCCGCAGCCGCTGACCCTGGCCACGCGGGTGGCGCTGGAGGCGGCGGGTTAAGTGCGAAGAAAGGGTGGAAGCGTCCCGCGTTGCCTCTCCCGCCCTGCGGGAGAGGCCTGAGGCGCTTGCGTGTCCGGGTGAGGGCTGGCACCGGCCTCGACAAACTCCCCTCACCCGGAGCGGCTGTCCTGCGGACCGCGACCGGGGAGCAAGGACCCCGGCGCAGAATGTGAATGCGATCCGTCCAGGGATGCCAAGCACTATTCTTCCGATTCGATTTCTATCGACGTTTCAGCTATAATTGTGGAATTCAGCGCTCCAGTAAGGATAGCCGATTTTAAGACTTATTTCTTAGGATCATAGTTTACAGGGGTGTTTCATGAAGAAGATGGTTCTTCCGCCGATTCTGGCGGCGTTGGTGGTGTGCTCCTGCTTCCCGCCCAAACCAGATCCGGCACTGGACAGCTGGCAATCCATGCTGTCGAGCTATGCCCGGCACTATGATGGGATTATGGGGGCGGCCGACCACCTGCGGGTGGTCCCGTCGCGGGGCTTCGAGTTCCCGGTCGGTACCGCGCTGCGGCCGGACAGCGCCAGTTCGATCACCAATGTCTGCGTGTGGACGCAAGCCATCCCCGAACTCGCGATGACGCCCACCCCGTCGATCACGACGGGGCGGAGGCTCGTGCTGAGCGCGAACCTGCCGGACGCGATCAAGGCCGCCCTTGGTGCCGTCCTCGACGTGTCCGCCTCGTTCTCCGGCGGCGGCACGACGGCGGTCTCCTTCCAGAACGAGAAGGGCTTCCTGCTGACCGAGCAGCAGATCGCCGCGATATTGCGCGAGCCGCACTGCGTCGAGGCGCTGTTCGGCACGTCGTTCCAGATCGTCAGGGGCTACATCTCGGCCCAGCAGATGTCTGAAAGCAAGGCCGGCATCGACGCCGAACTCGGCCTCACCGTCGAACAGGCCGGCCTGACCGTCAAGTACAACGACAACAAGGACTGGTCCGTGAAGGACACCAGCCCGCATCAATATTTCCTGGTTATCAGTTCCGTCACCGTTTCGTCGCGAAGCATTTCATCCGTATCCGGCTCCGTCCCGTCGGTGCTGTCGGGCCCGGATGATATGAATACAGGATTTTCACTGAGCAAGCCGACCGACGCCGAACTCTTGGGCGTCGGGCTGGCACCATAGCATCGGGAGATTTCCATGAAGGCGCTTCTGTTTGCTGCGCCCCTCCTTCTTCTGGCGCCCCACGCGACCGGTTGGGGCCACGAGATCACCAGAGAGGGCGTCCAGCAATTCCCGGTCGAGGCGGCCATCCAGGAGGTCCGTAGGACCGCCGCGGCCTATGCCGCCGCTGAATCGAGCGAGATCAGCATCGAGTTGGCGGAGGCGGTCCTGCAGGACGCGGTTCTGTGGCCGTCGCCCTACAAGATCGTGACCTGCTTCTGGAACGGCTCCGATGACCTCAGGGCCGCGGTCGCGAGGGTCGGGTCCGCCTGGAACGCGCCATCGGCGGCGTCGTTCGATTTCGGCCCGGCGCCCCATTTCAACGACTGCTCGGCGATCAGGGGCGACGTCCGCATCTCGCTGGATTCCACCACCCCCGGCATCTATGACAGCCTTCCGCAGGGCGCGAAGCGGGGCGGCTACTGGTCCCTGCTGGGGACCCTGTCGCGCGACGACCCGGCGAAGATCAGCCTGAACCTGCCTTCCATCAACGCGCATTACCTGGTCTGGAAGGTCAGCCCGACCTCGAACCCCGGAAAGGCGTTCATCTTCTACACGCTGCACGAACTGGGCCATGCCATCGGCTTCTCGCACGAGTTCCAGAAGACGGGATGCGAGGGCTGGTTCAACAAGGCGGCGTTCATGCAACAGTTCGGCTGGACCGAAGAGCAGTTCCAGACGAATTTCCAGATACTCCCGGAATCCGAGGCGATCATCTATCCGGAGCGGAAGCCGGACAAGGATTCCCAGATGAACTACAACCTTGATCCGAGTCTGTACATGGCAGACCAGCCCGGAATGCCCAATCCCTGCCGTCCCGACCACTTCATCGCCGGCCTTTCCGTGGGCGACGAGGACGGGCTGCGGCATGTCTACGGCGATCCGGTGAGGATCATCGCCAGCGTGGACCCGGCCGCCCCTGTCATGGCGGCTCCTGCCGAGGCGGCCCCTGGCGTCGCGGCCCCCGGCCTGCCGGCGCGTTCACCCAGCACTCCCGCGCAGGAACTGGACCGGTACATCCAGATGCGGAGCGTCGAATCCAATCTCGCCCTGACCCAACTGCGGTCCGCGCAGGACAGCATCGCCATGGTGTTCCGCGACCGGCCGGGGGCGAATGCCTTTTCCGTCCTGATCGACGGGCCGGCGGCGCGGGCGATGGTCGCCGAGGGCCCCTTCGGCCCGAACCTTCAGGCTTCGGTGCCGTGGCAGCGGATGGAGATGCCGCCGCAGGTCGTCGAGGCACCACCGGCATTCACGACGCTACCCGAGGTGATCTCCGAACTTTCCGTCAAGCAGGAGAAGCTGGAGGACTTCTCGCGCGCCGTCGAGAAGTTCCAGGCCCTCGTGAAGGCGCATCGACCGCAATGACGGCCAAGGGGGGGCCTCGCCACCCGCATGGCGCTGTAGGCGACGCAGTCGGCTTAGGCCGGCTCAGAACACGAAGCGCCGGGGGAACTGAGCCTTGACCCGGTCGAGGTGCTCCTTGGCGCAGCGCCGGATGTCGCCGGGGTCGCTCGCCATCCGGTCGGCAAGCCTGAAGGACAGGTCGCCCGTCGCGACGCATTCGACGAGCCGATCGATCAGTTCGCCGTCCTCCTGTGTCCCGTCGAGATGCGGCATCAGGCAGCGTTCCACCACGTCGAGGACGATCGACTCGTGCCAGGCATTGGCGACCCGGGCCATCCCCGCCTCCGCCATGCATGCCGCATAGCGCCGCCACATCTCCGGCACCGCCAGCGCCAGCCCCGGCTTGGCCACCGGGCCCAGCCGGACCTTCCCGCGATCCTGCATCACCAGCAATTCGATGAGGTCGGTCACCTCCGCTTCCGCTTCGGCCGGCATCCCCTCGGGCAGGGCGGCCTCGACCGCCGCCATCAGCGACCGGAAATCCAGCGTCCCAGGCCAGGCCGCCGTCAGCGCCGCGGCCGCTGCCTTGACCGACCGCTGGGGCAGGATCAGGGGACGGCTGCCCGCCGGGCCGTAGGGCCACGGCGCATCGTCCAGCACCGCGTCTCCCTGGGGCGGCAGGAAGGCGGCGACATGGAGCGCCCGCAGCCTCTCGCCATCGAGGCGGTAGGAGATGTCTCCGGCCCGATCGGCATGGACCAGAAGGGTCTGGCGGAAGGTCCGGTTGCTGACGAAGTCGAGATACTGCTCGAGCCGCACCTGGCTGTCGCCGCATTCCTGCAGCAGCGGAGCGGCGACGGAGGCGCCAAAATTGGCGACGAACATCGTCGACGGCTCCGCATCGCCGAGATAGGCCAGCCCGGCCTTCTCCGCGGCCGCGACGAAGTCTCCGAAATAGCAGGGCGAGTTGTAGAGCTCGAGGAATTCGTGCTGGAGATAGGATTCGTGGAAGGAGTTCAGGGCACCGCTCTGCTCCGCCACGATCCGGCCCATCAGGCTGTTGGGGTCGGCGACGCCGGCGAGGAAATCGATCATGCCCCGGGCATAGGCCAGCGGCCGGTCCTTCGATCCGGCATGGCGTCCGCGCAGGATCATGGCGTCGCGGATCACCTCCTTGGCCTTCCAGCCCGGATAGCAGTTGTAGCTGACATGCGCGACGCCGTCGGGGGCGAGGTTCTCGCGACAGACGCGGAGGATCGCCTCCTGCACGTCCGGCGGCACCCAGCTGTAGACGCCGTGGCAGATGATGTAGTCGAAGACCCCGAGCGTCGGGGCGATCTCGCCCAGGTCGCCCTGGTGCAGCTCGATGTTCTTCAGCCCGAGCTCCGCGGCGGCTCTCCGCCCCGCGGCGATCTGGACCGGCGACAGGTCGATGCCGACCACATGGCTCTCCGGGTAGCGGAGCGCCAGCGGCAGGATGTTGCCGCCGGACGCGCAGCCCAGCTCCAGCACCCGGCTGGTCGCGACCCTCGGGGCCGAAAGGCCGAAGAGATGCGCGACCGTCTCGAGATGGTCCGGGGACGTGGCCGGAAAGGAATGGGAGTCGTAGGGGACCGTATCGTAGGCGTCCCGGATCTGATCGATATCGATGATGTCGGACATGCGCGCTCCGTCGGCTCGAAAAATGGCCGGCTCTCGCCGGGCAGACTCAGGCTGGCAGCCGTTTCGGTGGCCGTCCGAAAGGACGGTCGCCCTCAAATGACTCCATCCTATCAGCGGGGCGGAGATCTTTCCTAGTCGGCAATGCGCCTGTGGACGACAGGTTCGTCGGAATGTTTCCCCCGCCGGTTCAGGCCGCGGCGGCCGCCCGTTCCAGGAAGTCGTCCGGCCCGTCGACCTCGACCAGCCGGCGATTGCGGATCTCCAGATAGCGGGTGCCGATGCCGCGCAGCATGCGGCGGTCATGGGTGACGAAGACGCAGGTCGTGTCGTCGCGCGACAGCAGGTCCTCCAGCCGCTCCCGCCCGGCGATGTCCAGGTGGTTGGTCGGTTCGTCCAGCAGGTAGATGTTGGGCTGGCGCAGCCGCAGCAGCAGGAAGGTGACGCGCAGCTGCTCGCCGTAGCTGAGATGGCCGATCGGCGTCGCCTGCTTCTCGATCGGGATGCCGATATTGTGCAGCTCGCGCACCAGCTCGGCGTCGCGCAGGGTCGAGGCCGCCTGCAGCGCCCGGTTCACCGGCATTTGCCGCGGCAGGTCGGACAGGTGCTGGTCGAGATAGCCGGGGCGCAGCTGCGGGTTGGCGGTGATCGACTGGCCCAGCGGCGCGTCGCCCGCCGCCGCCCGGGTGATCGCCGCCATCAGGTCGCGGATCAGGTGCGACTTGCCGGTGCCGTTCAGGCCCAGGAGGGCGATGCGGTCGCCACGGCGCACGAATTCCTGCTCGATGCGCAGCAGCTCGCGCCCGGTCTCGGTGCGCACGACATGGTCCTTCAGCCGCACCAGCGTGGCGCGCTGCACCTCGCCGGTGTCGAGGTTGATGTCCCGTCGCGCCTCGCGATGCGCCACTGTGGCCTCCGCCCGGCGCTGCTCGGCGCGGGACGCCACCGCCTTGGCGCGCCGGGCCATGTCCGGGTTGTGGCCTTTCAGGTTGGACCAGATCGCCAGCCGCTTCGCCGCGCGCTCCAGCCGCTCGACCTCCTTCTCGTCGCGCTCGGCCTGCTGCAGCGCCGCCAGATCCTCGCGGATCAGCTCCTGCCGCGCCTGGGAGAAGGAGGTGCCGTAGCTCCGCACCCGGTCGCCGCGCAGGATGATGGTGCGGTTGGTGACGCGGTCCAGGAACTCGCGGTCATGCGAGACCAGGATGAAGGGCAGGCGCAGATGCTCGGTCAGCCAGCGCTCCAGCCGCATCACCTTGCCGACATCGAGATGGTTGGTCGGCTCGTCCAGGATCAGCAGGTCCGGGTCGGCCAGCGTCGCCCGCGCCACCAGCAGCAGGCGCTGCCAGCCGCCGGACAGCTCGGCGACCGTCTGGGCGTGCCATTGATCCGGGGCGAGGCCCAGCTCGTCCAGCACCACATCGGCGCGCCAGGCCTGGTCGTCGCGTGCCGCCTCGGGCAGGGCCTGGACCATGGCCTCATGCAGCGTCAGCGGCAGGATCGCGGCCGGCACCGCCTGCGGCACATGGCCGATCAGCAGGCCGCGCCGGCGGGCGATGCGGCCGCGGTCCAGCTCGACCTCGCCCAGCAGGGCGTTGATCAGGGTCGACTTGCCGCTGCCATTGTCTCCGACCAGGCCGATCCGGTCGCCGGGGTGGACGGCGAAGCTGGCGTCCTGGAACAGGGCCCGGCCGCCGATCTTGAGGGTGATGGCTTCGGCCTGGAGGAGCATGATGGGACCCGGATTCGGCGATCGGACCGGGGAAGGTATCAGATGACCGATCGGAACAAGTCGAAAGATCGTGACCCGAAGGGCGCGGCCGACGAGGCCGGGCGCCGGGGCGAAGCGGAGCGCTGGAAGGAGGAGAACGCCGAGGCGATCCGGAGCCACAACGAGCGGGTCAAGCGGGAAGGGCTTATCCTAGCGAGGTACCGTCGCTTTCCGAAGTGACCTGGGCGGGCCTCGCCTGAGATCGAGGGGCCTTGTCATGCGCATCTCTTGTGCGCATATTATGCTTATGGCTTTGATCGAAGAGAAGCGCACGCCTCGCCGCGCGACCAATCTCAGCCTCTCGGCGGAGGCGACCCGTCGCGCCAGGGATTACGGTCTGAACATTTCCAGGATCGCCGAGGATGCGATCGTCGACGCGGTACGCCGGCATGAAGGCGAACTCTGGAAGCAAGAGAACGCCGAGGCGATCCGAAGCTACAATGAATGGGTGGCGGAAGAGGGCCTGCCCTTCGCGAAGTTCCGGCAGTTCTGATGCGCTTCGACGTCCATCGCGTCGCCGGATCCGATGTGACTCTCGCGCTGAAAGTTCAATCGGATTTCCACGACCATCTGGACACCTGTGTGGTCGTGCCGCTCATTCCTCTCGCTCGAACGAAGATGAAGCCGGCGCTACGGCTGCAGCCCGTGTTCAACGTTGCCGGTCAACCTTACATGCTTGCCACGCCTGCGCTGGCCTCGGTTCCTGTCGGCGATCTTGGTGATCGCGTCGGGTCCTTGGCCGACCAGCATTCGGTGATCGTCGACGCCCTGGACTTCCTGTTCCAGGGCTTCTGACTCACCCCTCGAACACCTCGTCCCAGGCCTCGCGCAGGGCCAGGTCGACATCGGCCATCGTCACCGGCAGGCCGAGATCGATCAGCGAGGTGACGCCGTACTGCGCCAGGCCGCAGGGCACGATGCCGGCGAAATGCGACAGGTCGGGGTCGACGTTCAGCGCCACGCCGTGAAAGGTCACCCAGTGCCGGATCCGCACGCCGATCGCGGCGATCTTCTTCTCGACGCCGTCGCGCTCGACCCAGATGCCGACCCGGCCCTCGCGCCGCTCGCCCTTCACCTGGAACCGCGCCAGGGTGCGGATCAGCCATTCCTCCAGGGAATGGACATAGGCGCGGACATCCGGGTTGCGCCGCTTCAGGTCGACCATGACATAGCCGACCCGCTGCCCCGGCCCGTGATAGGTGTACTGGCCGCCGCGGCCGGCGCGATAGACCGGGAAGCGGTCGGGCGCCAGCAGGTCGCCGGCCTGGGCGCTGGTGCCGGCGGTGTAGAGCGGCGGATGCTCCAAGAGCCATACCAGCTCCGGTGCGGTGCCGGCGCGAATCGCCTCGGCCCGGGCCTCCATCGCCGCCAGCGCCTCGGGGTAGGGCACGGCACCGTCGTCGATGCGCCAGTCAGGGCCGTGCGAAACGGCGGTTTCGAGGGGGGCGGCAGACGGAATCGCGATCATCTCATCGGGCTGCTTGATCGGGCGCATCCGATCTGCTAATCCCCCCGCACCTCGGAAGGCAAGGCCCCTCGTGGGCGTGCCTGCCGTGCGGTCGTGGCGGAATTGGTAGACGCGCAGCGTTGAGGTCGCTGTGGGCTAACCCCCGTGGAAGTTCGAGTCTTCTCGACCGCACCATTCTTCGCAAGGCCCGCCCTCACCGGCGGGCCTTTCGCGTTTCGGTCGCAGCAGCATCCCGTGCCGGCTCTTCCGCCCGGGCGGAACGCTGCCTATAACGGCTCGACCCGTAACGCTGTCCGGATCCCCTGATGTCCAGCGACCTGCGCGAAGCCGCCCTCGACTACCATCGTCTCCCGACGCCCGGAAAGATCGCGGTGGCACCGACCAAGCCGCTGGCGACGCAGCGCGACCTGGCGCTGGCCTATTCCCCCGGCGTGGCCGCGGCCTGCGAGGCGATCGTCGCCGACCCGCAGGAGGCCTCGCGCGTCACCAGCCGGGCCAACCTCGTCGCCGTGATCTCGAACGGCACCGCCGTGCTCGGCCTCGGCAATATCGGCCCGCTGGCGTCCAAGCCGGTGATGGAGGGCAAGGGCGTCCTGTTCAAGAAGTTCGCCGGCATCGACGTCTTCGACATCGAGGTCAACGAGACCGACCCGGACAAGCTGGTCGACATCATCGTGGCGCTGGAGCCGACCTTCGGCGGCATCAACCTCGAGGACATCAAGGCGCCGGAGTGCTTCGAGGTCGAATCCAAGGCTCGCGCCAGGATGAAAATCCCGGTCTTCCACGACGACCAGCACGGCACCGCCATCATCGTCGCCGCCGCCATCACCAACGGGCTGCGCGTCGTCGGCAAGGACCTGACATCGGTCAAGCTGGTCACCTCCGGCGCCGGCGCCGCGGCGCTGGCCTGCCTCGACCTGCTGGTCGACATGGGGCTGCCGATCGAGAACATCTGGGTCACTGACATCGCCGGCGTGGTCTGGGACGGCCGCAACGAGCTGATGGACCCGCGCAAGCAGCGCTACGCCCGCAAGACCGAGGCGCGGACCCTGGCCGAGGTGATCGGCGGCGCCGACATCTTCCTCGGCCTTTCGGCGCCGCGGGTGCTGACCGGCGAGATGGTCAAGAGCATGGCCGACCGGCCGATCATCATGGCGCTGGCCAACCCGACGCCGGAGATCATGCCGGAGGAGGTCAAGGCCATCCGCCCCGACGCGGTGATGGCCACCGGCCGGTCGGACTATCCGAACCAGGTCAACAACGTCCTGTGCTTCCCCTTCATCTTCCGCGGCGCGCTCGACGTCGGCGCCACCGCGATCAACGAGGCGATGAAGATCGCCGCGGTGCAGGCCATCGCCGACCTAGCGATGCAGGAGGGGTCGGACATCGTCGCCACCGCCTATGGCGACCAGCAGCTCAGCTTCGGCCCCGACTACCTGATCCCGAAGCCCTTCGACCCGCGGCTGATCATCAAGATCGCGCCGGCGGTGGCGAAGGCGGCGATGGAGTCCGGCGTCGCCACCCGGCCGATCGAGGATTTCGACGCCTATGTCGGCAAGCTGGAGGAGTTCGTCTTCCGCTCCGGCCTCGTCATGCGGCCGGTGTTCAACCTGGCGCGGGCGGAGCCCAAGCGCGTCGTCTACGCCGAGGGCGAGGACGAGCGGGTGCTGCGCGCGGTCCAGATCGTGCTGGACGACCAGCTGGCCAAGCCGATCCTGATCGGCCGCCGCGGCGTGGTCGAGCGCCGGATCGAGAAGCTGGGCCTGCGGGTCAAGCTCGACCGCGACGTCGAGCTGGTCGATCCCGAGGACGATCCCCGCTACACCGAATACTGGCGCCTGTACCACCAGCTGCTGGCCCGGCGCGGCGTCTCGCCCGACGTCGCCCGCACGGTGGTGCGCACCAACTCGACCGTGATCGCGGCGCTGATGGTGCAGAAGCAGGAAGCCGACGCCATGGTCTGCGGCAGCTACGGCCCGTACCGGCCGCATCTGCGCGACGTGCTCAGCGTCATCGGCCTGGCGCCGGGGGTGACCACCCCGGCCGCGCTCAGCGCTCTCGTGCTGCCGCGCGGCACCTTCTTCCTGGCCGACACCTACATCACCCCGGACCCGACGCCGGAGCAGATCGCCGAGACCACGCTGCTGGCGGCGGAGGAGGTCAAGCGCCTCGGCATCGTGCCGAAGGTGGCGCTGCTGTCGCATTCCAACTTCGGCACCATGGACGGCCCGTCGCCGGTGAAGATGCGCCACGCCCTGTCGCTGATCCGCGAGCAGGCGCCCGACCTCGAGGTCGAGGGCGAGATGCATGCCGACGCCGCGCTGTCGGAGGAGGTGCGCCAGCGCATCTTCCCGGACAGCAAGCTGACCGGCAGCGCCAACCTCTTGGTGCTGCCCTCGCTCGACGCCGCCAACATCGCCTTCAACATGCTGAAGGTGCTGGGCGAGGCGATCTCGATCGGCCCGATGCTGCTGGGCGTCGCCCGGCCGGCCCATATCGTCACCCCCTCGGTGACGGTGCGCGGCCTGGTCAACGTCACGGCGATCGCCACGGTCGACGCGCAGCTGGCGGGGGCGGTCTGCCCGATCGACGCCCATGCGCGGCAGGCGTCGCACGTGGCGCTCGAAGCCCTCTCGGTCTGAGGTGGTCACGGCGCCCGACCCGCAACCGGCGGACGCCCAGGAATACGGCCTGCCGCCCGGCTTCGTGCAGGAGATCGAGGAGGCGCTGGACGACCACCGCCTCGCCGAGGTGGAGGAGCGGCTGGCGCCGCTCCACTCCGCCGACCTGGCGGCGCTGCTCGAGGCGCTGCACCCGGACGACCGGCGCGTCGTCGTCGGGCTGATCCGGGTGCAGCTGACCACCGACGCCGAGGCGCTGGCCTGGCTGAACGAGGATGTCCGGCAGGAGGTGCTGGACCTGCTCGGGCCGCAGGACGTCGCCGCGGCGCTGCAGGAGCTCGATTCCGACGACGCGCTGGCCCTGATCGAGACCCTCGATGAGGGCGAGCGCGATGCGGTCCTGGCCAACATCCCGGCCGAGGAGCGGCGGCTCCTGCTCGAGGGCCTCGACTTCCCGGAATACTCCGCCGGCCGCCTGATGCAGCGCGAGCTGGTGTCGGTGCCGGACTACTGGACCGTCGGCAAGACCATCGACTGGCTGCGCACCGCCGAGGCGCTGCCGGACGAGTTCTACAGCCTGTTCCTGGTCGATGTGCACGGCAAGCCCAGCGGCCAGCTACCCCTGTCGCGCTTCCTGCGCGGCCGCCGGCCGGCGAAGCTGGCGGAGCTCGGGCTGGAGGACATCCATCCGATCCCGGCGGAGATGGACCAGGAGGAGGTGGCGCTGCTGTTCCGGCGCTACGGCATGGTCTCGGCACCGGTGGTCGACCGCGACGGCAAGCTGCTCGGCGTCATCACCCTGGACGACGTGGTCGACGTCATCGACGAGGAGGCGGAGGAGGACATCTTCCGCCTCGGCGGCATCGGCGAGCAGAGCGACCTGTATCGCGACGTCGCCGCGACCACGCGCTCGCGCTTCTCCTGGCTGTTCGTCAACCTGCTGACCGCGGTGCTGGCCTCGTCGGTGATCGGCCTGTTCGAGGAGACGATCAGCAAGGTGGTGGCGCTGGCGGTGCTGATGCCGATCGTCGCCTCGATGGGCGGCAATGCCGGCACCCAGACCCTGACCGTGGCGGTGCGGGCGCTGGCGATGCGCGAGCTGACCGACAGCAACGCCGTCCGCATCCTGTGGAAGGAGGTGCTGGTCGGCGTGATCAACGGCCTGCTGTTCGCGGCGATCGCGGGCGGGGTGGTGTGGCTGTGGTTCTCGGATCCGCGCCTGGCGGTGGTGATCGGCGCGGCCATGATCATCAACCTGCTGGCCGCCGCCTTCTCGGGGACTGTGATCCCGCTGGCGCTGCAGCGCTTCGGGGTTGATCCGGCGGTGTCCAGCGGCGTGTTCCTGACCACCGTCACCGACGTGGTCGGCTTCTTCGCCTTTCTCGGCCTGGCCGCCTTGATCCTGCTCTGAACCGTCGCCCCATCCCGCCGGACCGCGGGATGGGGGTCGATCCATCCGCCTCAGGCGGTGCCGACGGTGCCGGTGCTGCCGGCGATGCTGACGCCCTTGGCCTCGCGCGCGGCCTTGATCACGTTGTTGGCGATGTTGACCGCCGGGATGGTGAGATTCTGGCCGCCCGGCACGCCCCGGGTCAGGTGCTCGACGAGCTCCTTGACCTTCTCCTCACTGATGGTCTCGACGCCCGGCAGCAGCGCGATCAGCGCGGCCAGGCCGACCACCTGGCCGAAGCGCAGGTCGCTCGCCACCGCCAGCTTCTTCAATGCGTCGCGCAGATCGGCTTCGCTAATGCCAGTGGATTCCACGTTCAAAATGCCCTCCCTCACCGGATCCGGGGCTACTGCTCAAGTGCAGTGCATATCCCGTCATGAATACCCAGGGTTGTACGAGGCGATCGCGCCCGGTGTCCAGCCGTTCTCGCCGAGCCTTGAGTTGACCCTGGTGGAGGAGTCTACCCCGCCGGGGCCGGCAATGCGACCGTCCCATGACAACCGGGCCGAGGCGCCACGGCGGTCCGGCAAGATCAGCGGCAGTCGCCGCCTCCACCCGGCTGGGATTCCATTCGCCCATTGCTGATTCGCTCAAAGACCCCGGGGAATTTGTGTCACATTTTCGACATGCTGCAAGAACAGCGGGAAGCAAAGCCGGCCGCCGTGACGGGCGGTGGTGCCTCGGGCCCGGCATTTTGCCACCGGTCTCAGGACCGAGGCTGCGTCCCAAGCCCGCTGCCGAACGAGTCGCGGAGGGCCCTTCCGACATCCCCGGAACTCTGTCGGATCAAGGACATATTACGCGCAGCAAACGGGCGTGCATGAAGCGCATTCAGAAATAAAATTATACTAACAAAGTAATAATGTGACTTATATCGAGAAATGAAAGAACTAGCTTGGCTGACAGAATTTATCCGGAGTCAATTTCATCCGTCTATTTCGTCTTTGAAAAGTAAAAAACGGGAATTTCCATGGACAGCCCTATCGTTTTTTGCCTGAATGCCGGCTGGCTAGCCCTGTGGGCGGCGGCCGGGCTGTCGGCTTGGCAAGAGTTTTTGGAGGAGGAAAACAATGGGTCTTCTTGACGGCCTGCTCGGAGATGACGGACTGCTCGGCGGCTTGCTGGGCAATGACGGTCTCCTCGGCGGCCTGCTGGGCAGCGACGGCCTTCTCGGCGGTCTGCTCGGAAACGATGGTCTGCTCGGGAATCTTCTCAGCGAAGATCTCCTCAGCGGCGTGATCGGCACGGTGAAGAGCGTCCTGGGCTCCCTGGACGGCCTGATCCTGGGCTCCTCCGAGGGCGAAGGGCTCCTCGGCGGCGTCTTGGGACTGGTCGACGGGCTGCTCAACGGCCTGCTCGGCGGCGCGCTCGGCAGTGACCTGACCGGCGGCCTGCTCGGCGGGGTCGAGGATCTCCTCGGCAACATCCTGCATGGCGACCTGCTGGGCGGCGTCCTCGGCGGCGTGCTCGACACGGTCAGCGGCCTGCTGGGCGGCATCCTCGACGGCGACCTGCTGGGCGGCGTCCTCGGCGGCAACGCCGGCGGCATCCTCGGCGGCCTGCTCGAGACGGTCGACGGCCTGCTCGGCGGCATCCTGGGCGGCAGCGATCTGCTCGGCGGCCTGCTGGACGGCGGCCTGCTCGGCGGCGTGCTCGACACCGTCGGCGACCTGCTGAACGGCGTCCTTGGCGGCGACCTGCTGGGTGGCGACCTGCTCGGCGGCCTGCTGGGCGGCGACCTGCTCGACGGCCTGCTGGGCAGTGTGAACGACCTGCTGGGCGGCTTGCTCGGCGGCGACCTGCTGGGCGGCGACCTGCTGGGCGGCGTGCTCGACCTGGTCCAGGGCCTGCTGGGTGGCGTCCTGGGCGGCGGCGACGTGCTGGGCGGCGCGCTGGGCGGCATCACCGGCGGCGGCGACCTGCTGGGCGGTCTGCTCGGCGCGGTCGAGGGCATCGTCGGCGGCCTGCTGGGCGGCGACCTGCTCGGCGGCGACCTGCTGGGCGGCCTGCTCGGCTCGGTCGGCGACCTGCTGAACGGCCTGCTGGGCGGCGACCTGCTGGGCGGCATCGGCGGCGGCCTGCTGGACGGCGACCTGCTGGGCGGCCTGCTCGGCACCGTCACCGGTCTGCTGAACGGCGTCCTCGGCGGCGACCTGCTGGGTGGCGATCTGCTGGGCAGCCTCACCGGCGTGCTGGGCGACCTGCTGGGCGGCATCACCGGCGGCGGCGACCTGCTGGGCGGCGTCCTGAGCACGGTCGAAGGCCTGCTGGGCGGCTTGCTCGGCGGCGACCTGCTGGGCGGCGACCTGCTCGGCGGCGTCCTCGGCACCGTCACCGGCCTGCTCGACGGCCTGCTGGGCGGCGACGTCCTCGGCGGCGGCCTGGGCGGCGTCGATCTCGGCAATATCGGCGGCCTGGTCGAGGGCATCCTCGGCGGCGTCCTGTCGACGGTCGAGGGCGTGCTCGGCGGCCTGCTGGGCGGCGACGGCCTCGGCGGCATCCTGGACCTGCATGGCGTGCTGGGCAGCCTGCTCGGCGGCGGCAACACCCTCGAGGCGGCGCTGGACACCATCCTGTCCTCGCTGGGTGACGCGGTCACCAGCATCGACGTCGGCGGCCTGTCGCATGTCGGCCCGCTCAGCGTCGTGACCGGCCTGCTGGGCTCGGTGCTGAACGTCGTCGGCCTCGGCGCCAACTCGCTGGCCAACATCGTCGGCGACACCGTCGGCTCGGCCGATCATCTGAACGGCACGGCCAATGCCGATCACCTGAACGGCTATCTCGGCAACGACGTGGTCCACGGCGCCGCTGGCGACGACCGGATCGACGGCGGCACGGGCGCCGACACCCTCTACGGTGATGCCGGCAACGACACCATCACGGGTGGCCTCGGCAACGACGTGATCGTCGGTGGCGCGGGCGCCGATATCATGATCGGCGGCGCGGGCAACGACACCTACTACGTCGACAACACCGGTGATCGGACCCAGGAGCAGGCCGACGGCGGGATCGACTGGGTCGTCTCGACCAAGAGCTGGACCCTGGCCGACAACGTCGAGAACCTGATGCTGGCGGCCGGTTCGGGCTCGCTGGGCGTCGGCAACGCCGCCGCCAACACCATCTGGGGCAACGATACCGCCAACGGCCTCGCCGGCCTGGCCGGTAACGACATCCTCGACGGTAAGGCGGGCAACGACGTCCTCGACGGTGGTGCGGGCACCGACACCCTCACCGGCGGCGCGGGTGCCGACACCTTCCGGTTCCAGTCGATCGCCCATTCGGTGGTCGGCGCGGGCCGGGACGTGATCACCGACTTCAGCCACAGCCAGGGCGACAAGATCGACCTGCACTACATCGACGCCAACACCAAGGTCGCCGGTGATCAGGCCTTCACCTTCATCGGCGGGGCCAACTTCACCGGCGTCGCTGGTCAGCTGCACTTCCAGGGCGGGATCCTCAGCGGCGACGTCAATGGCGACGGCCATGCCGACTTCGAGGTCCAGGTCAAGGGCGCGGCCGCTCTGGTGATCGGCGACTTCGTGCTCTGATCGGCTTCGGCCGGTCGGGGGGATCGGCCCGGACGCTTGGCCCACGAGCGTCCGGGTCCCCGTTCCCTCCTTCCGCACAAGCCCCGCGATGCCTCGGCGTCGCGGGGCTTTTCTTTTGTTGCGCGCGCTGCGCTAGAGTGCCGGAAACATCGACACCGGGAGCGACGCCGCCATGATCCCCAACGCGCCGCAAGGCCTCGACTTCATGCTCGGCGACACCGCCGACATGCTGCGTGATTCGGTCCACGGCTTCGCCGCGGCAGAGATCGCGCCGCGCGCCGCCGACATCGACCGCGACAATCAGTTCCCGATGGATCTGTGGCGCAAGATGGGCGACCTCGGCGTCCTCGGCGTCACGGTCGACGAGGAGTATGGCGGCGCCGGGATGGGCTATCTCGAGCACATCGTGGCGATGGAGGAGATCTCCCGCGCCTCCGCCTCGGTCGGCCTGTCCTACGGCGCCCATTCCAATCTCTGCGTCAACCAGATCAAGCTGAACGGCACGGAAGAGCAGAAGCGCCGCTACCTGCCGAAGCTGATCGCGGGCGAGCATGTCGGGGCGCTGGCGATGTCCGAGCCCGGCGCCGGCTCCGACGTCGTCGGCATGAAGCTGAGGGCGGAGAAGAAGGGCGACCGCTACATCCTCAACGGCAACAAGATGTGGATCACCAACGGCCCCGACGCCGACACGCTGGTGGTCTATGCCAAGACCGATCCGGCGGCCGGGCCACGCGGCATCACCGCCTTCCTGGTCGAGAAGGGGTTCAAGGGCTTCTCCACTGCGCAGAAGCTCGACAAGCTCGGCATGCGCGGCTCCAACACCTGCGAGCTGGTGTTCCAGGATTGCGAGGTGCCGGAGGAGAATGTGCTCGGCCGGGTCGGCGAGGGCGTGCGCGTGCTGATGAGCGGCCTGGATTACGAGCGCACGGTGCTGGCGGCCGGGCCGCTCGGCATCATGCAGGCCTGCCTCGACATCGTCCTGCCCTATGTCCGCGACCGGCAGCAGTTCGGCCGGCCGATCGGCGAGTTCCAGCTGATGCAGGGCAAGGTGGCCGACATGTATGTCGCCCTCAACGCCAGCCGCGCCTATGTCTACGCCGTCGGCCAGGCCTGCGACCGCGGCCGGGTGACCCGGCAGGATTCGGCCGGCGCCATCCTCTACGCCGCCGAGAAGGCGACCTGGATGGCGCTGCAGGCGATCCAGGCGCTGGGCGGCAACGGCTACATCAACGACTTCGCCACCGGCCGCCTGCTGCGCGACGCCAAGCTGTACGAGATCGGCGCCGGCACCTCCGAGGTGCGCCGCATGCTGATCGGTCGCGAGGTGATCGGGCTCAGGGGCTGACGGCGGGCGTCGCGGTGCACCAGTGAGGGGGCGAGGCATGAAATGGGCGAGGGGGCTCGTGCTGGCCACGGCGGCGATGTCGGCGTTGGCCGTCGGCGCTCCGGCGCGGGCGGCGGACACGCCGGGCACGATCGATGGCTGGCCGGCGGTGGAGGCCCTGGTCGGCAACACGCTGGTGGTGACGCGGCCCGACCAGCCCGGCGGGGAATCGGCCGTCTTCATGCTGCCGGACGGGACCGGCCGGGTCGCCGAGCGGAAGGGCGGCGTCGCCGATCCGCCGCGGGCCGTGCAATGGGCGTTCCGGTCCGACGGGCTGTTCTGCGTGAGCGACCCCTCCGGCACGGCTTCGGACGGTGACTGCGTCACGCTCTCGATTGCCGGCGACACGGCGACCCTGGCGCCGAAGGACGGGCCGGCCGTGGCCGGCAAGGTCCTGCGCGGCGACGCCTGGCAGCTGGATCCTGCAGGTGCGAAGAGCCCGGTCACCGGCAAGGCGGCGGCCCGGAGCCTGGCCGGCAACACCGTGGTGCTGATGCCGCTCGGCGGCTCCGGCGAGGTGGCCGCCTTCTATTTCCTGGCCGACGGAACCGGGCGGAGTACCCGGCAGGACAACGCCGCCGAGACGCCGGACGCCTTTCGGTGGTCGCTTCGGGACGACGGGCGGCTGTGCTTCACCGATGCCGGGAAGGGGCCCGCGGACGGGGATTGCCTCACCGTCTCGATCACCGGCGACCGCGTGACCCTGGCGGGCCGGGACGGGCGCGCCGCCTATGGCAGGCTGCTGGACGGCGATGCCCGCGGCCTGGCCCCGGCGACGCCCGCGACCAGGGCGATGATCGATGCCCTGGCCGGGAACACGCTGGTCTTCGCCAGGCCCGATCGGCCCGGCGAGGAGACGACCTTCTATCTCCAGGCCGACGGGACCGGCCGTGCTCTCCAGGGCGGCGGCGAGGGCAAGCCCGAGCCCGTCCGCTGGTCGCTGTGGAATGACGGGCGCTTCTGCGTGTTCTCGGCCAGAGCGAAGGCTCCCCTGGAGGGCGACTGCGCCACACTCTCGGTTGCCGGGGACAGCGTGACCTTCACGGCTCCGGGCCGGCCCGCCATGTCCGGCAGGATCCTGAAGGGCAACGCCCGGACGCTGTAGGCCCTGTGCCGGCCGGGGCGGACGCCCTGTTGCGCCTCGCGCCGGTTTCTGCACACTTGACCGGCTGGTCAGAAAATCAACAAGCAAGGGGGCTTTCATGCTGGGACGTTGGGGTCGCCGGGCGCTGCTCGGCGCGGCGGTGGCGATGCTCGGGGCCGCGGCGCTGCCGCAGGCGCGGGCGGCGGACAAGCTGCAGGTGGCGGCGGTCTACACCGTGCCGGTCGAGCAGCAATGGGTCAGCCGCCTCCACAAGGCGCTGAAGGCGGCCGAGGCACGCGGCGAGATCGACTACGTCTATTCCGAGAACACGTCGAACACCGACTATGAGCGCGTCATGCGTGAATATGCCGAGGCCGGCAAGAAGCTGATCATCGGCGAGGCCTTCGGGGTCGAGCGCGGCGCGCGGGCGGTGGCCAAGGACTATCCCGACACCGCCTTCCTGATGGGCTCCAGCCTGCCGCCGGTCGAGCCGAACTTCTCGGTCTTCGACAATTACATCCAGGACGCCTCCTACCTCACCGGCATGGTGGCGGGGCTGAAGACCAGGTCGAACACCATCGGCATGGTCGGCGGCTATCCGATCCCGGAGGTGAACCGGCTGATGCACGCCTTCATGGCCGGGGCGCTGGAGGTCAACCCGCAGGTCAAGTTCTCGATCACCTTCATCGGCTCCTGGTACGACCCGCCCAAGGCCAAGGAGGCGGCCTTCGCCATGGTCGATGCCGGCGCGGACGTGCTGTATGCCGAGCGCTACGGCGTCTCCGACGCGGCCAAGGAGCGCAAGGTGCTGGCCATCGGCAACGTCATCGACACCCAGTCGGAATATCCCGGCACGGTGGTGGCCAGCGCGCTGTGGCAGATGGAGCCGACCATCGACCGCGCGCTGAAGGCGGTCGCCGGCGGCAGCTGGAAGGCCGAGGATTACGGCCCCTACAGCGCCATGAAGGCGGGCGGCGCCACGCTGGCCCCGCTGGACCCGAAGCTGGTCGACCAGGCGATCATCGACAGGGTGGCCGCCCGGCAGAAGGAGATCGAGAGCGGGGCCTTCACGGTCAAGGTCGACGACAGCGAGCCGAAGCCGACGCTGTGACGCCCGGTTCCGATCCCGTGGATGCCGCTCCGGCCTTGCGCCTGCGCGGCATCACCAAGCGCTTCGGCGCGCTGCTCGCCAATGACGGCATCGACCTCGACCTCGCCCGCGGCGAGGTGCTGGCGCTGCTCGGCGAGAACGGCGCCGGCAAGACCACGCTGATGAACATCCTGTTCGGCCATTACCTGGCCGATGCCGGGACGGTCGAGGCGGCGGGGGCGGATGGCGTCCTCGTGCCGCTGCGCCCGGGCTCGCCCCAGGCTGCGCTCGCCGCCGGCATCGGCATGGTGCACCAGCACTTCGCCCTGGCCGACAATCTCAGCGTCTTCGACAACATCGTGCTCGGCTCGCAGCCGCTGTGGCGCCCGGCGCTGCGGCGGCGCGGGGCGCGGGCGAAGCTGGCGGTGCTGATCGAGGCCTCGGGCCTGGCCGTGCCGCTCGACGCCCCGGTCTCCGGCCTGTCGGTCGGCGAGCGGCAGCGGGTCGAGATCCTCAAGGCGCTGTACCGCGACGCCCGGGTGCTGATCCTGGACGAGCCGACGGCGGTGCTGACGCCGCAGGAGGCCGACGGCCTGTTCGCGGTGCTGCGCCGGCTGGCGGGGCAGGGGCTGGCCATCGTCTTCATCTCGCACAAGCTGGGCGAGGTGCTGGCGATCAGCCGCCGCGTCGTGGTGCTGCGCGCCGGAAGGGTAGCGGCGGAGATGGCGACTGCAGGCGTCGACCGCGCGGCCCTCGCCGAGGCCATGGTCGGCCGCACCGTCGCCGAGGTGCAGAGGCGCCCGGCCGCGCCCGGCGCCGCGGTGCTGGCGCTGGACGGCGTCACCCTGCGCGGCCCCGGCGGCCGGGCGCTGCTCGACGGCGTCTCGCTCACCCTGCGCGGCGGCGAGGTGGTGGGCATCGCCGGCGTCTCCGGCAACGGCCAGGCGGCGCTGGCAGATCTGGTCGCGGGCCTGGCTGCGCCGGACTCCGGCCGGGTCACGCTGTTCGACCGCCCGGCGCCGCTCGGCTCCCCCGCCGCCATGGTCGCAGCCGGGGTCGGCCGCATCCCGGAGGACCGCCATCGCGACGGCGTCGTCGGCGACATGGCGGTGTGGGAGAACGCGGCGCTGGAGGCGTATCGCCGGCCGGAGGCGCAGAGGGCCGGCCTGCTGCGCCGTGTTGTGCTGCGCGACCGGGCGCGGCGGCTGATCGCGGATTACGATGTGCGCTGCCCGGGGCCGGAGGCGCGCACCCGGCTGCTGTCGGGCGGCAATATGCAGAAGCTGATCCTCGGCCGGGTGCTGGAGCGGTCGCCCGGCCTGGTCCTGGCCTGCCAGCCGACCCGCGGCCTGGATGTCGGCGCGGTGGCGGAGATCCATGGCAGGCTGCTGGCCGCGCGCGATCGCGGCGCCGGGGTGCTGCTGGTATCGGAGGACCTCGATGAGCTGTTCGCGTTGTCCGACCGCATCGCGGTCATGTACCGCGGCCGCCTGACCGAACCCTGGCCGGCGGAGCGGCTGACCATCCGCGCATTGGGCCTGATGATGGCGGGGCAGGAGCCGGCAGGCGGCGAGATCAGCGGAGAGGCCGGGGCCACCCCCTCACCCGAAATCGCCGACGCGATTTCGACCTCTCCCCAAGGAGAGGTGAAGGGGCTGCGCGTCTCCCCTCTCCTCGGGGAGAGGGAGGGGCCCGACCCGTCAGGGTCGGGAGGGTGAGGGGGAAAGCCGACCGTGCCATTACGCAAGCCCAGCCTTAAGTCAGCGCCTATGGGGCAGGAGCCGGCCGATGCGGCTTGAACCCCGCGAGCGCGCCTCGCCGCTGCTGATGCTCGGCGCCTCGGCCGGCGCCGCGCTGCTGGCGCTGCTGCTTTGCGCCATCCCGCTGCTCTGGGCGGGCGCGCCGGTGCTGCAGGCGTATGGGGTGATGATCCAAGGCGCCTTCGGCTCGCGCTTCGCCGTCGCCGAGACGCTGTCCCGCGCCACCCCGCTGGTGCTGACCGGCCTGGCCGCCACCGTCGCCTTCCGGGCGAAGCTTTGGAACATCGGGGCGGAGGGGCAGCTCTATCTCGGCGCCCTGGCGGCGACGGCGCTGGGCTCCGGCGCGCTCGATTGGCCCGCCTGGGCGCTGCTGCCGCTGGTCCTGCTGGCCGGGGCGCTGGCCGGCGGGTTGTGGATGGCGGGGCCGACGCTCTTGAAGACCCGGCTCGGCGTCGACGAGGTGGTGACGACGCTGCTGCTCAACTTCGTCGTGCTGCTCTTCATCTCGATGATGCTGGAAGGGCCGATGAAGGACCCGATGGGCATGGGCTGGCCGCAATCCACGCCGGTGCTCGACGCCGCCGCCCTGCCGAAGCTGATCCCGCGCACCCGCGTGCATGCGGGGCTGATCGTCGCCGTGGTCGCGGCCATCCTGGTCTGGCTGATGACCACCCGCACCATCTGGGGCTTCGAGATGCGGGCCACCGGCGCCAACCCGTCGGCGGCTCGCTTCGCCGGCATGCCGGTCGGACGGGTGATGCTGCGCGTCGGCCTGATCTCCGGCGCCCTGGCCGGCCTGGCCGGGGTGGGGGAGGTGGCGGGGCTGAAGGGCTATCTCAGCCAGGACCTGTCGCCCGGCTACGGCTATGCCGGCATCGTCGTCGCCATGCTGGCGCAGCTGCATGCGCTGGGCGTGCTGCTGGCGGCGCTGTTCGTCGCCGCGGTCTTCGTCGGGGCCGACAGCATGAGCCGGGCGATCGGCGTCTCCAGCTACATCGCCAACCTGGTGGTCGCCACCTCGCTGCTGACGGTGCTGTTGTCCGGCATCGTCCTGCGCTACCGGGTGCGGTGGCGATGAGCGAGGTGCTCGACATCCTCCTGGCCGCCAGCTTCTGGGCGGCGGCGCTGCGCATCGCCACGCCGCTGGTCTTCGGCACGCTGGGCGAGCTCATCTGCGAGCGCGCCGGAGTGCTGAATCTCGGCATCGAGGGCATCTTCACCGCCGGCGCCATGGCCGGCTGGATGTGGGTGTACCAGGGCGGCGACCTGTGGACCGGCGTGGTCTTCGCCGCCGGGGTGGGGGCCGCCTTCGGCCTGCTGCACGCGCTTCTCACCGTGCCGCTCGGCCTGTCGCAGCACGTCACCGGCATCGGCGTCACGCTGCTGGCCACCAGCCTGTCCTACTTCACCTACCGCATGGTGCTGCCGAACGCCTCGACTCCGCCGCGGATCGAGCCGTTCCAGCCGGTGGCGCTGCCCGGCCTGTCGGACCTGCCCTGGATCGGCCCGGTGCTGTTCCAGCAGACGCCGCTGACCTATCTGGCGCTGGCCGCCGTCGCCGTCACCGCCTGGGTGTTGTACCGCACGCCGCTCGGTCTGGCCCTGCGCGCGGTCGGCGAGAACTCGGCGGCGGCGGAGGCGCAAGGGCTCGACGTCGTCGCCATCCGCCTCGGCGCGGTGATGGCCGGGTCGGCGCTGATGGCGGTGGGCGGCGCCTTCCTGACCATGTCGGCCTTCAACGCCTTCTTCTTCGAGATGGTGGCCGGCCGCGGCTGGGTGTGCGTCGCCCTGGTGGTCTTCGCCTCCTGGCGGCCGGGCAAGGCGCTGCTCGGCGCCCTGCTGTTCGGCGCCTTCGACGCCTTCCAGGTGCGGCTGCAGCAGCTCGCCGGCGGGGCGGTGCCCTACCAGATCTTCCTGATGCTGCCCTACCTGCTCAGCGTCCTCGCCCTGATCGCCATGTCGCGCCGCGCCGCGGTGCCGAAGGCGCTGATGGTGCCTTATCGGAAGGGGGAGCGTTAGACTATGGTTCCCGCCCGTGCTAGGGAGGGACAGTTGCGAGCCGGTCGCAAGGCGGGAGTATGGGAATGAGCGAAGCGCTGCGCCTCTATGTCGGTTACGATTCACGCGAGGACATCGCGTGGCAGGTCTGCCGTCATTCGGTGCTGCAGCACGCGTCGAAGCCGGTGGAGGTCTCGGCCCTGAAGCTGCCGGAGCTGCGGGCCCAGGGCATCTACACCCGCCCGGTCGACACGCTGGGCTCGACCGAGTTCACCTTCAGCCGCTTCCTGGTGCCGGCCCTGGCCGGGTACCGGGGCTGGGCGGTGTTCTGCGACTGCGACTTCCTGTGGTTCGGCGACATCGCCGACCTCTTCGCCCAGGCCCAGGACCGCTATGCGGTGATGGTCGTGCAGCACGACTATCAGCCAAAGGAGGCGGTGAAGATGGACGGCAAGCCGCAGGCGGCCTATCCGCGCAAGAACTGGTCCAGCCTGATGCTGTTCAACTGCGGCCACCCGGCGAACGCCGGGCTGACGCCGGAGGTGGTGAACCGCGAGACCGGCGCCTTCCTGCACCGCTTCCAGTGGCTGGCCGACGAGCAGATCGGCTCGCTGGACACCGGCTGGAACTGGCTCGAGGGCTGGTACCCGAAGCCGGCGAAGGGCACGCCGCAGGCGGTGCACTACACCCGCGGTGGCCCCTGGTTCGAGAACTACCAGGATGTCGACTACGCCCAGGAATGGCGTGACGCCGCGGCCGAGGTGCAGCGGCTGGGGATCCACGCCTGAAGTCCGGTTTGCCCGTTTCCTGACCCGTCATTGCGAGCCGAAGGCGAAGCAATCCGGGCCGGCGCGCGCCGGCCCCTGGATCGCCACGTCGCTTCGCTCCTCGCGATGACGGTTCGGGGGACGGCAATGGTCAGGCAGCCCCATCGACCACGCTCCGCCACCCCTCGGTGATCGGCAGCAGCAGGGATGCGGCCTGGGGCAGGAACTGGTCGGCGAAGAAGCGGGCATGGGCCAGCTTGGTCGCGGCCAGCGCCGGGTCGTCATCCTCGACCGCCGCGGCCAGCGCCGCCCGGGCCATCAGCCAGCCGCCGGCCACCAAGCCAAACATGCGCAGATAGTGCACCGCGCTGGCGGCGACGGCGGCGGGGGTGCCGGGCGCGGTCTCCACCACCCAGTCGGTCGCCGCCATCAGCGCCGCCAGGCTCTCCACCAGACGCTCGCGGATCGAGGCCGCGGCCGGATGGGCGGCCAGCTCCGCCTGGGTCCGCGCCATCTCCTCGAACAGCTGGCGGGCGGCGACGCCGCCGTCGCGCGCCACCTTGCGGAAGACCAGGTCGTTGGCCTGGATGCCGTTGGTGCCCTCGTAGATCGGGGTGATCCGGGCGTCGCGCAGGAACTGGGCGGCGCCGGTCTCCTCGATATAGCCCATGCCGCCATGCACCTGGATGCCGGTCGAGGCGACCTCGCAGCCGACATCCGTGCTCCAGCCCTTCACCACCGGGGTCAGCAGGTCGACCCGGGCCTGGGCATGGGCGCGCTCGATCGGGTCGGGATGGCCGCGGGCCAGGTCCAGCGCGGCGCCGGCGCTGTAGGTCAGGGCCCGCGCCGCCTCAGTCAGGCAGCGCATCGACAGCAGCATGCGGCGGACATCGGGGTGGGCCGCGATCGGCGTGCCGTTCTCCGCCCCGATCGGCTTGCCCTGGAGCCGGGTGGCGGCATAGGCCTCGGCCGCCTGGGTGGCGCGCTCGGCCACCGCCACGCCCTGCAGACCGACGGTCAGCCGGGCGTTGTTCATCATTGTGAACATGTACTCGATGCCGCGGTTCTCCTGGCCGATCAGGAAGCCGGTGGCGCCGCCGGCATCGCCATAGGCCATGACGCAGGTCGGGCTGGCATGGATGCCCAGCTTGTGCTCCAGGCTGACGCAGCGCAGGTCGTTGCGCTCGCCCGGCTCGCCGTCGGCATCGGGCAGCAGCTTCGGCACCAGGAACAGGCTGATGCCCTTGATCCCGGCCGGCGCGTCCGGCGTGCGGGCCAGCACGAGATGGACGATGTTCTCGGCCATGTCGTGGTCGCCATAGGTGATGAAGATCTTCTGGCCGGTGATGCGATAGGTGCCGTCCGGCTGCCGCTCCGCCTTCGTCCGCACCGCACCGACATCGGATCCCGCCTGCGGCTCGGTCAGGTTCATCGTGCCGGTCCAGACGCCGGAGACCAGCTTGGGCAGGTAGGTCCGCTTCTGCTCGTCCGAGCCATGCGCCTGCAGCGCCTCGACCGCGCCCTGGTTCAAGACCGGGCACAGGCCGAAGGCCAGGCTGGCCGACTGCCACATCTCCGCTACCGCCATCGCCACCGCCCAGGGCAGGTCCTGGCCGCCCCATTCCGCCTCGAAGGGCAGGGCGTTCCAGCCGCCGTCGCGGTACCGGGCATAGGCCTCGCGGAAGCCCGGGGCAGTGCGCACCACGCCGTTCTCCAGCCGGGCGCCCTCGCGGTCGCCGACGGCGTTCAGCGGCGCGATCACCTCGCCGGCCAGCCTGCCCGCCTCCTCCAGCACCGCCTCGACCAGCTCCGGCGTCGTCTCACTTTTGCCGGGCAAGGCGGCGATGCGGTCGAGCCCGACCAGATGCCGCAGCACGAAGCGCATGTCGGAGATCGGCGCGGCATAGGCGGTCATCGGACGACTCCCTCGCTCCCCGCTGGTGCGGGGTTTCCCTTTACGTAAAGGGGAGATTTCACTGAACCGACGCCCAAATCAAGCCCCAGCCGCTTGTCGAGGAAGCTCAGGGCGCGGAGCTCGGCATCGTCCACCGGGGTCCAGCTCGGGCTCAGCACCGGCGGGGTGGCGATCGCCTGGGCCCGGTCCAGCATCGCCGTGGTCGGGGCGGTGAAGTCGAAATTGTGCTGCATGCCGGGATAGACGATCAGGCTGACCGCGGCGCCTTTCGACAGCCAGGCGTCGAACAGCGTGTCGCAGGCCGCGGCCGGGGTGACCGAGTCGGCCGCGCCCATCAGCACCAAGAGCGGCGTGTCGCCGACCGGCTGGGTGTTGGTCATGTACTGGTCGCAGCGGGGGTAGAGGGCGACGGCCGCGGCGAAATGCGGGGCGGTCTTGGCGATCAGCGCCGTCCGCATCGTCGCCGTCGTGGCGACCGCGGTGGTGCCGCCCTGCGACCAGCCCAGCACGGCGATCTGCTTGGGATTGATTTCCTTGCGGGTTTGCAGGTATTCGAGGGCCCCGACCGCGTCCTTCACGCGCAGCTCGACCGGGATCGTCGACAGGCCGACCGAGACGATCTCGCGATAGCCGCGCGGGGTGTAGCTGTCGACCAGGAACATGGCGTAGCCGCTGGCGGTCAGCCGGGTGGCCCAGCGGTCATGCGCCGGGGCGTAGCCGCCGGACCCGTGCAGCCCGACCACGGCCGGGAAAGGGCCCGCGCCCTTGGGCAGGAACAGGCGTCCGGTGATCACCTCGCCGGACAGGCTCTTGAACGTCACCGCCTCGGCCGGGGCCATGCCCTGGGCCCGGGCAGGCCGGTGCAGAATCGGCGCAGCAGCCAGCAGCAGGAGGACGATGCACAGGCGAAACATGCTCAATCCGCTTCTCCGTGCGCCCCACCGGACGGCAGTCTTCCACGACTCGGTTTTCCAGGGAACCTCGTCCTGTATGAAGCGTTCCCCAGATGCATCGCCTCGTCGCGCCGATGCAGCCGGAGTGAGGAAATGACCGCACAGAAGCCGGCACGGGACGTTCGGATCGATTTCTTTCGTGGTCTCGCGCTGATCATCATCTTTATAAACCATACGCCCGGGAACATTGCAGGAATGTTCACGCCGCGGATGTATGGGCTGAGCGATGCGGCGGAGATCTTCATCTTCCTGGCCGGGCTGTCCTCGGCCATGGCGTTCGGTCGCAGCTTCGACAGGGCCGGGTTCCTGGCGGGCCTGGGCCGGGTGGCGCAGCGCGTCTGGCAGCTGTACCGCGCCCATATCGGCCTGTTCATCGTGATCTGCGGCGTCATCGTCATGGCGAACCGGATGTTCGCCGAGCCGAACTACATCTCGCGCCTGGGCATCGACCGGTTCTTCCAGGACCCGGGCGGGTCGCTGGTGGCGCTGCTGTCGCTGCACTATGTGCCGAACTACTTCGACATCCTGCCGCTGTACATGCTGCTGCTGGCGGCGATCCCGGTCCTGGTGCTGCTGGCGCGGATCTCGCCGGCCCTGGTCGTCGCCGCCTCGGCGGTGCTGTATGTCGGCGCCATCGCCGGCGACTGGAACCTGGTGGCCGACAGCACGACCGGCCGCGGCTGGTTCTTCAACCCCTTCGCCTGGCAGGTGCTGTTCGTCGCCGGCTACGGCTACGGCGCCGGCTGGTTCGAGGTGCCGCAGGCGACGCGCGGCCGGATCACCGCGGCGCTGATCTACCTGGTGTTCTGCGCGGCGCTGGCGCTGTCGCTGGTGCGGCTCGACGGCGGCCTGTTCGCCGGCATGCGCGACATCCTGGAGCCGCTGGCGCGCAAGACCGACAACGGCCCGCTGCGCCTGCTGCACTTCTTCGCCCTGGCCTATGTGGTGGTGTCGCTCCTGCGCGCCGCGCCGGGCCTGATCACCCCGCAGCGGGCGGAGCCGGTGGCGATCATGGGCCGGCACTCGCTGTCGGTGTTTCTGCTGGGCATGACGCTGTCCTTCATCGGCGGCATCGTGCTGGACCAGAGCGGCGCCGGGCTGCTGCCGCATCTGGCGGTCAATCTCGGCGGCATCGCGCTGCTGTGGATCTGGGCCCGCGGCGCCGCCTGGTTCAACGGCCAGCCCTGGAAGCCGGTCCGCGGCCGGCCGGCTGCGCCGGTCCCGGCCTTCCGCATCCGCCCGGCCCGGACTGCGCCGATGCCGGCCCCGGCCATGGCCCGGCTGCGCCTGGCCCCGCGCCGGGCGCTGTAGCCAGGTCACCACGAACCAAACGGCCGGTGTGCCCGGGGACGCACCGGCCGTTTTCATGTCCGGGCCTATCGCGCCGGGACGTTGCCGAACAGCGGCCCCAGCCCCTCGGCGAAGGTCAGGTGGGCGATCACGGCGTCGCGCAGCTTCGGGAACGGCAGGCCCGCCAGCATCGCCGTCTGCACCGCGGCCATCACCTCTCCGGCCTCGGCGCCGATCATGGTGAAGCCCAGGATGCGGTCGTCGTCGCCGACCAGCGCCTTCAGGAAGCCCTGGGTCTCGTCGGTCGCCTCGGTGCGCAGCACCGCGGCCATCGGCAGCCGCGCCACCCGGGCCGAAACGCCCTGGCGCTTCGCCTCGCCTTCGCTCAGGCCCACCCGGGCCAGCGGCGGATCGGTGAACACGACATAGGGGATCAGCCGGTCCGTCGTGCTGCGGTTCCCGCCGGCCAGATTGTCGCGGATGATCCGGAAGTCGTCGACCGAGACATGGGTGAATTGCGGGCTGCCGGCGCCTTCGCCCAGCGCCCAGACCCCCGGCGCCGTGGTCTCCAGCCGGTCGTTGACGCGGATGAAGCCGCGGGCGTCCAGCTCCACCCCCGCCAGCTCCAGCCCGATGCCGGCGGTGTTGGGGACGCGCCCGGTCGCGATCAGCAGGTCGCTGCCGTCGATGCGCTGCTCGCCCGAGGCGGTGCGCAGGGTGACGCCGACCTCCTGCCCGGACCAGCCCTGCACCGCGATCGGCTGGGCCCCCAGCAGGACGCGGATGCCCTCGCTTTCCAGGATCCGCTGCATCTCGGCCGAGACGTCCGGGTCCTCGCGTCCCAGCAGCTGCGGCCCGGGCTCGATCACCGTGACCCGGCTGCCGAAGCGGCGATAGGCCTGGGCCATCTCGACGCCGACATAGCCGCCGCCCAGCACGATCAGATGCGCCGGCAGCGTGTCCAGCTCCAGCACCTCGATATGCGTCATCGGCCGGGCTTCGGCGAGGCCTGGGACATCTGGGATCGCCGCGTGCGACCCGACATTGACGAAGACCTGGCCGCCGGCCAGCAGCCGGGTGCCGCCGTCGTTCAGCGCCACCTCGATCGTCTTCGGTGCGGTGAAGCGGCCGCTGCCCATGATCAGCTCGGCGCCGCTGTCGCGATAGGCCTTCAGGTGGAACGCGGCCTCGCGCTCGACCATCTCGCGCTTGCGCTGGCGCACCTTGGCCATGTCGACCGTGACCGGCCCGGTCACCGTGCCGAAGCGGCCGGCCGCGCCGGCCAGATGCGCCACCCTGGCGCTCCACAGCTCGTTCTTGCTCGGCAGGCAGGCGACGGCGGGGCAGGAGCCGCCGACCCAGCGGCGCTCCACCACCGCGACACGCCGGCCCGCCCGGGCCAGGTGCCAAGCCAGCAGCTTGCCGCCCTGGCCGCTGCCCAGGATCAGGGCGTCGAAGGACTCGGGTTGGGACATGATCGTCTCCGTCTCCAGGGGCCGGCCGCTCAGGCGGCGCTGCGGGCGGCGGCCTGTCGAAGGGCCGGCAGCAGCGCCTCCGGCTCGGGCCGGCGGGTGTAGTCGGGGTTGACGTCGGCATAGAGGATGGTGCCGTCCTGGCCGATCAGGTAGCGGCCCGGCATCGGCAGGGTCCAGCCCGGGTCGTCGTTGAAGCTCGGCAGGTCGTTCTTCAGGCTCCTGTACAGCTCGACCAGATAGTCCGGCAGCCGGAAGCGCAGGCCGAAGGCGGCCGCGACCTCGCCCTTCGCGTCGGACAGGATCGGGAAGGCCAGCCCGTTCTGGCGCACCGATTTGCGGCTGTTCGGCGCGGTCTGCGGCGAGATCGCGATCAGCGCCGCGCCCAGCCGCTCGAACTCCGGCCGCGCCGCCTCCAGCGCCTGCAGCTCCATGTTGCAATAGGGGCACCAGACGCCGCGGTAGAAGCTGATGATCAGCGGGCCCCGGGCCAGCAGCGCCGCCGAGTTCACCACGCTGCCGTCGGGGTCCTTCAGCGCGAAGGACGGCGCCTTGTCGCCGGCCTTCAGGGCGCGGTCGGCGGCACCGGAGGCGACCAGCTCCGCCGTGGCTCGGTGCATGGTCTCGATCACCGACGGGGGCACGTTGTAGGGCGGCCTGCCGGCCTCGAAATCCGCCTTGAACGCGTCGAGCTTGGCTTGCAGGGACATCGCGTCCTCCTGGGGGGAAGGTCCGCACCGCGGGGTGACGGGGCGGTGGATGGATGGGATGCCCGAAGATCATCTATTCCCGGCTGCTGGAGGTAGCTGCATGGTCGCGATATGATTCATTCCATCCTGGAATGAATGCCGGAGCCGAACATGGACCGCCTGGCCGCGATGGAGGCCTTCATCCGCGTCGTCGACGCCGGCTCCTTCTCCGCCGCCGCCAGGCAGATGCGGGTCGGCCAGCCCGCCATTTCCAAGACCATCGCACAGCTGGAGGAGCGGCTGGGCGTGCGGCTGCTGCTGCGCTCGACCCGCGGCCTGGCCCCGACCGAGGCGGGGCGCAGCTTCTACGAGCGCGCCAAGCGGTCGCTGCAGGAGGTGGAGGAGGCCGAGCATGCGGCCCGCGGCGCGGCGGCGGCGCTTTCGGGCCGGCTGCGCGTCGGCGCGCCGGTGACCTTCACCCGGCTGATGGTCGTTCCGCGCCTCGGCGCCTTCCTGGCGGCCCATCCGGCGCTGGACATCGACATCGTGCTGGACGACCGCCCGATCGACCTGATCGAGGAGGGCATCGACGTGGCGCTGCGCATGGGCCAACTGCCGGATTCGGGCCTGGCCGCACGCAAGATCGGGGAGTGCCGCCGGCTGGTGCTGGGCACGCCCGGCTATTTTGCGGCGCAGGGCGTGCCGCGGGCGCCGGTCGACCTTCTCTCGCGCCAGGTCGTGATCCACGAGCCGCGCGGCGGCGGCAGCGGCGCCGCCTGGACTTTCCGCCGGGGCGATGTCCAGGTTCCCCTCGTCGTCGGCGGGCGCCTGCGCATCAGCGCCGCCGAGGGGGTGCGGGAGGGCGTACTGGCCGGGCTGGGCCTGGCCATTGCCTCGGAATGGATGTTCGGGGCGGAGCTGGCGTCCGGCGTGGTCGTCTCCGCCCTCAAGGACTGGCAGCTGCCGCCGGTCGGGCTGTGGGCGGTGTTCCCCACCGGCCGGCAGGCCAGCGCCAAGGCCAGGGCCTTCGCCGACTTCGTCGAGCGGCAGGTGGCCGGCGCCGCACCCTAGCGCCGGCCGCGCTCAACCGTCCCGGATTCTTTTTGCCGCCCTGCCAAGTCGAGCGACGGAGTGATCGGCCTTGTCCGTGTATTGCTGCGGAAGGGGCGCCGGATTCGTGAAGTCAT
This sequence comes from Inquilinus limosus, assembly GCF_002195995.1. Lineage (GTDB taxonomy): Bacteria > Pseudomonadota > Alphaproteobacteria > DSM-16000 > Inquilinaceae > Inquilinus > Inquilinus limosus_C. The sequence goes on from NZ_NHON01000008.1 coordinate 35,765, forward strand.
CCCGCCGCCCTGTGGGTAGTTCCAGGGTTCGCCGTGAAGTTGCCATGGAATTGCCTTAATTGGAAAACGGCGTGCCGATCGAATGAAGTCTGGTCGGCTGGAGATGAATATGGTTGCCGGTTCGTTGGGATCTCGCATCTCGCGGGTTGGTATCGTCGGAGTTCTGGTCGCCCTGGCGGCCTGCGGGCCGACGCCGAGCGAGACGCAGCTGAACTATGCCTCGCAGCGCTGCTCCTATGGCGACCCGTATGCCTGCGATGAGGTCGGCCCGCTGTCCTACCAGGCGCAGGCCGAACGGCAGCAGCAGGACACCAACACCGCGGTGGCGGCGGGCCTGCTGGCGGTCGGCGGCATCGCGCTCGGCGCCGCCCTGGCCGATGACGATGGCGGTCATCACCACTACTACCGCCGCGGCGGCGGCTGGGGCCATGGCGGCTGGGGCGGCCACCGCGGCCGCTGGTGAGGCAGGCGCGGCCGGGGGCGATCACACCCCGGCCGCCGGAGACCGTCTGGAAATGCGCTGGCATGAGTCGGCTGGCGGTGGTTTCGAGAACCGGAGCGCAGCGCACGTTTGGTGCGTGAGCACCGGAAGCGCAGAAACCGCCGTCAGACGGCCATGCCAGTAGCATTTACGGGCGGTCTCCGTAGCTCAGCTTCGGGTACCAGTCCGTCCCCCGGCCCTCCGGGGTGCAGTCCAGCACCATCCACAGCGGCGACGGGTCCGGGGCGCCGCGCGGATCCTGGCCCGGATCGGCGGTCTCGCCGGTCATCTCCTCGGCCCAGAAGTGGCGGATGGTGCCGTCGCGCCGGGTGAAGACATGCAGCGCCGGCAGGTCCGAGCCGTCCGGTCCGATGGCGAGATAGTCCCGCGAATAGGCGCCGTCGAGATCGCTGTAGAGGGGCAGATCGCGCCAGCCGCGCTCGCGCTTCCACGCTGCCAGCTTGGCGAAGGGCGAGCGGGCCACCACGGCCAGGGCGGTGCGCTGGCCGATGTCTGCGGCGTTGCTGTCCCAGGCGTCCAGCAGGTTGGTGCACATCGGGCAGGGGCGCTCGCGCTGCGGCCCGAACATGTAGCTGTAGACCACCAGGGTCGGCTTGTCGCCGAACAGCCCGGCCAGGCCGGTCGGGCCGTCCGGCCCCTCGAAGCGGTAGTCGCCGATCACCGGCCCGCCGGGCGGCAGGGCGCGGCGCTGCGCGGCGACGCTCTCGATCCGGCGCCGCAGCTCGATCTCCTCCGCCAGCAGCGCGGTGCGGGCGGCGCGGTATTCCGGGCTCTCGTTCGGGATGCGGACGGGGTTGGCACGGGCCAGCTCGGCCGCAGGGATGAGGGTTTTCGCGTCCATCGGGAGGTCCTCCAGAGGTTGACGCATCTGGTCGTCCGGGCACGGCCGGATTCGACAGCGGGGTGGAGTTTTTCCCACCACCATTTCCTGTCATTGCCGGGCTTGACCCGGCAATCCAGGGGCCACCGAGAACCGCTCTGGCTGCCCCTGGATCCTCGGGTCAAGCCCGAGGATGACAACAGAATAGAGCAAAATCTGAACCGAGCCCGCCTCGGTCACTTTTCCCTCGAGCGGACACACCCGTGAATCAAGCCTGGGCATGACAAAAATGGAAGGTCAGGTCCGCACCATCTTGCCCGGATTCATGATTCCGGCCGGGTCGATCGCCTGCTTGATCCGGCGCATCAGCTCGATCTCGACCGGCGATTTGCGCTCGGCGATCTCGTCGCGCTTCAGCAAGCCGACGCCGTGCTCGGCGCTGATCGACCCGTCGAGATCGGCGACGATGTCGTGCACCCGGTGGGCGATCTCCTCCCACCGCGCCATGAAGGCCTCGCGGTCGGCGCCCACCGGCTGGTTCAGGTTGAAATGGATGTTGCCGTCGCCGAGATGGCCGAAGCCCACAACCCGCACGCCCGGCACCATCGCCTCGGACAGCGCCGTCGCCCGCCCCAGGAACTCCGGCACCTTCGCCACCGGCACGGCGATGTCGTGCTTGATCGCCCCGCCCTCGAAGCGCTGGCCTTCGACGATCGCCTCGCGGATGTGCCAGAACGCCTTGCGCTGCGCCTCGCTCGCCGCGATCGCGGCGTCGACCACCAGCCCGGCCTCCAGCCCGCCGGCCAGGATCGCCTCCAGCCGCTCCGCCAGCGGCGCATCGGCGGCGGGGGAGGACAGCTCCAGCAGCACGTACCAGGGATGCGGCTCCGCCATCGGGTCGACCACGCCCGCGACATGGCGCAGCGCGAAGTCGATGGCCAGGCGCGGCATCAGCTCGACCCCAGTAACCGACCCGCCGGCCTCGGCCCGGGCACGGCCGAACAGGGCCACGGCGGCGGCCGGGTCCGGCACCCCGACCAGCGCTGCCTCCACGCTGCGCGGCCGCGGGAACAGCTTCAGCACCGCGGCGGTGATGATGCCCAGCGTGCCCTCGGCGCCGATGAAGAGCTGCTTCAGGTCGTAGCCGGTGTTGTCCTTGCGCAGGGCCCGGAGGCCATCCCACACCTGCCCGTCGGGCAGCACCACCTCCAGCCCCAGCACCAGGTCGCGGGCATTGCCGTAGCGCAGCACCGCGGTGCCGCCGGCATTGGTCGACAGGTTGCCGCCGATGCGGCAGCTGCCCTCCGCCCCCAGGCTCAAGGGGAACAGCCGGTCCGCCGCCTCCGCCACCGCCTGCACCTGGGCCAGGATCACCCCGGCCTCGACCGTCATGTGGTCGCCCTCGGCATCGACCTCGCGGATCCGGGCCAGCCGGTCGGTCGACAGCAGGATCTGCCCGGCCTCGGCCACGGCGCCGCCGCACAGGCCGGTGTTGCCGCCCTGCGGCACCACGCCGATGCCGCGCTCGGCGCACAGCTTGACCACGGCCGCGACCTCGGCGGTCGATCCGGGCCGCACCACGATGCCGGCGGTGCTGCGGTACTTGCCGCGCCATTCCTTCAGATAGGGCGCCAGGTCCGCCGCCTCGTGCAGCACGCCCTGCGGGCCGGTGATAGCCATCAGGACCTCCAGCAGAGCGGCGTCGGTCATGGATCTCTCCCTAGGGGCGCGGGGCGGCGGCGCGGCGCAGCCGGTCGTTGATGGCGGCGCCCAGGCCGGTCTCCGGGATCGGCGCCACGGCGATGGTGCCGGCGCCGGTCCGGTCCAGCGCCCGCAGCATCGCGAACAGGTTGGCGGCGGCCTCGGCCAGGTCGCCCTTGTCGCTGAGGTTCATCACCTTGGGGCCGCTGCGCAAATCGGGGCCGAAGGTCAGCAGCACCTCGTCCGGCCCGATCGCCCCGGCGTTCAGCCGCACCTGCGCCCGCGGCGCGTAGTGGCTGGCCAGCTGGCCGGGCGAGGCCGGGCGGTCCGGATCCTTCTCCGGCACCGCGATGGGGCCCAAGAGGGCGGTCAGCTCCTCGATCGTCACCCCGCCGGGGCGCAGCAGCACCGGCTGCTCCCCGGTCAGGTCCAGCACGGTCGATTCCAGCCCGACGGCGCAGCGCCCGCCGGCCACCACCAGCGACACCCGGCCGGACAGCCCGTCCAGCACATGCTGCGGCGTGGTCGGGCTGACGGCGCCGGAGACATTGGCGCTGGGCGCCGCCACCGGCCGGCCGACCGCGGCCAGCAGGCGCCGGGCGGCCGGATGCGCCGGCACGCGGATCGCCAGGCTGTCCAGCCCGGCCGAGGCCAGCAGCGACACCGGGCTGTCGGCGCGCCGCGGCAGCACCAGGGTCAGCGGGCCGGGCCACAGCGTCTCGGCCACGCGCCGGGCGCGGTCGTCGAACAGCACCAGATCCTCCGCCTGTTCGGCATCGGCCAGGTGGCTGATCAACGGGTTGAAGCTGGGCCGGCGCTTGGCCTCGAAGATCGCAGCCACGGCGCGGTCGCTGGTGGCGTCGCCGCCCAGGCCGTAGACCGTCTCGGTCGGGAAGGCGACCAGGCGGCCCTCGCGCAGCAGCGCCGCGGCGCGGGCGATGCCGGCGGGACCGTCGTCGACGATCTGGGTCTTGATCGGATCGGTGCTCTCCATGCCCGCTCTATAGCCCGATCCGGCGCCGCGGGCCATGCGCTCGGGGGAAGGCCGCCATCCCGCGGCAGGAGATCTCATGTTGCGCTGCAGCAAAAGCCGCGCGACACTTTCTCAAAACAGCGGACGCGAAACGGAGGGTGCGAAATGGCCGGTCGGACGATCACCGTGGCGCAGCAGAAGGGCGGGGCCGGGAAGACCACGCTGGTCGCGCATCTCGCCGCCGCCTTCGCCCGCGCCGGCCTCAAGGTCGCGACGGTCGACATCGACCCGCAGGGCAGCCTCAGCCGCTGGGTCGACGCGCGGGGGGCGGATCCCGGCTTCACCCATCTCCGCATCACCGGCTGGCGCGTGCCGGCGGAGGTCGACCGCGCCCGGGCGGCGCATGATTTGGTGCTGATCGACAGCCCGCCGCATGCGGCGTCGGACGCCCGCATCGCGGTCCGGGCGGCTCAGCTCGTCCTGGTGCCGATCCAGCCCAGCCCGATGGATCTGTGGGCGACGCAGCCGACGCTGGATCTGGCGGCGGAGGAGAAGGTGCCGGCCCGGATCGTGCTGAACCGGGTGCCGCCGCGCTCCAAGGTCGCCGACGCGCTGGAGGTGGAGATCGGCCGCCTCGGCATCCCGGTGCTACCGGCCCGGATCGGCAACCGCACCGGCTTCGCCGCGGCGATGCTGTCCGGCCGCACCCTGGTCGAGACCGCGCCGAGCACGAAGGGGGCGGAGGAGATCGCGGCCTTGGCGGCGGTGCTGCGCGGCTGAGGCCGGGAGCCGGCCCTATCCTGCCTCCGGCCGGAACTCCGCTTCCAGCCCGCGCAGCATCTCGACCAGGCGGCGGCGGAAATGCTCGGCGAAGCGGTCGGCGGCGCGGGAGCGGGGCTGGCCGGCGGCGAAGGCCAGGCCGAACTCGTTCCACAGACGCGGCCGGAACGGGCGGATGGCGATCGGCAGGTCGCGGAAATGGCTGGCCATCAGCGCGTTGACGATGGTCACGCCCAGCCCCTGCGCGGCGAAGGCGCAAGCCGAGCCGACCGAATGGGTCTCGACCTGGACCCGCGGCCGGAACCGGACCTGCCGGAACATCTGGTCGATCTCCGCCCGCGCCGGGCGCTGCCGGCCCAGCAGCACCAGCGCCTCGCCCTCCAGATCCTCGACCGACACCACCGCCTTCTCCGCCAGGCGGTGGCCGGCCGGCATGACGCAGACGCTCGTCGTGCGGGCGATGGCGACCGTGTCCATCCCGGCCTCGCCGGTCGGCAGCCGGACGAAGCCGAGATCGGCCTGCCGGGTCAGCACCGCGCGCTCGGTCTCGTGATAGGCGCCGGACAGGATCTCCAGAGCCACATTGCCGTGATCGGCCAGGAACTCCCCCACGATCCGCGGCAGGATGGTCTGCGACATGCTGTGCGGCACGCCGATGCGCAGCAGGATCTGCCCGGAATTGCCGGCCCGCAGTTCCTCGGCCACATGCTGCACCCGCTGCACGCCATCGACCGCGCTCTCGACCGAATCCAGGAGGCCGATCGCCTCCGGCGTCGGGATCAGCCGGCCCTTCTCGCGGGCGAACAGCTCCAGCCCCAGCTCGGCCTCCAGTTGGGTCAAGAGGCGGCTGACCGCCGATTGCGACAGGTCCAGCCGCGCCGCCGCGGCGGTGGTGGAGCCGCTGCGCATGATCGCCTTGAAGGCCTCGAGCTGCTTGACGTTCACGGCCGTCGCGCCGATATCCGCGACACGAAGCATCCGGCCGGCCCGCGCCCGCGCATGAAATGCGCATAGCCCGATGCGGATTCCGCATGATGTTGCGGGCTGCTGTCTGCCACCCCTAGTGTCCCCCTCGCCATGCCGGACCGCCCGGCGGGCCCATCATAAGCGAACAGGGACGCAGATGCGGGAATCGCGCGCCGGGGAGGCAGGGGCCCGGCCATGACCGTCTTCATCATCCGCCGGCTGGTGCAAAGCGGCTTCGTGCTGCTGGTCACCTCGATCCTCGTCTTCCTCGGCGTCTATGCTATCGGCAACCCCATCGAGATCCTGGTGCCGGCCGACGCCTCGCAGGCCGAGATCGCCCAGGCGGTCCAGTCGCTCGGCCTCGACCGGCCGCTGTGGGAACAGTACCTGACCTTCCTCGGCAATGCGCTGCATGGCGACCTCGGCCGCTCCTTCGTCTTCAACCAGCCCTCGATCAGCCTGATCTTCGAGCGGCTGCCGGCGACGCTGGAACTGGCCTTCATCGCCCTGATGCTGTCGCTGGTGGTGGGCATCCCGCTCGGCGTGCTGTCGGGGCTGAAGGCCGGCAGCGGCTTCGACCGCACGGTGATGACCGGGTCGATCCTCGGCTTCAGCCTGCCCAGCTTCTGGCAGGGCATGATGCTGATCATGATCTTCTCGGTCATGCTCGGCTGGCTGCCCTCCACCGGCCGCGGCGCCACCGGCGAGATCCTGGGCCTGCACACCAGCCTCGCCACCTGGGACGGCTTCACCCATCTGATCCTGCCGGCGATCAACCTGTCGCTGTTCAACGTCTCGCTGATCATCCGCCTGACCCGCAGCGGCATGCGCGAGACCCTGCCGCTCGACTTCGTCAAGTTCGCCCGCGCCAAGGGCCTGTCCGAGCGGCGGGTGATCTTCGTCCATGTGCTGAAGACCATCCTGATCCCGATCGTCACCGTGGTCGGGATGGAGTTCGGGTCGCTGATCGCCTTCGCCACGGTGACCGAGACCATCTTCGCCTGGCCCGGGGTCGGCAAGCTGATCATCGACAGCATCATGCGCCTCGACCGGCCGGTGATCGTCGCCTACCTGCTGATCGTGGTGGCCATGTTCATCGTCATCAACCTGGTGGTCGACATCCTGTACTCGGTGCTCGACCCCCGCGTCCGGCTGTCCGACGCATGAGCGACGCCGTGATCCCCCGCAAGCCGCTGCTCGGCGACGGCATCCTGGCCCAGGCGCTGCGCGGCATCCTGGACAGCAAGGCCGCGACCCTGGCCGCCATTGCCTGCCTGGTCCTGGTCCTGGTCGCCCTGTTCGCGCCCTGGATCGCGCCGCAGGACCCCTACGACCTCGCCTCGCTCAGCATCATGGACGGCCGCCTGCCGCCGGGCAGCGAGAGCATGGATGGCTGGACCTACTGGCTGGGCACCGACGCCCAGGGCCGCGACATGCTCTCGGCGATGCTGTACGGGCTGCGCACCAGCCTGGGCGTCGGTGTGCTGTCCGGCCTGTTCGCGCTCGCCGTCGGCACCACGCTCGGCCTCGTCGCCGCCTATTTCGGCGGCCGGATCGACACGCTGGTGATGCGCGTCGTCGACCTGATGCTGGGCTTTCCCACCATCCTGGTGGCGCTGATGATGCTGGCCGTGCTGGGGCAGGGGGTGGGCAAGGTCATCCTGGCCCTGGTGGTGGTGCAATGGGCCTATTTCGCCCGCGCCGTCCGCGCCGCGGCGCTGGTCGAGCGCGGCAAGGAGTATGTCGAGGCGGCGCAGTGTCTGGGGTTGAGCCGCGCGCGCATCCTGTTCAGCCATCTGCTGCCGAACTGCCTGCCGCCGGTGATCGTGATCGCCACCATCCAGGTGGCGCATGCGATCGCGGCAGAGGCGACCTTGAGCTTCCTCGGCATCGGCCTGCCGATCACCGAGCCGTCGCTCGGCCTTTTGATCGCCAATGGCTACCAGGTGCTGCTGGCCGGCCTGTACTGGATCAGCGTGTTCCCCGGCCTGCTGCTGCTGGCGCTGATCTTCTCGATCAACATCGTCGGCGACCGCCTGCGCGAGGCGCTGAACCCCAGGCTGCAGAAGTGAGGGCCCGCACATGACCGCCCCCACGCTCAGCGTCGAGAACCTGCAGACCCATTTCTTCACCAAGGCCGGGGTGGTGCGCGCCGTCGACGGCGTGTCCTTCCGGGTCGACCGCGGCGAGGTGCTGGGCCTGGTCGGCGAATCCGGCTCCGGCAAGTCGATCACCGGCTTCTCCATCCTCGGCCTGGTCGATCCGCCGGGCCGGGTGGTCGGCGGCCGGATTCTCTTCAAGGGCGAGGATCTGGCGGCGCTGCCGGCGGAGCGGCTGCGGCAGCTGCGCGGCAACCGCATCGCCATGATCTTCCAGGACCCGATGATGACCCTGAACCCGGTCCTCAGGGTCGAGACCCAGATGGTCGAGACCATCCAGGCGCATGAGCGGGTGTCGCGGGCCGAGGCGGTGGCCCGCTGCCGCGACGCGTTGGGCCGGGTCGGCATCCCGTCGCCGGAAGAGCGGCTCAAGGCCTATCCGCACCAGTTCTCCGGCGGCATGCGCCAGCGCGTGGCGATCGCCATCGCCCTGCTGCACAAGCCCGATCTGATCATCGCCGACGAGCCCACGACCGCGCTGGACGTGACCATCCAGGCGCAGATCCTGGCCCAGGTGCAGACCCTGTGCCGCGAGACCGGCACGGCGCTGATCTGGGTCAGCCACGACCTGGCGGTGGTGGCGGCCTTGGCCGACCGGATCTGCGTCATGTATGCCGGAAAAGTGGTCGAGACCGGCACGGTCGATGAGGTGATCGACCGGCCGGCGCATCCCTACACGATCGGGCTGATCGGCTCGGTGCCCGGCGACCGGCCGCGCGGCGAGGCGCTGTTCCAGATCCCCGGCATGGCGCCGTCGCCGCTGGCCCTGCCCGAAGGCTGCGCCTTCCGGCCCCGCTGCAGCCATTCCACCGAGGCCTGCCTTAAGGCGCCGGAGACCACCCGGCGGGGCGACCGCGCCTTCCGCTGCTTCCACCCGCAGCTGGAGGTGCGCGCATGACCCCCCTGATCGAGGCCGCCGGCCTGGGCAAGCGCTTCAGCAAGCGCCTGGACTATGCCGAGAAGGCGGCGCGCCTGCTGGGCGCGAAGGTCGAGGAGCGGACGGTGCACGCCGTCGACGCGGTCGACCTCGCCATCGCCCCCGGGGAGGTGCTGGGGCTGGTCGGCGAATCCGGCTGCGGCAAGTCCACGCTGGGCCGGATGATGGCCGGCATCCTGCCGAAGAGCGACGGCGCGATCCGCTGGCGCGGCCGGGATGTCGACGGCCTGGCCGGCGACGCCGCGCGTGACGCCAGGCTGAAGGCGCAGATGATCTTCCAGGATCCCTTCGCCTCGCTGAACCCGCGCAAGCGGGTGCGCGACATCATCGGCGAGGCGCCGCGGGTGCACGGGCTGGTGCGCCGGCGCGAGGCCGATGGCTATGTCCAGGAGGTGATGCGCCGGGTCGGGCTGGACCCGGCCTATCGCGACCGCTTCCCGCACCAGTTCTCCGGCGGCCAGCGCCAGCGCATCGGCATCGCCCGGGCCCTGGCGGTGAAGCCCGACTTCCTGGTCTGCGACGAATCCATCGCCGCGCTCGACGTCTCGATCCAGGCCCAGATCCTGAACCTGTTCCTGGAGCTGAAGCGCGAGCTGGGCCTGACCTACCTGTTCATCAGCCACGACCTCGGCGTGGTCGAGCACATCAGCGACCGGGTGGTGATCATGTATCTCGGCCGGGTGGTCGAGACGGCGGCGACCGCCGAGCTGTTCGACCGGCCGTTGCACCCCTACACCGTGGCGCTGCTGAACGAGGTGCCGCGCCTCAGCAACCGCAAGCGGAAGTTCGAGACGATCAAGGGCGAGATCCCGTCGCCTTTGCACCCGCCCAGCGGCTGCCATTTCCACCCGCGCTGCCCGATGGCGACCGACCGCTGCCGCGTGGAGCGGCCGGCGCTGCGCCCGGTCGCGCCCGGCCACCAGGCCGCCTGCCACCTGATCTGAGGCGCGGAATGCGCCCACTGCACGAAACAGAGGAGAGCGAGATGATGCGGATGCCGACACTGACCGCCCACCCTTCGCCGTCATTGCGAGGAGGCGAAGCCGACGAAGCAATCCAGGGGCCGGTTCGCACTGGCCCTGGATTGCTTCGCTGCGCTCGCAATGACGGTTCTGGGAGGCGATGGCTCTGCGCCCTCCTGGCCACGATCGCGACGGTCCTGACGCTGGGCAGCGCCGGCTTTGCCCAGGCCGCCGACCTGACCATCGGCACGGCGACCGAGCCCTCCGCCATCGACCCGCAATTCTCGCGCACCGGCAACAACCAGTCGATCTCGCAGCACATGTTCGACCGGCTGGTGCAGACCGACGAGAACCTGCAGGTGCAGCCGGCGCTGGCCCTGTCCTGGACCTCGGTCGACCCGACGACCTGGGAGGTCAAGCTGCGCCCCGGCGTCAAGTTCAGCGATGGCTCGGACCTGACGGCCGACGACGTGATCTTCTCGATGGACCGCGCCAAATCGGTGCCGAACAGCCCGGCGCCCTTCACCGGCGCGGTCGGCAGCATCGCCTCGATGGAAGCGGTCGACCCGCTGACGGTCCGCTTCAAGACCAAGGCGCCGACGCCGCAATTCATCGAGCAGGTCGGCCTCGTCTACATCGTCTCGAAGAAGGCGTCCGAGGGAAAGACCACCAACGACTTCAACTCCGGCGCCGCCGCCATCGGCACCGGGCCGTACGTGTTCAAGCAGTGGGTGCCGGGCGACCGGCTGGTGCTGGCGCCGAACCCGCATTACTGGGGCGACAAGCCGGCCTTCGAGAACGTCACCATCAAGTTCATCTCGAACAATGCGGCGCGGATCGCGGCGCTGCTGTCCGGCTCCGTCGACCTGATCGACGGCGTGCCGCCGGCCGATGTGGCGACGGTGAACGACAGCGGCAAGGCCAAGGTCTACTCCACCACCTCCGGCCGGCTGATCTATCTGGCGCTGGATTCGGCGCGGGACCAGAGCCCGTTCGTGACGGCCAAGGACGGCCAGCCTCTGGCGGCCAATCCGCTGAAGGACAGGCGGGTGCGCCTCGCCGTCTCCAAGCTGATCAACCGGGATCTGATCATCCAGCGCCTGCTGAACGGCTCCGGCACGCCGGCCGGACAGATCGTGCCGGAAGGGCTGGGCGGCTATGCCGCCGACGTGAAGCCCGAGGCGTATGACGCTGCCGGCGCCAAGGCGCTGCTGGCCGATTCCGGCTATGGCGACGGCTTCGGGCTGACGGTGCATTCCTCGAACGACCGCTTCGCCGGCGACGCCGATATCGCCCAGGCGATCGGCCAGATGCTGGCGCGCGGCGGGCTGAAGATCAACGGTGTGGTCACCCAGCCCTACAACGTCTATGCCGGCGCCGCCTCGAAGCAGGAATACAGCGCCTTCATCTTCAGCTTCGGCAACAGCAACAGCAACTCGGCCAACGCCCTGACCAATGTGCTGGCGACCTATGACAAGGAGGCCGGCAAGGGCGCCTTCAACCGCGCCCGCTACTCGAACCCGGAATTCGACGCGGTGCTGAAGCAGGCGCTGGCGGAGTTCGACGAGGCCAAGCGCAACCAGCTGCTGGAGCAGGCGGCGCGGATCGGCTTCGGCGATGTCGGCATCGTGCCGCTGTACTTCCCGACCGTGCACTGGGCGGCGCGCAACGGCATCACCTATCGCGCCAACAAGAACGAATGGACCCTGGCGACCTATGCGGAGAGCGCCAAGTGAGCGAGGTGCTGCGCGACTGCATGGTGACGCTGCGCGACGGCGTGCGGCTGGCGACGGATGTCTACCTGCCGGCCGGATACCGCATCGGCGTCGACGCGAAGCTGCCGACGATCCTGGAGCGCACGCCCTACGGCAAGACCGAGCTGTCGCGCTCCGAGATCGGGGTTGGGATGGACGGGCCGATGGCCCGGCCGCAGGTGGCGGCGCATTTCGTCCGCGCCGGCTATGCCGTGGTCTACCAGGACTGCCGCGGACGCCACGCCTCCGAGGGGGTGTTCACGAAGTACACCTCCGAGGGGCCGGACGGCTTCGACACGATGGAATGGATCACGGCCCAGCCCTGGTCGAACGGCAAGGTCGGCACCATGGGCCTGTCCTATGCCGCGCACACCCAGTTCGCGCTGGCCTGCCTGAACCCGCCGGGCCTAGCCTGCATGGTGGTGGATTCGGGCGGCTTCTCGAATTCCTACCATTGCGGCATCCGCCAGGGCGGCGCCTTCGAGCTGAAGCAGGCGACCTGGGCCTTCAGCCAAGCCAAGGAGAGCCCGGCGGCCCTGGCCGACCCCAAGGTGCTGGCGGCGCTGGAGGCGGAGGACATCCGCGCCTGGTTCGCCGCCATGCCCTGGCGCCCCGGCCACTCGCCGGTGCGCGCCGTGCCGGATTACGAGGCCTATCTGTTCGAGCAATGGACCCACGGGTCCTTTGGCGACTACTGGAAGCAGCTCGGCATCTATGCCGAGGGGTATTACGACCGCTTCCCGGACGTGCCGATGGTGCTGATGTCCAGCTGGTACGACGCCTATGTCCGCACCACGATGGAGAACTATGCCGCCCTCGGCGGCCGGTCGGCGCCGGTGCAGCTGATCATGGGGCCGTGGCTGCACGGCAACCGCAACACCACCTTCAGCGGCGACACCGAATTCGGGCCGGCGGCGACGATCGACGGCAATGTCACCACAGGCTGGCTGCAGTTCCGCCGGCGCTGGTTCGACCGCTGGCTGAAGGGCGAGGGCAACGGCGCGGAGGCGGAGCCCACCGCGCGGCTGTTCCTGATGGGCGGCGGCAGCGGCCGGCGCACGGCCGACGGCCGGCTGGACCATGGCGGGCGCTGGATCGCGGCGCCGGACTGGCCGCTGCCCGGCACCGCCTTCACCGACTACCACCTGCACGCCGACGGCCGGCTGGACCCGGCGGTGCAGGAGGCGGCGGAGGCGTCGATCGCCTACCAGTCCGACCCGTCCGACCCGGTGCCGACCATCGGCGGCGCCCTGACCTCCGGCCAGCCGGTGTTCGAGGGCGGCGGCTTCGACCAGACCGAGGGCGACCGTTTCTTCGGCAGCCGCCGGCCCGGCCTGCCGCTGTCGTCCCGCCCCGACGTGGTGGTGTTCGAGACCGCGCCTCTGGCCGAGGACCTGGCGGTGATCGGGCCGATCGAGGTCCGGCTGTTCGTCTCCTCCGACGCGCCGGACACGGATTTCACCGCCAAGCTGATCGACGTGCATCCGCCGACCGCGGACGACCCCAAGGGCTTTGCCTTGAATCTGACCGACGGCATCCTGCGCTGCCGCTACCGCGACAGCTGGGAGAGCCCGTCGCCGCTGGAATCGGGCCGGGTCTACGCGATCACCATCGAGCCCTTCGCGACGGCCAACCTGTTCAAGGCCGGCCACCGCATCCGGCTCGACATCGCCTCCAGCAACTTCCCGAAATACGACGTCAACCCGAACAGCGGCGAGCCCGAGGGCGCCGGCCGGCTGAAGCGGGTGGCGACCAACCGGATCCATTTGGACCGCAGCCACCCGTCCAGGATCGTGCTGCCGGTGGTGCCGGCCGGGTCGCTGACCGATCTGCCGAAGCCCGGGGAGGGATAGGGCAGGCCTCTTTCCCCGCCAATCACCAAAATCGTCATGGCGAGGAGCGAAGCGACGTGGCCATCCAGGTTGGTGGGCCTGCTCCGGCTGCAGGACTGGATGGCCACGCTTCGCTCGCCATGACGGTTGGTTTAGGGCCTGCCGACCTTCCTACTGAAGCATCGCCTCCGGCAGCGGCGAGCCGTGGTACTTCTGGTAGATGTCGCTCAGCTTGCGGTTCTTCAGGTTGGCCGACACCCACTCATTCACCTTCTCCATCAGCTTCGGCTCGCCCTGGCGCAGGCCGATGGCGAGGTCGAAGGTGCGGATCAGGAATTTCGGCTCGAAGGCGCGGTCCGGGGCCTTCGCCTTGATCTGGTTCACCAGCGTCGCCGAGGTGGCGACGATCTGGGCCTGGCCGGAGACGGCGGCCGTCACCATGGTCGCATCGTCGTCGTAGCGCACCACCTGGAAGCCCTTCTCCGCCGCCAGCTTGGTCAGCTCCGTGTCCTGGGTGGTGCCGCGGGTCACGGTCACCGACTTGCCCTGCAGGTCGGCCCAGTCCTTGATCGGCGAATCCTTCGGGGCGCCGATCACCGATTGCAGCACCGCATAGGGCTTCGAGAAGTCGATCACCTTCGCCCGCTCCGGTGTCACCGACAGGGTCGAGATGATGATGTCGGCCTTGCCGGTCTGCACGTTCGGGATGCGGGTGGCGCCCGTGGTCTGCACGAACTCCAGCTCCAGCCCCCAATCCTTGGCCAGCAGCTGCGCGGTCTCGACGTCGGAGCCGGTCGGCTTCATCTGGTCGTCGATCATGCCCGAGGGCGGTATCGCCAGGTCGGTCGCGATCCGGATCTTCTTCGCGGCCATGATGTCGTCCAGCGCGTCCGCATGTGCGGTCAGGGCCCCGAGGCTCAGCGCGCAGGCCAGGGCGATCGCCCGGCCCCAGCGGATTGACGGCTGCATCTGCGTCTCCTCCATGTCTGTGTTCTGGTTGGTTGTGCGGGCTCAGAGTTCGTTGGCGACGAACTGCTGCAGCTCCGGCGTTTCGGGTTCGGCCAGGATCCCGGCCGGCCCCTGCTCATGCACCCGGCCGCGATGCATGAAGACGATGCGGTCGGCCACACGGCGGGCGAAGCCCATCTCATGGGTGACCATGATCATCGTCATGCCGCGGGCGGCCAGGTCCTCCATCACCTTCAGCACCTCGCCCTTCAGCTCGGGGTCGAGGGCCGAGGTGACCTCGTCGAACAGCATCACCTTGGGCTGCATCGCCAGCGACCGGGCGATGGCGGCGCGCTGCTGCTGGCCGCCCGACAGTTGCTCGGGATAGGCATCGGCCTTCTCGCCGAGGCCGACCTGGTCCAGCACGCCGCGGGCCAGCGCCCGGGCCTCGGCCCGCGCCACCTTCTTCACCGAGACCGGGGCCAGGGTGATGTTCTGCTCGATGGTCAGATGCGGGAACAGGTTGTAGCTCTGGAACACGATGCCGACGTCGAGGCGCAGGCGGCGCAGGTCGATCTCCGGGTCGCTGACCTTGTGGTCGCAGACCGTGATCTCGCCGCCATCGATCGTCTCCAGCCGGTCGATGCAGCGCAGCGCCGTGCTCTTGCCCGATCCGCTGCGGCCGATCAGGGCCGTGACCTGGCCCTTGTCGACGGCGAAGGACACGCCGTCGAGCACGGTCAGCTCGCCGAAGCTCTTGCGCACGTCCTGCAGCGTCACCATCGCGGTCATCGCGTTCTCTCCCTGATGTCTTCTTGGGGTCCGGTCAGGCGAGGGCCGGCTTCAGCCGCGGCGCGCGGCCCGTCCGGCGCTCCAGCCGGCGGCTCAGAGCCGAGACCGGGTAGCACATGGCGAAGTAGAGAACGGCGATCACCATGTAGATCGCGAAGGGCTGGAAGATCGAGTTGTTGACGATCTGCCCGGCGCGGGCCAGTTCGACGAAGCCGACCACCGAGGCCAGCGACGTGTTCTTGATGATCTGCACCATGAAGCCGACGGTCGGCGGCGTGGCCAGGCGGATCGCCTGGGGCAGGATCACCTTGAACAGGCGCTGGGTCCGGCTCAGCGCCAGGCACTCCGCCGCCTCCCATTGCGGCTTCGGCACGGCTTCGAGACAACCGCGCCAGATCTCGCCGAGATAGGCGCTGACATAGATCGTCAGCGACACGCCGGCGGCCAGCAGCGGCGGCACGTCGAGCCCGAGCGCCGGCAGGCCGAAATAGGTCAGGAACAGCAGCACCAGCAGCGGCGTGCCCTGGATCAGCTGGACGTAGCCGCCGACCGCGACGCGCAGCAGGCGGCTCGGCGCGATGCGGCCGAGCGCGACGCCGAAGCCGACCACGCCGCCGCCGACCAGCGCCATCAGCGACAGCACCAGCGTCCACAGCGCGCCCTGCAGCAGGAAGTCGAGATGGTTCAGGTTCAGTCCGGTCTGCATGGCGTCCTCGCGGTCAGAGCGGCGTGCCGAGCCGGCGGCGGCGCGGGAACAGCACCAGGCCCAGCCCCCAGAACCCGGCCCGCATCAGGAGCGAGAGGGCGATGTAGAGCAGCGCGACGACGATGTAGGTCTCGAAGGCGCGGTAGGTGTCGGACTGGATGAAGTTGGCGACCGCCGTCAGCTCCTCGGCCGAGATCTGCGAGACGACGGAGGAGGCCAGCATCAGCAGCACGAACTGGCTGGTCAAAGCGGGGTAGACCCGCTCCATCGCCGGGCGCAGCACCACATGCCAGTAGACCTGCACCCGCGACAGGCCCAGGCATTCCCCGGCCTCGATCTGCCCCTTGTGGATCGAGTCGAAGCCGGCGCGCATGATCTCGGCGGTGTAGGCGCCGACATTGATGACCAGCGCGATCACCGCGACGGTGACGGCCGGCAGCGACAGGCCCAGGCTGGACAGGCCGAAATAGACGACGAAGATCTGCACCAGGAAGGGCGTGTTCCGGATCGCCTCGACATAGATGCCGCACAGCCGCGACAGCCAGGCCGACCCGCCGCGCCGGCCGGTCGCGCACAGCGTGCCGAGCGCGAAGCCCAGCACGGTCGAGGCCAGGGCCAGGCGGATGGTCAGCCAGGCGCCGTCCAGGAACATCGGCCAGCGCTCGAGCACGACGGAGAAATCGAGGGACACGCCCATCGCCCGCTCCTCTATCCGCCCTTGGCGGCTTCAGCCTGCCCGCTCATGCGGTCATAGACGCGGAACAGGGCCTGGTTGCCGTTGCCGCCCTCGCCATGGGCCCGGGCGTCGAGATACTGGCTGGTGACCAGCGCGGTGGCGGGCAGGGGCACGGCCTTGCCATAGGCCAGCTCCTGCACCAGCCGCAAATCCTTCAGCATCAGGTCGATGCGGAAGCCGGCGCCGGCATCGCCGGAGATCATCGCCGGCCCTAGCCGGTCCAGCATCCAGGAGGCGGCGGAGCCGCCCAGCAGCACCTCGCGCATCTGCTCCAGGTCGACGCCGCAGGCCCGGCCCAGCGCCAGCGCTTCGCAGATCGCCTGCAGGTTGATGCCGCAGATCAGCTGGTTGCACAGCTTCACCGTCTGGCCGGCGCCGCTGTCGCCGACATGGGTGATGGTGGTGCCCATGCCGCGCAGCACCGGCAGTGCTTTGTCAAAGGCGGTGCGGCTGCCGCCGGCCATGATCGTCAGCGTGGCGGCGCGGGCGCCCTGCGGCCCGCCGGAGACCGGGGCGTCGAGCAGGTCGGTGCCGGCGGCGGCCAGGTCGGCATGCATCCGCCGCACCGCCTGGGGCGCGATCGTGCTCATATCGACCACCAGCCGGCCGCGCGGCGGCGCCGCCAGCAGCCCGTCCGGGCCATACACCACCTCCTCCACCTGCGGCGTGTCGGGCAGCATGGTGACGACGATGTCGGCGCCGTCGGCCGCCTCGGCCACGCTGGCGGCGGGGACGGCGCCCTGCGCCGCGAGGGCGTCGACCGCGGTGGGCACCACGTCATAAGCGCGCACCGCATGGCCGGCGCGCAGCAGGTTGGCCGCCATCTCGCGGCCCATGGTGCCGAGGCCGATGAAGCCGACCGTCTGACGGGCTTCCGCCATGGCTCAGCCCTCCCGCTCCAGCTGCGCCAGCTTGTCGACCCGGCGCTTGAAGTCCTCGCTGGGCTCGAATTCGGCGGCGAGATAGGCGGCGACCAGGTCGCGCGCCAGCCACGGGCCGACGATCTGGGCGCCGACGCACATGACATTGACGTCGTCATGCTCGACCGCCTGATGCGCCGAATGGAAATCGTGGCAGACCGCGGCGCGGATGCCGCGGATCTTGTTGGCGGCGATGGCGGCGCCGACGCCGGTGCCGCAGACCATCAGGCCGCGATCGGCCGCCCCGCCGGTGACGGCGGCGCAGACCGCCCGGGCGATGTCCGGGAAGTCGACCGGGTCGGGGGTGTGGCTGCCCACATCCGTCACCGTGTGGCCGAGGCCCGCGACGAAGTCGGCGATCTCGCGCTTCAGGGGAAAGCCGGCATGGTCGCAGCCGATCACGATCTTCAACTCGGGGTCTCCTAAAGTCTTGTCGGGTGGGCCGTCAGCCTTGCGGCCTGGGCGTCTCGAAGGCCTTGCGGCGATACTCGTCGCCGATCTCGAAATGGCGGCGCAGCAGCTCGTCCGACCGCTGCACGTCGCGCGCCACCAGCGCCTCGAAGATCCGGTGGTGATGGTCGATCAGGAAGGACCGGATGCCGGGCACCTTCAGGATCAGCTCGCGCCGCCCGCGATGCGAACGGTGCACCAGGTCGGAAATGGCGGCGTAGACGCTGCGCAGGGTCTCGGACCGCCCGGCCTGGACGATGCCGTTGTGGAAGTCGAAATCCGCCTCGCCGCCCGCCACCGGGTCGTCGATCGTGGCCTCGATCCGCTGCAGCGCCGCCCGGATGCGCTCGAAATCCGCCAGGGTGGCGCGGCGGCAGGCCAGGCGCACCGCCTGGCACTCGATCGCGATCCGCGCCTCCATCACGTCGTCGATGGCGTCGGACTGCTGGGCCAGGGCGAAGGTGAAGAACTCGCCCAGGGTCGAGGCGTCCGGCTGGCGCACGATGGTGCCGACGCCGTGCCGGATCTCGACCGCGCCCAGCATCGCCAGCGCCCGCAGCGCCTCGCGCAGCACCGGCCGGCCCACGCCCAGCAAGGCCGACAGGTCGCGCTCCGGCAGCAGCCGGTCGCCGGTCTTCAGCGCGCCGGACAGCAGCTGCTCGCGCAGGAAGGCGAAGACCTTGGCGTAGCCGCCGGGGGCGTCGTCGGGATCGCGGGTGAGCTTGATGAGGTCGGTCATGGTGTTCTTACCGTGGTAAGACCACTTAGCCGATGACGGCGTCGGGAGTCAATCGGGCTGACCCAGCAAATTTCAGACGACCTCCTTCGTCAGCATGACGGCTGGGAGGGCGGGTTGACATCTTGGTTGAAGGAAATTTTCATCCAAAATTATCTGTTGATGAAAATTACCAACTCGCACAGCATGGCGTCATGACCGACGCCGCTTCCGCCTCCGCCCTGCTCGGCCGCCTGCGCGGCCGGCTGATCGTCTCCTGCCAGCCGGTGGTGGGCGGGCCGCTCGATCGCGACGAGATCGTCGTGGCGCTGGCCGAGGCCGTCACCGGCGCCGGCGCCGCCGGCCTGCGGATCGAGGGGGTGGCGCGCGTCGCCGCGGTGTGCCGCGCCGTCGCCGTGCCGGTGATCGGCATCGTCAAGGCCGACCTGCCGGACACGCCGGTGCGGATCACGCCGCATCTTGCCGACATCGACGCGCTGGCCGAGGCCGGCGCCCCGATCATCGCCTTCGATGCCACCGACCGCGCCCGCCCCCTGCCGGTGGCGGAGATGGTGGCCCGCATCCATCGCCACGGCCGCATCGCCATGGCCGATGTCTCGACCCGGGCCGAGGGCCGGGCCGCCGCGGCGGC
Organism: Inquilinus limosus; assembly: GCF_002195995.1. Taxonomy (GTDB): domain Bacteria; phylum Pseudomonadota; class Alphaproteobacteria; order DSM-16000; family Inquilinaceae; genus Inquilinus; species Inquilinus limosus_C. The sequence continues at coordinate 55,070 of NZ_NHON01000008.1, forward strand.
CGGCGCCGACATCGTCGCCTCGACCCTGGCCGGCTACGTCGCCGGGCCGGCGCCGACCGAGCCGGACCTGGCCCTGGTCGCCGACCTGGCGGCGGACGGCTTCACCGTGATCGCCGAGGGCAATGTGCGGACGCCGGAGCATGCCGCCTCCGCCCTGGCCGCCGGGGCTTTCGCCGTCGTCGCCGGGTCGGCCATCACCCGGCCGGAGCATGTGACGCGCTGGTTCCTCGACGCCCTCGGCGCCGGCTGAGGGCCGCATTCCAATCAAAACAAACAGGGGGCAACGACGATGACGACCATTCTGCGCAAGACCCTGCTGGCGGGGCTGGCCCTGCCGTTCCTGTCCTCCGCCGCCCTGGCGGGCGAGGTCACGCTGCTGTTCTGGCCGGGGCCGGAGAGCGAGGCGATGCAGAAGGTGCTCGACGCCTACAATGCCGGGCCGGGCAAGGCCGACGGCGTCACCGTCAAGCAGCTGCTGTTCAGCCGCCAGGGCTATTTCGAGAAGGAGCAGGCGGACCTGGCGGCGGGGTCGAGCGAGTTCGACCTGGCGCTGGTCACCACCTACACGCTCGGCCGCTACGCGCCCTATCTCGACCCGATCGACGCCCAGGTCCCGGCCGAGGCCAAGGCCGGCTTCGCCCCGGTGGCGCTGCAATCCGTCACTCTGGACGGCAAGCTGTACGGCGTGCCGACCGACATCTCGGTGCATTTCCTCTATTACCGGAAGGATCTGGTCGACCGGCTGCTGTCCGACGCCGACTGGCAGAAGCGCTATGCCGCGATCGCCAAGGAGAAGCTCGGCCGCGAGATGCAGCCCAAGGCGCCGGACGACTGGAGCTGGGACGACTGGATCGCCGCGGCCCTGTTCTTCAGCGCCGCCGACAACCCGGACAGCCCGACCCGCTTCGGCACCGTGCTGCAGATGAAGAACCTGATCTTCAACGTGATGCTGTGGCAGGCGACGCTGGTGTCCAACGGCGGCGACTGGCTGGCCGACGGCAAGCCGGCGATCGACGGCCCGGCCGCCCGTACCGGGCTGCAGGTCTACAAGAGCCTGATCGACGCCAAGGCGACGCCGCCCGGGTCGATCAGCTACGAGTATCCCGAGGCCAACGCCGCCTTCCAGGCCGGCCAGGCGGCCACCATGCTGCAATGGAATGCGGCCTATACCGAGCTGAACGACCCGGCCAAGTCGCCGACGGTCGCTGGCAAGATCGGGCTGGCCCCGCTGCCGGCCGGCAGCGCCGGGCACAAGAGCCATGTCCATTCCCTCGGCATCGGCCTGAACAAGGCGTCGAAGAACAAGGGCGATGCCGGCAAGGTGCTGGCCTGGCTGGCGACGAAGGACGCCATGACCGTCTACGCCCAGGCCGGCGGCACCCCGCCGGTGCCGGAGATCCTGAAGGCGATGGCGTCGACCCGGCCGGAATTCCCGCTGGTCGGCGATTTCGTCGACCGCTACGGCTTCGTCGTCACCGGCGGCACCGCCGCCTATGCCGTGCCGGTCTACGAGGTGCTGGCGGAGAAGTTCTCCGCCTTCTGGGCCGGGCAGATCGACCTCGACACCGCGCTGAAGCAGGCGGCCGAGGGCATGGCCGAGCGGATCAAGGGCTGATGGCGTCGGCAGCGGGGGCCGGGCGCCGGCCCTATGAGGGGCGCTGGGACGGGCTGTGGCTGCTCGGGCCGCTGCTCCTGTTCCTGGCGGCGCTGCTCGGCTTCCCGGCCGTCGCCAACCTGGTCTACAGCCTCAGCGAGGTGCGCTTCACCGGGCTGTGGTCGCCGCGCTGGGTCGGGCTCGACAACTACCGGGCGGTGCTGGCCGACCCGGCCTTCTGGGCCGCGGTCGGCTTCTCCGCCCGTTTCGCCGTGGCGGTCACCGCGGCGCAGCTGCTGCTCGGCTTCGCCCTGGTGCTGGCGCTCGACCCGCTGATCGCGAGGCGGCGCTGGCTGATGGCGTTCCTGCTGCTGCCGATGATGGTGTCGCCGGCCCTCTTGGGCGTGATGTACCGGCTGATGCTGAACGACTTCGTCGGCGTCATCCCGCAATACCTGCAGATGGTCGGGTTCGGCGACAACCTGCTGGGCGTCGACTGGGCCTTCACCACCGTCGCGGTGATCGAGGTGCTGCAGTGGACGCCCTTCGCCTTCCTGGCGCTGCTGACCGCCTACCAGGCGATCCCGGGCGAGCTGGTGGAGGCGGCGCGGATCGACGGCGCCGGGGCCTGGGCCGTGTTCCGCCGCATCACCCTGCCGCTGATGGTGCCGGCGCTGGCGATCACCGGTTTCATCCGCTTCATCGACAGCTTCCGGGTGTTCGATCACATCTACGTGCTGACCGGCGGCGGCCCCGGCACGCTGACCCAGAGCCTGTCGATCTACATCTACCGCACCTTCTTCCAGCAGGAGCGGATCGGGCCGGCCGTCGCCGCCTCGATGCTGCTGCTCCTGGCCTCGGTGGTGGTGCTGCGCCTGCTGATGGCGCAAATGCTGAAGGGATCGCGGCAATGACCCGCCTCGTTGCCGGGCTGCGCTGGGCCGTGTTCCTGCTGGCCGTCCTGGTCCTCAACATCCCGGTCATCGTCACGCTGCTGACCTCGCTGAAGACCACGCTCGACATCAACGCCTACCCGCCGGTCTGGCTGTTCGCGCCGACGCTGGAGCATTACGCCGAGGTGCTGACCGACCCGGCGCTGGACTTCCCGCGCTACCTGATGAACTCCACCGCCATCGCCCTCGGCGGCACCGTCCTGGCGCTCGGCCTCGGCGTGCCGGCGGCCTATGCCATGGCGAAGCTGGGGAAGGGCACGACGACGATCCTGCCGGTGGTCACCAACCTGCGGGCCCTGCCGCTGGTGATCTTCGCCATCCCCTTCTACCTGCTGTACCAGGCGCTCGGCCTGCTCGACACGCGGCTGGGTCTCGCCCTGATCTCCTGCATCATCAACCTGCCGCTGGCGCTGATCCTGCTGGTGGGATTTCTGCAGGACCTGCCGCAGGAGATCGAGGAGGCGGCCCGGGTCGACGGCGCCTCGACCTTCGCCGTGCTGCGCCACATCGTGCTGCCGCTGGCCCGGCCGGTCTTGGTGGCGGTGGCCATCCTCAGCTTCATCTACAGCTGGAACGAGTTCCTGTTCGGCCTGATCCTGACCACCCGCAGCGCCGTGCCGGTGACGGTCGGCGCCACCTTCTTCATCACCTCCTGGGGCGTGAAATGGGGCGCCACCGCGGCGGCGATGATGCTCAGCGTGCTGCCGCCGCTCTTGCTCGGCCTGGTCAGCTACCGCTATCTCGGCCGGGCGATGCTGGCTGGGGCGGTGAAGGGGTAGGATGCAGCGATGAGCGAGACCCCGACCCTCGGGCGCAAGGTGCTGGCCAGCCTGCGCGCCGCCAATCCCGGCCTGTCGCCGGCGCTCGGCCGCATCGGCGACTACGTGCTGGACGGGCCGGAGCGGGTGCTGTCGCAGACGGTGACCGAGCTGGCCGAGGCCTCCGGCTCCTCCGAGGCCTCGGTGATCCGCTTCTGCCGCGAGCAGGGCTTCCCGAGCTTCCAGGGCTTCAAGCTGGCGCTGGCCACCGAGCTGGCGTCGGCCCAGCCGGCGCGGGCGGAGGAGGCGGGGCGGCATGCGCTGTTCCGCATCGTCGACCGCGCCGTCGACGCGCTGCGCCAGACCGAGGATCTCCTGGACCCGGCGGCGGTGGAGGCGGTGGCCGACCGGCTGCGCACGGCCCGGCGCGTGCTGGTGTTCGGTGTCGGCGCGTCGTCCATCACCGCCCGCTACGCCCAGTACAAGCTGGCCCGGATCGGGCTGCAGGCGGTGGCGCATGACGACCCGCACATGGCGGCGATGGCGACCGCGGCCCTGGGTGAGGGCGATGTGGCGCTGGCCGTCTCCAGCTCGGGCTCCACCCTCGATGTGGTCCGCGCCGCGACGCTGGCGAAGGAGGCCGGGGCGTTCCTGGCGGCGATCACCAACCGCTCCAGGAGCCCGCTGACTGGCCTGGCCGACATGGTGCTGCTGGCTTCGGCGCCGGAGACGCCGCTGACCGGCGGGGCGCTGGCCTCGAAGATCAGCCAGCTGGTGATCGTCGACATGCTGTTCGAGACCATCGCCGACCGCGACCCCGCCGCCCGCGACGCCATCCGCCGCACGGCGCAGAGCGTGGCCGATCGGGGGTATTGAGATGGGGGGCCTTCCCATCTCTTGCCGCGGACTATCGGCTTCACAGGTCTCTCAGGTCCTCACGCGTTGCCTCTCCCGCTTGCGGGAGAGGTCGGAGCCGCGTCAGCGGCTCCGGGTGAGGGCTTTCCGGCTTCAAAGCCTGGATTACTGTTTCAGGATGGTGCGGATCGTGCGTTCCCTCATGCCGGGGGCTGCGAACTCGGCAGGGCCGGCTGGCCCTCACCCGGACATCCTTCGGATGTCCGACCTCTCCCGCAAGCGGGAGAGGCAACGCGTTCCAATGCCTGCGGCTGCCCTTTCGTGTCTGGGTGGAGCTCTCCCATGACCACCGTCGTCGATCTCGGCGGCACCAAGATCGCCGCGGCCCGGGTGGCGGGCGCCTCAGTGCTGGAAAGACGCCAGGCGCCGACGCCGCGCGACGGAAAATTCGAGAGCCTGGTCGATTCCGTCGCCGCCCTGGTGGCCGGCTGGGCCGACGGGCCGGTCGGCGTCGCCACCACCGGGCTGGTGCGCGACGGCAGGCTCTCCGCCACCAACCCTGGCACCCTGCCGGTGCCGCCCGACTCGCCGCTGGTCGCGGCGCTGCAGGACCGGCTCGGCGTCCCGGTGCGGGCGGTGAACGACGCCCAGGCGGCCGCCTGGGGCGAGTTCCGCCATGGCGCCGCTCGGGGTGTCGGCTCGATGGTGTTCCTGACCGTCTCGACCGGCGTCGGCGGCGGGCTGGTGCTGGACGGGGAATTGCGGGTCGGGCCCGGCGGCCTGGCCGGCCATCTCGGCCATGTCGTGGCGGTGCCGGGCGGGCCGCTGTGCGGCTGCGGCCGGCGCGGCTGCGTCGAGGCGGTCGCCTCCGGCCGGGCTCTCGCCGCCGCCGCGACGGAGGCATTCGGCGAAGAGATGGATGCGCCGGCCCTGTTCCGCCGGGCGGACCCGGCGGCATCGGCGCTGATCGACCGCGCCGCCGCCGCCATCGCCCGGCTGCTGGCCGACCTGAAGGCGGCGCTGGACCTCGACCTCGCCGTGATCGGCGGCGGCGTCGGCCTGGCCGACGGCTTCCTCGGCCGGGTCGACCAGGCGCTGGCGGCCGAGCCGCGGCAGTTCCGACTGCCGCTGCGCCCGGCCGCCCTGGGTCACGATGCGGGGCTGATCGGCATGGCCGACCTGATGGGCTGACCAGCCCCGCCGTCGTCAAGCCGTCGCCGTCGCCGTCCGCGGCCGGATGCCGAGCACGATCATCACCGCGGCCAGCAGCAGCACGAAGCCGGCGCCGGTGAACACGCCCAGCGCGCCGCTGACGTCGAAGATGGCGCCGCCGGCCGCGGCACCGGTCGCGATCGCCAGCTGCACCGCCGCCACCAGCAGGCCGCCGGCGCTCTCCGCCTCGTCGGGCACGGTGCGGGTCAGCCAGGTCGACCAGGCCACCGGCACCGCGCCGAAGGCCACGCCCCACAGCGCCACCATCGCCGTGTTCGCCGCCGGCGCGCCGCCGCCCACCGCCACCAGGCCGAGCCCGAGGATGCCCATGGTCAGCGGCATCAGCATCATGGTCAGCCGCATGCTGCGCTCGAGCAGGAAGCCGCCCAGGAAGGTGCCCAGGAAGTTGGCGACGCCGAAGCCCAGCAGGATGCCCGACACACCGGTGATGCCGACGCCGGTCACGGTCTCCAGGAACGGCCGGATATAGGTGAAGAAGGCGAAGTGGCCGGTGAACACCAGCAGCACCGCCAGCATGCCGAAGCCGACCTGCGGCCGGGCCAGCACCTCGACCAGGGTGCGCAGCCGGGTTGCCCCGTTCGCCGCCATCCGCGGCAAGGTCGCGAACTGCACCGCCAGCGCCAGCAGCCCCAGCACCGCGGCGATCACGAACACGCCGCGCCAGCCGATGATGTCGCCGAAATAGCTGCCCAGCGGCGCGGCCGCCACGGTCGCGGCCGAGACGCCGCTGAACAGCAGCGACAGGGCGCGGGGCACCAGCGCCTCCGGCACCAGCCGCATCACCGTCGCCGCCGACATGGTCCAGAAGCCGCCCAGCGCCACGCCCAGCAGCACCCGCGCCAGCAGCAGGGCGGGCAGGCCGGGGGCGAAGGCAACCAGCAGGTTCGACACCGTCAGCAGCACCGAGAAGGCCAGCAGCACGTATCGCCGGTCGATCCGCCGGGTCGCGGCCGAGACCAGCAGGCTGGTCACCAGCGCCACCACGGCGGTCGCCGTCACCGCCTGTCCGGCCAGGCCTTCGCTGACGCCGAGATCCGCCGCCATCGGCGTCAGCAGGCTGGCCGGCAGGAACTCCGCCGTCACCAGCCCGAACACGCCGAGCGTCATCGAGACGACCGCGCCCCAGGCCGGCCCCTCCCGCGCCGGCGCCGCGCCCGTCCGCTGTGTTCCCTCGATCATGGGGACCATCCTTCAAAGAGAGGTTTTGATGCAGTGCAGCATAAGGTAGGATGGACTCCCCGGACGATCTATGTCAGACACTCCGGAATGTTTGATCGTCCGTCCGAATCGCGATCCGAACACCCGATGCCCCGGCAGCCCCCGCCGCGGCCCGCCGGCGACTTGGTCAGCGAGCTGCTGCTGGGCATGCGGCTGTTCGGGGTGAACTACCGCCGCATCGCCATCGCGCCGCCCTTCGGCATCGGCTTCGGCACCGTCCCGGGCCGGGCCCAGTTCCACTTCGTCGCCCGCGGCCCGGTGGTGCTGCGCACCGCCGACGGGACGCTGCACACCCTCCAGTCCGGCGACGCCGTGCTGCTGCCGCGCGGCGGGCCGCACGAGGTGCTGTCCGCGCCCGACCAGGCCAGCCGCGACATTGCCAGCTTCGAGGGCGAGACGCTGTGCCAGAGCGTCCGCATCATCCGCGCCTGCCCGGAGGGCTGCGAGCCGGGCTCCGGCATGCTGATCTTCAGCGGCTGCATGGAGTTCGACCTCGGCGGCATGCACCCGCTGGTGGCGCTGATGCCGGAGGTGATGCTGGTCGGCACGCTGCTGAACCGCTACCCCGAGATCCTGCCGATGCTGGAGGCGATGGCGCGCGAGGCCTGCGACGAGCGCGCCGGCTTCGCCGCGATCCTGTCGCGGCTGGCCGATGTCGTCTCCGCCTCCATCGTCCGCGGCTGGGTCGAATGCGGCTGCGGCGAGGCCAAGGGCTGGATCGAGGCGCTGCGCGACCCGCGGCTGGGCCGGGTCATCGCCGCCATGCACCGCGACCCCGGCCGGGACTGGACGGTGGCCGAGCTGGCGGCGGAGATGGGCGCCTCCCGCTCGGTCTTCGCCGAGCGCTTCCTGGCCGTCACCGGCCTGACGCCGCTGCGCTATGTCGCCGACCTGCGCATGCGCCTGGCCGCGCAGTGGATCGGCCGCGACCGGATGCCGATCGAGGCCGCGGCCCACCGCCTGGGCTACGGCTCGCAGGCGGCGTTCAGCCGCGCCTTCAAGCGGGTGATCGGCCGGCCGCCCGGGGCGGTCCGCACCGTCCCCGCCACCGGCCAGACATTCGAGCTGTAGATCGCGTCGACCGCCGCGTCGGTGACCTGCCGCGTCATCGCCGTGCCGCCGGCATCCGGATCCCGGCGCCGGCCACCGGCTCGATCGTGCGCATCAGCCGTCCGGCAAGCGAGCCGCCAATCCTAGAAGAAATGAGGATTTTGTTCTTATTTTTCTATACATCATAATATTGATGCGCTGGAGAGGCATGAATTATGGTGTGATTAATAATCGAAGAAAAAATGTATCTAAAATTTACTGATGCCTGCGCCAATGATTGCCAGTCGCTGTGGTGTCTGCCGGCGGAGGCTGTGTGATGGTTTCACCATGGAGGCGATTTGATGCCGCGGTTGGACATCTCGACGATCTGTGATCGCATTGCCGTACAGGCACCGTATTTCGCCTTCGGCGAGCTGGAAGGCCTTGCGGACGGGGCCGTCCGCGGCGTCTTCGCTTCGGAGCAGACGGCCGGCTACGAGCGCGGGCCGGTCGCCTCGGCCGAGATCGGGCGGCATCTCGCCATCCTCGGCTCCTGCGCCGCCGTGGCCGGGCGGGCGACGGAACGCATCTACTACCTCGCGACCAGGGCGCGCTTCAGCACCCTCGATGGCGCCCAGCCGAGGGAGACCGGGCGGATCTTCGAGGCGACCGCCGAGACGGTGAGCCACGACCGGCGTTCCCTGAGAGCGCAGGCGATCGTGTCGGACGGCAAGCCGTTCGCCCATCTGCACTGCGACTACCAGGCCTTGCCGGAACGGGTGTTCACGCGGCTGTTCCAGGATTACCGGGCCGAGGAGGCCGCTGCCGCGGACGGGTCTCCTTACCGGGAGCCGATCCCGCTGGAATTCGACGCGCCGCAGGCGCTGTCGCTCGCGGCGCGCAGCCAGCCCCTGGCGCCGGCCCGGTGCGCCGGCCATTTTCCCGGCTATCCGGCCTGGCCGGTCGCGATCATCGCCGAAACCATCGCCCAGGTGGTGAGCCGTCTCCTGCACCACATCCTGGGCCAGGAATCCGAGTATTCCGTGGTCCGGACCGACATCGCGGCGCTCAAGCTCGTTCCCGCCGCCGTGCCGCTGTCGTTCCACGCCGACTGCGTTTCGGCCTCACGCACCCTGTCGCATTACGTCTTCTCCGCGCGGGTGATGTGGGGCGAGGAGGTCGTCGCCACTCTGGACACCGAGCTGCGCGTGTAGTCGGCCGCCGCGGCGGTCCTCAGTTCGCCCGCATGCGGAACAGCCGGCCCGGCCGCGCCGCGCCCAGCGCCCGGCCGATCAGCGGCCAGGCCAGCATGATCAGGCCCAGCGTGGTGATGCTGCCGACCAGCGCGTTCGACCAGAACACCGACAGGTCGCCGCCGGACATGATCATCGACTGGCGGAACGCGTCCTCCGCCTTGTCGCCCAGCACCATGGCCAGCACGAGGGGGGCGATCGGGTAGTCCAGCCGCTTGAACACGTAGCCGACGATGCCGAAGGCCAGCACCAGCCCCATGTCGAAGGGCGAGTTGGCGACGGTGTAGGCGCCGGCGAAGCACACCACCACGATCACCGGCCCGATCACGGCGAAGGGGATGCGCAGGATGGCGCTGAACAGCGGCACGGTCGCCAGCACCAGGGCGACGGCGACGACATTGCCCAGATACATGCTGGCGATCAGGCCCCAGACGAAGTCTGGCTGGTCGATGAACAGCATCGGGCCGGGCGTCAGGCCCCAGATCATCAGCCCGCCCATCATCACCGCGGCGGTGGCCGATCCGGGCACGCCCAGCGCCAGCATCGGCAGGATGGCGCAGGTGCCGGCGGAATGGTCCGCGGCCTCGGGCGAGACGATGCCGGCCGGGTCGCCCTTGCCGAAGCCCTCCTTGCGGCGGGCGAAGCGCCGGGCCAGGCCGTAGCTCATGAAGCTGGCGGCGGTCGGCCCGCCCGGGGTGATGCCCATCCAGCAGCCGACCAGCACGCTGCGCAGCAGGGCCAGCCACTGCCGCGGCAGCTCGCGCATGGCGCGGCCGACATCGCGCAAGCCCACCTTGGCGCGGATGCCGTCGAAGCGCAGCCCTTCCTCCATGGTCAGGATCAGCTCGCCGATGCCGAACAGGCCGATCACCGCGACCAGGAAGCTGATGCCCTTGATCAGGTCGGCGAGGCCGAAGGTCAGGCGGAGGTTGCCGGAGACGGTGTCCATCCCGACCGTGGCGAAGGCGAAGCCCAGCATCATCGACACCACGGTCTTCAGCGGCGACCCGCTGCCCATGCCGACGAAGGAGGCGAAGGCCAGGAAGTAGACGGCGAAGAATTCGGGCGAGCTGAAGCGCAGCGCGAACTGCGCCACCCAGCCGGACAGGAGCGTGATCACCACCACCCCGGCCAGGGCGCCGAAGCCGGCCGACAGGAAGGCGAGCGTCAGCGCCCGCGCCGCTTGGCCCGCCCGGGCCATCGGATAGCCGTCGAAGGTGGTGGCGACCGAGGACGGCTCGCCCGGGATGTTGAACAGGATCGAGGTGGTGGAGCCGCCGAACAGCGCGCCCCAGTACATGCAGCTCAGCAGGATGATGGCCGAGACCGGGTCCATGGCGAAGGTCAGCGGCAGCAGCAGCGACACGCCGTTCGGCGCGCCGAGGCCGGGCAGCACCCCGACGAGGATGCCGAGCATCACGCCCAGCACCATCAGCATCAGATGATAGCCGCTCAGCACCGTGCCGAAGCCGTCGACGAGATGGGCGAGATTGTCCACGAGGGTCTCTCCGGATGTCAGGCGAGGCCGAGCCAGGCCTCGACCGGGCCCTTCAGCAGCGGCACCTGGAACCAGGTCTCGAACACCAGCCACAGCAGCGCGGCGACGCCGAGCCCGACCGGCACGGCGCTGCGCAGCCGGTAGCCGCCCTGCAGCGCCATCACCCCGGCGAGGTAGAGGGCCGAGGCGACGTAGAGGCCGAGCGGCAGCGAAAGGGCGACGAAGGCGGCCATCGGCCCGAAGAAGGCGGCGACCCGGCGCAGCCGCACAGCGTCGAGGAACACCCGGCGGTCGCGGGCCCGGACCGCCTGCACCAGCGTGCCGAGGCTGCCGGCGGCGATGATCAGGCCGACGGCGAAGGGGAAGGTCCCGGGCTCGGGCCCCGCCTCGTTCCAGCCGATGCCGCCCTGCAGCCCGCCGACCGCGACCGCGGCCCCGACCGCGCCGGTGGCCGTGGCCGCCGCGCATTCCATGGCGAAGCGGGAGATCTCGCCGGTCTCGGGTCCGTGATGTTCAGGCATGACCTGTCAGGCCCTCTTTTATTTAGTCCCCCCTCCCCTTGCGGGAGGGGGTAGGGGGAGGGGTCTGCGCGCGTCCGCGCAAAGGGGCAGGAGGACCAGACGAGCCGTCCAGATCGCTTCGTGACTGCCCGGGCCGGATCGAGCCGAGAGAACCCCCTCCCCCTATCCCCCTCCCGCAAGGGGAGGGGGGACTCAAAAATAGGGCGATGCGCGGATCTCGTAGGCTCTCGGGCTTGTCCATCACCGCACTCCGGGGGCGCGGCCTCCTCCGTCAGCCGGCGAGCCAGCCCTGCTTCTGGTAGACCGCGCGCACCCGGTCCTGCTCGGCGCGGATATAGGCCTGCCACTCCTCGCCGGTCAGGAACCGGCCGCTCTGCGAGCTCTTGGTCAGGTAGTCCTGCCATTCCGGCGTCTCGCTGACCTTGCGCAGCAGCTCGGTGTAGAAGGCGGTCGCCTCGGCCGGCACGCCGCCGGGCAGCCAGACGGCGCGCGGCATCTGGTAGCTGTCGATGGCGATGCCCTCGTCGCGGCACAGCGGGATGTCGGCCCAGCCGAGATCGCCGGACACCTTCGGCCCGGCCGGCAGGCGGGCGGTGGCGAAGACGCAGAGCGGCCGCACCATCCCGGCCTGCCACTGGCCGCGATTCTCGTTCGGGTTGTTGGTGTTGCCGTCGATATGGCCGCCGGCCAGTTGCACCGCGGCCTCGTTGCCGCTCTTGAACGGGATGTAGGTGAAGCGGGCGCCGGTGGCCTCGCCGACCATGGTCACCAGGGTCTGGTCGACATCCTTGGACTGGCTGCCGCCGAACTTCAGCGCGCCCGGCTTCTCCTTGGCCGCGGCCAGCAGCTCGGCCGCCGTCTTGTAGGGCGACTCGCCGTTCACCCATAGCACGAACTCGTCCATCGCCATCGCCGCCACCGGCGTCAGGTCCTCCGGCGCGTAGGGCAGGTTGGCGACGAAGGGCAGCAGGTATTCGTTGTTGGTGCCGAACACCAGCTTGTGCGGGTCGCCGGCCGCGCCCTTGCCGTAGACGAAGCCCTCGGCGCCGCTGCCGCCGCCCTTGTTGGTGACGATGATCGGCCGGTCCACCAGCTTGTGCTTGACGATGATCGCCTGCACCGCGCGGGCGAAGCTGTCGGTGCCGCCGCCGGGGCCGGAGGTGACGACGAACTCGATCGGCTTCTGGGGTTCCCAGGCCTGGGCGCCGGCGGCCGGCAGAAGTGCTGTCAGCGCCAGGGTCACTGTCTTGAGCATCTTCGTTCTCCTCCCTTTGCTTGTGGTTGATGGGCGCCCGGGTCAGTCCGCCGGTGCGCGCCTCCGCGCCGCCATGCGGGCGGCCAGCAGCACCGCGGCGCGGCTGGCGCCGATATCGGCGATGCCTTTCCCGGCGATGTCGTAGGCGGTGCCGTGGGCCGGGGTGCAGATCGGGAAGGGGAAGCCGCCCAGCATGGTGACGCCGCGGTCGAAGCCCATCAGCTTCATCGCGATCTGCCCCTGGTCGTGATACATCGTCAGCACCGCATGGCAGCCTTCCTTCGGCGCCCGCAGGAACACGGTGTCGGCCGGGTAGGGGCCGACGACGTCCAGCCCCTCCGCCGCCGCGGCGTGCACCGCCGGGCCGATCACCTCGATCTCCTCGCGGCCGAAATTGCCGCCGTCGCCGGCATGCGGGTTCAGCCCCGCCACCGCGATGCGCGGCCGGTCGATCCCCGATGCCCGCAGGCAGCCGGCGGTCAGCGCCAGCTCGGCCCGGATGCCGTCGGCGGTGATCGCCGCGGCCACGGCCGAGAGCGGGATGTGCGAGGTGACCCGCGCGTTCCAGATCGTGTCGAGGATGTTGAACTCGCGGGCGGCGCCGGACCAGCCGATGACGTCGGCGACGAAGCGGATCTCGTCGTCGTAACCAGGATACGCGTAGCGCATCGCCTGCTTGTTGAACGGGGTGAAGCACACCGCGTCGGCCCCGCCGGCGGCGGCCAGCCGCAGCGCCCGGCGGAAGTTCTCGGACGCGAACCTTCCGCCGGCCAGCGTCGCCTCACGCGGGGTCACCTCGGCCGGGTCGAGATGACCGAGATCGACCAGCACCGGCCGGTCGCCCGGCACTGTCTCCCCGGTGCCCGCCTCCAGGTCCAGCGTCACCGCAGCCGTCCGCGCGCCGGCGTCGAGGATGCGGCGGTCGCCGAACACCACGAATCGGGCGGCGGCGCGGAGCTCGTCCAGCGCCAGCAGGCGGGCGGTCAGCTCCGGGCTGATCCCGGCGGGATCGCCCATCGCCAGGGCGATGACGGGACGGGCTGAAGCCGAGGCCTCGGTCGGCCGGATGTCGGGCTGGGCTGCCACGGTGCTCCCCAAATCTTCTTGCTTGTGAAGGCACGGTATCAGCCATGCATGCACACATCAAGCATGCTGCACTCTGCATGCAGAATGCTGAGATTGACCTCCGCGGGGCTTATTCGCCATCCTGGCCGGGCCGGCCGATCCGCCGGCGGAGCGCGAGGACGGGATGGAGCTGGACCTGCAGGATGCGTCGGCCGACAGCGGCCCGATCGCCCGCCCGTCGCTGCACGACCAGATCGTCGGCCGCATCCGCGACATGATCATCGAGGGCGTGCTGCCGCCGGGCGCGCGCATCCATGAGGGGCAGCTGGGGGCGCAGCTCGGCGTGTCGCGCACGCCGCTGCGCGAGGCGCTGAAATACCTCGCCAGCGAGGGGCTCCTGGACCTGGTCCCCGGCCGCGGCGCGGTGGTGAAGCGCTTCTCCGCCCAGGAGGTGCAGGACATGCTGTCGGTGCTGGGCCTGCTGGAGGCCGAGGCCGGCCGGCTGGCCTGCGCCCAGGCCACCGACGCCGGCATCCGCGAGGTCCGCGACCTGCACGACCGGATGCTGCGGCATTACGGCCGGCGCGAGCGGCTGGAATACTTCAAGCTGAACCAGGCCATCCACTCCGCCATCCTGCGCCTGTCCGGCAACGGAGCGCTGGCGACGGTGCACGGCATCCTGCAGTCGCGGCTGAAGCGGATCCGCTTCATCGGCAATGGCAGCGAGGAGAAATGGGCCGCGGCCGTGGCCGATCACGAGGAGATGATCGCGTCCCTCGAGGCCCGCGACCCGGAGCGGCTGGCCGCGATCCTCAGCGCCCATATGAGGGAGAGCTGGAACCGGGTGCGGGACGCGATCTGAGCGCCGTACCGGCCTGGATTCCGGCTAACAACTCCTAACAACGGCTCGCACCTGCTCCCCGCCGGCCTCGTGTAGTGATGATGTCGGAGCGGCCGCGGGCGACGACCTTCGTCCGCAGCCTCTACGACCTCGGACCCGCGCCGGGGTCTCCTTCAATCGTCTTCGAAGACCGCACCAGGTGCGCCGCCGCAGGATCCGGGACGTGGATCGATCGCCCGGCCCGGTGCCAGCAGGAGTGCCCCCACCATGATGGTTCCGAAAGCGCCCGTGTCGCGGCGTATCCTCGCGGCCTCCGCCCTGATCGGCAGCCTATCGCTGGCCTTGCCCGTGCTGGCCCGGGCCGAGACGGCCGGGCCGCTGATGGTCGCCCAGGCGGGCAATGCCATGGCGTCCGCGGCCGCGCAGCGCCCGGCGGACGATGTCTCGATCCGGCCCTTCCGGTTCCATGCCTCGGACCAGGCGCTGGCCGACCTCAAGGCGCGGATCCTGGCCACCAAATGGCCCAGCCGCGAGCTGGTGAATGACGGCACCCAGGGCGTGCAGCTCGAGGTGATGCAGACGCTGGCCCGGTACTGGGCGGCCGACTACGACTGGCGCAAGTTCGAGACGCGGCTGAACGCGCTGCCGCAATTCGTCACCACCATCGACGGGGTGGACATCCACTTCATCCATGTCCGGTCGAAGGCGAAGAACGCGTTGCCGATCATCATCACCCATGGCTGGCCCGGCTCGGTGGTCGAGCAGTTGAAGCTGATCGGGCCGCTGACCGACCCCGCGGCCCATGGCGGCGCCGAGGCCGACGCCTTCGACGTGGTGATCCCGTCGCTGCCGGGCTACGGCTTCTCCGCCGCGCCGACCGAGCTCGGCTGGGACCCGGCGCGGATCGCGCGGGCCTGGACCGTGCTGATGGGGCGGCTCGGCTATACCCGCTTCGTCGCCCAGGGCGGCGACTGGGGCGACGCGGTGACCGAGCAGATGGCGGTGCAGGCCCCGAAGGGCCTGCTGGGCATCCACACCAACATGCCGGGCGCGGTGCCGCCCGACATCGAGGCGGCGCTCGCCGCCGGCGGTCCGGCCCCGGCCGGCCTGTCGGCCGATGAGCAGCGCGCCTACGGCCAGCTCGACTTCTTCTACAAGCACGGCCTGGCCTACGCGCAGGAGATGGCGGCCCGGCCGCAGACCCTCTACGGCATCGACGATTCGCCGATCGGCCTGGCGTCCTGGATGCTGGACCACGATGCCCGCAGCTACGAGCTGATCGCCCGCGTCTTCGCCGGCGAGAGCGAGGGGCTGAGCCGCGACGACATCCTCGACAACATCACGCTGTACTGGCTGACCAACACCGGCGTGTCGTCGGCGCGGCTGTACTGGGAGAACAAGCTCGCCTTCTTCGCGCCGAAGGGGATCAGGATCCCGGTGGCGGTCAGCGCCTTCCCGGACGAGCTGTACCAGGCGCCGCGGGGCTGGGTGGAGAAGGCCTTCCCGAACCTGCTGGCCTACAGCCGGCAGCCGAAGGGCGGCCATTTCGCGGCCTGGGAGCAGCCCGAGGCCCTGACCCGGGACCTGCGGGCGGCATTCAAGCCGCTGCGCTGACGGGAGCGGATGGCGGGAGGCTGCTATCCGCGCGTTACAACTGTAATCGCAGTTGCAGGATTCTGCGTTTTCGTTCATGATATGTTCTATGAATGAGACGCAGACTGTTCCGGTTTCGGACGCCGCACCCGCTGAGGAGCGGGCGGCGCGGCATCTGCGCCTGCTGGCCCGGGCGGCCGAGATCCAGATGGAGGTGATGGAGGCGGCCCGTACCGAGGCGGTGGAGGCGCCGCAGCCCGGCATCGACTATTGCCAGCGCATCGCCGTCGCCGCCCGCTCGCTGCGACTGACCCTGCTGCTGGAGGCCAGGTTCTCCCGCCCGCTGGAGGTGCCGCCGCCGCAGAAGGCCCGGCCGGTCGAGGCGAGCGACAGGGCGCCGGCCGGGATGCGGGCGATGCTGGCGATGGCGGCCGCTTCCTTTGACGGCGCCAGGACCGAGGCGGAGGATGCCGAGGCCAGCGAACGCTTCGGCGAGATCGCCGAGCGGCTGGAGCGGCCTGAGGTGGCGGAGATGGTCGAGACCACCCCGGCGCCGGCGGCGGTGGCCCGGCTGTGCCGGGAGTTCGGGCTGCCGGCGGACACGGTGCAATGGCTCGCCACCGCGGATGCGGCGCTGGAGCAGCTGGGCTACGCGCCGGCCGACGATGTGGAGGACGCGGTCGAGACCACCCCGGCGCCGGCGGCGGTGGCCCGGCTGTGCCGGGAGTTCGGGCTGCCGGCGGACACGGTGCAATGGCTCGCCACCGCGGATGCGGCGCTGGAGCAGCTGGGCTACGCGCCGGCCGACGATGTGGAGGCTGCCGCGGGTCCGGTCGCGGACCAGGCGGTGATCCGGCGGCGGCTGCGGGTGATCATGGCGCTGGGCGCCGCGATCCAGGCGGGGACGGAGGACGAGGCGGAGTGCGACCGCCGCTTCTTCGCCATGGCCGAACAGATGGACCGGCCGGATCTGCTGGAGATCGCCGACAGCTGGCCGGCGGCGGAGGCGGTGGCCCGGCTGTGCCCGATCTTCGGCCTGCCGCCGGAGGAGGCGGAGCGCTGGGTCGAGACATCGGACCAGTATCTGGCGCGGCTGGACCTGCCGCCGGTCGGTGATCCAGTCGAGCCGCACCCAGCCGGTGTCGAGGCGCCGGACACGGGATAGGCTGGTTTGGTTTCAGGCGAGCCGGGCTTCCCGGGGCTGCCGCGGTGCTTTCAGGATGGCTGATGCTGTCTCCTTATCTTGTCCCCCCTCCCCTTGCGGGAGGGGGSYAGGGGGAGGGGTCTGCGCGCGTCCGCGCGCGAAGGCGCGGAGAAGAGGCTTTCCCAGTGAGCTGGAAGCCGGTCCCGGCGGTGAAAACCCCCTCCCCCTAGCCCCCTCCCGCGAGGGGAGGGGGGACTCATTTTGCTTCGGCCGCCGCCCCTCAGACCGCCAGCCCGGCAAACGGGTCGCGCCAGGCGTCGATCCGGTTCAGCCGGTCGTGCCAGCGCATGACATTGGCGTATTGCGTGACCGGGATGGCGGCGCTCTCGGCGAAGGGCAGGGCGGTCGCCACCCGGAAATCGGCATAGGTCGGGCGGTCGCCGACCAGCCAGGTGCGATCGGCCAGGATGGCGTCGAGGATCGGGCCGCAGACGGCCAGGTCCTCGGCCGCGTTGTCCAGGGCCGTCCGGTTGGCCGGCCGCGTCAGGAATTGCGGCCGGATCAGGTTCTCGAAATAGAACACGTCGGCGGCCCGGGTGAAGTGGTGGGTGCCCCAGCTGACCCAGCGCAGCATCTCGACCATGCGCTCGTCGGTCGGCCAGAACGCTCCGCCGGCCAGGGTCGACAGGCGATAGACGATGGCGTCGGTCTCCCACAGCGGGGCGCGGCCCTCCTCGGTCAGGATCGGCACCCGGGTGTTCGGGTTCAGCGGCCGGAACTGCTCGCGATAGCGCGGGTTCATCGGGCTGGCGCGGACGAACTCGACCGGCGAGCCGAGATGCTTCGCCACCGCCACCGCGACGCGCGGGTTGAGGTTCGGGGAATAATAGAGCTTCACGGCGCTGCCTCCTGAGCGGGTCGCGGGTCGCAGGGCGATTGCCTTGCTTCCATGGTCGCGCGGGGGAGGACGGAATCGACAGGGCCAGGTGGATTTCTCGACGGATGGGCCGGAGCCACCCCCTCACCCGAAATCGCTGACGCGATTTCGACCTCTCCCCAAGGAGAGGTGAATGGGCGATGGCCTTGTTTCCCTCTCCTTGGGGAGAGGGAGGGGCCCGCCGCGTTGGCGGCGGGAGGGTGAGGGGGTGAGCCGCTGGAGCCTCTTAACGCACCGGCTCCGCCGGGCCGCGCAGGCGACGATAGACGAACTCCGGCGGCGCCTCGCTGTGGGCCGCGGTCCGGGCCAGGCCCAGCATGGTGTCGTGGAAGGGCGACAGCACGCAGGCCGGGTCGGTGGCGTCGGCCCGGCCGGTCAGGGCCAGGGCCTGGCAGCGGCAGCCGCCCCAGTCGACCTCGCGCTGGTCGCAGCTGCGGCACGGCTCCGGCATCCAGGCGGTGCCGCGGAAGCGCTCGAACGCGTCCGACGCCGCCCAGATCCGGGCCAGCGGCTTCTCGCGCACCGATTCGAAGCCGAGGCCCGGGATGGTCTCGGCAGCGTGGCAGGGCAACACCTTGCCGCTCGGCGTGATGTTCAGGAAGCGCCGGCCCCAGCCGCCCATGCAGGCCTTCGGCCGCTGGGCGTAATAGTCCGGCACGACATAGTCGATCACCAGGGCGCCGCGCAGCGTCTCCCGCGCCCTCTCGACCACGGCGCTGGCCCGGTCCAGCTGCTCGCGGCTCGGCATCAGCGCGTCGCGGTTGTGCAGGGCCCAGCCATAGTACTGGACATGCGCCACCTCGATCCGGGCGGCGCCGAGGTCGACCGCGAGGTCGATCATCTCGTCCAGCCGGTCGAGATTCTGGCGATGGACCACCGCGTTCAGGGTCAGCGGCAGGCCTTCCTCCCGCACCCAGCCGGCGAAGGCCAGCTTCTTCGGCTGCGCGCCGGGGTAATGGCCGATGCGCTCGGCCGATTGCGGGTCGGTGTCCTGGATGCTCAGCTGGGCATGGTCCAGCCCGGCCTCGACCAGGGCGTGGAAGCGGTCGCGGTCGATGGCGACGCCCGAGGTGATCAGGTTGCTGTACAGCCCCGCGTCACGGGCGCCGCGGACCAGCACCTCCAGGTCGCGGCGCACGGTGGGCTCGCCGCCGGAGAAATGCACCTGCAGGATGCCGAGATCCGCGGCCTCGCGGATCACCCGCAGCCACTCCTCGGTCGACAGCTCGTCCCGCGCCCGGTCCATCTCCAGCGGGTTGGAGCAGTAGGGGCATTGCAGCGGGCAGCGATGCGTCAGCTCCAGCAGGGCTGCGAGCGGCGGTTCGGGTCGGGGGGCGGTCTGATTCATGGCGCCAGGATCCGCTTGGCGGTCAGGTCGTCGATCAGCTGCACCACGTCGCCTTCGACCTCGCCGGGCTCGGCCTCGAAGCTGCGGGCCAGGTCGGCGACGATCTCGGCGACGGTGGCGCTGCCGTCGCAGCGGCGGACGATCTCATGCGCGGTCTCGTCCAGCAGGATCACCCGCTCCGGCGCCAGCACCACCCAGCTCTGCCGCGCCTCGTCCCAGCGCAGCCGCGACCCCTGCGCCAGCCGCGGGCGCGAGGGCGCGATGTCCGGCGCTGCGCTCACCGCCGCCCCTCGGGCACGAAGGCGCCCGGCGGGATGTTGCCGGGCTCGACATAGGCGTGGTGCAGCGCGTCCAGCTGGGCCCACAGCACGTCGCATTTGAACAGCAGGGCGTTCATCACGTCCTGCTGCTGGTCCGGCCGCCTGGCCTCGCGCTTGACGTAGTCGAGGGCGAAGTCGGAGTCGCGCGGCGCCTGGGTCAGGCGCTTGTCGAAATAGGCCAGGGCGTCGCGCGAGACGAAATCGTAATTGGCCAGCATGCCGGCGACGCGGTTGCCGATGATGGCCGGCGCGAACAGCTCGGTGAGGGAGGAGGCGACGGCCTCCAGCAGCGTGCGCTCGCGGACGAAGCGGACATAGGCGTCGACCGCGAAGCGGGTGGCGGGCAGGATGCCACGTCCGTCGATCACCGCGGCGCGGTCCAGCCCCAGCGCGTCGGTCAGATGCAGCCAGCGGGCGATGCCGCCTTCGCCCTCGCGCTCGCCATCATGGTCGACCACGCGTTGCCGCCATTCGCGGCGCAGCGCCGGGTCCTCGGCGCGCGACATCAGGGCCGAATCCTTCAGCGGGATCCGGCTCTGGTAGTAGTAGCGGTTCAGCGCCCAGGCCTGCACCTGGCCCCGGTCCAGCTTGCCGCCATGCAGCAGGGCATGGAACGGGTGGCGGTCATGGTACCGCTCGCGCCCGATCGCGCGCAGCGCCGCCTCGAGCTGGTCCGGGGTCATCAGGTCGGTCATCGGCGCATCCTTGGCACTGCTGTGGGCTCTTCGGGCTGTGGAGCAGGGCAATGATCTAGACCCTTGTTGTCATTGCCGGGCTTGACCCGGCAATCCAGGGGCCACCCAGAGCGGCATCGACATTCCCTGGATGCCCGGGTCAAGCCCGGGCATGACAGCTTGGAGTGGATCATCTCGCTCTCATCTCCCGGCACCCTATCGTCCTCACAGGGCGATCTCCATGCCGTCCTCCGCCACCTCCCAGCCGGCTTCGGCCAGGGCGGCGCGTTCGGGCGAATCCTCGATCAGGACCGGATTGGTGGTGTTGACATGGATCAGGATCCGGCGCCCGGTGTCGAGGTCGGAAAAGGCCGCGACCGTGCCGTCCGGCCCGTCGATGCTCATATGGCCCATCCGCCGGCCGGTCTTGGCGCCGACGCCGGTGGTGATCAGCTCGTCGTCGCGCCACAGCGTGCCGTCGAAGAACACCAGCGGCGACCCCTGCAGCCGGGCGCGCAGCTCCGGCGTCATCGCGGCGCAGCCGGGGATGTAGTGGAAGCGGGCGCCGTTGGCCGCGATCTCCAGCCCCAGCGTCTCGTCCGGCGCGCCGGCCAGGTCGTCGCCGGCCTGGCCTTCGAGATACAGCGGCACCTTGCCCGGCACCGGAAAGGCGGTGACGGTCAGGCCCAGCCCGCCGCCGCGGCCGGCGATCGGGAAGGGCCCGTTCGGCGCCACCGCGTGGCGTTCGACCGACCGGGGGCTCAGCGCGTCGAAGATCGGGTTGGCGGCCAGGGCGGCCAGCACCGGCGGCGCGGCCCACAGGGCGAAGGGCTGGGATTCGCGCATCGACAGCAGCCCGGCGACATGGTCGATCTCGCCGCTGGTCAGGATCACCGCCGCGATCGGGGAATGGCGCAGCCCGTCCTGCGGCCACAGCATCGTGTTGGCGGCCACCTGCTGGCGAAAATCGGGGGAGGCGTTCAGCAACAGCCAACGCTCGCCATCCGCACTGACGGCGAGGGAGGCCTGGGTGCGCGGCTTGGCGCGCAGACTCCCGGTCCGCACCCCCCGGCTGGTGGGCGCGTTGCAGTTCCATTGAGGGAAACCTCCGCCGGCAGCGGAACCGAGGACGACGATGCGCATGGTCTCAGCCCCGCTTTCGGCAGCCTCGCCGGATCCGCCATCAGGCGGAGGTTGGTCTTAAACGGTCGCGCAGGCGTAGGCGTTGATCTCGCAGCCGACGGAGATCTCGCGGACCTTCGGAGTCTTCCAGCGCTTCATGAGACGTCTCCAATCAGGGTCAGTGCTCCTAGGATGACGCCCCGGCCCGGAGCTTGGTTCCAGGCCGCGGCGCCAGGGCCATGATGCGCCTTCCGCGGGCGAGGGGAATACTACTTTGGAGCCATTCCACAGGTTTGTTGTCGCAGCGGCGGCTCAGGCCGCCGCCGGCCGCGCGCTCATGGTCAGCAGGTCGTAGCGGGCGACGGTCTCGTCGGCCTGGTTGAACACCTCGACGTCCCAGCGCACCTCGCCGTATTCCGGCATGCGGGCGGCGGTCTTGCGCTTGACCGTCAGCCGCACCCGGATCGAATCCCCCGGCGACACCGGCTTCAGGAAGCGCAGATTGTCGAGGCCGTAATTGGCCAAGAGCGGCCCGGGCGCCGGGTCGACGAACAGGCCGGCGGCGAAGGACAGGATCAGGTAGCCATGCGCCACCCGGCCGGGGAAGAACGGGTTCGCCTTGGCGGCTTCTTCATCCATGTGCGCGTAGAAGGCGTCGCCGGTGAAGTCGGCGAAATGCTCGATATCCGCGATGGTGATGGTGCGGGCCGGGGTCTCCACCGTCTCGCCGACCGCCAGCTCCTCGTAGTTGCGGCGGAACGGGTGGGTGGCCGGCACCGGCGCCGGGGCGCCCTGCAGCCAGGTGCGGGTCAGGGCCGACAGGCGGGCGGGCGACCCCTGCAGGGCGGTGCGCTGCAGGTAGTGGTGCACGCCGCGGATGCCGCCCAGCTCCTCGCCGCCGCCGGCCCGGCCGGGGCCGCCATGCACCAGGCCGGGCAGCGGCGAGCCATGGCCGGTCGATTCGCCGGCGCAGTCGCGATCCACGATCAGGATGCGGCCATGGAACGGCGCCAGGCCGAAGACCAGCGCGTCGGCGATCGTGTCGTCATGGGTGAAGACCGAGGCCACCAGGCTGCCCTCGCCGCGGCGAACCAGCTCCACCGCCTGGTCCAGCCCGTCATAGGCGATCACGGTCGCCACCGGCCCGAAGGCCTCGACCACATGCACCTTGCGCGCCGTCGCCGGATCGACGCAGCGCAGCAGCACCGGGGCCAGGAAGGCGCCGCCCGGAGCGCCGTCATTCGCGGGGTCGCCGACCACGATCTCGGCTTCCGTGGACAGGTCGGCGATGCGGGCGCGGACATCGTCGCGCTGGGCCAGGCTGACCAGCGGGCCCATCCGCGTGCTCTCCTGCCGCGGGTCGCCGAGGACCAGGCCGGACAGCTTCTGCCCGAGGGCGGCGATGACGTCCCGCTCCAGCGCGCGCGGCACCAGGATGCGGCGGATGGCGGTGCATTTCTGCCCGGCCTTCGCCGTCATCTCGCGCACCACCTCCTTGATGAACAGGTCGAATTCCGGCGTGCCCGGCATCGCATCGGGGCCCAGCATCGCGGCGTTCAGCGAATCCCGCTCGGCCACGAAGCGCACCGCGTTGCGCGAGATCGCCGGGTGGTTGCGCAGCTTCTCGGAGGTCTCGATCGACCCGGTGAAGGCCACCAGGTCCTGGCCGGTCAGGTGATCCAGCAGGTCGCCGGTGCCACCGGCCACGAATTGCAGCGCGCCCGCGGGCAGGATGCCGGAGTCGGTGATCAGCCTGACCAGCGCCTCGGCGACATAGGCGGTGGCCGAGGCCGGCTTGGAGATCACCGGCACCCCGGCCAGGATCGCCGGCGCCAGCTTCTCCAAGAGGCCCCAGCACGGGAAGTTGAAGGCGTTGATGTGCACGGCGACGCCGGTCAGCGGCGTCAGCACGTGGACGCCGACGAAGCTGCCGCCCTTGGACAGCCGCTCGACCCCGTCCTCCAGGATGAAGCGCTCGCTCGGCAGCTCGCGCCGTCCGCGCGAGGCATAGGCGAACAGCGTGCCCAGCCCGCCATCGATGTCGATCAGGTTGTCCCGCTTCGTCGCCCCGGTATCGGCGGCCAGGGCGTAGAGCGGTTCCTTGCGCTCCGACAGATACAGCGCCAGGGCCTTCAGCAGGTCGGCGCGCTGGTGGAAGGTCAGCCGGCGCAGCGCCGGGCCGCCGACCTCGCGGGCATGGCGGACCATCGCCGCGAAGTTCAGGCCGCGGCTCGACAGCCGCGCCACCACCCGGCCGTCGATGGCGCTGGCGATGTCGGCCAGCTCCTCGGTCGCGGCGACCCAGCGGTCCTCGGCATAGCTCTGCAGGATGGCGGTCATGGCGTCCTCCCGATCACCCGGTCCGCGCCGTCGATTGCCGATTGACAGGCCGGGTCCCGGGTCTAAGAATTAACCGAACGATCGTTCAATTCAAGAGGTCCGGTGCAACCGGCCATCCGGAGGAGGACGCCTCATGGAGCCTACGGTTCTGGTCGACCGCCGCGACGGCTGGAGCGTCCTGACGCTCAACCGCCCGGACCGGCTGAATTCCTTCAATGAGGAGATGCACCGCGCTTTGGCCGAGGCGCTGGCCGGGGTCGAGGCCGACGCCGGCTGCAGGGCGGTGCTGCTGACCGGGGCGGGGCGCGGCTTCTGCGCCGGGCAGGACCTGAACGACCGCGCCACCAGCGGCCAGGCGCCCGATCTCGGCGCCACGCTGGATGGTCTCTACAACCCGCTGATCCGCCGCCTGCGGGCGCTGCCGAAGCCGGTGGTCTGCGCCGTCAACGGTGTCGCCGCCGGGGCCGGCGCCAACATCGCCCTGGCCTGCGACATCGTGCTGGCCGCGCGCTCCGCAAAATTCATCCAGTCCTTCGCCAAGATCGGGCTGGTGCCCGATTCCGGCGGCACCTATGCGCTGCCGCGGCTGGTCGGCGCCGCCCGCGCCCGCGGCCTGGCGCTGCTGGCCGAGCCCTTGCCGGCGGACAAGGCGGAGGAATGGGGCCTGATCTGGAAGGCGGTCGACGATGCGGCATTGCGCCCGGAGGCCGAGGCCCTGGCCGCCCATCTCGCCACCCAGCCGACCCAGGGGCTGGCCCTGATCAAGCAGGCGCTCGACGCCTCCGCCGGCAACAGCCTGGACGCGCAGCTGGACCTCGAGCGCGACCTGCAGCGCCGGGCCGGGCGCACGCCGGACTATGCCGAGGGCGTCCGCGCCTTCATCGAGAAGCGGCCGGCGAAATTCACGGGGCGGGCGGAATGAAGGCGACCACCGCTGCGGAAGCCGAGGCGGTCGCGAAGGCCGCGGCCGAGACGATGTGGCGCGACGACGGCGCCAGCCGGGCGCTGGGCATGGAGATCTTGGAGGTCGGGCCCGGCCGGGCCCGGCTGGCCATGACCATCCGGCCGGACATGACCAACGGCCATGGCACTGCCCATGGCGGCTTCATCTTCACCCTGGCGGATTCGGCCTTCGCCTTCGCCTGCAACTCGGGCGGCGAGCGCACGGTGGCGGCGCATTGCAGCATCACCTTCCTGCGCCCCGGCACGGTCGGCGACCGGCTGGTGGCGACGGCGCGGGAGGTATCGCGCTCCGGCCGCTCGGGCCTCTACGATGTCAGCGTCGCGGTGGGCGAGACGGTGATCGCCGAGTTCCGCGGCCATTCCCGGACGGTCGGCGGCTCGTTCATCGACCGGCCGGCCGAAGATTGAGAACAGGCACGGGGAGGGGACGATGACGGCGATCCCGGGGCTGGACGCGGCCGAGCGGGCCTCGCGCGACGAGATCATGGCACTGCAGCGCGACCGGCTGGCTTGGTCGCTGCGCCACGCCTATGACAACGTCCCGCACACCCGCCGGGCCTTCGACGCCGCCGGGGTGCACCCGTCCGATTTCCGCGACCTGCCGGACCTGGCGAGGTTCCCCTTCACCACCAAGCAGGACCTGCGCGACAACTACCCCTTCGGCCTGTTCGCCGTGCCGCGCGAGCGGATCGCCCGGATCCACGGCTCCTCCGGCACCACCGGCAAGCCGATCGTGGTCGGCTACACCCAGGCCGATCTCGACATGTGGGCGACCGTGATGGCGCGGTCGATCCGCGCCGCCGGCGGCCGGCCGGGGATGATGGTGCATGTCGCCTATGGCTACGGCCTGTTCACCGGGGGCCTGGGCGCCCATTACGGGGCGGAGCGGCTGGGCTGCACCGTGGTGCCGATGTCGGGCGGCATGACCGAGCGCCAGGTCCAGCTGATCACCGACTTCCGGCCCGACGTCATCATGGTGACGCCCAGCTACATGCTGGCGATCCTGGACGGGTTCCGGTCCCAGGGCCTCGATCCGCGCGACAGCGCGCTGCGCTTCGGCATCTTCGGGGCCGAGCCCTGGTCCAATGCGATGCGGCAGGAGATCGAGCGGGATTTTGCCCTCGACGCCACCGACATCTACGGCCTGTCGGAGGTGATCGGCCCCGGCGTCGCCCAGGAATGCGTCGAGACCAAGGACGGGCTGCATGTCTGGGAGGACCATTTCCTGCCGGAGGTGATCGACCCGGTGACCGGTGCCGTATTGCCGGACGGCGAGATCGGCGAGCTGGTCTTCACCTCCCTGACCAAGGAGGCGTTCCCGGTCATCCGCTACCGCACCCGCGACCTGACCCGGCTGCTGCCCGGCTCGGCCCGGCCCGGCATGCGGCGGATGGAGAAGGTGACCGGCCGCTCCGACGACATGATCATCCTGCGCGGCGTCAACGTCTTCCCGACCCAGATCGAGGAGGCGCTGCTGGCCTGCGACTGGTGCGGCGGCCATTTCCTGATAGAGCTGAGCCGCCCCGGGCGGCTGGATGAAATGATGGTGCTGGCCGAGGCGCGGCCCGAGCATTGGGACGGGGCCGGCCTGACCGTGGCGGCCGAGCGGCTGACGCTGCGGATCAAGGACACGGTCGGGATCTCGGCCCGGGTGCTGATCCAGCCCCCCGGCACGATCGAACGCTCCGCCGGCAAGGCGAAGCGGGTGATCGACAAGCGGCCGAAGGGGTGAGGGGCAGGCTTCTCACATCTGGTCGTAGTCGACCACCACCCGGTCGGTCTTCGGATGCGACTGGCAGGTCAGGATGAAGCCGGCCTCGAGTTCCCAGGGCTCCAGCGAGTAGTTCAGGTCCATCGCGGCCTCGCCCTCGACCAGCCGGGCCCGGCAGGTCGAGCACATGCCGCCCTTGCAGGCATAGGGCAGGTCCATGCCCGCGCGCAGCGCCGCGTCCAGGATGCTCTCGCCCTCGGCCACCGGCACCTCGCGGCGCTTGCCGTCGACGGTCAGCACGGCGGTACGGCTGGGCGCATCCGGGGCGGGGGCCGCCGGCTTGGGCCGCGGCCGGCCGCCGAGGGCGGAGACGAACAGCTCGACATGCACCTTCTCCGGGGCGACGCCCAGCTCGGCCAGCGTCCCGGCGATCTCCCGGCTCATGCCCTCGGGGCCGCAGAGATAGACCTCGTCGACCATCTCGGCCGGCACCACCAGCCGCAGCAGGCGCCGCGCCTTCTCGCCGTCCAGCCGGCCGGTCAGGATCGGCAGATCCTGCTCCTCCTGCGACAGCACGTGGAACACCGAGAGCCGGTCGAGGAAGCGGTCCTTCAGCTCCTCCAGCGCCTCGCGGAACAGGATCTCGCCGGTGGAGCGGTTGCCGTAGAACAGGAAGAAGCGGCTGTCCGGCTCGCGCGCCAGCACGCCGCGCAGCAACGACAGCACCGGGGTGATGCCCGAGCCGGCGGCGAAGCCGACATGGATCCGTGCCTGGCTCTGGGCCGGCGCCTGCGGCACGCCGAAGCGGCCGGTCGGGGTCATCACCTCGATCGCGTCGCCGGGCTTCAGCGTGCGGTTGACCCAGTCGGAGAAGAGTCCGCCCTCGACCCGCTTCACCGCGATCCGCAGCTCGCCGTCATCGGGGCCGGAGCAGATCGAGTAGGACCGGCGCAAATCCTCGCCGTCGATGGTGGCGCGCAGGGTCAGATACTGGCCGGGATTGTAGCGGTAGTCGGCGTTGAGCCCGTCCGGCACGTCGAAGGCGATCGAGACCGCGTCGGCGGTCTCGCGCCTGAGGTCGCGGATGGTCAGGCGGTGGAAGCGCGGCGTGGCGGCGGACATCAATGGCACTTGAAATAGTCGAAGGGCTCGCGGCAGTCGGTGCAGCGCCACAGCGCCTTGCAGGAGGTCGAGCCGAACTCCGACAGCCGCTCGGTGTGGACCGAGCCGCAAAGCGGGCAGGGCACGGTCTCGGCGCCGAACAGGGCGCGGCGGCCGGCGCCGTCCTGCGGCGGGGCGACGCCATAGGCGGCCAGCTTGCGGCGGCCGTCCGGGGTCAGCCAGGCGGTGGTCCAGGCCGGCGACAGCACGGTGCGCACCCGGGCGCCGCCGATGCCGGCCCGCTCCAGCGCCAGCCCGATCTCCAGCGCGATCACGCTCATCGCCGGGCAGCCGGAATAGGTCGGGGTGATCGCCACCTCGACCCGCCCGTCCCGCACCGTCACGTCGCGCAGCACGCCGAGATCGGCGATGGTCAGCACCGGCAACTCCGGGTCGACCACAGCAGCTGCGGCCTCCCAGGCGCGTTGGCGGAGGGTGTCCGGCTCGGATGTGGGAGAGGCCGGAGCCGCCCCCTCACCCGAAATCGCTGGCGCGATTTCGACCTCTCCCCAAGGAGAGGTGAAGGGGCCGCGGCTCCGATTCCCCTCTCCTTGGGGAGAGGGAGGGGCCCGGCGCGAAGCGACGGGAGGGTGAGGGGGATAGGCCGGCGCCGTCACCAATTCGCCCCCGGATAGGTCCGCTGCAGGATCTGCAGCTCGCTCAGCAGATGACCGAGATGCTCGCTGTGCCTTCCGTCGCGGCCGCCACGCTGGGACCAGCCGGCGGGCGGAGCCGCCAGCGTCGCCTCGGCCAGCACCGCGACCACGGTCCGCGACCAGGTCTCGCGCAGGCTCTCGGCATCGACCGCGACTCCCTGCCGGACCAGCTCGGCTTCGCCCTCATCCGGCAGGAACATCTCGCCGGTATAGGGCCACAGCTCCTCCACCGCATCTTGAGACCGGTCATGGCTCTCATTGGTGCCGTCGCCGAGGCGGATCACCCATTCCGCGCTGTGGCGCAGGTGATAGGCGCTCTCCTTCTCCGACTTCGCGGCGATCGCCGCCAGGGTCGGGTCGGTCGAGGCGGTCATCGCCCGCCAGTAGGGATCGGCGAAGGCGGAGTAGAAGAACTGGCGCAGGATGGTGCGGGCGAAATCGCCATTCGGCTGCTCGACCAGCAGCAGGTTGCGGTACTGCCGCACGTCGCGCCAATAGGCGTAGCGGTCCTCGTCATTGCCCGCGGCTTCGGCCTCGGCGGCGTAGGTGTAGAGGGCACGGGCCTGGCCGATCAGGTCGAGCCCGATATTGGCCAGGGCCATGTCCTCTTCCATCATCGGCGCGTGGCCGCACCATTCCGACAGGCGGTGGCCCAGGATCAGGGCGTCGTCGGCCCGCGCCAGGGCGTAGCGGACGAGCGGCGTCTCGGCGACGGTGATCGTGGCCATCACATATGCCCGATCTCGTCGGGCACGTCGTAGAAGGTCGGGTGGCGGTAGATCTTGCTGGCCGCCGGCTCGAACATCATGCCCTTGTCGGCGGGGTCAGAGGCGGTGATGGCGTTGGACGGCACCACCCAGATCGACAGCCCCTCGCCGCGTCGGGTGTAGAGGTCGCGCGCCGCCTGCAGCGCCATCACCGGGTCGGCCGCGTGCAGCGACCCGACATGCTTGTGCGCCAGCCCGTTGCGGCTGCGGATGAAGACTTCCCAGAGGGGGAAATTCGGCGTGGTCATGGCGTGTCCTCCCTCAGGCCGCCGCCCGGGCGCGGCGCTTTTCGGCATAGGCCAGCGCGGCCTCGCGCACCCAGGCGCCGTCGTCATGCGCCTTGTTGCGCGCCGCCATGCGGTCGCGGTTGCAGGGACCGTTGCCGGCCAGCACCTGCTTGAACTCGGCCCAGTCGATGGCGCCGTACTCCCAATGCCCGGTCTCGGCGTTCAGCCTCAGGTCCGGGTCGGGCATGGTCAGGCCGATGAACCGGGCCTGCGGCACCGTGGCATCGACGAATTTCTGGCGCAGCTCGTCGTTCGAGAAGCGCTTGATCTTCCATTTGGTCGAGGTGTCGCTGTGCTGGCTGGCCGAATCCGGGGGCCCGAACATCATCAGGCAGGGCCACCACCAGCGGTCCAGCGCGTCCTGCGCCATCGCCTTCTGCTCCGGCGTGCCGCGAGCCAGCGTGACCATGATCTCGTAGCCCTGGCGCTGGTGGAACGATTCCTCCTTGCACACCCGGATCATGGCGCGGGCGTAGGGGCCGTAGGAGCAGCGGCACAGCGGGATCTGGTTCATGATCGCGGCGCCGTCGACCAGCCAGCCGATGGCGCCGATATCGGCCCAGCTCAGGGTCGGGTAGTTGAAGATCGAGGAATACTTGGCCTTGCCGGTCAGGAGTTGGTCCACCAGCTCCTCGCGCGCCGTGCCCAGCGTCTCGGCCGCGGCGTAGAGGTAGAGGCCGTGGCCGCACTCGTCCTGCACCTTGGCCAAGAGGGCCGCCTTGCGCCGCAGGGTCGGCGCCCGGGTGATCCAGTTGCCCTCGGGCAGCATGCCGACAATCTCGGAATGGGCGTGCTGGGAGATCTGCCGTGTCAGCGTCTTGCGATACGCCTCCGGCATCCAGTCGTTGGGCTCGATCCGGTCCTCGGCGTCGATCCGTTCCTGGAAGCGGGCGGCGAGGGCGGAGTCCTCGACCGGCTTGGCGGTTGGATCGGTGGCGTTGAGGGCTTGCGTGTACATGGCGTCCAGCATCCTCCCTGACCTTGATTGGAGTATATGTCACATAAATATGTGTAGTCAACAATTCTGGTAACATATCGCAGCGCGGGGACCTCTCACCGTCATGGCGAGGAGCGCAGCGACGTGGCCATCCAGGGGCCGGTGTGAGCCGCCCTGGATGGCCACGCCCCTTCGGGGCTCGCCATGACGGTGAGGGGACGCTTTACCGGAACCGGGCCTCCAGCTCCGGCCCTGGAGAGGGCAGGGGGCCGGACTCGGTCTGGCCCTCCGCGTCGAGCCAGCGCTCCGAGGCCGGCAGCAGCCGGTGGTAGAGATCGGCGCAGAGGGCGCGGGCGGCGGTGCCGGGCCAGTCCGGCGGCAGCAGGTCGGCCGGCAGCACCGGGTCGCGCAGCACGATCCGGCGCCAGGCATGGATCAGCAGGATGCGGGCGATGAAGCTGTCCTGGTCGGGCAGCGCGCCACCGGCCGCCAGCGCCGCGCGCAGCGGCTCGAACTCGGACAGGAAGCGGCGATAGGCGGATGCCGTCTGGTCCAGCGGCCAGCTCTGCGCCGCCAGCCGGCGCCGCGTTTCGGCATCGGCCGAGGCATCCAGGCACACCGCCTCCCCGGCTTCCGGCGGGACCGGCGTGCCGGCCGGCGCCACCCAGACGCCCGGCGCGGCGCTGCCGAAGCCGGCGGCCTGCAGGGCCGTCCGCGCCGCCTCGCGGTCGCCGCCATTGCCGGCCAGCACCAGCACGAAGCCGCTGCCGGGCGGCGGCGGATGGGCGTTGTAGATGTGCTCGGTGGCGGTGCGGAACGTCTGCCGCCCGCGCTCGGCCAGGCGGTAGAAGCTGTTGCGGCCGACCCGGCTGCGCTCCAGCCAGCCATCGGCGGCCAGCCGCGACATCGCCGTCCGTACCACGCCGTCGCCGATGTCGATGGCGTGCAGGAAGGCGGACAGGGTGCCCAGCCACAGCGACCCGCCGCGCGGCACGATGGCGTCGCCATAGACGGTGATGATGATCGACCAGGTGCGTGACGGCTCGGCCTTCAGGCTGTCCAGGATCCGGCGCAGGGCGGTGCGGGGCATCGCGGTCAGGCGGTTTCCATCCGCCGGCGGGCCGCGGGCGTCACCGCCGCCACCGCATCCGCCGCGCCGGACAGGACCAGTTGGGTCGCCAGCCGGGCATAGTCGGCGCGGCCCAGCCCCTTGCCCTCGCGGAACCACAGATAGTGCCAGTTCAGCATGCCGAACAGCGACATGGTCAGCGGCATCAGCAGGGCGCGGTCGGTCGCGACCTGCGGCACCGCGGCGGCCAGCGCCTCGGCGAAGATCCGCACCAGCGTCCGCTCCATCTCCTTCAACTGCTCCTGCCGCTCCGGCGGCAGCAGCTTCAGGCTGGTGATCTGCACCTGGTGCTCGGCATCGGCGTCGCGATAGGCGTCGAGCAGCGCGGCCACGACCGCGTGCAGCCGCTCGCGGGCACTGGCCGGAGCGGCGGCCGCGTCCTCCACCGCCGCGACCAGGGTGGACAGGTGGTCGGCCAGGATGTCGAACAGCACCGCGTCCTTGTCGCGGTAATAGTGGTACAGCAGGGCCTTCGACATGCCGCAGGCCTCGGCGATCATGGTGATCGAGGCGCCGGTGAAGCCGTGCCGGGCGAACAGCTCCGCCGTCCGATGCAGGATCGCCCGCCGCTTCTCGTCATAGTCAGGGGCGCGGGTGCGGGCCATGACTCCGTCCAGAACATCTCAGTTGCCGTCAGACTCGCCGCGTCGCAGCCGCAGATCAAGAATTCTCTGAACGCTCGATCAATGAATGGCTCGGCTTCTGCCGCAGCACCGGGGCGGTGGTGGATTGCCGCCGGTCGGCGCTGGGCCGGCAGCCGAACTGGGCGCGGTAGCGGCGCGAGAAGTATTCGGGCGAGGGGAAGCCGCAGGAGAAGGCAACCTCGGTGACGCTCAGCCCGGTCTGCTGCAGCAGCTGGTGGGCCTTGGCCATGCGCAGCAGCAGGTACTGGGCCTGGACCGGGCGGCCGACCGCCTGCCTGAACCGGCGCTCGAGCTGGCGCAGCGACAGGCCGACCCGGTCGGCTATGGCGGCGCAGGGCAGGGGCTCGTCGATCGTGCCGCGCATGATCTCCAGCGCCTGCGCCACCAGCGGGTCGGCGGCGGCCTGCGCGGGTTCATCCGAGTCCCGCTGCCCGGTCTCCGGCGGCCGCACCCGGCCCAGCAGCAGATGCTCCGCGACCTCGCCGGCCAGGCCGGGATCGGCGTGGCGCCCGATCCAGCCGACCATCATGTCGAGGATGGCGGAGGCCCCGGCGCAGGTGATCCGGCCGCCCGAGAGGGCGTAGAGCTGCGGCACTGCGCGCACCGCCGGATAGCGCTCCTGGAAGCCGGTCAGGTTGTCCCAGTGCACCGCCGCCGTGTGGCCGTCCAGCAGGCCGGCCTCGGCCAGGGCCAGGCTGCCGGTCTCGATGCCGCCGAGCTCGACGCCGAAGCGGGCCAGCCGCCGCAGCCAGGGCAGCACCGGCCGCTGCCCGGCGACCGCGGCGGACTCGAAGCTGGCGAGGACGAAGACCGTGCCGCTGCCCTCCGCTGCCGCCAGGGCGCCGTCGACCGGCGTGACCGTGCCGTTGCTGGCGCGGACCGCACCGCCGTCGGCGGAGACCACGGTCCAGGCGAACAGCCGCTCCTGCGCCAGCCAGTTGGCGACGAACAGCGGCTCGATCGCCGCGGCGAGGCCCAGCGCCGAGAATTCGGGCAGCACCAGGAAGGCCAGCTTGCGCATCAAGGTCCCTTCGTCGAGCCGCCCCAGCATGCCATCGCGGCCGTTCGCGGCCGGTGAAAAATCGACATCGACGCGACGGATAGTGACAGGTTGAGGTCCCGAACCTCTCCCACTCTGCGGTCAACGCCAGCCCGAGACGGGGAGACAACAATGAACATCGCGGTTCCGACCTGGAGCGCGGCCGACCAGGCCGCCGGCTATTCCCTTCCGGCCCCGTTCTTCTACGACCAGGGGGTGTACGAGGCGGAGCGGGAGGCGATCTTCCTGAAGTCCTGGCACCTGGTCGGGCATCTCAGCGACTTCCGCGAGACCGGCGACATCGTCACCGAGACGGTGCTCGACCAGAGCGTCCTGGTGATGAAGGGGGCGGACGGGCAGATCCGCGCCTTCCACAATGTCTGCCAGCATCGCGGCAACCGGCTGGTCGAGACCCGGCGCAGCAAGGCCCGGGCGATCACCTGCGGCTACCACGCCTGGACCTATGGCCTCGACGGCAGCCTGCGCGGGGCGCCGCGCACGGAATGCCTGGCGAATTTCGACAAGGGCCAGCACGGGCTGAAGCCGGTGCGG
Source organism: Inquilinus limosus (assembly GCF_002195995.1). Classification (GTDB taxonomy): domain Bacteria; phylum Pseudomonadota; class Alphaproteobacteria; order DSM-16000; family Inquilinaceae; genus Inquilinus; species Inquilinus limosus_C. The sequence goes on from NZ_NHON01000008.1 coordinate 88,467, forward strand.
GTCGAAATCTTCGGGTCCTTCGTCTTCGTCAATCTCGACCCCGCGGCCCGGCCGATCGCCGACATGGCACCGGGCGCCGAGGCCGAGATGCGGCGCTTCCTGCCCGATCTCGACCGGCTGGTGCTGGTGGAGGAGGTCGACGTGCCGGTCGCCGCCAACTGGAAGGTGATCCAGGAGAACTCGATCGAGGGCTATCATTTCAGCTTCTCCGGCCCGGTGCACCGCGAGCTGGCGCAGCTGATCGACTTCGACGGCTACACGCTGACGCCGCGCGGCGACTGGTGGACCTATATCGGCCCGCCGAAGCCGGGCACCACCCAGGCCTATGGCGTGAAGCTGGAGGGCGCCACCTGGCAGACCGACTGGTTCTTCAATCTCGGCCTGTTCCCGAACGCGACGATCTACGCCTTCCCATACTCCGACGTGGTCGGCACCTTCATCATGATCCCGACCGGGCCGGAGACCTCGATCCTGCGCTTCGGCTATTACGGGCCGGAGGGGCGGGACCTGCCGGAGGTCACCCGCGCCTGCATCCGCTGGATGAACGAGGATCTGGGGCCGGAGGACATCCAGCTCAACATCTCGAACCAGAAGGGTCTGCGGTCGATGGGCTTCCGCCACGGCCGCTACCTGATCGGCGAGACGCAGGACAATCGCAGCGAGCATCTGGTCCGCCACTTCCACCAGCTCTGCCACCGGGCGATCCGCCCCGACGCGGCCTGAGCGGCGATGGCCAAGGGCTTCGACTACGTGATCGCCGGCGCCGGCTCGGCCGGCTGCGTGCTGGCGGCGCGGCTGACCGAGGACCCGGCGGTGCGGGTGCTGCTGCTGGAGGCCGGGCCGGCCGACCGCAGCTGGCAGATCCACATGCCGGCGGCGGTCGGGCGCCTGCTGTCCTCCGACCGGTTCAACTGGGCCTATGTGTCGGAGCCGGAGCCGCATCTCGACGGCCGCCGCCTGTCGCATCCGCGCGGCCGGGTGCTGGGCGGGTCGTCCTCGATCAACGGCATGGTCTATATCCGCGGCCATGCCCGCGACTACGATGCCTGGGCCCAGTCCGGGCTGAAGGGCTGGGCCTATGCCGACGTGCTGCCCTATTTCAAGCGGGCGGAGCGGCACAGCCTGGGCGGCGACGTCTATCACGGCGGCGACGGGCCGCTGTCGGTGTTCGCGCCGGACCTCGCCGCGACGCCGCTGGCCGACGCCTTCATCCGGGCGGGGCAGGAGGCGGGCTACGGCCTGACCGCCGATGTGAACGGGGCGCGGCAGGAAGGCTTCGGCCGCATCGACCGCACCACCGGCGGCGGCCGGCGCTGGAGTGCCGCGCGCGCCTATTTGCGGCCAGCGCTGGGTCGGCCGAACCTGACCGTGCTGACCGGCGCCCTGGTCCGTCGCATCGTGCTGGAGCGCGGCCGCGCGGTCGGCGTCGAGTTCAGCCGGCGCGGCCGGGTCGAGACGGCGCGGGCCGGGGCCGAGGTGATCCTGTCGGGCGGGGCGATCAACTCGCCGCAGCTGCTGCAGCTCTCCGGCATCGGTCCGGCCGACGAGCTGGCGGCGCTCGGCATCCGGCCGCTGGTCGACCTGCCCGGTGTCGGCGCCAACCTGAACGACCATCCGGACATCGTCATCCAGCACCGCTGCCGCACGCCGGCCTCGCTCTACGGGGTCAATCGCGGCCTGCGCAAGCTGACGACCGGGCTGCGCTGGTTCGCCGGCAAGACCGGCCCGGCGGCGTCCAACCATTTCGAGGCCGGCGGCTTCATCCGCAGCCGGCCGGGCATCGAGCATCCCGACCTGCAGCTGACCTTCATGCCGATCGCGATCAAGCCCGGCACGGTCGAGGATGTCGGTGCTCACTCCTTCCAGGTGCATATCGACCTGATGCGGCCGCGCAGCCTGGGCCATGTCAGGCTGCGCTCCGCCGACCCGGCCCGGCCGCCGGCGATCCGCTTCAACTACCTGCAGGACCCGCAGGACCGCATCGACCTGCGGCAATCGGTACGGCTGACCCGCGAGATCCTGGCCCAGCCGGCGCTGGCCGCCTATCGCGGCGAGGAGATCACTCCCGGCCCGGCGGTGCGCAGCGACGACGAGATCGACGCGTATCTGCGCCAGGGGATCGAGACCTGCTACCACCCGGTCGGCACCTGCCGGATGGGGCAGGGCGGCACGGCGGTGGTGGATGGCGAGTGCCGGGTCCACGGCGTCGAGGGCTTGCGGGTGGTCGACGCCTCGGTGATGCCAGCGATCGTCAGCGGCAACACCAACGCGCCCACCATCATGATCGCCGAGAAGGCGAGCGACCTGATCCGCGGCCGGCCCGCCCCGCCGCGGGACGAGCAACCGGTGTGGATCCACCCCCGGTGGGAAACCGCGCAACGCTGACACGGAAGGAATCGGCCATGACCGCCTCTCTTCGCCCTGCCTCCGTCGTCGCCGCGGCCGAGGACGCTCACGCCGACGCCCGCATCGACCTCGCCGCGGCGTTCCGCTGGTTCGCGCGGCTGGACATGCATGAATCGATCGCCAACCACATGAGCGTGGCGGTCGACGGGTCGCGCTTCCTGATCAACCCGTGCCGGCTGCATTTCTCGCGCGTCACCGCCGGCAGCCTGCTGCTGCTCGACGCGCATGACCCGACGACGCTGGACCAGCCGGACGCGCCGGACCCGACCGCCTGGTACCTGCATGCCCGGCTGCATGCGGCGCTGCCGCAGGCCCGCTGCATCATGCATCTGCACTCGAAATACGCGACTGCTTTGGCCTGCCTGGCGGACAGCACGATGCCGCCGATCGACATGAACACCGCCCGCTTCTTCGGCCGGGTGGTGATCGATGGCGGCTTCGCCGGCATGGCCCTGTCGGATGAGGAGGGCGACCGCCAGGCGGCGCTGATGACCGAGGGCAAGACCGTGCTACTGATGGCCAATCACGGCGTGCTGGTGATCGGCCCGACCATCGCCGACGCCTTCGACGAGCTCTACTATTTCGAGCGCGCGGCCGAGACGCTGCTGACCTGCTACGCCACCGGCCGCCCGCTGCGGGTGATGCCGGAGGAGGTGGCGCGGCTGACCGAGCGGCAATGGCGCGGCTATGGCCGCTTCGCCGCCGACCACCTGGACAACGTCAAGGCGATCCTCGACGCCGAGGAGCCGGGCTACCGGGATTGATGCCAACGGCCATTGAGATCGCCTCTCCGGCCCTCCTGCGTCATGGCGAGGAGCGAAGCGACGTGGCCATCCAGGGCGGCTCGCACCAGCCCCTGGATGGCCACGCCCCTGCGGGGCTCACCATGACGGGAATGTGTCCCTCCGCCTGTATGGGGAGGACTTAGCGCTCGGCCAGGGCCAGCTTGGCGCCGAGGGCGACGAAGGCGGCGGCGAAGCTGCGGCGCATCCAGGTCATCACCCGCGGGCGGCTGATGACATGGTCGCGCATCGCCGCGGCGAACAGGCCGTAGACGGCGAAGACCGCGAAGGTCATCAGCATGAACACGCCGCTCAGCTCCAGCATCCGGGCCAGCGGATGGGCCTCGCCGGTGCTGACGAACTGCGGCAGGAAGGCGACGAAGAAGATCGACAGCTTCGGGTTCAGGATGTTGACCAGGATCGCCGTCACCGTGACCTGCAGGGCGGAGCGGCCGTCGGCCTGTTTCTCGACCGTCAGCGCGCCGTGCTCGCGCAGGGTGTTCCAGGCCATCCACAGCAGATAGGCAACGCCGAGATACTTGAAGATCTCGAAGGCCAGGGCGCTGGCGTGCAGCAGCGCCGCCAGGCCTAGGATCGCGGCCGCCATGTGCGGCACGATCCCGAGGGTGCAGCCGAAGGCGGCGACCACGCTGGCGCGCGACCCGCGGGTCAGCCCGGCGGCGATGGTGAACAGCGCGCCGGTGCCGGGCGAGGCGACGATGATGAACGAGGTGATCAGGAACTCGATGCTCACGTCGGCGCTCCTCCCGTCAGGCTGCGGCCGCCACGATGCCTCGGCGCGGCCGGGCGGGCAAGGGTGGGCGATCGCTGATGGGCCGGGGCCACCCCCTCACCCGAAATCGCSTGCCGCGATTTCGACCTCTCCCCAAGGAGAGGTGAGGGAGGCGCGGCTTTATTTCCCTCTCCTCGGGGAGAGGGAGGGGCCCGGCCGCAGGCCGGGAGGGTGAGGGGCGACTCGGTCTCAGACCGGGATCGCCACGCTGTTCTTGATCTCGCGCAAAGCGAAGTTCGAGCTGATGTGCTGCACCGCCGGGCTGGTGAACACCACCTCCTTCAGGAACTTCTCATAGTCCAGCGGGCTGCGGGTGACGATCCGCAGGATGTAGTCGGCCGAGCCGGTCATCGAATAGAACTCCAGCACCTCCGGCCGCTCGGCGATCTTGCGCTCGAAGGCCTCGATCTGCTCGCCGTCATGCTTGGCCAGGGTGACATGGGCGAAGGCGGTCTCGCCATAGCCCAGCCGGGCCGGATCGACCCGGGCGACGTAGTCCTTGATCACGCCGCGCTCCTCCAGCGCCTTCAGCCGCCGCCAGGTCGGCGAGGTCGACAGCCCGACCGCCTCGGCCAGCTCCTGCACGCTCTGCCGGGCGTTGCGCTGCAGCGCCGCCAGGATGGCGCGCTCGAACCGGTCCAGCTCGTCGGACTCTGTGGGCATGAAATCACTCCAATCCGGATGATCCGGGCAAATCATACCTGACATCCAAGCGTCTGGCGCCCATATCGGCAAAACTTTTCCCCGAATCCGTCGCATCCTTTTCCTGGGGATGCGCTTCGCGCATCCGGTCGGAAGGCCCAGCAGAAGGACGATCCGGTGACCGCTCTCGCCTACCAGCAGCCCCGCCTCCTGGCGAACGCGCCCGATCCCGGCTTCGACTGGCGCCATGTCGCCCATCTGCTGCACCTGTCCCGCGCGCTGGACGCGCTGGAGGAGACGGTGCTGGCGCCGCAGAAGAAGGTGCTCTACCAGTTTTCCGCCCGCGGCCACGACCTGGCGCAGATCCTGCTGGGCACGCGGCTGGACGACCCGCGCGATGCGGTCTGCGGCTATTACCGCTCCCGCCCGATCCTGCTGACCCTCGGCGTCGACCTGGTGGACGCGCTCGGCTCCGCCATGGCGCGGGATGAAGGCTATTCCGCCGGGCGCGACATCGGCGTGGTGTTCAACTTCCCGAACCCGTCCGGTCCCTCGGCCCTGCCGATGTGCGGCGGCGTCGGCACCCAGTACACCCCGGCCGCCGGCTGGGCCCAGGCGCTGGAATACGGCCGCACTGTGCTGCACGACCCTGGCTGCGACCGCGCCATCGCCGTGGTGCTGGGCGGCGACGCCTCGGTCGCCACCAATGGCTTCTGGTCGGCCCTGACCATCGCCACCACCCAGCGCCTGCCGGTGCTGTTCCTGATCGAGGACAATGGCTACGGCATCTCGGTGCCGTCGCGGTTCCAGACCCCGGGCGGCGACATCGCCGCCAACCTCGCCAGCTTCCGCGGCCTGCACATCCTGGCCGGCGACGGCACCGACCCGGCCGAGGCGGCGCGGCTGGCCGATGCCGCCGTCGCCCATGTCCGCGGCCGCAAGGGCCCATGCCTGCTGCGGCTCAGCGTGCCGCGGCTGGAAGGCCACAGCTTCCAGGACACCCAGGCCTACAAGCCGGCCGAGACCGTGGCGGCGGAATGGGCCCGCGACCCGCTGCCCAAGCTGAAGCAGTTCCTGGTCCCGGCCGTGATGGAAGCGGCGGAATGGGACGCGCTGGCCGCCGAGGCCGAGGCGCAGGTCGAGGCGGCGCGGGTTCGGGCCGAGGCGCGCCCGGCCCCCGATGCCGCCATGGTGACCCGCCACGTCTTCTTCGAGGGCGAGGCGCAGGCGATGGGCGGCCTGCGGGGCGAGGGCATCATCCCGGCCGCAGGAAGCGACACGCCGCAGCCGGACGGGCCGCGGATCAACATGGTCACCGCCATCCGCCGCGTCCTGGACCATGAGCTGTCGGTCAATCCGCGCATGGTGGTGCTGGGCGAGGATATCGGGCCGAAGGGCGGCGTCCATGCGGTCACGCTGGGACTGCAGGAGAAGTTCGGCGCTGCCCGGGTGATGGACACCAGCCTGTCGGAGGAGGGCATCGTCGGCCGCGCCGTCGGCATGGCGCTGGCCGGGCTGCTGCCGGTGCCGGAGATCCAGTTCCGCAAATACGCCGACCCGGCGGCGGAGCAGATCAACGATTGCGGCACGATCCGCTGGCGCACCAACAACCGCTTCGCCGCGCCGATGGTGCTGCGCATGCCGGTCGGCTTCCTGAAATGCGGCGACCCCTGGCACAGCCAGACCAACGAGGTGCAGTTCGTGCATGCGCCGGGCTGGAAGGTCGCGGTGCCGTCCAATGCGGAGGACGCGGTCGGGCTGCTGCGCGCGGCTTTGCGCGGCGACGACCCGGTGATGTTCCTGGAGCATCGCGCCATGCTCGACGCCGCCTGGGCCCGCCGGCCCTATCCGGGCGACGGTTACGTCCTGCCCTTCGGGCGAGCCCGGACGACGATGCAGGGCAACGACCTGACCATCGTGACCTGGGGCGCCATGGTCGAGCGGGCGGAGGCGGCGGCGCGGGCCAGCGGCCGGTCGGTCGAGGTGATCGACCTGCGCACGCTGATGCCGTGGGACAGCGCGGCGGTGCTGGCCTCGGTGGCGCGCACGCGGCGCTGCCTGATCGTGCATGAGGATCTGCGCACCGGCGGCTTCGGGGCGGAGATCGCGGCGGTGGTGGCGGACCAGGCCTTCCTGGACCTCGACGCCCCGGTGGCGCGGCTGACCATGCCGGACATCCCCAGCCCGCACAATCCGGTGCTGCTGGAGGCCGCGGTGCCCTCGATCAACCGCATCCGCGACAAGATCCTCGCGCTGACCGGGTTCTGACATGGCCGACATCATCGAGGCGGCGGCGGTGGACGTGCTGGCGCCGGTGCAGCAGGAAGGCACCAAGGCGGCGGTGCGCGGCTGGCTCGCCGCCGTCGGCGACACGGTGCGCGAAGGCGACCCTCTGGTCGAGCTGGAGACCGACAAGGTCACGGTCGAGGTCCCGGCCACGGCCTCTGGCACGCTGGTGGAGATCCTGATCGCGACCGACCAGGACGCGGCGCCGGGGGCGGTGCTGGGGCGGATTGGGACCGATCGGGACGAAACCGCGCGTGACCTCTCCCGCGTGGCGGGAGAGGTCGGGCTCGCGGAGCGAGCCCGGGTGAGGGCTGGCACAGGCCTCGACGAAGAACCCTCACCCGGAACCGCTGGCGCGGTTCCGACCTCTCCCGCAAGCGGGAGAGGCGACGCGCAGAGCATGCGTCCACTTCAGTCCATCGCCGAATTCGATCCCGGCCTCCGCCTCTCCCCCTCCGTGCGCAAGCTGCTGGCCGAGACCGGGCTGGATCCCGCCGGGCTCACCGGCAGCGGCAAGGACGGGCGGCTGACGCGGCAGGATGTCGAGCAGGAGGTCGCGCGCCGCCAAGCCCGGCCGCCGGCCGAGCCGAAGTCGGCCTCCGGCCTTCGGTCCCGCCGCGTCCCGCACGATGCCATGCGCCGGCGCATCGCCGAGCGCATGGCGCACTCCGTCGCCACGGCGCCGCATGTCACCGCGGTGTTCGAGGCCGATTTCGGCGCCGTGCTGGCGCATCGCCAGGCGCACAAGGCGGCGTTCGAGCGCCAGGGCGTCGCCCTGACCGTCACCGCCTACCTCGTCCAGGCCTGCGTCGCGGCGATGAAGGCGGTGCCGACGGTCAACAGCCGCTGGCACGACGACGCGCTGGAGGTGTTCGACGACGCCAATATCGGCATCGGCACCGCGCTCGGGGACAAGGGGCTTGTCGTGCCGGTGGTGCACCGGGCGCAGTCGCTGTCGCTGCTCGGCATCGCCGCGGGGCTGCAGGAGGCGACGGCCCTGGCCCGCGCCGGCAGGCTGGCGCCGGCCGATGTCCAGGGCGGCACCTTCACCATCTCGAACCACGGCGTCTCCGGGTCGCTGCTGGCGGCGCCGATCATCATCAACCAGCCGCAGGTCGCGATCCTCGGCGTCGGCAAGGTCGAGAAGCGGGTGGTGGTGCGCGAGGCCGCCGGCGCCGATGCCATGCTGATCCGGCCGATGGCCTATGTCTCGCTCACCATCGACCATCGCGCCCTGGACGGCGCCCAGACCAACGCCTGGCTGACCCGCTTCGTCGAGACCATCGAGACCTGGCCGCTATCGGAGTAACGGCATGGCCTGAGCCACCCCCTCACCCGAAATCGCCGTGCGATTTCGACCTCTCCCCAAGGAGAGGTGATGTTTCCCTCTCCTTGGGGAGAGGGAGGGGCCCGCCGCGTTGGCGGCGGGAGGGTGAGGGGGAGAGCCGGCGGTTCAGGCCGCGACCGACCCGGCCTCCCGCGCCTGCCGCTCGATCAGCATCACGTCGCCGAACTCGTGGCCGCGATAGCCTGCAGCGGTCAGGGCGGCCGGCAGCCCGTCCAGCACGCCGCCAGGGGCGAAGGCGCGCAGCAGCTCGAAATGGCTCTCGCCCGGCTGGTGCATGCCGGTCAGCAGGGCGTCGGCCACGCGCAGCCTCGTCCCGGGGCCGATGCGGTTGGCGGCGACGCCGTCGCCGGCCCGCACCGACCCATCCTCCCCCGCCGCGGCCTCCAGCGCGCGGACCACGGTGGTGCCGATGGCGACGACGCGGCGGCCCGCCGCCTTCGCCTGCGCCACCGCCGTGGCGGTCGCCTCCGGGATCCGGTAGGGCTCGTCGAAGGGCAGGCGGCGGTCCAGCGCCGCGTCGCCGGTGGACGAGATGCCGGCGGCATGGGTCAGGGTGGCGAAGCCGATGCCATGGCGGCGCCAGGCAGCGAGCAGGGCCCAGTCCAGCGCGAAGCCGGCCGAGGGCGGCTCGAACGCCACCGGGTCGGCGGCGATGCGGGTCCAGACATCCCACAGCGCCAGCGGTTCGGGCACATGGGCGTACTGGACCGGCCTGCCGTGCCGCGCCAGCCCGGCCAGCACCCGGTTGCGCCGCCCCAGGAAGCGCAGCCGCACCAGCCGCGGATGGCCGAGGCCGCGCTCGACCACGGCGTTCAGAGGGCCGAGCGACAGGTGGTCGCCGGCCGCGAGGTCCGGCGGGGCCGGCCGGTCCTCGGTGCGGAGGCGGTGGTCGCCGGCGCCGAAGACGAGGGCGGCGAAGCGGGTCGGGTCGCCAGGCGCGACCCAGCCGGCCAGCCGCACCTCGACCGGCCGGCCGGTGGCGGCGTGCAGCCCGTGCAGGCTCGCCGGCAGGGTCGCGGCATCGTTGGCGACGACGAGGTCGCCCCGTGTCAGCACCGTTGCCAGCGCGGCGCGGGGCAGGTGCCGGATCCGGCCATCGGCGTCGACGGCGCAGAGCCGTGCGGCCGGGTGGTCGGGACGGTCGGCGGCGATCATGCGGATTCCCCGACCCGCTGCTCGGCGGCGCGCTTCGGCAGGGCGGCCAGCACCGCCTGTACGATCTCCGAGGCCGAGAGCTCGGGCATCTTCAGAGTCGAGGGATCGGCATCGGGCACGGCCAAAGCGTGCAGCGGCGTGTCCATGTCGCCGGGGTCGATCGACAGGAAGCGCACGCTCTCGGCCCGGGCCTCCTCGGCCCAGATCGCGGTCAGGTGCCGCAGCCCGGCCTTGCTGGCGCCGTAGGCGCCCCAGCCGGCATAGGCGTTGACCGCGGCGTCGCTGGAGATGTTGAGCACCACCGCGCCGCGGCCCTGGCGGGCAGAGGCGGCGAGGGCGCCGAACAGCGCCTTGGTCAGCCGGAACGGCCCGACCAGGTTGACCGCCAGCGCCTGCTCGAGATCCTCGCATTCGGTGTCGGCCAGGAGCGCGAGCGGGACCGGGCCTAGGCTGGAGGCGTTGTTGATCAGCACGTCGAGGCCGCCGAGGCCGGCGGTGACCTGCAGCGCGATCGGGTGGATGTCCTCCTTCCGGCCGGCATCGCCGATGATGCCCTGGGCGCCGGTCTCGCGGGCGGTGCGGGCCACGGCCTCGGCGCCGCGGGCCACGAAGGCGACCCGCGCGCCCATCGCGGTCAAGAGCCGCACCAACGCCAGCCCGAGGCCGGAGGTGCCGCCGGTGACCGCCACGCGCAGCCGCCGCAGATCGGTGTCGAGTGCCATGATGGATGCTCCTGTCATCGGGAGCCTCCATCGGTACAAGTTCAAGTGCGGTTTAGGTCAAGAGGATTTCGGAAGGCTGGGCTTGGTTAATTATGACGCAGGCACCGCGTTCCAAAACCGTCATGGCGAGGCGCGCAGCGCCGCGGCCATCCAGGGGCCGGTGCGAGCGGCCCTGGATGGCCACGCCCCTTCGGGGCTCGCCATGACGATGAGGGGTGACTTACCCCCACACCTCCCGCGTGATCTCCACGATCATCGCCAGCTTGGCCCATTGCTCGTCCTCGGCCAGGGTGTTGCCCTCCTCGGTGCTGGCGAAGCCGCATTGCGGGCTGAGGCACAGCTGGTCGAGGTCGACGAACTTCGCCGCCTCGTCGATCCGGCGCCTGATGTCGTCCTTCTTCTCCAGCGTGCCGGTCTTGGAGGTGACCAGCCCCAGCACCACCCGCTTGCCCTTGGGCAGGAAGCGCAGCGGCTCGAACCCGCCGGCGCGCTCGGTGTCCCATTCCATGAAATAGCCGTCGGCGGCGATCTCGTTGAACAGCCGCTCCGCCACCGGCTCGTAGCCGCCGGAGGCGATGAAGGTGGAGCGGAAATTGCCCCGGCAGAGATGCATGGTGATGGTCATGTCCTTCGGCCGGTCCGCGATGGCGGCGTTCAGCATGCCGGCATAGATCGCCGGCTGCCGCACCGGGTCGTCGCCGCGCTCGGCCAGCATCCGCCGCTGCTCCGGGTCGCAGAGATAGGCGAAGCTGACATCGTCCAGCTGCAGGTAGCGGCAGCCCTCGGCGGCGAAGGCGGCGACCGCGCCGGCATAGGCCCGGCCGAGATCGGCGTAGAACGCCTCCATCTCCGGATAGACCGTGGCGTCGATCACCTGCCGCCCGCCGCGGTAGTGCAGCATGCTGGGCGACGGGATCGTCATCTTCGGCACCCGGGCGGTGTTCGCCTTCAGGAAGCGGAAATGCTCCAGCATCGGGTGGCCGGTGAAGCCGAGCCTGCCCGTCACGCGGATGCCCTTGGGCTTCACCTGGGCGCCCTGGAACTGGATGCCGTGGTCGGCCCAGTAGCCCTCGACGCCGTCGAGATGCTCCAGGAAGTCGAAATGCCAGAAGGCGCGGCGGAACTCCCCGTCGGTGACGGCCTCGAGCCCGATCTCCTCCTGCCGGCGGATGATCTTGCGGATCTCCTGGTCTTCGACCGCCTGCAGCTCGCCATCGGTGACGGCGCCCTGCTCGTGCCGGGCGCGGGCGGCCTTCAGGGGCGCGGTGCGCAGCAGGCTGCCGACCATGTCGGCGCGGAAGGGCGGGGTCTGGCGCGGCATTGGGTTTCCTCCTCGGTCAGGCGTGCGGGCGCGGCCCCTTGCGGGTCACGCCGAGATGGTGGGTCAGCGCGGCCTCGTCGGCCTTCAGCGCGGCGCTGGGGGCGGCGTGGACGATGGCGCCGCGCTCCAGGATCACCGCCTGGTCGGTGACGGACAGGATCTTCTGGGCGTGCTGCTCGACCACGATCGCGGCCATGCCTTCGTCGCGCAGGATGCGCTTCAGCGCGGCCAGCAGCTCCTCGACGATGATCGGCGCCAGGCCTTCGGTCGGCTCGTCGAGCAGCAAGAGTTTGGGATTCAGCATCAAGGCGCGGGCGATGGCCAGCATCTGCTGCTCGCCGCCCGACAGCTGGCTGCCCAGATTGCCGCGCCGTTCCTTCAGCCGCGGGAACAGGGCGTAGGCGCGCTCCGGCGTCCACGGGCCGAGCCGCGCCACCGCGGTCATGTTCTCCTCGACCGTCAGCGACTTGAAGATGTTGCGCTCCTGCGGCACCCAGCCGATCCCGGCCAGAGCCCGGTCCTCCGGCCGCGCCCGGGTCAGATCGCGCCCGGCCAGGGTGACGCTGCCGCCGAAGCGGCGGGTGACGCCGATGATGCTGTTCAGCAGCGTGGTCTTGCCGGTGCCGTTGCGGCCCAGCAGGGCCAGGGCCTCGCCCTCGGCCAGGGTCAACGACACGCCGGAGACGACGACGGCCTCGCCATAGCCGGCGACCAGATCCTTGAGGGCCAGCAGCTCAGCCATCCACCGCCTCCCCGAGATAGACGGCGCGCACTTGGCTGTCGGCGGCGATGGCGTCGGGCGTGCCCTCGGTCAGCAGCGTGCCGTTGACCAGCACCGAGATGCGGTCGGCGAAGCTGAACACCAGATCCATGTCGTGCTCGATCAGCAGCACCGAGACATCCGCCGGCAGCTCGGCGATGGTGGCCAAGAGCTCGTGCCGCTCAGCCTCCGGCACGCCGGCCGCCGGCTCGTCCAGCAGCAGCACGCGCGGGCGGCAGGCGAAGGCGGTGGCGATCTCCAGCAGGCGCTGCTTGCCATAGGCCAGGGTGGCGGTGCGCTCGTGCAGCACGTCTGCCAGGCGGAAACGCTCGGCGATGGCCAGGATCTCGTCCAGCACCTCGGCCTTGCCGCCGGCCACCCGCCACCAGTCGCCGCCGCGGCCCAGGCGCTCGGCCACCGCAAGGCCAATGGTGTCGAGCGGCGTGATCTCCGGGAACAGCTGGTTGATCTGGAAGGTGCGGGCCAGGCCACGCCGCACCCGCAGATGCGGCTTCAGCCCGGTGATGTCCTGGCCGCCCAGCAGCACCCGGCCGCCGCTCGGGGCCAGCACGCCGGTCAGCAGGTTGACGAAGGTAGTCTTGCCGGCGCCGTTCGGGCCGATCAGCGCATGCCGCGCCCCGACCGCGATCTTCAGCGACACGTCGTTGGTGGCGACCAGCCCGCCGAAGCGCTTCTGCAGGCCGATGGTCTCCAGCGCCGCGGTCATCGGCCAGCTCCGAGGCGGGAGAGAAGGGCGGCGAGGGGGCGGCGCACGCCCTGCACCAGCCGGTCGCGGCCGACCAGCACCAGCAGCACCAGGAAGGCGCCGAGCCAGAACGACCAGTATTGCGGCGTCAGGCCGGAGATCCAGTCCTGCAGGAAGCGGAACAGCACGGCGCCGATCGGCCCGCCATAGAGGTAGCCGGCGCCGCCGATCACCAGCACCAGCAGCACGTCGGCCGAGCGGTGGAAGTCGAACACGTCGAGCGAGACGAATTGCGTGGTCTGGGCCAGGAGGGCACCGGCCACTGCGGCATAGGCGGCCGACAGGGCGTAGATCGCGATCAGCCGCCGCGCCACCGGCACGCCGACCGCGGCGGCGCGCAGCCGGTTGTCGCGGATCGCCTTCAGCGACAGGCCGAAGGGCGAATGCACCAGCCGCCGGGCGAACAGGAACAGGGCGAACAGCACCGCCAGGCTGTAGGCATAGGCGGTGGTGCCGTAGAGGTCGAACTCGAACCAGCCCAGGATCGGGCCGACCATCATGCCGTTCAAGCCATCGGCGCCGCCGGTCAGCTCCGCCGCCTGGTTGGCGATCTCGAACAGCAGCAGCGATACGCCGAGCGTGACCATCAGCCGGGTCAGGTCGCTGCCGCGCAGCACCAGGAAGCCGGTGGCGAAGCCCAGCGCGGCCCCGGCCAAAGCGGCGGCCACCAGGCCCAGCAGCGGCTCGCCGGAGGCATGGATGGTCAGCAGGCCGGCGACATAGGCGCCGAGGCCGAAGAAGGCGGCATGGCCGAGCGAGACGATGCCGGCATAGCCGAGGATCAGGTCGAGCGAGAGGGCGAACAGGGCCAGGATCGCGATCTCGTTCAGGATCAGGTGCTGGTCCGGCAGCAGGAGCAGGGCGGCCAGCGCGGCCAGCCAGAAAACCGCCTCCGGCCAGCGCCAGCGGGCGCGCGATGTGGCCGGGGCGATCCGGGCGGCCGGGGAGGAGAGCGGGGCGACCGTCACCTGCCACCTCCGCGCGCGAACAGCCCCTGCGGCCGCAGCAGCAGCACCACGATCATCACCGTGTAGATGACGAAGGATCCAGCCGCGGGCACGTAATACTTGCCGGCGACGTCGGCGATGCCGAGCAGCAGCGCCGCAAGGAACGGCCCGGTCAGGCTGGAGGTGCCGCCGACCGTCACCACGATCAGGAAGTAGATCATGTATTTCAGCGGGAAGGTCGGGTCGACGCCCAGGATCTCCGCCCCCAGCGCGCCGCCGAGGCCGGCGAGGCCGCTGCCCATGGCGAAGGTGACGGCGAAGACGGTGTCGACCCGGATGCCCAGGCCGCGGGCGGCGCGCGGGTCGTCGACCGCGGCGCGCAGCCGGCTGCCGAAGCGGGTGCGGGCCAGCACCCCTTGCAGCACCAGCACCAGCACGCCGCAGATCACGATGATCAGGGCGCGGTAGATGCCGATGCCGATGCCCAGCACCTCGACCCGGCCGCGCAGATAGTCGGGCAGCTGGATGATCTGCTGCTCCGACCCCATCAGGTAGTCGGCGGCCGCCATGGCCATGAAGACGATCCCGATCGAGAACAGCACCTGGTCGAGGGGACTGCGGCGGTACAGCTGCCGGTACAGAATCCGCTCCAGCACCAGCCCGACCGCGGCCGCGGCCAGGAAGGCCGCCGGCAGGCACAGGAAGAACGGTACCTGCCAGCGGCTCATCAGGATGGCGGTGACATAGCCGCCGAGCATGGCGAAGGCGCCATGCGCCAGGTTGATGAAGTTCATCAGCCCCAGCGTCACCGACAGGCCGCAGGCCAGCACGAACAGCAGCATGCCGTAGGCGATGCCGTCGAACAGGATCGTCGCCATGGCGGGCTTACTTCGCGGCCTTGACCGGGTCCTTCACCGCCTCGATCGTGGCGAACTCGACATTGTACAGGGCGCCGTCGCGCTTCTCGACCTTGCGGACATAGACGTTCTGGACGATATCGCGGGTGTCGGGGTCGATCGTGATCGGGCCGCGCACGCTGGTCCAGCTCATGCCCTTCATGGCGTCGAGCAGGCCCTGGCCGTCGGTGGCGCCGCCGGTCTTCTTCAGCGCCTCGATGATCAGGTGCATGCCGTCATAGCCACCGACCGCCATGAAGTTCGGCCGCAGCCCGGCATTGGCGGCCTGGAACGCGGCGACGAAGGCCTTGTTCTCCGGGCTGTCATGGGCCGCGGAATAGTGGTGGGTGGTGATGGTGCCCAGCGCCACGTCGCCGATCTTGTCCAGGAGCTCGTCGTCGGTGACGTCGCCGGTGGCGATCAGCCGGATGCCGGACTTGTCCAGCCCGCGCTCGACGAACTGCTTCATGAACACGGCGCCGAAGCCCGACGGCACGAAGACGAACACCGCATCCGGCTTGGCATCGGCCACACGCTGCAGGAAGGGCGCGAAATCCGGGTTCTTCAGCGGCACCTGCAGCTGCTCCACCACCTGGCCTCCGGCCTTGGTGAAGCGCTCGGCGAAGGCCTTCTGCGCGTCCAGCCCGGGGGCGTAGTCGCTGACCAGCGTGACCACGGTCTTGATGTCGTTCCGGGCGCTCCAATCGGCCAGCGGCACGGTCACCTGGGGCAGGGTGAAGCTGGTGCGGACGATGAAGGGCGACGCCTCGGTGGTCACCGCGGTGGCGGCGGCCATGATCACCTGCGGCACCTTGGCCTGGGTCGAGATCGGCGCCGCCGCCGCGGCCAGCGGGGTCAGGCCGAAGCCGGCCAGCACCGCCACCTTGTCCTTCACCACCAGCTCCTGCGCCAGGCGCTTGGTGACGTCGGCGGTGCCGGTGTCGTCCTTGACGATCAGCTCGATCGTCTTGCCGGCCACGGTGGTGCCGTTCTGCTGCAGGTACAGCTTGGCCGCGGCCTCGATCTCCCGTCCGGTGGAGGCGGAGGGGCCGGTCATCGGCAGGATCAGGCCGATCCTGACCGTGTCCTCGGCCGCGGCCGGCAGGGCCGCCAGCAGGGCTGCGGCCAGGGCCGCAGCGGTGATGTGACGTCGCTTCATGGTGTCCTCCCCGTTTCTTGAAGGCCGGCGGTTCGGGCCGCCGGCCGGTGGATCAGTTGTCCTCGATCAGGCTCTCGCGCCGGTTGTCCGGCATCAGGATGGCGACGACGAAGGCGATGGCGCACAGGCCGGTGACATACCAGGCGAACCAGCCCTCGACGCCGATGTCCTTCAGCCACAGCGCCACATATTCGGCGCTGCCGCCGAAGGCGGCGTTGGAGATGGCATAGGCCAGGCCGACGCCCAGGGCGCGCACCGCCATCGGGAACAGCTCGGCCTTCACCAGCCCGCTGATCGAGGTGTAGAAGCTGACCGCCGCCAGCCCGCACAGGATCAGCCCGAAGGCGGCGTAGGGGCTGGTCACCCGGCCGATGGCGCCCAGCAGCGGCACCGTGGTCAGCGTCGTCAGCCCGCCGAACAGCAGCATGTTGTTGCGCCGGCCGATGCGGTCGGACAGGGCGCCGAACACCGGCTGCGCCACCATGTAGACGAACAGCACCGCCGCCATCACCAGGCTCACCGTCTTCGTGTCCAGATGGGCGGTGTTGACCAGGTATTTCTGCATGTAGGTGGTGTAGGTGTAGAAGATCAGCGACCCGCCGGCGGTGAAGCCCAGCACGGTCAGGAAGGCCCGCGGGTGCTGGAACAGCGCGCCGATCGTCCCCGCCTCCTTGGACTTGCGCACCTCGGCCGAGCTGGTCTCGATCAGCGATCGCCGCAGATAGAGCGCGACGACCGCGGCCGCGGCACCGACCACGAAGGGGATGCGCCAGCCCCAGGCCCGGATCTCGTCGCCGGACAGCGAGAATTCCAGCACCACCACGACCAGCGTCGCCAGCAGCTGGCCGCCGATCAGGGTGACGTACTGGAAGGAGCCGAAGAAGCCGCGGTGCCGGCGCGCCGCCACCTCGCTCATATAGGTCGCGCTGGTGCCGTACTCGCCGCCGACCGACAGGCCCTGCACCAGCCGGGCCACCAGCAGCAGGAGGCCGGCCGCGGCGCCGATGCTCTCATAGGTCGGCAGCACCGCGATCGCCAGCGACCCGGCGCACATCATCAGCACCGACAGCATCATCGAGTTGCGGCGGCCGTGCCGGTCGGCGATCCGGCCGAACAGCCAGCTGCCGATCGGCCGCATCAGGAAGCCGGCGGCGAAGATGCCGGCGGTGTTCAGGAGCTGGCTGGTCGGGTCGCCCTTCGGGAAGAAGGCGCTGGCGAAGTACAGCGAGGTGAAGGCGTAGGTGTAGAAATCGTACCACTCCACCAGGTTGCCGGAGGAGCTGCCGACAATCGCGACGATGCGGTCGCGGGTGCTCATCGCCGCGATGGCGGCGCTCGGGCTCAGCGGGCGGTCCTCGGGGATGGATGCGACCATGCGGTGTCCTCAGCCTCGTGACGCGGTTGCGGATCCTGCGCGGCCGGGGCGTGCCCGCCCGCGGGGTGTCGACGGCAAGAACAGGAAGGCGCGCGGGGCCGGGCCTGGACCCGCCGCGGCATCGGTCGGCGGAAGGGTGACGGTGCCCGCCATCCCGGACGCTCCCCTCTTTCTTGCGTTTTTCTGTCTGCTGTCTTGTGCCGGGCGGCGGATCGGGTCAAGGATCTGTTCGCAGAATGAACCTCTTGTTCGCTGAGCGAACAGGAAGGAGCCAGGGAGGAAGACGCTGCAGCGCACCGAGCAGGTCCTGTCGTTCCGCAAGGGGCTGGACGTGATCCGCAGCTTCGGCGCGGGGCACCGGCGGCAGACCATCACCGAGGCGGCGGAGCGCACCGGGCTGACCCGGGCGGCGGCGCGGCGCTTCCTGCTGACTTTGTGCGAGGCCGGCTATGCCCGCAGCGACGGCAAGCATTTCGAGCTGACGCCGGCGATCCTGTCGCTCGGCCACAGCTTCCTGTCCGGCATGGGCGAGATCGAGCGGGTGCGCGACGCCCTCCTGGGGCTGACGCGGGCCCTGGGCGAATCGGCCTCCGCCGCGATGCTGGACGGGACGATGATCGCCTATGTCGCGCGGTCGCCGGCGCCGCACCGGATCATGACGGTCGGGCTCGGGGTCGGCACCCGGCTGCCGGCGCACGCCACCTCGATGGGCCAGGCGCTGTTGGCGGCGCTGCACCCGCGTGAGCTGGAGCGCTATTTCGAGGCGGCGGTGCTGGAGCGGTTCACCGCGCACACCCTGACCACGCGCGCGGCGCTGACCGAGCGGCTGGCGGAGGTACGCGGCCGCGGCTACGCCCTGGTGTCGGAGGAGCTGGAGACCGGGCTGAGCTCGATCGCGGTCGCGGTGCCGGGCGGCATCTCCGCCGGGCACCTGGCGATCAACATGAGCGCGCCGGCCTCGCGCGTCGGGGCGGGGGAGATGCGCGACCGCTTCCTGCCGGCGCTGCAGGAGGCCGCTCGCGCCATCGCCTTGGCGGTGCCGCGCGGGTAGAGCATGGTCGTTTCGGATGTCGGGTTCGTCTCTGTCGCTTGCGAGACCATTTCAAAACTCCAGACATCGTCATTGCGAGCGCAGCGAAGCAATCCAGGGGCCGGTGCGCACCGGCCCCTGGATTGCTTCGTCGGCTTCGCCTCCTCGCAATGACGACGAGAGGTGGGGCTTCGAAAAGGTCTCGCAAGCGGGAGAGGCAACGCGTGAAGCGAGCATCATCTGCTTGAAAATGACCCCGCCTACAGTCCGTGCCGGCGGGCCTGGACATGGGCGTGCATCCCGCCATCGACCGGCACATTGGCGCCGCGGATCCAGGCGGCGGCGTCGGACAGCAGGAAGCCGACCGCCGGGGCGATGTCCTCCGGCCGCCCCGGCCGGTCCATCACCGCCATCTCCGCCCGCGCCCGGTCGCCGAGGCTGGCCAGGAAGTCGGGCAGGATCGGGGTGTCGACCGGGCCGGGGCTGACCGCGTTCATGCGGATGCCGCGGTCGCGCCAGGTCCAGCGGTTGCGGTGGGTCCAGGCGACCAGCGCCTCCTTGGAGAAGAAATAGCTGCGCGCGCCGTGGATGCCGTGCCGCGCGCAGAACGCCTCGACCCCGTCGAAGCCCAGATCCTCGCTGGCGCGGATGGCGGGCAGGGATTCGGTCCAGTCCAGCCCGGCCAGGGAGGCGAGGTTCACGATCGCGGCGCCGTCCGCGAGCTTCGGCACCAGTCCCATGGTCAGGTGCTTCAGCCCGACCAGGTTGACCCGCAGCACCTCGGCCGCCGGCCGGGTCGGCGGCACGCCGGCGATGTTGGCCAGCCCGTGGGCGCCCTCGGGCAGCGCCGCGACCAGCGCGTCGATCGCGACGCGGTCGGACAGGTCGGCGCGGAAGACGGCATCGACCGCATCAGCCGGTTCGTGCCGGTCGACGGCGATGACGCGGCCGCCCCAATCCCGCACCAGCCGCGCGGTCGCGGCGCCGATGCCGGAGGCGGCGCCCGTGACGATGATGGTCTTGCCGGTCAGCATGGCGGGTTCCGTGGCGGTGCGCTGCCGCCGGTCACGCCGCCAGCAGGGATTTCAGCTTTACCTCCGGCGAGGCGAGCGAGCCAGGGTCGGGCGCGGCGCGCCGCGCGATCAGCATCTCGGCCAGGCGGACCTCGCGCCCGATCTTGCCGAGCGGGCCGAGGCCGCCGGCCGCGACCAGCCGGCCGTCGGCCGCCAGGTGGAACAGCAGCCGGGCGCCGTCGCCGAGGTCGCGTTCGACCGTCGCCCGGCCCGCATCGGCCAGGCCGGCGATCTGCAGCGTCAGCTCGTGCTGGTCCGACCAGAACCAGGGCACCGCGCCGATCGGCTCGCCGCGGCCCAGCATGTTCCGCGCGGCCAGCACGCCCTGGTCCAGGGCGTTGCGCCAGGCCTCCAGCCGGATGCGGCGGCCGGGATACAGCGGATGGGCGCAGGCGGCGCAGTCGCCCGCCGCGAAGATGTCGGGGTCGCCGGTCGCCAGCGTCGCGTCGACGGCGATGCCGTTGTCGACGGCCAGGCCGGCGGCCTCGGCCAGCGCCGTCTCCGGCACCGCGCCGATGCCGGCGATCACCGTGTCGGCCGCGATCCGGCTGCCATCGGCCAGGATCACGGCGCCGCCCGGCTCGATCCGGCCGACGCCGAGGCCGGTGCGCAGCTCGACCCCGGCGGCGCGGTGGCGGTCGGCGATGACGGCGGCCAGCTCGGCCGGGACGCCGCGCATCAGGATGCGGGGCAGGGCCTCGATGACGGTTACCGCGCAGCCATGCGCCGAGGCGGCAGCGGCCAGTTCGAGCCCGATGAAGCCGCCGCCGATGACGGCGATGCGCGCGCCGGGGCGCAGCCGCGGCCGCAGCGCCAGCGCATCCTCGAAGCGGCGCAGGTACAGGGCCTGCTCATGGCCCGGCACGGCCAGCTTCCGCGGCCGCGCCCCGGTCGCCAGCAGCAGCCGGGAATAGGGCAGGGCGCGGCCGCCGCCCAGGGTGACGGTTCGGCCCGCACGGTCGATTGCCGACACCTCGGTGCCCAGGATCAGCTCGATCCCCAGCGCATCGGCGCGGTCGCGGTCCAGCACGGTGGCCGGGGCCGGCTCGGCCTCGGCCAGCAGCACCGCCTTGGACAGCGGCGGGCGCTCATAGGGCGGGCGGGATTCCGCGCCGATCAGCGTGACCGGCCCGTCCCAGCCCTGCTCGCGCAGGGTGATCGCCGCCCGGGCCCCGGCCTCGCCGGCGCCGACGATCACCATCCCGGCCATCCGCCTAGGACCCGGCCCGCAGATAGACGCGGCCGCCCTCGACCTTCACCGGGAAGGTCCGCAGCGCGGCGCAGACCGGCGGGCTCAGGGCCTCGCCGGTGGTGAAGTCGAAGCGGCCGTTGTGCAGCGGGCATTCGATCACCGTGTCCATCACCAACCCGTCGGCGAGGTGGACGAACTCATGCGTGCACAGCCCGTCGGTGGCGAAGTAGCGGTCGTCCCCGGTGCGGTAGATGGCGAAGGTCGCGCCGCCATGATCGAAGCGGATCACATCCTCCGGGTCGATATCGTCCGCGGCGCAGGCATCGATCCAGGCATCCTCGGCCATGATGCTCCTCCCTCTCGCTATTCCGCCGGGGCCGGCTGGACGGCGCCGAGCGCCGGGCCTGGCGACGCCCCGGCCGGCAGGGTGCGGAGCGCATGATAGCGCGGATCGCGCCGCTGCCGGATCAGGGTCGGGATGATCTCGCGATAGGCGGCCCAGCAGCTCGGATAGGGCGGCGGGCAGTCATGCTTCATCGCCGCGTGCAGCCTCGGCAGCGCGTGATAGGGCACGGTCGGGAACATGTGGTGCTCCACATGGTAGTTCATGTTCCAGTAGAGGAAGCGGAACACCGGGTTCATGTAGACGGTGCGGCTGTTCAGCCGGTGGTCCAGCACATCCTCGGCCAGGCCGGCATGCTGGGTCAGGCCGAAGAACAGGGTCATGCCGCCGCCATAGAGGGTCGGCAGCCCGACCAGCATCGCCGGCAGGATGCTGCCGAAGGCCAGGCAGGCGGCGATCACCGCGGCGAAGATGGCCAGGTAGATCCGCGCCACCAGGAACACCTTCCGCCGCTCCATCTGCGGGATGAAGGTCTCCTCCTCCGCCGTCAGCCGGCCGGCCGCGTGCAGGAACAGCTTGCGGAGCGCGACCTGGCTGGCCTTCAGCATGAAGATGTTGAGGGCGATCTTCAGCAGGCTGGGCGGGCGCTGGGCGGAGATCTCGGGGTCGCGGCCGACGATGATGGTGTCGGTGTGGTGCCTTGTGTGGCTCCAGCGCCAGACCGTCGGCTCGCGCAGGATCATGAAGCAGGCGATGTGGTAGACGGCGTCGTTCATCCACCGGGTCCTGAAGGCGGTGCCGTGGCCGCATTCGTGCCAGCGGCTGTCCGAGGCCGAGCCGTAGAGCACGCCATAGGCCAGGAAGAACGGCACGGCCCACCAGCTGCCCCACAGCGCGGCGCCCAGCCCGCCGGTGACGGCCAGGGCGGCGAACCAGATCAGCGTGTCGCGGATCGCCGGCCCGTCCGACCGGCGCATCAACTCCTTGAGATCCTTGCGCGGGATCGGGCAGGCGTACCAGGCGGCGCCGGCCAGCCCGGCCGCGACCGCCCGCTGCGCCTCCGCCCCGACCAGGCTGTAATCCCTCCGGCCGATCTCCCCGGGCATCGCATCCTCCCGCCTTGGTCCCGCCTGCCGCGGGTTCGGAAGAAGCGTAATCCGCGGGCGCAACGACCTCAACGGAGAGAGGCGTGAATCTATCCGCTTCCATCATGGGGCGGCGGCGCCCGTGATGGATTGTTGCCGCCGCCATCAGCTTAGGTCGACATTCTCCGGGACGTAGATCCGGAACGGCAGCACGCGCTGGCGCAGCCCGGCCGGCGGGCCGCCCGCGATGGCCTCGACCATCCCGGCGACGGCGGCGGCGCAGAACTCGTCGACCGGCAGGGCCAGCACGGTGCTGACGATGCCGTCGATCAGCGCCGCCCGGGTCGCCTCTGTCAGCTCGTTGCAGACCACGGCGAGGCCGGTGCGGTCCTCCTCGCGCAGGGCGCGGATGATGCCCTCGCGCCCGCCGCCGGCGTCGTACAGCCCGACCAGATCGGGGTATCGCTGCAGCAGCTCCAGGGTGAAGGGATAGGCAACCGCGGGATCGTCGAGGTTCACCGCCGTCTCCAGCAGCTGGAAGTCGCGGGCGTGCTCGCGGAAATACGACCGGAAGCCGATCTCGCACATCTCCTGGCCCAGATAGCGATGGCTGCCGACGAAGACGGCGACCCGCCCGGGCCGCGCCGCCGTGCGCGCCACCAGCCAGGCGGCCGTCCGTCCCAGCTTGCGGCTGTCGAGGCCGACATAGCCGGCCCGGTCCGGCGCCGAGAGGTCGGAGAGCAGGGTGAAGACCGGCACGCCGCGGGCGGCCAGGTCCGACACCGCCCGGGTGACATGGGGATGGTCGACCGCCACGCAGGCGACGGCGTCGCAGCGGCCGCCCAGGCGCAGCAGCTCGTCGGCGATCCGCCGCGGCGCCAGCTCGTCGACATAGACGACGGTGGCCTCGGCGCGGACCTCCCGTGCCTCGGTGGCGGCGCGGACGGCCGCGGTGCCGATCGCCTGGTAGAAGGCGTCGCCGCTCTTCTGCAGCAGGAAGCCGAAGCGCCGGCGCGGCCGGGTGGCGGCCAGCAGGCGCTGCCGGATCAGGCCGGAGCCGTGATAGCCGATGCGCTCCGCCGCGGCCAGGACCCGGTCCGCCGTGCCTTCGCGCACCGGGCGGCGGCCGTTCAGCACCCGGTCGACCGTCGCCACCCCGACGCCGGCGGCCGCGGCCACATCGGCCAGCGTGGGCCGGCCGCGCAGGGCATCCGGTTCCAGGAGCTTCGACATATCCCGCCGTCATGATGGAATTCTATCCAATTCCATCATGGCGCGCCGGGGCACGGCCGGCAACGCCGCCGCGGGCTTCAGCCCATCACGATGGCTCCGTCGGCCTCCAGCCGTACCGGCAGGGCGTCGAGCCCGCAATCGGCGGGGCCGGAGACCGGGCTGCCATCGGCGGCGTCGAACTCGGCGAAGTGGTTGCTGCAGACCAGGCGCCGCCCGTCGGCGCTCAGCACGCTGCCGCCGCGCCAGGTCAGCGGCAGGAAGGCGTGCGGGCAGGCGTCGAGGAAGGCACGCACCGTGCCGCCGTGCCGGACCAGCAGCATCGAGAAGACCCGGCGGCCGGCGCCGAAGCTCAGCACCCGCACGCCGGGATCCTCGATCTCCTCGATCCGCGCCAGCGCCGTGCCCGGCGCCGGGGCGTGCGGGTGGCGGCGCCAGGCCGGCTCCTCCGGCGGCGCGAAGGGGTTGCCGCTCACGCTGCCTGGTTGCCGTCGGCTGACAGCACGCCGCGCCGGATCTGGTCCTCCTCGATGCTCTCGAACAGGGCGCGGAAATTGCCCTCGCCGAAGCCGTCATCGCCCTTGCGCTGGATGAACTCGAAGAAGATCGGGCCGATCACGGTCTGCGAGAAGATCTGCAGCAGCACCTTGGTGTGCGCGCCCTCGACCACGCCCTCGCCGTCGATCAGCAGACCCAGCTCGCGCAGCCGCTCGACCGGCTCGCCATGCTTCGGCAGGCGGGTGTCGATCTTGTCGTAATAGGTGTCGGGCGGGGCCGGCATGAAGGCCAGGCCGTTCCGGTCCAGCGCGGCGACCGAGGCGTAGATGTCGCGGCAGCCCAGCGCCACGTGCTGGATGCCCTCGCCTTTGTATTCGCGCAGATACTCCTCGATCTGGCTCTTTTCGTCCGCGCTCTCGTTGATCGGGATGCGGATCTTGCCGTCCGGGCTGGTCAGGGCGCGGGAGAACAGGCCGGTCAGCTTGCCGCTGATGTCGAAATAGCGGATCTGCCGGAAGTTGAAGAGCCGGCTGTAGAAATCGACCCAGGCATCCATCTGGCCGCGATGCACATTGTGGGTCAGGTGGTCGACATAATAGAGGCCGGCGGGCTCGGGATGCGGCTCGGCGTCGCCGATCCAGTCGAAATCGACCTCGTAGATCGACCCCTTCGCGCCGTAGCGGTCGACTAGGTACAGCAGCGACCCGCCGATGCCTTCGATCGCCGGGATCCGCAGCTCACCGGCATTCACCCGGCTCTCGACCGGCCTGGCGCCGAGCGACACGGCGCGCTTGAAGGCATGGTCGGCATCGGCGACGCGGAAGGCCATGGCGCAGGCGCAGGGGCCGTGCTTGCGGGCGAAGCCGCTGGCGAAGCTGTCGGGCTCGGCATTGACGATGAAGTTGATGTCGCCCTGGCGGTACAGCGTCACCCGCTTCGACTTGTGCCGCGCCACCGGCACGAAGCCCATGGTCTCGAACAGCGCGCCGAGCTTTTCCGGCTCGGAGGAGGCGTATTCGACGAACTCGAACCCGTCCGTCCCCATCGGGTTGGACTCGGTGATCTCGGCCGGCGGGGCGTCGTGCGGATAGGGGCCCATGCTGCTCTCCTGGCGTGGCGCTCTGGCAGGAATGATAGCAGCGGGAGCGGGACCGTTCCGTGCGAAAGGAGGGGCGGGCAAGGGCAGGGATGCGCGTTTATAGCGTCATCGACAGTCTGGATGCTGAGAACGCGCGCCATCCCATTATGTCATGCCCGGGCTCGACCCGGGCATCCAGAGAGCGTCGACACCTTCTGGATTGCCGGGTCAAGCCCGGCAATGACACGTCGGGGGAAGGTGAGAACGAAGAAGGCCGCCGGATCGCTCCGGCGGCCTTGGATCTCGCAGCGGGGTGAGTCCCCGGCTTACTTTTCGACGAAGGCCTTCTCGATGACGTAGTCGCCGGGCTCGCCGTGGTTGCCCTCGACGAAGCCGCGCTCCTCCAGGATCACCTTGAGGTCGGCCAGCATCAGCGGGCTGCCGCACAGCATGACGCGGTCGTGCTCGACCGACAGCGGCGGCAGGCCGATATCCTCGCCGAGCTTGTTCGAGACGATCAGGTCGGTGATGCGGCCGCGGTTGCGGAACGGCTCGCGCGTCACGGTCGGGTAGTAGATCAGCTTGCCGCGGATCTCCTCGCCCAGGAACTCGTCCTGCGGCAACTCCTGCGTGATCATCTCGCCATAGGCCAGCTCGGCGACCTGGCGGCAGCCATGCAGCAGCACGACCTTCTCGAACCGCTCATAGGTCTCGGGGTCGCGGATCAGGCTCAGGAACGGCGCCAGGCCGGTGCCGGTGCCCAGCAGGTACAGGTTGCGGCCGGATTTGAGGTTGTCCAGCACCAGCGTCCCCGTCGCCTTGCGGCCGACGATGACCGGGTCGCCTTCCTTCAGATGCTGCAGGCGCGAGGTCAGCGGGCCGTTCTGCACCTTGATCGAGAAGAATTCGAGGCCGTCCTCGTAATTCGGGCTGACGACGCTGTAGGCACGCAGCAGCGGCTTGCCGTCGACCGGGATCCCGATCATCGTGAACTGGCCGTTCTTGAAGCGGAACGTCGGGTTGCGGGTCGTCTTGAAGCTGAAGAGGGTGTCGGTCCAGTGATGGACGCTGACAACGCGCTCCTCATTGAAGTTGCTCATGCCTCGTCACCCTTCGATCGCGACCAACGCGCAGAATGTGGGAAATAGCCTCGCCGGTGTCGAGCCGATGCGTGTAGATTCTTCCGGCGAAATTTGCAAGGCGGCCTTGCTGCGGCATAATTTGTTTGTATACTAACAATAATGGCGGGCCGCCGGCGTTGTCAACGGTCCGCGACAGGCGAGGCGCCCCGGACAGCGGGGCCGCGGAAAAGGAACGTCCTCATGGCGCATGACGAGCCGCAGAAGCCGGCCGGTCCGGCCAAACTGGTGATCCGCAACATCGGGCTGCTGCTCAGCGGCAAGCTGGAGGCGCCGATCCTCGACGCCGACACCGTGGTCGCGGTCGACGGCCGCATCACCGCGGTCGGGCGCGAGAAGGATGTCGACACCGAAGGCGCCACCACGGTGATCGACGCCCATGGCACGACGCTGGCGCCGGGGTTGATCGACAGCCATGTCCACCCGGTGATCGGCGACTGGACGCCGCGCCAGAACCAGATCGGCTGGATCGATTCCAGCCTGCATGGCGGCGTCACCACCATGATCTCGGCCGGCGAGGTGCATCTGCCCGGCCGGCCGCGCGACGTGATCGGGCTGAAGGCCCTGGCGGTCACGGCGCAGCGCAGCTTCTCCGCCTTCCGCCCCTCCGGCGTGAAGATCCATGCCGGCGCGCCGGTGATCGAGAAGGAGATGGAGGAGCAGGACTTCAAGGACCTCGCCGCCGCCGGCGTCACCCTCTTGGGCGAGATCGGCCTCGGCGGGGTCAAGGACGGGCCGACCGCCAACCGCATGGTCGGGTGGGCCCGGAAATACGGCATCCAGAGCACGATCCACACCGGCGGCCCGTCGATCCCCGGCTCGGGCCTGATCGACAAGGATGTGGTTCTGGAGACCGACGCCGATGTCGTCGGCCACATCAATGGCGGCCACACCGCCCTGCCGGACGGCCAGATCCGCTGCATCTGCGAGGGCTGCCAGCGCGGGCTGGAGCTGGTGCACAACGGCAATGAGCGGGCGGCCCTGTTCACCCTGCGCACGGCCAAGGAGATGGGGCAGCTGGAGCGGGTGATCCTGGGCACCGACGCGCCGGCCGGCTCCGGCGTCCAGCCGCTCGGCATCCTGCGCATGGTGGCGATGCTGTCCTCGCTGGGCGAGGTGCCGGCCGAGACCGCCTTCTGCTTCGCCACCGGCAACACCGCCCGGATGCGCAAGCTCGACGCCGGCATCATCGAGCCCGGCTGGTCGGCCGATTTCGTCTTCCTCGACACCGCCCAGCACTCCGCCGGCACCTCGATCCTGGAGAGCGTGCAGCTCGGCGACCTGCCGGGCGTCGGCATGACCGTGATCGACGGCGTGGTGCGCAGCCAGCGCAGCCGCAACACCCCGCCGGCGACGCGGGTGCCGGTGGTGGTGAAGGGGTAGGGTGGAGGCGGGCCTGCACAGGCCCGCCAGCCTCACAAGCCGAAATCCTCGCGGAAGCGGTCTATCTGATGCATCCGCGTATGCAGGATCGTCACGATACCGATGTCTCCGTTCGACAGCCGTCGCCAATAGACGAAGTGCCGTTCGTACCGGAAGACATAGCCGTCGACGCCGAAGGCCGCGGGGACGGGACGTGACATCACCCCATGGGCCTCGATCGCATCAAAGGCTTCGAACAGGCCCACGATATAGCGATCCGCCTGCTCGGTTCCCCAGCGGTCTCGCGTGTAGCGATAGATCTCATCGACACGGTGGGAGGCGGCCTCCTGGACGCGGACGGCGGCCATCAGGTTCGGTTGCGCGCGATGACCTCGGCCGCGGTCAGCGGCTTGTAAGCGGATTCAGGGGCCGCGAAGGCATGGCGAAGCTCAGTCTTCAGCCGGTCGAAGGCCTCCTTCTCCGTGCGCTCCTTGTCGCGGCGGATCAGGTCCCGGATATACTCGCTGACATTCTCGTAGGACCCGTTCTCGCCGACATTGGCCGCCACGAAGTCGCTCAGCGCGCCACTGAGGCGGACCGTCATCGTCGTCGTGCGGGACATGGCGTGCTCCGTCGCTGTCGCGTCTTCAATATAACCATAAATGAAGACGATTCCAGCCCGCGACCGACGGCGTGGTGCGCAGCCGCAACACCCCGCCGGCGACCCGGGTGCCGGTGGTGGTGAAGGGGTAGGGCAGAGGTGGCGAGTCTCCACAGGCTTGCCGGCCTATACCAGCGCGCCCATGAAAAGATCGTCATTGCGAGCGCAGCGAAGCAATCCATGCAGCCGCTCATGCGGGACGATGGATTGCTTCGTCGGCTTCGCCTCCTCGCAATGACGGATCTTTGAATAGGAGAAGCAGAATCTGACCCGGTGCCTGCGGGTAAAGGGGCAGGGGCCTCTACAGCACGAACTGGTCAGCGGTCAGCCCGCTGTAGGTGAAGACGTCGGCGCGGAAATCGATATGCGTGTCGCCGTCCACGTCCAGCCGGATCTGGAGCTGGGTGCGGCCGACCCGCACGACCAGCAGCTCCGCCCCGGCGCCGGTGAAGGCGTCGTCGACCAGGGTGAAGGCGGTGTCGCCATTGGCCGCGTCGCCGTCGGCGTCGATGGCGCCGAGATCGATGATGTCGCCCTCGGCGGAGGAGAAGCCGGTGATGCCGTCGCGGTTGCCGTTCGGGTTGGTGGGGTTCGCGTCGGTGATCGCGGTGTAGACGAAGCGGTCCGCGCCCGCCCCGCCCTCCATCCAGTCCTGGCCGCCGCCGCCGATCAGGATGTCGTCGCCGTCATTGCCGTAGAAATAGTCGTTGCCGCCATTGCCGACGAGCCGGTCGTCGCCCTGCCCCCCGGTCAGGATGTCGAGATTTTCGGCCCCTTCGAGGATGTCGTTCCCGGCCTCGCCATTGAGGCTGTTCAGGCCGCCGGAGGCGCGGAAATGGTTGTCCCCGGCATCGCCGCGCAGCGAGGAGCCGATCCGGCTGCCCTCGATGATCTCGATGCCGTCCAGGAACACGTCGCCCGCCGCGTCGCCGAAATTGCGGTCCGGCTCGCTCAGGTCGACCGTCACGCCGCGCTCGGCATCGGCGTAGGTGACGACATCGACGCCGTCGCCGCCGCTGAAGCTGTCCGCGCCGGCGCCACCCTGGAGCACGTCGTCCCCGGCGCCGCCATCCAGTCGGTCGGTGCCGGCCGCCCCGAACAGGCTGTCGGCGCCGGCGCCGCCGGCCAGGGTGTCGGCGAAGCGGCTGCCGCGCAGGATCTCGATAGCGTCGCCGAAGCTGTCGCCCTCGGCGTCGCCGCCATGGGCCGTGCCGGCGCCGAGGTCGATCGCGATCCCCGCCTGGCTGTGGGCGTAGTCGACCGTGTCGGTGCCGGTTCCGCCGGTGAAGCTGTCCGCGCCGGCACCGCCATCGAGCACGTCGTCGCCCGCGCCGCCGTCGAGGGCGTCATCGCCGTCCAGCCCGTTCAGCGCGTCGGCCGCGGCGCTGCCGGTGAGGCTGTCGCCGAACCGGCTGCCGTCCAGCATCTCGACCCGGTCGAAGAAGCGGTCGCCCTCGGCGAAGCCGCCATGGCCGGTGCCGGCGGCCAGGTCGATCGTCACCCCGGCATCGCTATAGGCGTAGCTGACCAGGTCCTGGCCGGCGCCGCCGACCAGGCTGTCGCCGCCGCGGCCGCCGCGCAGGATGTCGTCGCCCTCGCCGCCATCGAGCAGATCCGCGCCGTCGCCGCCGTCGAGGATGTCGGCGCCCGCCAGGCCGCGCAGGGCATCGTCCCCGGCCAGGCCGCGCAGCCCGTTGTCGCCGGCGTCGCCGACCAGGGTGTCGTCGAACAGGCTGCCGCGGACGATCTCGAAGCGGTCGAGCAGGACGTCGCCCTCGGCGGCGCCGCCATGGGTGGCGCCGGTGGCCAAATTGACCGAGACGCCGGCGGCGCTGTCGCCGTAGTTGAGGATGTCGACGCCCGCCCCGCCGGTCAGGGTGTCGGCGCCGGCGCCGCCATAGAGATTGTCGTCGCCGTCGCCGCCTTCGAGCCAGTCGCCGCCGTCCAGCCCGCGCAGCAGGTCGTTGCCGCCGAGGCCGTAGAGGCTGTCGTCGCCGGTGTCGCCGAACAGCCGGTCGTCGCCTTCGGTGCCGATGAGAATGGTCATGCCCCCCTCCTGAATGCGGTGAACTATGTCGGCCGATATCCCCGGCGCGCATGAAATCTTATTTCGGCGGGAAGTTTAAAGATTTCGGCCGAGTGGATCCATGGCTGTCAGATGAAATCTTTTTCAGCGCCGGCTGCGGCGGCCATTGATGTCATCCGTTCGCATGATGCGGCGGATGGCCGGGCCGGATAGGATCCGCCCGCACGGCCGCGGGGCGCGGCGACCAGGCGGGGGGCTTCGATGGCCGACTTCTATGGCGACGACAATCCCAACGATCTCCGGGGCACGGACGCCGCCGACACGCTCTACGGTGCCGGCGGCAACGACAGGCTGACCGCCTATCACGGCTACGACACCCTCTATGGCGGGGCCGGCGACGACCTGCTGATTGCCTATGACGATGGCGGCAACAACCTGTTTTTCGGCGGCGACGGCATCGACACCGTGGACTACTCCGGGGCCGGACGGAGCAGCGGCGGCGCGACAGTCTGGATCGACAGCAGGTATTACGGCGGTCCGGGGGCGGCCCACGGGGACCGGATCTACCAGGACGTCGAGAACATCATCGGCACGGAATACGACGACACTCTGACCGGCTCCGCCGGCGACAATGTCCTGACGGGCGACGGTCAATCCGGCAGCGGCGACGACGAGCTCCGCGGTGCCGGCGGCGATGACACGCTGCTTGGCGTCCGCGGAGATGACCGGCTGTATGGCGACACCGGCGCCGATGTCCTGGGCGGGGGTGACGGCGAAGACCTGATGCGCGGCGGGGACGGAGACGACCTGATGGTCGGCGGAAGCGGGGCCGACATCCTGATCGGCGGCGCCGGCATCGATACAGCGTATTGGCACGACAGCACCGTCGGCGTGACCGTCTCGATCGGCGATTTCTGCACCGGCGGCGAAGCCGAGGGAGACCTGGTCGCGCCGGATGTGGAGAACCTCGTAGGCTCGAGCTATGCCGACATCCTGACCGGCTCGGATGCCGCCAACCTCCTCACGGGCGCGAACGCCGCTTGGTTGACCGACGTGGGCGATATCCTGTCGGGCCTCGGCGGCAACGACACTCTCCAGGGCTATGACGGCAACGACGTGCTCCGCGGCGGGACGGGGGCGGACCGGCTCGACGGCGGCCGCGGCATCGACACCGCCAGCTACTTCACCAGCAGCACCGGGGTCGTGGTCAACCTGGCCGCAGGCACCGGCCGGGGCGGGGAGGCCGAAGGGGACACCCTGACCGGCATCGACGTCGTTTCCGGCAGCCAGGGCAATGACAGCATCGTCGGCGACACCTACGCCAATGTCCTGCAAGGCTGGGGCGGCAGCGACGTGCTGGCCGGGGCCGGCGGCAAGGACACGCTGACGGGCGGCGCCGGCGCCGACCGCTTCGTCTATGGCAGCGCGGCGCAGAGCGTGGTCGGCGCCAATGCCGACCGGATCACCGATTTCAGCCACGCCCAGGGCGACCGGATCGACCTGTCAGCGATCGACGCCAGCACCGCGGCCGCCGGCAACCAGGCGTTCCGCTTCATCGGCACCGGCCTCTACACCCGCCACGCCGGCGAGCTGCGCTACGCCTTCAACGGCGCGGATACGACCATTGCCGGCGACCTGAACGGCGACGGCGTCTCCGACGTCCATATCGTGCTGGCCGGCCGGGTCGTCCTTCAGGCCGGCGACTTCGTGCTGTAGCGGCTGGAGCGGGAAGAGGTTCGGCCCGATCGGGTCACTCGACCTCACCAAGACGGTGTGTTGTTGCGTCTCCCGCTTGCGAGACCTTTTCATGACGCCCATCCCTCGCTGTCGTTGCGAGCGCAGCGAAGCAATCCAGGGGCCAGTGCGTACGGCCCCTGGATTGCTTCGCTGCGCTCGCAATGACGGTGTTTGGAATTCTGAAACGGTCTCGCAAGTGAGAGGCAACGCGAAGACGCTCGGCATCCGGTCAGTCGCTGCCGCAACGCACTGACGTGACCGGACCTCAACTCATCCCGCTCAGCCCAGCTTGCGCAGCAGATCGATCAGCGCCGCCTGCTCGGCCTCGGTCAGCGGCGCCAGCGTCTCCGCGGTGATGCGGTGGGCCAGCGGCGCGACGCGCTCGGCCAGGGCCTGGCCGGCGGGACTCAGGGCCACCTCCAGCCGGCGGCCATCCTCCGGGTCCGGGCGGGTCTCGATCAGGCCGCGCCTGCCCAGCCGGTCGACCACGCCCTTGATCGTCGCCGCGTCCATGGCGGTGCGGCGGCCGAGGCGGTTCTGCGAGCAGGGGCCGCGCTCCAGCAGCTTGGCCAGCACCGCCCATTGCGTCGCCGTCAGGTCCTGCTCGCCGATGCCGGCGGCGAAGATCGCCGCGTGGCGCTGGCTGACCTGGCGCAGGATGAAGCCGATCTGGTCGTCGAGGATGTAGGCGTTGGGCCCGCGCGCGGCGATGGTCATGGCCGGTTCCTATCACACCGCAAGATAGGCGTCGCGGATCTCCGGCTGCGCCTCCAGCTCCGCCATCGTGCCGCCGAAGCGGATGCGGCCGGTCTCGATGATGTAGGCGCGGTCGCTGATCAGCCGCGCGAAATGCAGGTTCTGCTCGGACAGCAGCACGCTCAAGCCCTCGCGCTTCATCGCCAGGATGGCGTCGGCCATCTGCTCGACGATCTTCGGCGCCAGCCCCTCCGACGGCTCGTCCAGCAGCACCAGGGACGGGTTGCCCATCAGGGTGCGGGCGATGGTCAGCATCTGCTGCTCGCCGCCGCTCATCCGCCCGCCGGGGCGGCGGCGCATCTCGGCCAGGTTGGGGAACAGGGCGTAGAGCCGCTCCGGCGTCCAGGTCGGCGCGCCCGGCCGGGGCGGCTGCAGCCCGACCGCCAGGTTCTCCTCCACCGTCAGGTCGGTGAAGATCCGCCGGTCCTCCGGCACATAGCCCAGCCCGGCCCGGGCGATCTCATGTGTCGGCCTGGCGGCGATATCGGCGCCGCGGAACAGGATCTTCCCTTCGCGCCGCGGCACCAGCCCGACCAGCGAGCGGAAGGTGGTGGACTTGCCGGCGCCGTTGCGGCCGAGGAAGGCGACGACCTCGCCCTGGCCGACCTCGAAACCGACATCGAACAGGATGTGCGCCGGGCCGTAATGGGCGTTGAGGCCGGAGACCGAGAGCGTCATGCGGTCACCTCTTCCCGATGCTTGGCGTCATACAGCAGCCCGTCGCCGAGATAGACCGCGCGCACCTGCGGGTCGCGGCGCACCGCCTCCGGCGATCCCTCGGCGATCAGCGCGCCGCGGTTCAGCACCATGACCCGGTCGGCATGCTCGAACACCACATCCATGTCGTGCTCGGTGAACAGCACGCCGATCCGCCGCTGCCGCGCCACCGTTGCTGTCAGCCGCATCAGCGCCACCCGCTCCTTCGGCGCCATGCCGGCGGTCGGCTCGTCCATCAGCAGCAGCTTCGGCGCGTTGGCCAGCGCGATCGACAGCTCCAGCCGCTTGACGTCGCCATAGGCCAGCTCGCCGCAGGCCCGCTCCGCCGCGTCGCCCAGGCCGACGAGGTCGAGCAGTGCGTCGGCCTCGTCGCGATAGGCGCGGCCGGCGAAGTTCAGGCCGAAGCGGCGGTGATGCGACAGCAGCGCTACCTGGACGTTCTCGCGCACGGTCATCGAGGCGAAGGTGGCGGCGATCTGGAAGGTGCGGCCGACGCCCAGGCGCCAGACCCGGCGCGGCGCCAGGCCGGTGATGTCGCGT
The DNA here is from genome assembly GCF_002195995.1 of Inquilinus limosus. Taxonomy (GTDB): domain Bacteria; phylum Pseudomonadota; class Alphaproteobacteria; order DSM-16000; family Inquilinaceae; genus Inquilinus; species Inquilinus limosus_C. The sequence goes on from NZ_NHON01000008.1 coordinate 122,292, forward strand.
CCCTCCAGCTTGACTCGGCCGGCATTGGGCCGGATCTGGCCGTTCAGCATGTTGAAGCAGGTGCTCTTGCCGGCGCCGTTCGGGCCGATCAGGGCAAGGATCCCGCCGGCCTCGAGCGTGAAGTCGACGCCGCGCACCGCCGGCACGCCAGCATAGGATTTGGCCAGGCCTTCGACCTGAAGCAAAGGCGCGCTCATTCCGCGGCCTCCATGCGCGAGGCGGCGGAGATCGAGGCAGGCGGCTTCCGCCGCCGGGCCCGCCACTCCTCGACGAAGCCGACCAGCCCCTTGGGGAAGGCCACGACCAGCAGCACGATGATGCCGCCCAGCACCAGCTTCGACAGGTCGGTCTGGCTGACCAGCCAGATCGCCAGCGCCTTGTAGACGATGGCACCGAAGACCGCGCCGGAGACGGTCTCGATGCCGCCCAGCAGCACCATCACCAGCCCGTCGATCGACAGCGGGATGCCGAGATTGTCCGGGAAGACGCTGCCCTTGAGGAAGGCGAACAGCGCCCCGGCCAGCCCGGCCATGGTGCCGGCGGCCAGGAAGGCCACCCATTGCACCCCGGCCCGGCCGATGCCGATCGCCTCCGCCCGCTGGGTCGAATCCCGCACCCCGCGCAGGGCGAAGCCGAAGGGCGAGAAGGTCAGGATCCGCAGCAGGGCGATGCCGGCGGCGGCCACCGCCAGCGCCAGCCAGTAGAAGCCGGCCGGGTTCGCCGCCCAGGCGGAGGGCCAGATCCCCAGCATGCCGTTGTCGCCGCCGGTCACCTCGACCCATTGCGTCGCCACCGACCAGGTGATCTGGGCGAAGGCCAGGGTCAGCATGGCGAAATAGACGCCGGACAGGCGGACGCAGAAGGCGCCGAACAGCGCCGCGCCGAGCAGCCCGAACAGCGGCCCGGCCAGGAGCGCCGCCTCCATCGGCAGTCCCATCGCCTTGACCGCGAAGGCGGCGCCATAGGTGCCGAGGCCGAAATAGGCGGCATGGCCGAAGGAGGCGAGGCCGCCGGTGGTCATCAGGAACTGCAGGCTGGCGGCGAACAGGGCGAAGATCGCGATCTCGGTCGCCACCGCCAGGGCATAGCCGCCGGCCACGGTCGGCAGCAGCGCCGCGACGATGAGGGCGGCCAGCAGCGCGATGCGCTCGCCCGGGGCGAAGGGCCGCCATGGGCGGATGGAAATGCCGACGGTGGGCCGCGCCGCCGCCTCCGGCCTGCCCAGCAGGCCCCAGGGCCGCACCACCAGCACGCAGGCCATCACCAGGAACACCAGCACCAGCGAGATGGTGGGGAAGACCAGGATGCCGAAGGCGTTCAGCTCCGACACCAGCACCGCGGCGATGAAGGCGCCGGGCACGCTGCCGAGGCCGCCGATCACCACCACGACGAAGACCTCGACGATGATGCGCAGATCCATGGTGTGGGTGACCGCGTCGCGCGGGATCTGCAGCGCCCCGCCCAGCCCGGCCAGGAACACGCCGAGGGCGAAGACGCTGGTGAACAGCCATTTCTGGTTCACGCCCAGCGCCGCGATCATGTCGCGGTCCTGCGTCGCGGCGCGCACCAGCACGCCCCAGCGGGTGCGCCGGAACAAGAGCCACAGCAGGCCCAGCACGACGGGGCCGAGCACGATCAGGAACAGATCGTACAGCGGCAGCCTCTGGCCCAGGATCTCGACCGCGCCGCGGAAGCCCGGTGCGCGGCGGCCGACCAGATCCTCCGGTCCCCAGATCAGCACCGCCAGGTCCTGCACCATCAGGGTGACGCCGAAGGTGGCCAGCAGCTGGAACAGCTCCGGCGCCCGGTAGATCCGGCGCAGCAGCACGATCTCCAGCAGGGCGCCGAGCGCCGCCACGATCAGGGCCGCGGCGACGAGCCCGCCCCAGAAGCCGAGCGCGCCGGAGAAGCGTTCGGTCAGGGTGTAGGCGAGGTACGCGCCCAGCATATAGAAGGCGCCATGCGCGAAGTTCACGATCCGCGTCACGCCGAAGATGATCGACAGGCCCGACGCCACCAGGAACAGCGAGGCGGCGCTGGCGAGTCCGGTCAGGAACTGGGCGACGAGGAAATCCACCAAGCCTCTCCCGTTATTTTTAGTCCCCCCTCCCCCTGCGGGAGGGGGATAGGGGGAGGGGGTTGCTGATGCAGGGCTCCGGCATTGCCGGTTCAGAACTGGGCTGGGTCCAAGCCGTTCGAGCCGGTTCTCGTCGGCTCGAACCCCCTCCCCCTAGCCCCCTCCCGCGAGGGGAGGGGGGACGAGGAGGGCTATTCCGCCGGCCGCAGCTTGGCGACCTCGGCGTCGGTCGGCAGGTATTGGGCGCCGTCGCGGTACTCGAAGCCGGTCATCACGCCCTTGCCGTCCTCGACCGTGGTCTTGCCGACGAAGGCGCCCAGGGTCGACTGGTGGTCGATCTTGCGGAAGGTGATGGGGCCGAACGGGCTGTCGACGCCGATGCCCTCGGCCGCCGCGATCATCTTGTCGGGGTCGGCCGACCCGGCCTTGGCCAGGATCGCCGCGATCGACTTCATCGTGGTGTAGCCGACGATCGAGCCCAGCCGCGGGTAGTCGCTGTACTTGGCCTGGTAGGCCTTGAGGAAGGCATCATGCGCCGGCGACTTGATCGCGTACCAGGGATAGCCGGTGACGATCCAGCCCTCCGGCGTCTCGTCCTTCAGCGGGTCGAGATATTCCGGCTCGCCGGTCAGGAAGCTGACCACCGACCGGTCGTCGAACAGGCCGCGGGTGTTGCCCTCGCGCACGAACTTCACCAGGTCGGCGCCGAAGGTGACGTTCAGGATCGCCTCGGGCTTCGACGCGGCCAGGGCCTGCACCACCGCGCCGGCGTCGATCTTGCCCTGCGGCGGCCACTGCTCGTTCACCCATTCGATGTCCGGCCGCTTGGCGGACAAGAGCTGCTTGAACACCGCCACGGCCGACTGGCCGTATTCGTAGTTCGGCGCCACCGTGGCCCAGCGCTTGGCCGGCAGCTTCGCCGCCTCCTCCGCCAGCATCGCCGCCTGCATGTAGTTCGACGGGCGCAGCCGGAAGGTGTAGCGGTTGCCGTTGGTCCAGGTGACGGCGTCGGTCAGCGGCTCCGCCGCCATGAAGAACACCTTCTTCTGCTTGGCGAAGTCCGACACGGCCAGGCCGATGTTGGAGAAGAAGGTGCCGGCCAGGATGGTGACGCCCTCGGACGACACCAGCTCGTTGGCGGCGGTCACGGCGTCGGCCGGCTTGCCGCCATCGTCCTTGGAGATCACGACCAGCTTCTGGCCGTTCACGCCGCCGGCGGCGTTGACCTCGTCGATCGCCAGCTGCCAGCCCTTGCGATAGGGCTCGGTGAAGGCCGGCAGGCCGGAGTAGCTGTTGATCTCCCCGATCTTGATCTCCTGCGCCCCGGCCGAAGCCGGACCCCAGAGCGCGGCGGCCAGCGCCAGCACGGCCGCGACGTGAAACCTTCTCATCCCTGTCTCCTTCGTGTCCCGGCCGGTTCAGCCATTCCCTGTTTTTTATCGTCCAACCCGCGGCCGCTCCATCCCCTCACCCTCCCGCCGCCTTCGGCGTCGGGGCCCTCCCTCTCCCCAAGGAGAGGGAATGTTCACCTCTCCTTGGGGAGAGGTCGGAATCGCGTCAGCGATTCCGGGTGAGGGGGCGGCGCAGGCCTTGCCATCCTCGCGGCACATCCGTCAGCGGAGGCCGTCCTCCCCCTTGATCTGGTCCTTGGTCAGCCCGCCGACCCGGGGCAGGGGGCGGCCGCTGTCGGTCACCGCCACCGCGACCATGATCTCGCCGGCGCGCGGCGCATCGGCGATGCGCACCTCCATGCCGTCGAAATGGCTGCGGACATAGGCGGCGTCCTTGTGGCCCAGCGGGATGTCCAGCGCCACCCCCGGCCCGCCGCGCTTCTTCGAGGACGGGATCAGCGCGGCGCCCTTGCCCAGCACCTTTCGCACCGGCGTGCCCAGCTTCGGATGCAGGATCGCAGCGGCATGCTCCAGCTCGCCGTTCTCGCCGACCGCCGCGGCCTTGCCGTAGCTCTCCGCCGCCGGGCCGTCGATGCCCAGCGCCGCCACCGCCTTCGCGGCCAGCAGCGCGCCCAGCTCCTCGCCGATCTCGAACAGCTCGGTCAGGTCTTCGGCATAGCGTCCGGCGAAGGGGTTCTCGATCACCGCCACGGCGGCGGCGCGGCGGGTCGGCGGGGTGACCGGCCGGCCCATCTCCGTCACCGTCTCCTCGACGACCGTCACGATCTTGCGGATCTTCGCGCTCATCTGAGACCGTCCTCGCCCTTGATCTCGCTGGCCTTGAGCCCGCCGACGCGGGCATGGATGCGGGCGCCGGTGGTCATCACCAGCACCAGCGCGATCTCGTCCGCCTTCGGGCCGTCGGGCACGCCGACCTCCATCGCGTCGAAATGGCTGCGGACATAGGAGGCGTCGATATGCGTCACCGGCACGTCCAGCCGCGCGCCAGGCCCGCCGACCTTCTTGGCCGAGGGCACGATCGCCTTGGCGCCGCCCAGCGCCTCGCGCATGGCGTAGCCGCCGGGGACATGCCACAGCGCGCCATGCTCCAGCTCGCCGGCGGCGCCGACGATGGCACCCTTGCCGTAGCCCTGAATCGCCTTCGGGTCGCCGCCCAGCGCCCGGATCAGCTGCTGCGCCATGGCCAGTCCCAGCGGCTTCAGGTCGTCCATGAAGCCGGCGATTTCCTCGACATAGCGGCCGGCGAAGGGGTTGCGGATCACGGCGATGATGGCGCCCCGCCGCAGCGGCGTCGTGGATGCCGGCCCGCCCTCGTGGAAGATCTCCTCGACGGTGACCAGGCGCTTGCGGATCTCGACCTCAGGCATGGATCAGGCTCTTTGCTTGGTTTCATTGTCCCCCCTCCCCTTGCGGGAGGGGGGCAGGCGGAGGGGGTTCGTGACGGTGGAACGGCTTGCCAGGATGGGGGCGGGAGTTGCCTCGGCGTTGTCCCGCCGGATCTCTTCGATCGACAACCCCCTCCCCCTAGCCCCCTCCCGCAAGGGGAGGGGGGA
>NZ_NHON01000009.1 GCF_002195995.1 Inquilinus limosus
CCCGCGGCGGCAGCCGGGGCTGCCGCCGCGGGAGCGGCCGCGGCCGGCGTCGCCGCCGCCGGGGCGGCGTCTGCGCCGCATTCGGCCTTGCGGAAGTCGTTCCACTTCATGCCGTTGAGCGTGCCCGCGGTCTGCGCCGCCTGATACTTGACGCTGCATTCCTGCATGGTCAGGGCCTGGGCCGGCGACGCCAGGACGAAGGTCGCGCCGGCCGCCAGAACCAGGGCACCCACACTGTTCCGAATTGTCAGACTGATCATCGGCATCCTCCCGACAGAGTACCGAATCGCTCGGATCGAGCAGCGGCATCGACCCGTCACCACGAGCAGGCGCATGCCGGCGTCGATACTAACACTCTATGTTCTTGAAGGTTGCAAGAATTGACGGCGGCACGCCCCAGTAGAGCGGCCGCCGCGTCTGTACGTCCGACAAGTCCTCAGCGCGCTTCCCCTACCCGATCGTCATCAGGCTGGCATTGCCGCCGGCGGCCGCGGTGTTGTCGCTGACCGACCGCTCCAGCACCAGCCACTCCAGCGCGTAGCCGGCACGGCTCTCGGCCAGATCGGCGCGGCCACGCCCTGCACCGGCACCAGCAGGCCCGGCCGGGCCGCAAGCCGCCTCTCAGGCCAGCATGCGGCCCGGCTCAGGGATCAGCTCTTCAGGCGGGCGTTGCACTGGCTGTAATAGCCGCCGCCGGTCTGGATCCAGCGCAGGCCGCCATTGCTCTTCGTTGTCTTGTTGAGGTTGTACTGGTCGCGGCAGGTGTGCATCCGCGCCCTGGCCGGGGGCTCGGCCGCGTATTTGGACGAGACGGCCGGCGGGAACACCGCATCGCCGGCCGCCGCCGGCACCGCCGGGGCGGCGGCGGGCTTGGCGGCAGCGACAGGCACGGCCGACGCCTGGGCGGCCGGAGCCGCAGCCGGGGCGACATCGGCACTGCACTCGGCCTTGCGGAAGTCACTCCACGTCATGCCGTCGAGTTTGCCCGCGGCCTGCGCCGCCTGATACCTGGCGCTGCATTCCTGCAGGGTTGCGGCCTGCGCCGGTGACGCCGCAGCGAACACCGCGCCGGTCGCCAGAATCAGTGCGCCCACACTGTTCCGGATTGTCTGGTTGATCATCGGCATCTTCCCCACAGGTGAGAGTCGCTCCGATTGAGCAGCGGCAGCGCCCACGAGCAGGCGCGTGCCGACACGCATCCTAGCAGTTTACTCTATTAAAGATTGCCGAAAATTATTGGATACTATTTATTTTCCCCCATCGGTATGTCGAGCCGGCCGGACACATCGCCGGCGCGTCACCCGATCGTCATCAGGCTGGCATTGCCGCCGGCCGCGGCGGTGTTGTTGCTGACCGACCGCTCCAGCACCAGCCATTCCAGCGCATAGCCGGCGCGGCCCTCGGCCAGGTCGTCGCGGGCCGCGCCCTGCACCGGCACCAGCGGGCCGGGCCGGGCCGCGACCGCCTGGTTGACCGCGTGCAGCGCGTCACCGTCGCCCTCGAACAGCACCGCGTCGGCCGGCGCCGCGGCCCAGTCGTCGGCACGGGACAGCAGCGGCTTCAGCGACGCCGGCAGCGCGCCGAGCAGGGCGTCGGCGACCTCCTTCGGGGCCGAGAGAGCGGCTTTGTTGCCGGTGGCCAGCGCCGCGCCGATCTGCAGCGCCGCGCCGGTCGCGGTCTGGGCCAGGCACAGCACCGTACCGCGCGGCTCGACGCTGTAGCTGTTCTTCTCGCCGACCGGGCCCGGCAGTTCGAGCGTCACGCCGATCGGGCTCAGCGCCTCATAGCCGGAGACGCGGTCGGCCTCCGCCGCCCGGCCGGCCTTGCGCAGCGCGGCCGCCCAGTCGCGCAGCGGCTGGAAGCGCTTCTCCGCCCCGGCGCCGGCATCGGCCGCCACCGGCCCGGCCTCGGGCCGGACCGAGAGCAGCCGGTACAGGTACATCGGGCCGCCGGCCTTGGGGCCAGTGCCGGACAGGCCGTGGCCGCCGAAGGGCTGCACCCCGACCACCGCGCCGATCAGGTTGCGGTTGACGTAGACGTTGCCGGCCGTGGCGCGGTGCGACACGCGGGCGATGGTCTCGTCGATCCGGGTGTGGACGCCGAAGGTCAGGCCGTAGCCGGTGGCGTTGATCGCGTCCAAGAGCTGGTCCAGCTGGCTGCGGCGGTAGCGCAGCACATGCAGCACCGGCCCGAACACCTCGCGCTTCAGCTCGGCGATCGAGTCAAGCTCGATCAGCGTCGGCGGCACGAAGGTGCCGTGCTTCGCCGCCTCGGGCAGCGGCAGGGCCTGGACCTTGCGGCCCTTGGCCTGCATCGCCTCGATGTGCGCAGCGATGATCCCGCGCGCCTCGTCGGTGATCACCGGGCCGACATCGGTGGCCAGCCGGTCCGGGTTGCCGACGGCGAGCTCCGCCATCGCCCCCTTCAGCATGGTCAGGACGCGGTCGGCCACATCCTCCTGCAAGCACAGGATGCGCAGGGCGGAGCAGCGCTGGCCGGCGCTGTCGAAGGCCGAGGCCAGCACGTCGCCCACCACCTGCTCCGGCAGGGCCGAGCTGTCGACGATCAGCGCGTTCTGGCCGCCGGTCTCGGCGATCAGCGGGATCGGCCGGCCCTCCGGATCCAGCCGGTCGGCCAGCACCTTCTGGATGATCTTGGCGACCTCGGTCGAGCCGGTGAACATCACGCCGCGGGTGCGGCCGTCGGCGACCAGCCGCGCCCCGACCTCACCGGCGCCCGGCACCAGTTGCACCGCCCCGGCCGGCACCCCGGCCTCGCGCAGGATTCGGACCGCGGCGGCGGCGATCAGCGGCGTCTCCTCCGCCGGCTTGGCCAGCACGGTGTTGCCGGCGGCCAGCGCCGCCGCCACCTGGCCGGTGAAGATCGCCAGCGGGAAGTTCCATGGGCTGATGCAGACCACGGGGCCGAGCGGCCGGTGGGTGTCGTTCGAGAAGCCGTCGCGCACCTGGGCGGCGTAGTAGCGCAGGAAGTCGACCGCCTCGCGCACCTCGCCGATCGCGTTCGGCAGGGTCTTGCCGGCCTCGCGGATGATGGTGCCCAGCAGGGCCGGCATCCGCGCCTCCATCAAATCGGCGGCGCGCATCAGGCAGGCGGCGCGGTCGCCCGGCGGGGTGGCCTGCCAGATCGGCGCGGCCGCGGCGGCCTGGGCCATGGCTTCGTCGACCTGCTCGGCCGAGGCCTCGACCACCTGCCCGACCACGTCGCGCCGGTCGGCCGGGTTGCGGACCTCTCGCGCGGGCCCGTCGCGGTCGCCATCGCCCAGCATCGGCACGGCGCGCACCGCGGCGTCGACCCCGCCGAGCAAGGCGGCCGACAGCGAGGCCAGGCGCTGCTCGTTCGACAAATCGATGCCGGCCGAGTTGTCGCGGCTGTCGCCGAACAGGGCGCGCGGCTGGGCAATCTTGGCGTGCGGGGCGCCCAGCGGCTGCACCTTGCGCGCCGCCTCGACCGGGTCGGCGATCAGCTCGTCGATCGAGACATCCGGGTCGCCGATGCGGTTGACGAAGGAGGTGTTGGCCCCGTTCTCCAGCAGGCGGCGGACCAGATAGGCCAGCAGCGTCTCATGGGTGCCGACCGGCGCGTAGATCCGGCACGGCCGGTCCAGCTTCTCGCGCCCGACCACCTCCTCATACAGCCCCTCGCCCATGCCGTGCAGGCACTGGAACTCGTACTGGCCGCGATAGTAGTTCTCGCCGGCCATCTTGTAGATGGTCGCGAGGGTCTGGGCGTTGTGGGTGGCGAATTGCGGGAACACCGCGTCCGGCGCCGCCAGCAGCTTGCGGGCGCAGGCCAGGTAGCTGACGTCGGTGTAGATCTTGCGGGTGTAGACCGGGAAGCCTTCGAGGCCGTCGACCTGGGCGCGCTTGATCTCGCTGTCCCAATAGGCGCCCTTGACCAGCCGCACCATCACCCGGTGGCCGCTGCGCCGGGCCAGGTCGACGACGTAGTCGATCACGAAGGGGCAGCGCTTCTGGTAGGCCTGGACGACGAAGCCGATGCCGTTCCAGCCGGCCAGGGCCGGGTCGAAGCACAGCGCCTCCAGCAGGTCGAGCGACAGCTCCAGCCGGTCGGCCTCCTCGGCGTCGATGTTGAGGCCGATGTCGTAGCTGCGGGCCAGCACCGCCAGGGCGGTCAGTCGCGGCAGCAGCTCCGCGGTGACGCGGTCGGCCTGGGCGCGGGAATAGCGCGGATGCAGCGCCGACAGCTTGATCGAGATGCCCGGCCCCTCATAGATGCCGCGCCGCTCCCCCGCCTTGCCGATGGCGTGGATCGCCTGCTCGTAGTCGCGGTAGTAGCGGTCGGCGTCGGCCGCCGTCGTCGCCGCCTCGCCCAGCATGTCGTAGGAGTAGCGGAAGCCCTTGGCCTCCAACTTGCGGCCGTTGGCCAGCGCCTCGGAGATGGTCTGGCCGGACACGAACTGCTCGCCCATCATCCGCATCGCCATGTCGACGCCCTTGCGGATCAGCGGCTCGCCGCCGCGACCGATCAGCCGGGTCAGCGCGGCGGACAGGCCGGCCTCGCTGTTGGTGGTCACCAGCTTGCCGGTCACCACCAGGCCCCAGGCGGCGGCGTTGACGAACATCGACGGGCTCTGGCCGACATGGGACTGCCAGTCGCCGGAGGAGATCTTGTCGCGGATCAGCGCGTCGCGGGTGGCGCGGTCGGGGATGCGCAGCAGCGCCTCGGCCAGGCACATCAGGGCCACGCCCTCATGGCTCGACAGCGAGAATTCCTGGATCAGCCCCTCGACCCCGGCGCCGACGCCCTTGGCGCGCAGCGCCTCGACCAGGGTGCGGGCGATGCCCCGCGCCCCGTCGGTCACCGGCTTCGGCAGGCTGGCGCCGGCCAGGATGAAGGGCAGGCACTCCTCCTCCGGCCGGCGATAGGCGGCGGTGATCTTGGCGCGCAGCACCGTCTGCGGCTGCACCGACTGGGCGAAGTCGAGGAAGGGCTGCGGCCCGGCCTGCTCGGCCGACGCGCCATCGGCCGGGTCGCCGGCATCGGCCTCGTCGGGGCCGCCGAAGGTCTCGCCGCGCTCGACCCGGTCGAGCATCAGCAGCATGGCTTGCTTGACCAGCCAGTGCGGGGTGCGGCCCTGCTTCTCCGCCGCCACCTTCAGCCGCGCGCGCAGCTCGTCATCGATCTTCACGCCGAACGTCGTGCTGGCCATGGTCCCGCTCCACGGGCTTGTTCTGCGGAAGTAGTACCATTGACAGGGAGGAAGGTGCAACCTCACTCCCTAGAGGTTGCACCTCACCTGATGCCGAGGTCTCGCAAGCGGGATGGGCAACGATTCCAGCTACGTTTGCAAGCATCCTGCTTCAGATGTCATCACAAGCATCATAGCGGCCCTGGGTTTGTAGGTCTCCGGCAACAATTGTGGAGGAATCTTTAGCCTGGCGTGAAATTCAGTCGACTGGAGGATGGCGTGTACGACAGAAGCGCTTTTTTGTCAGAACTCGATACCCTGGAATCTAAATACAAGGGGAATATTCCGCGCTGGAAGAAGCGAGTGAATTATCAGGAGGAGACAAAGAAGGCATGGACGCTGTACAGCAATGCATACTTCACACAGCTCGACACGCTCCTTCTTGGTGGGATCGAGATCCGGGGTGACAAGGCGCTGCTCGGTAATTTCGGAACGACCGCGCAGAAGCCGGTCAAAGGGAAAGCGGCCAATACGAAGGGCGACGGCACCGCATCGATAACACAGGGCAGCGTTCTCAACGACGTGGAGTGGTGGCCTTTGCTGAACGATGCGTGGATCCTGGGCGGGATCACGTCCGGGTCGGATTTTTATCTGGCGTCCCAGAAGATGCCAGCCGACGACGACATCTGGGACGAGAGCTTCAGGCGCCCCCGGGTGCTGGGGCGGGAGCTCATCGCCCTGGCATCCTTCGGATACCAGAGGACGGCGCACTCCAAGCTGGGCACGGCCTTCGTGGCGGATGACGCCGACCGGGCGCGTGGCGCCACCTTTACGGCCTATCTCGACGCGATCGGCCAGTACGGCAGCGCCGCCGAGATCCGGGCCGCCATCCTCCTCTAACGAATTGGCGGGACAGGAAGAGTCCGGCTGAGGATCCTGTCCGGACACCATCGTCGCCGCCAGAAAGCGTGGGGTCCAAACGTTGGAGACAATCCACTAGGACAGCCAGCCCGGCCGCCGCAGCGGGGCGCGCCCGGTCAGCGCCGCCTCGATGCAGTCATCGAGGGTGCCGAGGCGCACGGCGCAGCCCGACAGCCCGGGCCCGTAATGGGCGTATTTGCCCGAGGTGGTGATGACCGTCTTCGCCGCCGCCGGGAACACCGGCCGCGAGATCGAGCACCAGCACAGATCGGGAATCACGTCGACGCCAGCGGCCCGCAGGGTCGCCATCGTGCCGTCGGCCTCGGCGGCGGCGATCACCTGCCGGCCGGCGGTGACGATCGCGGCCACATCCGGTGCCCGCGGGCGGCCTGCAAGCCCATCGGCCAGCGCGCGGCATTCCGAAAGCGAGGCGTGCGGGCTGCCGATGGCGACAAGGTCCACCGCCTCCGGCCCGCCGCTCAGCCGATCCCAGCCCTCGGCGAGCTGCGCCCGGGTGATGACCACGCGATCGACACTGGCATCGACCTCCTGCCCCGCCTCCGGCGTGACGCCCTCGACATGCAGCATCGGTGCCGCCGAGGTCGTGCCGAAGGCGGCGCAGAGCGCCTTCAGATCGTCCTGGGTTGGTTTCGCCTCGGCCAGCCCCCGCAGCAGCGGCACCCGGTCCGGCGCGGCATGGCCGGCGAGATAGCCGATCAGCGGCCAGGCCTCCGGCCCGGCGCCGTCGGAAAGCTCGATCTCGATGATCCGCCTCGCCCGCCGGTGCTCGTCCAGGAAGGCGCCGGCGAGAGGGGCGCGGCCGGTGAGCGCGATGCAGAGGTCGAGGAAATCCGGATGCTTCGCCGTCCGGGCACCGAGGACGGAGTTGGCGAAGATCACCGCATTCGATTCCGACCAGCCGATGGTTTCGCCGGGGGTCGGCGGATCGTCCAGAAGATAGGGGGCACAGGTGAAGCTCGGCCGGCAGCCCATCCGCACATGGGAGTCGGCCAGCCGCGCCGCCGGCCCGCCGAACTCCGGCGGCACACCCTGGGCCTGCCAGTTCTCCCGGTCGACCGAGATGGCGTTCATCGTCGTCGGGACACGGACCCGAGCGCCCAGCTGCTCCATCGTCTCGGCGAAGACGAGGTTCGCCGGCCCGGCATAGATGCAGCCGTCGATATGGGCGCGCGTCACGTCGGTGAGCGCCGCCGCCCCCTGCTGCCGCGCCATGGCGCAGAGGATGCGCATGGCCTGCTGCAGGGCCGGGCCTTCGGTGCCGTCGAGCATGGCCCGGTCGCGCGCCTCGAGCGCCAGCGCATCGGCCGGCGGCGGCGCGACCGGGATCCGCAGGCCGTCGATCTCCACGGCCTCCGGCGTGATCGACGCCGTCCCGGCAGCCGCCACGGCCGCGAAGGCTGCGGCCGGCAGACGCAGCACCGGGATCACCCGCCCGGCCAGCTCCGCGGCAACGATCGCGCCGAGGGTCAGCGTGTCCTCCGGCTCGGAGAACACCAGCGCCGCCGGCGCCCGGCCGGCCATCGCCAGCTCGAGCAGCACGCCAGACCCCGAGCAGGATCCGCGGCTGGTGGGCATCAGCACGACCGCCCCAGCCAGCGCGGCGCCGCGCCGGGGATGATGGACATCGATCACCATCCCGGTGGCGGCATCCACCCCGCCCCAGAAGCTCAGCCCTTCCGCCATCGCGACGACGGGGCCGCTGGCGGTCCCACTCAGGAGGCTGAGACCCTGGTCGAGGCGGGGGCTGTCGGCGCTGGCTGGCATGGGTGCGTCCGCTGGCTTCAGGCCGACAACTGTAATGCGTCCCGATCCGGCGCAACACAGACGGCCTGAATTATTGAGCCGTCATGGCGAGCCCCGAAGGGGCGTGGCCATCCAGGGGCGGCTCGCACCGGCCCCTGGATGGCCACGTCGCTGCGCTCCTCGCCATGACGGTGAGTGATTGGCGACGTCGGTTGTTGAGGCCGCCGATACAAATCGGCCCACCTACACCAGGTCGCGCGGGATGTCCTCGGTCCAGGAGCGCTCGGTCACGACCTCGCCATTCTCCTTCGCCGTCAGCTCGGTGGTCAGGTGCCAGCGATCGAGATCCGCGGTCAGCACCGACCGGCTCTCGATCAGGATGCGCCAGCCCTCGCGGCCCATCTCGTAGGACTGGGTCAGCACGTAACGGGCCGAGAGCGGGTCGTCGTCGCGGATCGTCAGCTCGCGCTTCAGGCTGTGGGCCAGGGTGGTGTCAATCTCGTCGAAGCGCAGGATGCCCTCGCCGAACACGCCGCCGACGCCCTCGGTGACATAGATGGTCTCGCCGCTGATGTGGTCCTGCTTCGAATACCGCCGGATGCTGCCGGCCGACACCTGCGTCGTGGGCGCGGCCGGGCCGCGCACCGGCGGCTCGAAGGCCACGACGCCCCCTGCCCCGCCTTGCCGCACCGGCAGGTCGAGATGGCTGGCCCCGGCCCGCAGGGTCAGGGTGGCGGCGGTGGGCGCCGGCCAGACGGTCGGCCAATAGCCGGTGGCGACGGCGATGCGGATGCGGTGCCCGGCCGGGAAGCGGTGGCCGCAATCGTTCAGCTTCACCCGCACCTGATAGCGCTTGCCCGGCTCCAGCGGCGCCGGGGAGTCGTGGCCGTCGCGATGGGTCAGGTTCAGCACGCCGTAGCTGATCCGGGCCGAGCGGCCGTCCGGCGCCACGTCGCACAGCCGCACCGCCAGCTGCGCCACCGGCGCGTCGGCGGCGAGGTCGAGCAGCAGCTCCGGCGCGCCCAGGATCTCCACCGCCTCGTTCAGCGGCGCGGTGTCGAACAGCTGCGCCGCGCCGTCATCCAGGCGCTGGTCGACCGGCAGCTCGCCGGGGCAGCCGGTGGCCATCCATTCGCCGGCCGCCTTGCCGTGGCTGAGCGGCGAGCGGACCGGGATGTCGCTCTCATCAGCGGCCGTGTCGGCCAGCGCGCCCGGCGCATTCAGGGCCCAGCGCCGCGGCTGGATGGCCGGGCTGGGCCATTCCGCCTCGCCGACCCAGCGGCCTTCGGTCTCGGCCCGGGTGCCGGCCGGGACGTTCCAGTCCTCGACGAAGGCGCGCAGCATCGGCTCTTCCATCACCCCGGTGTCGTGGCCCTTCAGCCACTGGTCCCACCAGCGCAGCGCCTCCTGCAGGAAGCCGATCGCCGGGCCCGGCGCGCCGTCCTGCGGGTAGACATGGCCCCAGGGCCCGATGATGCCGCGGCGCGGCACGGTCAGCCCGGCCAGCAGGCGCGGCACGGCGTTGGTGTAGCTGTCGGCCCAGCCGCCGACCGCCAGGACCGGGACCTGGATCGCCGACCAGTCCTCGCAGACCGAGCCGTGCTTCCAGTATTCGTCATAGCGCTGGTGGCGCAGCCACAGCGCCGGGAAAAACGGCATCCGCTCCAGCCGCTCCAGCCACTGCCGGCGCCAGCCCTCGCCGACGATCGCCGGGTCGGCCGGCCGGGCCTGGTACGCCAGCATGATGGCGCCCCACCACAGATTGTCGTTCAGCAGGCAGCCGCCCTGGTAGTGGATGTCGTCGGCATAGCGGTGGTCGGTCGAATAGACGGTGATGATCGCCTTCAGCGCCGGCGGCCGGCGCGCCGCCACCTGCAGCGCATTGAAGCCGCCCCAGGACTTGCCCATCATGCCCACGGCGCCGGTGCACCAGGGCTGCGCGGCGATCCAGGCGATCACCTCCAGCGCGTCATCCTGCTCCTGCTTCAGGTACTCATCGGCCATGTGGCCGTCGGATTCGCCGGTGCCGCGCATGTCGACGCGGAGGGCGGCATAGCCCTGGGCGGCGAACCAGCCATGCATCGGCTCGTCCCGGCCGCGGGTGCCGTCGCGCTTGCGGTAGGGGATGTATTCCAGCACGGCCGGCGCGGGCGCCGTCTCCGCCCCCTCCGGCAGCCACAGCCGGGCGGCCAGGCGGGTGCCGTCGGCCAGCGGAATCCAGATGTTCTCCTCGACGCGGATCGGCATGTCGGGTCTCCCTTGAAGAGGGTCAGGCAGTGGCGCGCGCGGCCAGGACCTGGTCGAGCCAGTCGCGGCGCAGCTCGGGGACGGAGGCCAGCAACCGGCCGGTGTAGTCGTGGAAGGGCGGCGCGAAGATTTCTTCGGTCGGCCCCTGCTCCACCACCCGGCCGCGCTGCATCACCGCGGTGCGGTCGGCCAGGCGGCGGACGACGCCGAGGTCGTGGGTGATGAACAGATAGGCGACGCCGAGCTCGTCCTGCAGCCGGCGCAGCAGGCGCAGGATCTCCTCCGCCACCAGCGGGTCGAGCGCCGAGGTCACCTCGTCGCAGATCATCAAATCCGGCCTGGCCGCCAGAGCGCGGGCGATGCAGACGCGCTGCTTCTGCCCGCCCGACAGCGCGCCGGGCAGCCGGCCGGCGAAATCCGGATCCAGGCCGATCAGGCCCAGCAGCCGCGCTACCTCCTGCCTCTGCTCGCGGCCCTTCAGCCCGAAATAGAAACCGAGCGGCCGGCCGATCGCCTCGCCCACCGTCTGGCGCGGGTTCAGCGCCACGTCCGGCAGCTGGTAGACCAACTGGATCCGGCGCAGCAGGTCCCGCTTGCGGGCGGTGTAGGATTGCGGCAGCGCCTGCCCGTCCAGCCGCACCGAGCCGGCGGTCGGCGGCAGCAGGCCGGTGATCACCCGCGCCAGGGTCGACTTGCCGGAGCCGGATTCGCCGACCACCGCCAGCGTCTCGCCCCGGCGCAGCGACAGCGAGACGTCGGCCAGCACCGGCACCTTGTGATAGGCGGCGGAGATGCCGTCGACCGCCAGCAGCTCGGCGCCGCCCTCATGCCGGCGCGGCTCCCCGGCCAGGCTGGCCTGCCGCTCGCCGACCAGCCGGCGCGTGTAGTCCTCGCGCGGCGCTTCCAGCACCTGTTCCGTCGGGCCGAGCTCGACCGGCTTGCCGTGGCGCAGCACCTGGATCCGGTCGGCGATCTGCGCCACCACGGCAAGGTCGTGGCTGATGTACAGCGCCGCCGTACCGTAGCGCTGGATCAGCCGGCGCAGCAGGGCCAGCACCTCGATCTGGGTGGTGACGTCCAGCGCCGTGGTCGGCTCGTCCAGCACCAGGATGTCGGGGCGGCAGGACATCGCCATCGCGACCATGGCGCGCTGCAGCTGCCCGCCCGAGACCTGGTGCGGGTAGCGGTCGCCGAAATGCTCCGGGTCCGGCAGGTCGAGGGCACGGAACAGCTCCAGCATCCAGGCGCGTGCCGCGGCCTTGCCCATCGCCCGGTGGTGCTTCGGCCCTTCCAGCACCTGGCGGCCGATGGTCAGCGCCGGGTTGAAGGCGGCCGCCGCGCTCTGCGCCACATAGGCGATGCGGGCGCCGCGCAGCCGGGCGCGGCCGGCCGAGCCGACGCCAGTCACCGTCCGGTCGCCGATCGCCACGGTGCCGCCGGCGATGCGGCAGCCGCCGCGGCCCCAGCCCATGGCGGCCAGGCCGATGGTCGACTTGCCGGCGCCGGATTCGCCGATCAGGCCCAGCACCTCGCCCTTCCTGAGGTCGAGGTCGATGCCATGCACCAGCACGGTGCCGTCCGGCGCCTCGACCCTGAGGCCGCGGATGGTGAGGATGTCGGTCATCGTCCCTCTCCCTGCGGCCGGGTGCGGCCGGCCAGCAGCCAGTCGACCACCAGATTGACCCCGATGGTCAGCAGCGCGATCGCGGCCGCGGGGTACAGCGGCGCGTAGAGGCCGTAGAGGATGCCCTGCTGGTTGTCCTTCACCATGCCGCCCCAATCGGCATAGGGCGGCTGGATGCCGAGGCCGAGGAAGGACAGGCCGGCGACGAACAGGAAGGTGAAGCAGAAGCGCATGCCGAATTCGGCGATCAGCGGCGCCGCGGCGTTCGGCAGGATCTCCTTGCGGATCAGCCACCAGGCGCCCTCGCCGCGCAGCCGCGCCGCCTCGGCATATTCCATCACGTTGATCCCCTGCCCCAGGATCCGGGCCAGGCGGAAGACGCGGGTCGAGTCCAGGAGAGCGATGGTGACGATCAGCACCGGCAGCGAGGAGCCGAGCGCCTGCAGCACCACCAAAGCAGAGATCAGCACGGGGATGCACATGATGGTGTCGACCAGCCGCGACAGCACCGTGTCGACCCAGCCGCCGCGCAGCGCGGCGAGGAAGCCGAGCGGCAGGCCGACCGAGAAGGACAGCAGCGAGGCGGCCAGCGACACGCCGATCGACATCTGCGCGCCGTACAGCAGGCGCGAGAGCATGTCGCGGCCGTTCTGGTCCAGGCCGAACCAGTTCAGCGCCGTGGCCGGGTCGAACGGGCCGCCGAGGATGTCCTCCTCGCCGAACGGAGCCAGGAGCGGCCCGAACAGCAGCGCGGCCAGGTTGAGGGCGATGATCGCCAGGCCGATCCAGGCCGTCAGGGGAATGCGTTTCATGGCCGTCTACCGGGGGTGCCGCAGGCGCGGATTCAGCGCGATGGCGGCGATATCGGCGATCATGTTCAGGATGACGTAGGCGGCGCCGAACACCATGGCGCAGGCCTGCACCATCGGCAGGTCGCGCTTGGCCACCGCGTCGACCATGAACCGGCCGAGTCCGTTGTAGTTGAACACCGCCTCGACCAGCACCACGCCGGTGATCAGGTACGCGATGTTGAAGGCGACGACGTTGACCACCGGCGCGGCGGCGTTCGGCAAAGCGTGGCGCAGCACCACGCGGCCGGTCTGCAGGCCCTTCAGATAGGCGGTCTCGACATAGGCCGAATCCATCACCGCCAGCACCGCCGTCCGGGTCATGCGCATGATCTGGGCGACGGTGACCAGCAGCAGCGTCAGCATCGGCAGCGTGGTCGCGTCCAGCCGCTCGGCGAAGCCCATGCCGGGATAGACGTCGGCCAGGCTGGGGAAGACCGGGTTCTGCACCGCCAGGACCAGGATCAGCACCAGGCCGAGGAAGTATTCCGGCAGCGACACGGTGCCGAGCGCCACGATGTTGACCACCCGGTCGAACACCCCGCCGCGGCGAACCGCGGTGAGGATGCCGAGGCCCACCGCCAGCGGCACGCCGATCACCGCGGCATAGGCGGCCAGGAACATGGTGTTCCAGAACCTTGGCCACAGCAGGTCGGCGACCGGCTGCTGGTTGGCCAGCGACTGGCCGAGATCGCCCTGGCCGAAGTCCCACAGCCACTGGCCGTAGCGGAGCAGCGCCGGCTGCTCCAGCCCCAGGCTGTGGCGCAGCGCGGCCAGCGACTCCGGCGTCGCCGACTGGCCGAGAATGGCCGAGGCGACATCGCCGGGCAGCAGCTGGGTGCCGGCGAAGACCAGCACCGACACCAGCCACAAGGTGAAGAGCCCGAGCCCGATCCGCTTCAGGATCAGCGACGCCATCACGCCGCCAGCCAGACGCGCTCCGCCAGCCGCCCGCCCATGAAGTTGAACATCGGATGCGGGGTGACGCCCTGCACCTGGGTCGACACGCCGTCGAGATAGTCGCCGAACATCGGGATCATGGCGCCGCCCAGGTCCGAGATCATCTCCTGCAGCGTCCAGTAGATCTCCTTGCGCTTGGCGTCGTCCAACAGCGCTCGCGCCTCCAGCAGCAGCCTGTCGAACTGCTGGTTCTTCCAGTGGGTGTCGTTCCACTTGGCGTCGGAGGCGTAGGCGATCGACAGCATCTGGTCCGCGGTCGGGCGGCCGCCCCAATAGCCCATGCTGAACGGCGCCTGCAGCCACACCTTGTCCCAGTAGCCGTCGGGGGATTCGCGCTTGATCGACACGTCGATCCCGGCCTTGGCCGCGGCGGTGCGGAAGATCGCGGCGGCGTCGACAGCGCCGCCGAAGGCCGCGTCGGAGGTCGAGAGCTCGACCTTCAGCTCCGACATACCGGCCTGCTGCAGGTAATGCTTGGCCTTGTCCGGGTCGTAGGCGTGCTGCGGCAGTTCGCTGTTGAAGAAGCGGTCGGTGCGCGGGATCGGATGGTCGTTGCCGAGCTGGCCATAGCCGCGCAGCGCCACCTTCAGCAGCTGCTCCCGGTCGATCGCATATTTGATGGCGAGACGGACATTGTTGTCGACGAAAGGCGGCTTGGTGCAGTCCATGAGGAAAGTGAAGTGCTGGCCGCCGGCCGACTGCACGATCTGCAGCTTCGGGTTGCGCTTCAAGAGGTCGACCGTCTTGAAGTCCAGCCGGTTGATGGCGTGGACCTGGCCCGACATCAGCGCGTTGGTGCGGGCGGCGACGTCGTTGATGACGATCACCTCGACCGCGTCGACATTGGCGCAGCCCGGCTTCCAGTAATTCGGGTTGCGGGTGAAGCGCGAGCGCACGCCGGGCTCATAGCTCTCATAGACGAAGGGGCCAGTGCCGATCGGCTTCGACCAGTCGGTGAAGCCCTCGGGCACCACCAGGAAATGATAGTCGGACAGGAGGTACGGCAGGTCGGCGTTGCCGCCGGTCAGCTCGATCGCGATCTGGCTGTCGGAGACCTTGCGGACGTCCTTGATCTGCTCGGCGATAGCGCGGGCGGCGGAGCTGGTCTCGCCGCGATGCAGGTTGATCGAGTAGATCACATCCTCGACCGTCAGCGCCTTGCCGTTGTGGAAGGTCACGCCCTGGCGGAGGTTGAACACCCATTCGGCCGCGCCGGGCTTGGCCTCCCAGCTCTCCAGCAGCTCCGGCACCGCCTGGTTGTTGCGGTCGATCTCGACCAAGCCGTTCATCAGCATGAAGGCCTGGTTCAGCGGCACCCAGTCGGTCATCACCCGCGGGTCGAGCGTGTCGGTGGTGCTGCCGCCGCCCATGCCCAGCTTCAGCACCCCGCCCTTGCGCGGCGTGTCCTGGGCGAAGGCGCGGCCGGCGAAACCCGGTGCGGCGGTGGCGAGGCCGAGGCCGGCGGCGCCCAGCAGCAGGCCGCGGCGCGTGGTTTCGAGTTGCGGGAGATCCCTGCGTGTCATGACCGATCCCTGTTGTCCGGTGGGCGGACGCTCGGCGGCGTCCGTTCGGCAGCCGTTGCGTCGCGCTGCCTTGAGCGGCCGGACCCTAGTGGATGACGGCAATAAGTCGGACATGATTTTTGGGCATGACCCCATGAGCAAGATTCGATGCCGTTTCCGCGGGCCGCCCCCTATCCAGGGCGCCTTCGTTGCTCGAGGTCGAATCGTGAGTCTGCCGGATGTCGTGGGCCTGGTCGGTGTCCTGGCCTATCTGCACGCCTATGCCCTGGCGCAGCTGCAGATCCTCGCGATCACGGACTGGCGCACCGCGCTCCTGAACATCATCGGCGGCGTGCTGGTGATGTATTCGCTGCTGTGGAGCTTCAACCTGGCCTCCTTCGTGGCCCAGGCCTTCTGGATGCTGTTCACCATCATCGGCCTGGTGAAGGCCCGGCGAATGCAGGCGCGGTCGGCGGCGGTGAGTCCCTAGCCGGCGTTGCTAGCCACCAGCCAGTCCATCGCCTGGCGCACCACCCGGCGGACATGCCGATCCAGCGGGCGCATCAGGTAGAACGATCCTTCCGAGCGCAGGTGGAAGCCATGCGCCGGCACCAGCACACCTGAAGCGAGGTGGTCGCGCAGCAGCCAGGTCCAGCCCAGCGTCGTGCCCAGCCCCTGCGTCGCCGCCTGCACCGCCAGGGCATAGGAACCCAACCGCCAGAACCGTGCCCGCGCCGGCAGCGGCATCGTCGCCGCGCCGAACCAGTGCTGCCAGTCCGTCCATTCGCGCAGCGAATCCTCGATCGCCAGCAGGGTCGGCGCCGGGTCGTCCTGCAGCGCCGGCCGGCCCGGCGCCGCCACCGGCACGACATCCTCGGTGCCCAGCACATGCAGCGCCACGCCGGTCGGCCGCTCGCGCCGGTAGAAGATGGCGAGGTCGAATTCGTCGAGCCGAAGATGGTGGACGTCGTCCGTCACCCTGAGCCGCAGCTCGATCCCCGGCAGGGCGGCGTCCAAAGCCTGCAGCCGCGGCATCAGCCAGAGATCGGCGATGCCGTGCGAGCAGGCCAGCGTCACCTGCCTCGGCCCGGCGGAGCCGCGCGCGCCATGGGTCACCGCGACCAGGTCGCCGAGGATGCGGCGGACCTCGGCAACATAGCTCTCGCCCAGCGGCGTCAGGCTGACGCCGGACGGGGTGCGCTGGAACAGCTTGCCGCCGATGAAGGCCTCGAGCTTCAGGATTTGGCGGCTGACCGCGCTCTGGGTCAGGCCCAGCTCGGTGCCGGCACGGGAGAAATTGGCCAGCCGGGCCGCGGCCTCGAACACGACCAGGGCATTGAGCGGCGGCAGGCCGAGATGGGAGGAAGCGGGCATTCACGGGCCGGGGGATACCGTCCGGGCCGATGCCGGACGCCGCGCCAGCCTAGCGATCCGGCGGCCCGGCACAAGCCGCAGCAGCACGGCGATCGTCATCCGGACGACAGCAGAATCGTCATCGAACTTGTCTAGACCTCTACATGAATCCCGTCCGGAGAGTCCGATGAGCGCCAAGACCCTGGGGCCCGAGCCCCTGATCGCCCCGACCGCCCGCGTGTCGGCCTGCAGCCTCGGCGTCTATACCGAGGTCGGCGCCCATGCCGTGCTGAACGAGGTCACGCTGGGCGACTACAGCTACCTGATGGACGGGTCGATGGCCTGGTGCGTCGAGATCGGCAAGTTCTGCTCGATCGCCGCCTACACCCGCCTCAACGCCCCGAACCACCCGACCTGGCGGGCGACGCAGCACCATTTCACCTACCGCTCCTCCGCCTACGGCCTCTCGGACACCGACGACACCGACTTCTTCGGCTGGCGGCGAGAGAACCGGGTGACGATCGGCCATGACGTCTGGATCGGCCACGGCGCCATCGTGCTGCCCGGGGTCACGGTCGGCACCGGGGCGGCGATCGGCGCCGGCGCCGTGGTCACCCGCGATGTCGCCCCCTACACCATCGTCGCCGGCAGCCCGGCCCGGCCGATCCGCCGGCGGGTGACCGAGGCGGTGGAGGCGCGGCTCATGGCGCTGGCCTGGTGGGACTGGCCGCATGACCGGCTGCGCACCGCACTGCAGGACTTCCGCACGCTCGACGCCGAGGCGTTCTGCGCCAGGCACGCAGCCGGGGGCTGAACCGCCGACCGGCGACGGAACCGACGGTCCCGCCATCCGGTTGTTGCAACGCCTGCCGCAACCTGGAGGACCGGCCGATTCCGTCGATCACCGCCGCCGCCGCGCCGACGCTGCACGATCCGCAGGCCGAGGCCTTCTATTCCGACGCGCTGCGTGATCTGGCCGCGACCGGCCTGCCGTTCCTGCTGGCCGGCACCTACGCCGTCAGCGCCTATACCGGCATCTCGCGGCCGACCAAGGACCTGGACATCTTCTGCAAGGCCGGGGACAGCCCGCGCATCCTCGGCCATTTCCACGACCAGGGCCTCTCGATCGAGATCGAGGACGAGCGCTGGCTGGGCAAGGTGCACAAGGGCCGGCATTTCTTCGACGTGATCTACGCATCGTCGAACGGCACCATGCCGGTGAACGACCAGTGGTTCGAGCATGCCCGGGAGATCGAGGTCTTCGGCAGCAAGGTCCGGATCGTCGCCCCGACCGAGCTGATCTGGTCCAAGGCCTTCATCCAGATGCGCCATCGCTACGACGGCGCGGACGTGGTCCATGTCATCCTCAAGCAGCATGACGAGATCGATTGGCCGCGGCTGCTCGCCTACATGGAGCTGCATTGGGAGATGCTGCTGGTCCACCTGCTGAACTTCCGCTGGGTCTACCCGACCGAGCGCGACCGGGTGCCGCGCTGGCTGATGGACGAGCTGATGGACCGGCTGCGCCACCAGCTGGACCTGCCCCCGCCGCAGATGAAGGTCTGCCGCGGCCGCATGCTGTCGCGGGTCGACTACACCGCGGCGGTCGAGGACTGGGGCTTCGCCGATGTCGGCGGCGAGGGCGAGTGGCGCGACGCCTGACACGAGACAGGAGAGCGGAACCGACCCATGGCGAAAGACGGGACATTCACCGTCGCCGCGATCGGCGACATCCATGTGAAGGACGATTCCGACCCGCTGCGCGAGATGTTCGGCGAGATCGCCCAGGCCGCCGACGCCCTGGTGTTGTGCGGCGACCTGACCGACACCGGCACGGTGCAGCAGGCGGAGCGGCTGGCCGAGGACCTGCGCGCCTGCCCGATCCCGGTGCTCGGGGTGCTGGGCAATCATGACTACGAATGCGGCGCGGTCGACGAGGTGCGGTCGATCCTGACCCAGGCGGGGCTGCGCCTGCTGGACGGCAGCGCGGCCGAGCTGGACGGAGTCGGCTTCGTCGGCGTCAAGGGCTTCGCCGGCGGCTTCGGCCGCCGGATGCTGGGATCCTTCGGCGAGCCGGAGACCAAGGAGTTCGTTTCCGTCGCCGTGTCCGAGGCGATGCGGCTGGAGAACGCGATGCGCACCGTCAAGACGCCGCGGGCGATGGTGGTGCTGCATTACGCCCCGATCGTCGAGACGATCGAGGGGGAGCCGCTGGAGATCTACCCCTTCCTCGGCTCCTCTCGCCTGGCCGAGACGATCGACCGCTTCCAGGTCAGCGCCGTGGTGCACGGCCACGCCCATCGCGGCGTGTATCAGGGCCACACTCCGGGCGGAGCGCCGGTCTACAACGTCGCCTGGGCGATCGAGAAGCCGAGCGGCCGGCCCTATGCGCTGATCGAGCTGTGATGCGGCTCAAATGGAAAGGGCCGCCCGAAGGCGGCCCCTGCCCGTCCGCATCACGCCCATCACCAGGTGCGGATATCGCCGGTGTCGACGTGGACGAAGTTGGAGCGCGGATAGTAGCCGACGCCGCCGGCCTGCATGTCGACCGCATTACGGCGCAGGCTGGCCAGGCTCATATTCGGCATGAAGATGTCCGCCGCCTGCCCCTGGATGTGCAGGGAGTTGCGGGCGACGCCGCGGCTGCGGCGGGCCAGCATGGCGTTGGTGGCGCGGGAGCGATAGCCGCAGACGACGTGGATCGGCTCGTCCGATCCGCCCTTGCGCTGCAGAGCATTGAGGATGTCGAGCAGCTTCGGATCCATCACCCGGACTTCGTCCGACCGCCAGTCGCGCAGGAAATAGTTGAACTTCGCCAGGACGTCCGGGTTGTACCAGCCGTCGGCAAAGTACTCTTCCTTGATTTCGACCAGATTATGGGCGTCGTAGAGATGGAGCGTTCTTCGATTGGTGGCGGCAAGGGCTGAGAGTGGTGCGATGGGCGCGACGGCTGCGGCTGCGACAGCCCCGGCCGACATCCTCAGGAATTGCCGTCTCTGCATCGTTCCCGCTGCTCCTAACATCACTCGCTACGCTTCCGGCATTTCTGACGCTTTACACGCCTATACTCGGCGCCGGGCGTTCGATGGCGTCCTTTGTGAAGCAGGCCGAAGCGGGAATCAACCATTTCTTCTCACGTTTACAAAGAAACTCTGTGATATAATGGCAACATTGTGGTAGATCTGTCGCACTTCTGGTGAAACCCAAAGTAAAATTTCGGAAAATCATAATAGAGAACTTACGGCATCACGAAACCATCAAGGAAAAATGAAAAAGGGCGACCGAAATTCGGCCGCCCTCTGGAGCAATGTCTGAATCGTACGAGGATTTCAGCGTGAAGATGCGAGTTGTTCGCGCTGGGTTTCACGGGCCTGCAGCGCCGCGATGACCTTGGCGTCGATGCCGTAGATGTCGTCCCGGAACGCCACCTCGCCGCTCTGATCGATCCATGCGGTCTGGTAGACGAGGTAGAGCGGCATCGGAGTCGGCAGGTTGATTCGAGTCGTCGGGGTCCAGCTGCCCATCACCCGCTCCCGCCGCGCCGGCGACCAATCGGGCGATCCGTTCAGCAGGTAGTCGGCCAGCCAGATCGGATCCTGCAGCCGCACGCAGCCATGCGACAGGGCCCGGTTGCTGCGCTTGAAGTAGCTCTTCGACGGCGTGTCGTGGAGATAGACGGCCCAGTTGTTGGCCATCATGAACTTGACCTTGCCCAGGGCGTTGCTCGGCCCCGGCTCCTGCCGGATGCGCAGGCCCCGCATGGTGCCGGCCCCGACGCCGTTCCAGTCGACATAGTCGGCGCTCATCTCGCGCGAACCGCTGCCCCAGCCGGAGAACAGCTTGTAGTTGCGGCTCGCGAGATAGCCCGGGTTGCTGCGCAGCCTCGGCAGGTATTCCTTGCTGGCGATCGAGGGCGGCACCGTCCAGGTCGGGTTGAACTCGAGATAGGTCAGGGCGCTGTTGAACAGCGGCGTCTGGGTCTTGGGCTGGCCGACCACGACATCCATGGTCCGCACCAGCTGGCCGTCGGCGACGACGTCCATGGAGAAGGCGGCCAGGTTGACCATCAGGTAGTCGGGGCCGAGATCGTCCGGCAGCCAGCGCAGCCGCTCCATGCTGGCGATGATCTGGTTCATCCGCTCCGGCCCCTGCCGGTTCAGCATGGCCAAAGTGCCGCGGCCGAGGATACCGTCGGGCTTCAGCCCGTGCTTGCCCTGGAACTGCTCGACCGCCGTCACCAGTTGCGGGTCGTAGAGACGGCTCTGATCCGCCGGATCGCCGACGAACTCGCCGGTCGCGGCCAGGCGCGCGCGCAGCACCGGCACGCGGTCGCTCTCCTGCCCCGGCCGCAGGCTCTCGCCCGGCGGGATGGCGGGCCAGCCGGCCTCGGCCAGGGTCTCGTATCCCCGCAGCGCGCCCTTCAGCTTCTGGTACAGCGCATGCTTCGGCGCCAGATCGGCCAGGAACCGGTCCGGGTCGGGCAGCATCGACACGGCGGTGGCCAGGGCCGCGCGGTCGACCGGTTTCGGCGTGATGTCGAAGGTGTTGTCGATCTCGCGCGGCACCAGCCGGCCGGCATGCACATCGGCGCCGTACCGCATCACCGCGGCGCTGAGCAGGATCTCGGCGGCCACGACGTCGTCCGCATCGGCGGATCGGATCAGATCCTGCAGCGGCTCGACATAGTAGTCGGCCGGGACCAGGCCCTCGTCACGCGCCTTGGCCAGGCGTGCCATGACCGGCCCGACGCGCGGGTCCAGCCGTCCGTCCATGTCGATCCACAGCGGGAACCAGCCGCGGCCCGCATAGAGGTCCCGGACGTTCTGCGCCTTCAGGACCACACCGCCGACCGTGATCGTCTCGGCATCGCCGATCACGGCCTCGATCGCCGCCCGCGGGTCCGAGAGGGAAGCGACGTCCTGCGGGGCCGCGGTCGCGGGCGTCAGCCCGGCCTGCGCCGCAACCGGCAGCACCGCCGCGCCGAGCAGCAGGGACAGAAGCGGGATAGCCAAGCGTCGCATCGTGGAAACTCCAGCAACCTTCAGATACGTAGCGCGGGCGCGGGACCAGAGGAGTCCTTTTGCCGTGACAAAATCGTTAAAGTCACACTGCGTTGCGGCACAGCAACATAAACATACAATTTTATCCGCATTGCCAGCAAGGCGCCTGGCGCGGCTTTGCCCTTCCCGCCCGCGAGGCGCCCGCTTAGGGTACGCGCCATGAACGCCGCCACGCCCCCTTCCGTCATCGACGCCGCCAAGGGCCGTCATCCCTTGCGCTCGCTCGCCCCCTATCTCTGGCCGGCCGGCCAGCTGGAGATGCGGGCCCGGGTGGTGCTGGCGGTGCTGCTGCTGATCGCGGCCAAGGTCGCCAGCGTCTACACCCCGATCTTCTACAAGCAGGCGATCGATGCGCTGTCGCTGAAGGGCGGGCTGCCGCTGGTCCTGCCGGTCGGCATCATCCTGGCCTATGGCGCGGCCCGGGTGCTGAGCCTGGCCTTCGGCGAGCTGCGCGACGCGATCTTTGCCAAGGTGGCGCAGCGCGCCATCCGCCGCACCGGCCTGGCCACCTTCCAGCACCTGCACGCCCTGTCGCTGCGCTTCCATCTCGACCGCCAGACCGGCGGCCTGTCGCGGGCGATCGAGCGCGGCAATGCGGCGATCGACACGCTGTTGCGCTTCATGCTGTTCAACATCCTGCCGACGCTGGTCGAGATCCTGTTCGTCGTCGCCGTGCTGTGGTGGATCCTCGACCTGTGGTTCGCCCTGGTGACGCTGGCCACCGTCGTCCTCTACATCGCCTTCACCCTGTGGGTGACGGAATGGCGGACCAAGTACCGCCGGCAGATGAACGAGACCGACCAGGAGGCCAATACCAAGGCGATCGACAGCCTGCTGAACTTCGAGACGGTCAAGTATTTCGGCAATGAGGACCATGAGGCGCGCCGCTACGAGGCGTCGCTGATCCGCTACGAGCGGGCGGCGGTGCGCAGCCAGGTGTCGCTGTCGCTGCTGAACATCGGCCAGGCCGCGATCATCGCCGTCGGCCTGACCGCGGTGATGTGGATGGCGGCCCAGGGTATCGTCGAGGGCCGGCTGACGGTCGGCGACTTCGTGCTGGCCAACACCTACTTGATCCAGCTGTACCTGCCGCTGAACTTCTTCGGCTTCGTCTACCGCGAGGTGAAGCAGGCGCTGGTCGACATCGAGAAGATGTTCTCCCTGCTCGGCGTGCCGCAGGAGGTGACGGACGCGCCCGGCGCCCAGCCGCTGCAGGTCCAGGGCGGCACGGTCAGCTTCACCGATGTCGAGTTCGGCTACGACCCGCGCCGGGCGATCCTGAAGGGCGTCACCTTCACCGTGCCGGCCGGCAACACCGTCGCCATCGTCGGCCCGACCGGCGCCGGCAAGTCGACCATCAGCCGCCTCTTGTTCCGCTTCTACGACATCACCGCCGGGTCGGTGCGGATCGACGGGCAGGACATCCGCGACATCACCCAGGCCAGCCTGCGCGGCGCCATCGGCATCGTCCCGCAGGACACGGTGCTGTTCAACGACACCATCCGCTACAACATCGCCTATGGCCGGCCGGGGGCGAGCGACGAGGAGGTGGTGGCCGCGGCGCAGATGGCGCGCATCCACGACTTCGTGCTGCGCCTGCCCGACGGCTACGACACCAAGGTCGGCGAGCGCGGGCTGAAGCTGTCGGGCGGCGAGAAGCAGCGCGTGGCGATCGCCCGCACCATCCTGAAGGACCCGGCGATCCTCCTGTTCGACGAGGCGACCTCGGCGCTCGACACCAACACCGAGCGCGAGATCCAGGCCAATCTGCGCGAGGTCAGCCAGGGCAAGACCACGCTGGTGATCGCCCACCGGCTGTCCACCGTGATCGATGCCGACGAGATCATCGTGCTGGCCGACGGCCGCATCGCCGAGCGCGGCAGCCACGCCCAGCTGCTGGCCGAGAACGGCCGCTATGCCGAGATGTGGCGCCGGCAGCAGGAGGCGGCGGAGCGCGGCGAGCTGGTGGCGCCGGAACGGCCGAACCGCGATCCGGAGATGGTCGCGGCATCATGACCACGCAGCGGTAGCAGGAGCCGGGTTGATGCGTCTCTCAAGCCGATCGCTCGCCTGGAGCCTGCTGCTGCTCGCGATCGTCTGGTTCCCGGCCGGCCGGGCTCGTGCGGCGGAGACATCACAGCCCCTGTCCCAGTCGGCCCTGTTCTCGCAAGCCTTCGGCTCCCGCTTCACGGTCGCCGCCTCCGACGGGCCGATCGCGCTCTCGCGGCTCGACATCGGCCTCCTGGGGGTGCCGAGCGGCCGGATCGTCGCCTGCGACCCCTTCGTCTGCGACGGCATCGAGGCCTTCACCCGGCGCGTCCCGGCCGGCAAGTTCCCGGTCCAGCTCGCCATGGCGGAGATGCCGGACGACGAGCGCGTGGCCTTCGCCCGCATCCTCTTCGCCGACCGGCCGGCGGTGCGCTGGGAGATGGCGCTGCGGCCCGGCCAGATGCTGGCGGCGCTGAAGCCGGGATACATCCACGGCTACGGCGTCGACACCGGCACCGGCGCGTTCATGGACGCCGTCACCCACGCGCCCTACATGGCGGCCACGGCGGACGAGGCCGCCACCGAACGGCTGGTCGCGGCCCTGAACGCCGCCCCCGTCGCCAGCCGGACCTGGCTGCTGCGCCCGTATGGGCAGGCCAATGTGGCGATGTTCTCCTCGGGCTGGGGCGACGGCTTCTACGCCTCCTATTTCGGCCTTGACGAGACCGGCCGCGTGGTCGCCCTGGTCACCGATTTCGGCGTGGTGGAGTGGCGCGCCGGGAAGTGATCCCGACGCGCCACTCCAGTCACGATCGCGGCGAGCCCGCCCCGGCCAGCGACTTGGCCGGCTGCGGCCAAGCCGTCTGTACCGGGGCCGGGCTGCGCACGAAGACCGCGACCGACAGCGCGCCGACGATGGCGATCGCGCCGGTCAGCACGAAGGCGCCGGCGAAGCTGCCCGACCACTCGACCATGAAGCCGGTGACGGACGGCGCGACGATGCCGGCGAGGTTGGCGATCAGGTGGACGAAGCCGCCGACGCTGCCGACCCGCCCCTCCTCCACCGTGTCGAGGATGATCGCCCAGTAGGTGTTCGCGGTCAGGTACATGAAGAAGACCGAGACCGCCATCAGCGCCACCACGCTGATCACGCCGGTGACGACGCCGGCCAGGGCCACGCAGACAGCGGCGATCATCAGGCTGCCGACCAGGATCAGCTTGCGCGCGAACACGGCGTTGCCGGTGCGCTGGTAGAGGCGGTCGCAGACCATGCCGCCTAGCACCATGCCGATGCAGCCGACCAGCCAGGGGATAGCATTGACCACGCCCATCGTGCCGATGCTGAGGCCCTGCGCCTTGACCAGATAGGTCGGGAACCAGGACAGGAAGAAGTAGAGGATGTAGGCGTAGCCGAAGAAGGCGAAGGCGGTGGCCAGGATCGCCGGCCGGCGCAGATAGGCCGATAGTGGCAGCCGGGCGGTCACGGCCGGGGGCTTCGCCCGCTCCTCCTCCAGCTCCTTGCGCTCGGCCGTGCCGAGCCAGCGATGCTGCTCCGGCCGGTCGGTGGCCAGCAGCGCCCAGGCCACGACCCAGGCCAGGCCGACCACGGCGATGACGATGAAGGAGATGCGCCAGCCCGCCAGCACGGCGATCGACCCGACCACCGGCCCGGCCAAGGCGGCGCCGATCGGCTGCCCGGCATTGGCGAGGCCGACGGCGGTCGCCTGCTCGCGGCGCGGGAACCAGTTGCTGACCACCTTGTTGGCGGTGGCGCTGAACGGCCCCTCGCCCATGCCGAAGACCACCCGCACCACCAGCAGGAAGGCCAGGCTGGTGGCGGCGGCGGTCAGGCCGCAGAACACCGACCAGACCGTCATCGCCAGGGTGAAGACGTTCTTCGGCCCGATCCTGTCGGAGGCCCAGCCGCCGACGAAGCAGAACAGGGCGTAGCCGAAGAAGAAGCTGCTGAAGACGATGCCGAGGCGGGCGGGATCGAGCCCGAGATCGTCGGCGATCAGCGGCGCCGCGATCGACAGCGCCGCCCGATCGAGATAGCTGATGCCCCCGCCCAGGAACAGCAGGAAGACGATGAACCAGCGCAGCCGCGCTCCCATGGCGTCCCTCCTCCCTATGATCCGGCCTTTGCCGGCCGGAATGGGCGGTCGGTGGCCGGGCCGCTACATGGCCGGCGGACGGCCGGTGCCGCGCATCAGGATCTGCTGATGGGCGCCGGTGACCTGGGCGTGGAAGGCCAGCGCGGCCTCGGACAGGTCGGCGTCCGGCCGCTGCTCCGGCTCGAAATTGCCGAACTCGTCGACGCCGCGGACCAGCGTCGCCGCGTCATGGGTGCCGACGATCTGGCGGACATAGGTCGGCAGGTAGCGGATGGCGAAGCCGATCCGGCGCCGGTCCGACGGATTCGGGTCGGAGCCATGGATCAGCCGGACATGGTGCAGCGACATCTCGCCGGGCTGCAGTTGCAGCATCTGCGCCTTCGCGTCGTCGACATCGACCGCGATCTCCTGGCCACGCGACAGCAGGTTGTTGGCGGCGAAGGTGTCGCGATGCGGCACCTGCTCCATCAAGTGGCTGTCGGGGATCACCCGCATCGCCCCATTCTCGGCCGTGCTCTCGGACAGCGCCACCCAGGCAGTGACGATGTCCGCCGGGTCGAGGCCCCAATAGGTCGAATCCTGGTGCCAGGAGACGAAGCCGGGGTCCCGCGGCTCCTTGATGAAGAAGCTCGAACCCCAGACCAGGATGTTCGGGCCGATGATATCCTCGACCGCGTCGAGGATGGCGGGATGGCGGATCAGCCCGTCCAGCCAGGTGAACAGGAGGTGGCTCTTGTGGCGCATCGGGCCCTTCAGCGTCCCGTGCACGCTCTCATGGGCTTCGAGATGGCGGCGCATCTGCGACGCCTCGTCGGGCGACAGCACCCGGATCGGGGCGTGGTAGCCGTGCGTCCGGTAGTGCTCCACCGCTTCCGGGGACAGCATTTTCATGGCGCTCCTCCGATGTCGGGCATCTTTGCGATGCACTAATTTCATTGGTGTCGTTATGATTTCAAATATGGAAGACCAGATGGATCGCGATGTCAATGCCGGCGACGACAACGGTGCGGCCCGGCCCGGCGCCCCGGCGCTGGAGAAGGGGCTGGACCTGCTGGAGGCGCTGGCGGCCGAGCCTGGCGGCATCAACCAGAAGTCGCTGGCGGCGCGGGTCGGCCGGTCGGTCGGCGAGATCTTCCGCATGCTCGGGGTGCTGGAGCGGCGCGGCTATGTCGCCCGCGACCCGAAGACCGGCGAGTACCGGCTGACGCTGCGGCTGTTCCAGCTCGGCACCCAGCACCCGCCGACCCGGCGGCTGCAGCAGGCGGCGCTGCCGGTGATGGAGGGCCTGGCCGCCCAGGTTGGCCTCGCCTGCCACCTCAGCATGGCCAGCGGCGGGCATTTCCTGATTCTGGCCCAGGCCGAGCCGGACCGGCCGATGGGCTGGACGGTGAAGCTGGGCGCGGTGTTCCCGCTGTCGATGCATCTCGTCTCCGCCCGCATCCTGACCGCCTTCCAGCGCGAGCCGCGGCGCGGCGAGATGGTGCGGGCGATCGCGGAGCGGGACGAGCTGCCGGTCGACAACATCCTGGCGCGGCTGGAAGGCATCGCCGCGGCGGGCCACGACCTGGCGCCGAGCGAGACCGCCCCCGGCCTGACCGACATGAGCGCGCCGGTGCTCGACCCTTCGGGGCTGGCGGTCGCCGCGCTGACCCTGCCCTTCCTGCCGCAGCGGGGCAACACGATCTCCCAGGCGGAGGCGCTGGCCGCGCTGCGGGATGCCGCCGCCCGCATCTCGGCACAGATCGGCGGGCCGGGCTGAGCCGCCGCCTCAGCCCTCCTGCTTGGCCTTGGCCAGCCGCGCGCTTTCCTTCTTCAGCGGGCGGGCGACGGGGCACACATCCTGGACGAAGCCGTTCAGCGTGTTGGCTAGGTTGTCCTGCAGCAGCCGGTAGTAGATGAACTGGCCGCGCTTCTCCCCGGCGATCAGCCCGGCCGCCTCGAGCACGCTGAGATGCTGCGAGATCGACGGCTTCGACATCTCGAAGCGGGACGCGATCTCGCCCGCGCTCAGCTCGGCATGGGCGAGATAGGCCAGGATCTTGCGGCGAGGGGCCGAGGCCAGGGCTTCGAAGACGCGTTGCATGGTCCATCCTGTCGCCAAATCGGCGCCATCATTTAGGTAATTAACTAACCATTGACAGGCATCGCCGCCTCATAGTTAGGTAAATACCTAAATACCGAACCTTGCCGCACGGCGCAACCCTGCCGGAGGATCCGATGGCCTGCCTGTCCACCGCGCGGATGATCGCCGAACCCGACACCAGCGCCGTGCGGGGCCGGGTGGAATGGGCGCCGGCCCGGTCGCTGTGGACCGGCGGCATGACCGTCGCGGCGCTCGGCCTCGCCCCCTTCGCCACGAGCTGGAGCGCCGTGGCGCTGTTCATCGTCACCACCGCCGTCACCATCTGCGCCGGCCATTCCGTCGGCATGCACCGGCTCTTGATCCATCGCAGCTTCGCGGCGCCGCTGTGGCTGGAGCATGTGCTGGTGTATCTCGGCACGCTGGTCGGTATGGCGGGGCCAATCGGCATGATGCGGCTGCACGACACCCGCGACTGGGCGCAGCGACAGGCGGAATGCCACGACCTGCACGCCCACCGGGCCGGGATGCTGCGCGACGCCTGGTGGCAGATGCATTGCCGTCTGGTGCTGGACCGCCCACCCCGCTTCGTGCCGGAGGACCGGGCGCTGAACGACCGCTTCTACCGGTTCCTGGAGCGCAGCTGGATGCTGCAACAGCTGCCCTGGGTCCTGCTGTTCTGGAGCATCGGCGGCCTGCCCTGGCTGGTCTGGGGCGTGCCGATGCGGGTGGCGGTGTCGCTGACCGGGCACTGGTTGGTCGGGCACTTCGCCCACCGCCGGGGCGACCAGGGCTGGCGGGTCGAGGGCGTGGCGGTACAGGGCTACAACATCCGCTGGTGCGGCCTGGTCACCTTCGGCGAGTCCTGGCACGGCAACCACCACGCCTTCCCGGACTCGGCCCGGCTGGGCGTTGAGCCCGGCCAGGCCGACCCCGGCTGGTGGCTGCTCCGCGGGCTGGAGCGGCTGGATCTGGTCCACGACCTGAAGCAACCCGCCGACCTGCCGCCGCGGCCGGGGCTGCGGCGGATAGAACCGCAGCCGGCCATAAGTTGACATCAGAACGGAAGGACGCCATGCCGCCTGCCTGGATCGGGGCCACCCTTCTCGGGGCGCTGATGCCGGCCGCGATCGCCTCGGCGCCGTTCTGGAACTTGGAGGCGCTGCTTGCCGTCTTCATCGTCGCACTCGGTCATGCGCTCATCCTCGGACTGCCGATCGCGCTTCTCTACCGCGCGAAACGCTGGCAATGGCCCGGCCTCGCTGTCGCGACAGGATTCCTGATCGGGGCGATCCCGATAGGTGTCGTCATTTGGCCGGTCGAGCCCCGGCCAGGCGCTTCGACCCGGATCAACGGCGTCCTCGTCAGCGTCGATGGCGTCCCCACCCTGGCCGGCTGGCTGGACTTTCTCCGGCTCCTGGGCGTGTTCGGAGCTCTTGGCGCAGCCGGGGCGCTGGCCTTCTGGCTGACGCTGCGCTGGGCCGGCGCCTTGGATGATCCGTCCTCCGAATAGGCAGGCCTGGCCAAATCGCCTAGCCTTCCCGACGCAGAATCGGCGCGAGGGGTTGCAGGTGACAGCGGACACGATCGAGGCGATGGCGACGCAGATCCGGGGCAGCGACCGCCGCGCCCTGGCGCGCGCCATCACCCTGGTCGAGTCCCGCCGCGCCGACCACCGCGAGCGGGCCGAGGCGTTGCTGGAGATGCTGGCCCCTGCCTCCGGCGGCGCCGTCCGGATCGGCATCTCCGGCCCGCCCGGCGTCGGCAAGTCGACCTTCATCGAGGCCTTCGGCCTGCACCTGACCGGCCAGGGCCACCGCGTCGCGGTGCTGGCGGTCGACCCGTCGTCGCAGCGTTCCGGCGGGTCGATCCTCGGCGACAAGACGCGGATGGAGCTGCTGACCCGGGACCCGGCCGCCTTCATCCGCCCCTCCCCGGCGGGATCGACGCTGGGCGGGGTGGCGCGGCGGACGCGCGAGACCCTGCTGCTGTGCGAGGCCGCCGGCTACGACGTCGTCATCGTCGAGACCGTCGGCGTCGGCCAGTCCGAGACCGCGGTGGCGCAGATGGTCGACGTCTTCCTGCTGCTGCTGCTGCCCGGCGCCGGCGACGAGCTGCAGGGCATCAAGCGCGGCATCGTCGAGGTCGCCGACATCCTGGTGGTGAACAAGGCCGATGGCGACCAGAAGGGCGCCGCCAACCACGCCGCCGCCGAGTACCGCCACGCTTTGGCGCTGCTGCGCGGCAGCGGCGGCTGGCCCCCGCCGGTGCTGCAGTGCTCGGCGCTGGAGAATCGCGGCATCGACGCGGTCTGGGAGATGATCGGCAAGTTCCGCGCGCAGAGGGGCGAGGCCCTGGC
Source organism: Inquilinus limosus (assembly GCF_002195995.1). Taxonomy (GTDB): domain Bacteria; phylum Pseudomonadota; class Alphaproteobacteria; order DSM-16000; family Inquilinaceae; genus Inquilinus; species Inquilinus limosus_C. The sequence goes on from NZ_NHON01000009.1 coordinate 29,992, forward strand.
CGAGCGCCGAGCCGAGCAGGCCCGCTCCTGGCTGTGGCGCGAGCTCGGCGACGGCCTGCTGGACGCGCTGCGCGGCCACCCCGCCGTGGCCGCCGCCCTGCCCGGGCTGGAGGCCGAGGTTGCCGCCGGCCGCCTGCTGCCGACCGCCGCGGCCCGCCGGCTGCTGGAGCGGTTCCTCGGAGCTGACACCCCCGATTGACACTAAGCCGGGTCGCGTCCAGCTTTTTTTGGGGGGGACAAGTCGATGTGGAATTCAGTCGCAGTTGCGCTGGCGTGCGTCGTGCTTGCCAGTTGCTCGAATCCTGGCAGGCCTAGTCCCGCAAAACAGGACTCTCAGACCAGCGACATCAACATGATGATTGAGGGCAACAGGTTGGTGTTCTTCGACACAGGCAGCGCCCGACTCGATCAGGAGGCGGATCAGATTCTTAGAGGTGCCGCCCATGACCTCCGTTGCCGACAAGTGGGTCTAATCGAGATCACGGGAAACACAGATCGATCTGGTTCAAACGCTAGCAATCAGCGCCTGTCGATTCGACGGGCTGAAGTGGTCCGGGATGCTTTGATAGCCTACGGAGTTCAGAAAGACCTGCTTGTGATCCGTGGGGCTGGTGAAACCGACCCGTTGGTGCCTACAGCAGATGGTATAAGTGAGCGACAGAATCGCTGGGTCCTGATCCACGACACCGCGCCCGAAATCTGCGACTGATAAGCCGAATACCGACAAACCGGTTCCTCCGTACCAGAGCTGACCGGCCCGGATACGGAGGAACCATCACAGCCGTTGCGATATCAGGCCTTCTTCAGGACCGAAGCCGCGGCCGCAGCGCCCTTCTTCAGCGCGGCGTCCTTCTTCGGCTTCTTGGCTTCCTTCGGCTTGCGCATTTGACCCTTGGCCATGGCATGCCTCCTTCGCTCGTGGGCGCACACATCATAGCGAAACGCCACGGGCCGTCATAAAAATTCAATACGCGCAGGCGCCGCAAGAGACCCGGTCCGCCGGCCGCCGGATGCGCTATCCTCTTCCCCGCAACAGGGAGGCCGCGATGACCAGCTATGACGCCATCATCATCGGCACGGGCCAGGCCGGACCGGCGCTGGCGGATCGGCTGAGCCGCGCCGGCCAGCGCGTCGCGGTGATCGAGCGCGCCCGCTTCGGCGGCACCTGCGTCAACACCGGCTGCATCCCGACCAAGACCATGGTCGCCAGCGCCTATGCCGCCCGGATGGCCCAGCGCGCCGCCGAGTACGGCGTGGTCCTGCCCGGCCCGGCCACGGTCGACATGAAGCAGGTCAAGGCGCGCAAGGACGGCGTTTCCGGCCAGTCGCGGGTCGGGGTCGAGGGCTGGATGCGCGGCCTTGAGAACGGCACCGTGATCCAGGGCCATGCCCGGCTGACCGGGCCAAGGACCGTGCAGGTCGGCGACGAGACCCTGACCGCGGACCGGATCTTCCTGAATGTCGGCGGCCGGGCCACAGTGCCGCCGATGCCGGGGATCAAGGACGTGCCGTTCCTGACCAACAGCACGATGATGGACCTCGACACGCTGCCGGAGCATCTGGTGATCGTCGGCGGCTCCTATATCGGGCTGGAGTTCGGCCAGATGTTCCGCCGCTTCGGGTCCCGGGTCACGATCATCGAGCAAGGCCCGCGGCTGATCGGCCGCGAGGACGAGGACGTCTCCGCCGCCATCGCCGGCTTCCTGGAGAAGGAGGGCATCGTCCTCCGCACCAATGCGAAATGCCTGAGCGTGGCGCCGGACGGCGACGGCGTGGCGGTGACGGTCGACTGCACCGCCGGCGCCCCGGTGGTGGTGGGATCGCATCTGCTGCTGGCGGTCGGCCGCCGCCCGAACACCCAGGACCTGGGGCTGGAGACGGCGGGCGTGGCGGTCGACGAGCGCGGTTACATCACGGTCGACGACACGCTGCAGACCAGCGTGCCCGGCATCTGGGCGCTGGGCGACTGCAACGGCCGCGGCGCCTTCACCCACACCGCCTACAACGATTTCGAGATCGTCGCCGCCAACCTGCTGGACGGCGACAGCCGCCGGGTCAGCGACCGGATCACGGCCTATGCCCTCTACACCGACCCGCCGCTGGGCCGCGCCGGCATGACCGAGGCGGAGGCCCGCCGCTCCGGCCGCCGCCTGCTGGTGGCCAAGCGGCCGATGGCCCGGGTCGGCCGCGCCGTCGAGAAGGGCGAGACCGAGGGCTTCATGAAGGTGGTGGTCGACGCCGGCACCCGGCAGATCCTGGGCGCCGCCATCCTCGGCACCGGCGGCGACGAGGTGGTGCACGGCCTACTGGACCTGATGTATGCCCGCGCGCCGGTCGACGTGATGCAGCGGTCGATGCCGATTCATCCCACGGTGTCCGAGCTGCTGCCGACCCTGCTCGGGTCGCTGGAGCCCGCGCCGTGAGCGGGCGCGACCGGGTCGAGGCCGAGGTGCTGCGGGTGCTGCGCGCCGCGGCCCCAGCGGCGCGTGCCGTCACCCCCGACGACCGGCTGCTGGAGGATCTCGGCCTCGCCCCAGCCGACGTCACCCGCCTGGCCTGGGACATCGAGCAGGCGCTGGGCGCCGACATCCCGCGCGACGACCTGGCCTCGGTCTTCACCGTCCGCGCCCTGATCGACCTGGTCGACCAGCATTACGACCCGCTGACCGCCGAGCCCAGGCACGGCTGGCACATGTAGCAGGCTTCGCCCTGCCCGCCCGGGGCCTGCCAGGGCTACGCCGAAAGGATGAATGCACCGCAGCGCCGTGTCGGACCTCCGGCGTTGCGGGATGGGCGGGCAGGCGCCAAGCTGACGGAGCTGCCGGAGGGTTCTGCGATGCATCCCCAGCGTCGGCTGACCGTGATCGTGTCGCTCGATGTGGCCGGCTTCACGCGGCTGGTCCAGGAGGACGAGCGCGGCACCCTCGCGGCGCTCGCCGCGATCCGCCGGGATCTGCTGGGCGCGCCGCTGCGGGCCCGGCACGGCCATGTCTTCAAGACCATGGGCGACGGCGTGCTGATCGAGTTCTCGAACATCGAGGATGCCGTGTGCTGGACGGTCGACTTCCAGAAGGCCATGGTGATCCGCAATGCGCAGAAGCCCAGGCGGCCGATGCTGGTTCGGGCTGGCGTCGCGCTTGCGGACGTCTTCGTCGAAGGCGAGGATCGGTTCGGAGCGGCCGTCGCCTTCGTCGTCCGCCTGCAGCAGGCCGCACCGCCGGGAGGCATCGCCATCACCCATTCCGTGCGCTGGCAGCTCGGCAAGGCGCTGTCGGCACCGTTCGTTCAGGAAATGAAGACCCTGAAGGATATGGGCGGTCCGATGGAAATCTGGATCTGGCGTCCTCCCGGCAGCGATATCGAGAGCGCCGCCGCCGTGAACCGCGACAGCGCTGCGGCGGAGGACGGCGAGGAGGACCTGCCCTCGATCGTCGTCCTGCCCTTCGAGAACCTGTCCGGGGATCCCGCCGCGTCCACCCTCGCCGACGGCGCGGTGGAGGAGATCACCGCGACCCTCTCCCGCATCCGCGACTTCACCGTCATCGCCCGCCATTCGGCCGTGGCGTATCGGGCCGCGGGGCGCCCCATGGACCCGCGCGAGATCGCCCGTACCTTCAAGGTCCGCTACGTGCTCGAGGGCAGCGTGCGGACATCCGGCAACCGGGTGCGGATTTCGGCACAGCTGGTCGATGCGGCCAGCGCGCGCCAGCTGTGGTCCGGACGATTCGACGGGACGGCCGAGGATGTCTTCGACCTGCAGGACCGCATCGCCGAAGGCGTCGCCGGCGAGCTGCATCCGTCGATCCGCGCGGCCGAGATCGCGCTGGCGCTGTGCAAACGGCCCGACAGCCTGGCCGCCTACGATCTGATGCTGCAGGCTCTCCCGCATCTCTGGGCCCATCGCAAACCGGAGAATGCCGAGGCGATCCGGCTGCTGCGGGATGCGCTGCAGCTGGATCCGGACTACAGCCGCGCCGCCGCGCTGGCCGCCTGGGCTCATGGGCAGCAGGTCACCTACAACTGGGCCGCCGACTATGCGGCCGAGCGGGCGGCGGGCGACATCCTGATCAAGCAGGCCTCGGAAGGGGCGCAGGACGATGCCACGGCCCTGAGCGCCCTGGCCACGGCAACTATGCTCTTGTTCGGCGACATCGGCCGGGCCGAGCAGTTCGTCGATCGCGCGCTGGCGCTCGACCCGAACCACGCCTGGGCCTGGACGCGCCGCGGTTTCCTGCATGTCTATCGCGGCAACCCGTCCGCAGGCCGCCCGTGCTTCGAGCGAGCCATCCGTCTGAGCCCACTCGACCCGTTCAGCTTCAACTGCTTCATCGGCCTGGGCCTGGCCGCCTTCGCCGAGGGTCGCCCCAAGGAAGCGGCCGGCTGGACTCGCAAGGCGCTGCATCAGAAGCCCCAGGCGACCTGGATGTTCCGCGACCTCGCCACCTTCCTGGCCCATGCCGAGCAGATCGAACCCGCCCGCGCGGCGCTGGCGCAGTTCACGGCCTCCAGGCCCGGAATCTCCCTGTCGAATGTGGCCGATGCCCTGCACTATTTCGAGCCGGACCTGCTGCGCCGCTATCTCGACGGCCTTGCCCGTGCCGGCCTCCCGCAGGAACCGACGGACACGCCGGCACGATGAGCTCCGGCCGGATCAGGCCGGCTTCCGTCAGGCCGATGGCGGATGCAGTCAAATCCGCCGGCGCTCCGACCCTAGAGTGGGCAGAATCACGGGGGGAGAGCGCGATGCGATCGTTGGTCCTGGCTACCGTCCTGGCGTTCTCAGGCTTTTCCGCCCTCGCCGCCGATCCGGCGCCGACCGACCCGGTTCCGACCGTGCCGGCCTCCGACCTCACCGGGCTGCAGACCGCCTTCGACCCGATGGGCCCGGCGGTGCAGGCGCTGACCCTGCCGGACGGCCGCGTGGTGCATTACATCGACGAGGGCGAGCCGGGCTGGCGGCCGGTGCTCTATGTCAGCGGCACCGGCACCAGCGTCCGCGCCTTCGGCATGACCGAGTATCTGCGCAGCCTGCGCACGACGCTGAAGCTCCGCTTCATCGCGGTCGAGCGCAACGGCTTCGGCGACACCGAGTTCCGGCCCGGCTGGACGACGAAGGACTACGCCGCGGAGGTCCGCGCCGTGCTGGACCATCTCGGCGTGCGGCAGACGGCCGCCCTGGCCATCTCCGGCGGCGGGCCCTACCTGGCGGAGATCGCGGCCGAGATGCCGGACCGGCTGATCTCGTTGCACTTCCTGGCCGCGACCTCCGGCTTCGATCCGGAGAAGAAGGCCTGCAGGATGTCCGACGCCGAGCTGACCGAGGCGATGACATCGGCACAGAACCCGGAGAGCTGGTGGGCCTATCCGGAGACCAGCCCGACGCGGAAGATCCCCGGCTTCGCCGACCGCGCCTATGAGGAGGGCGCCCGCACCTATTTCATCCGCGGCCAGATGGGCGACCTGCGCGGCCAGGTCGCCGAGTACCGCCGCTACTGCACCGGGCCGAAGACCGACGTCACCCGGGTGCAGGTGCCGGTCTATGTCTACCAGGGCACCGCCGACACCTCGGTCCCGCTCGATCAGGCGCGGTACTGGCAGTCGCAGTTCCCGAATGTCCGCAAGGCCCGGATCTATGAGGGCGAGGGCCATGATGTGCAGTACCGCCACTGGGACCAGCTGCTGCTGGACGTCGCCGGCCATGCCGGGCTGACGATGCTGTGCGCCGACGGCAAATCGCAGGCGGTGCCGGAGGCCGACGCCCAGACGCTGCTGGCGAAGGGAGCCACTCTGGGCATCTGCGCTTGGCGCTGAAGGCCGGCTTGCGGGTAGACTGGAGGCCGGATCCTGCAGCGAAGGACGCGCGCCATGGCCACGACGCCCCCGCCCCTTGCCCTCGACCTGCCGGCCCCCGGCTTTAGCCTGCCCGGCACCGACGGCCGGACCTATTCGCTCGACGACGTCGCCGGGCCGCGCGGCACGGTGATCGTCTTCATCTGCAACCACTGCCCCTATGTGAAGGCGGTGATCGACCGGCTGGTGGACGACGCCATGACGCTGCTGTCCGAGGGCATCGGCTTCGCGGCGATCTGCTCGAACGACGCCGCGGCCTATCCGGAGGACGGCTTCGGGCCGATGAAGGAGTTCGACGAGGCGCACGACCTGCCCTTCCCCTATCTGCATGACGAGGACCAGTCGGTGGCGCGCGCCTATGGCGCCGTCTGCACCCCGGATTTCTTCGGCTATGACGCGCAGCGGCGGCTGAAGTATCGCGGCCGGCTGGATGAGGGCCGCACCGCCCCGCCCTCGCCGCATGCCCGGCGCGAGCTGGTGGAGGCGATGCTGCAGATCGCCGAGACCGGCCAGGCCCCCGCCGACCAGGTGCCGTCGATGGGCTGCTCGATCAAATGGAAGGCGGCATGATATCGACCGGCCGGACAAGGCGCATTCCACAGATCGCCGGCTACTCCGGCAATCCGGCGTCCCGCAGCGCGCCGCCGAGAGCATCCGCGAGCGCCGGCGCGCAGTTCACGCCGGCAAACTGGCGGCTGTAGCGAAAGGCGGGCTGAAGCTCGAGCACGCGCGCCGCGGCCGCCCTCGCCTCGTCCAACCGGTCCAGCCTGGCCAGCGCGGCCGCCAGCTGCACATATGTGATGCTGTGCGCGGGATTGGCTTGCACGGATCTGTAGGCCGCACGGCACGCGTCCTCGTAACGGCCACGCAGCAGGTGGCTCATGGCCTGCGCGTCGAACGCGGCCCAGGCCCATGAATCGAACGGGCTCAGCCTCAGGCCCTGCTCACTCCACTCCAGCGCACGCTCCGGTTCGCCGCCCCATCCGAGCATGACGCTGCCGAGAATATAGGTCAGCGCCGATGACGGGCTGATGGCGAGCGCGGCCTCCAACGCCGTGAACGCCGCGGTGCGATCATGCGCATCCATGCCGATGGAAAACCCCGCCCAGGTCAGGGCGAGCGCATCGTCCTGGCCATGGACGATGGCCGACCGGGCGTGGCGGATCGAGGCAGCGCGGTTGGCCTCCCGCAGGCCGGCGCGAAGGAACAGGCAATGATGGCACATCGCGGCGTTGCCATGCGCCAGCGCGTAGGCGGGATCGAGGGCGATCGCGCGATCGAGCAGCGCCAGCGCCCTCGTCACCTGCTCCGGCATGCCTGAATCGACGTCGGGCTGGGCCTGCAGCACGAGATCATAGGCATCGAGGCTGTCGGGGCGCTTCCGCCTGACACGCTCGATCTCCGCCTTCCGCACACTCGGCGCGATCGCGCCCACCGCCGACAGCGCGATCTCGTCCTGGAGCGCGAAGATGTCCTCGGAGCTGCGGTCGTAGCGCTCGGCCCACACATGCGCGCCGGTCGACGCATCGATCATCTGCCCGGTTACGCGCACGCTGCCGCCGATCTTGCGCACGCTGCCCTCGAGGACATAACGGACGCCAAGCTCGCGGCCGACCCGCTTCACGTCCACGGCGCGGCCCTTGTAGGCGAAGGTCGAGTTCCGCGCGATGACGAACAGCCATTTGATGCGGGCCAGGCCGGTGATGATGTCGTCGACCATTCCATCGGCGAAATACTCCTGCTGCGGATCGCCGCTCAGATTCGAGAATGGCAGCACCGCAACGGAGGGCCTGTCCGGCAAGGCCGGTGCAGATGCGGCGCGGGCGGCGGCCGAAGGATCGGGAGTGTTCGCGGCGACGGCCGGCCCGACATAGCGATAGCCGCGGCGCGGCAGCGTTTCGATCCAGCCCTCGGCATCCGCCGCCTCGGCCAGCACCCGGCGCAAGGCGGCGATCTGGACCGTCAGATTGTTGTCGGCGACCGCCAATCCGCCCCAGCCGGCCTCGACCAGCGCGTCCTTCGACACGGGGACGCCCGCGTTCTGGAGCAGCAGGCGCAGCAGCGCGACGGCGCGCTGCCCGAGCATGGTCGGCTCGGCCCGGTGATAGAGGATGCGCGCCTGCGGATCGAGGCGGAACGGGCCGAACTGGAGGTGATCGCCCCCGGTTGTCATTCACGGATTTTAGCAAATTTTTGGGAACGGCTTCACGACTTCCCGGCGCAGGCGGCCGATGCTGCCCGGGTGCTTGCGAGAGCAGGCCTGATCGATGGAGGGATCACATGAGCACCGATGCCGTCATTCGCATGCCCGAGGAGAAGCCGGGGGTCATGCTGCGCGGTCATCCGATGGTCTTCCTCGTCACCGGCGAACACACCAGGCATACGAGCATGTTCGACTGGACGATCCCGGCCGGGTTCGCCACCGGACGCCACGTCCACCGGGTGCAGGAGGAGACGTTCTACCTCCTCGAAGGTGAATGCGAGTGGCATGTCGGCGACCGGACGGTCCGCGCCACGCCGGGAACCTATCTGTTCATCCCGCCGGGGGTGCCGCACAACATCACCAATGTCAGCGACAGGCCGGCCCGCGTGCTGATGACCGTCTCTCCGCCCGGCCACGAGCATTATTTCGAGGAGCTGGCGATGCTCGCGGCGCAAGGCGCGCCGGACCCCGAGGCGCTCGCCGATCTCAGGAATCGCTACGACACCGATCAGCTCTCGACCCTGACAACGCGCGCATAGGCCTGCGCCTCGGTCGCAGTCCCTCGACACGGTGGCCCGGCCCCGCCAAGGTGCCCGCATGGACACTCTCGGTGAGAACGAACTCCGGCTGATGCAGGGCCTGGCCCAGCAGGTCATGGCGCTGCGGCCGGAGCTGGTGAACGGCGATGCCAGCACCGGCGAGCTGGCCTGGGTCTGGGCCAAGGATGTCGATGCGCTCGGCCGGTTCTGGCGGCACCGGCTGTGGTTCGCCGATGGACGGCTGGCCGCGTGGGGATGGGCGCATCTGCCCTACCGGGTGCCGCGCGGCGACGGATCGTTTCGCGAGGCCGGGACGGCCAATCTGATCTGGCAGACCCATCCGGACCGGCCGGAACTGCTAGCCGAGATCCTCGACTGGTATGACGGGGTTGCAGCCCGCGCCGACCGGTCGATGCTGGTCCAGTCCGGCGATGCCCGGGCGCAGGCCATCGTTGCCGCGCATGGCTACGCATTCGACGCGGAAGCTGGCGCGGACGACGGGTCATGGGTGCAGTTCAACGCCAGGGATCTGACGGAGGTGCCGGCCCCGGTGCTCTCTGAGGGCTTCCGGTTCCTGACCGCCGCGGACGTCCCGGCGGCGGCCGCTGTCCAGGCGCATCGCGATGCGTGGCACCCTTCCAGCCTCACCGAAGCGGCGTTCGAGCGGGTCCGGCGGACCTGGCCGTACCGGGCCGACCTGCATCCGCTGGTCGCGGCGCCCGATGGCACGCTGGCGGCGACCGCGATCATCTGGCTGGACGAGGCGACGCGCACCGCCGAATTCGAGCCGGTCGGAACGCATCGCGACTTCCGGCGGCTGGGGCTGGGCACCGCGCTGCAGCTGCACGGCATGCACCTGGCCAGGGCGGCCGGCGCGACCCGGATGCTGGTCGCCTGCCTGGGTGCGCCGGGGCACCCGGCCGCCCGCGACCTGTATTACGGCGTCGGCTTCCGCCCGTTCACGCGGGACCTGCCGCAGATCAAGGCCGCGCGATAGCGCCGGGCGGCGTGCTTCAGAAGGACCGGGATACTCCGTCCAGACGCAAGGACCGTGCCGGCGCGGTCCGGCCCCACGCTTCATCGGCGCGTTCCTCGCGGGCGATCTGCTCCTCGTCCTCGACCGGATCGGGACCGCTGAACACCAGTGCCGTCGCCACGAAAACCACCGCCTCCGTCGCCACGAACATCATCAGCTCCCCGAGCATCGGTCTCCCTCCATCGGTGACGGCCGTCGGAGGGGAAACAGGGTGAGAGGGATATTCGTCTCGCCCATGAGCCATGGATTTTCGGAGCCCGGCCCGGAGGGCCTCAGCGCCCCGGGAACGCGGCCTCGTACGGCTCCGGCCTGAAGCCCACCAGCAGCCGGCCGCCGATATCGAGCACCGGCCGCTTGATCATCGAGGGCTGGTCGAGCATCAGCGCGATCGCCTTGGCCTCGGTCAGGTCCTCGCGGACGGCGTCGGGCAGCTTGCGGAAGGTGGTGCCGGAGCGGTTCAGCAGCACCTCCCAGCCGGCCTGCTTCGCCCAGCCCTCGAGCGTGGCGCGGTCGATGCCCGCGGCCTTGTAGTCGTGGAAGGCATAGGCGACGCCGCGGCCGTCGAGCCAGGCCCGCGCCTTCTTCATGGTGTCGCAGTTCTTGATGCCGTAGATCGTGACCGCCATCTTGCGTTCGCCTGTCCTTCCGCGATGCCGGTCCGACCATAGGGTCTGCCGCGGCCGGCGTCATCCCCGATACCTGACAGCCGGTGACAGCCATCGCCTGTACAGTGGCGGCAGATCGAGCAGCGAGGCGGGAATGACGAAGACAACGGTCGGACGGAAGGTGCGGACGGCGCCGGCGGAGACCGCGGAGGGCCGGTGCCTGTGCGGCCGGGTGCGGGTGGAGATCGGCGTGCCGGCGCGCTGGGCCTGGCACGACCATTCCCGCAACAGCCGGCTGGCGCATGGCGCGGCCTATGCCACCTATGTCGGGTGCTGGCGCAGCCGGGTGCGGATCGTCAAGGGCGAGTCCGCCCTCGCCCGCTTCACCGAGGAGGAGACCGGGCGGATCCGCAGCTTCTGCCGCCATTGCGGCACGCCGGTGCTGTATGAGCGGCCGCACGCGCAGCAGATGGTGAACATCCCGCGCGCCCTGTTCGAGACCCGCACCGGCCGCGAGCCGTTGTATCACATCGCCATCGAGCAGGCGCAGGAATGGACCTGGCGGGGCGAGCCCCTGCGGCCGCTGAAGGGCTTCCCCGGAGTGGTCTGGACCGGGCCGAAGCGCCGGAAGAAACGGCCGCTGCTGGACGAGGAATTCTAGGCGGCCGCGCGCGCCGGGGCGGCGACCGTCGCCGGCGTGTCGTCGATCGGGAAGTGCAGCAGCGCCGCCACCAGCCCGGCGATCGCGGTGGCGATCCAGACCAGGGAATAGGAGCCGGTGACGTCGAAGACATAGCCGCCGGCCCAGGCGCCGAGAAACGACCCGATCTGGTGGCTGAGGAAGCAGACGCCGAACAGCGTGCCCAGGTGGCGCACGCCGAACACCTTGGCCACCAGCCCGCTGGTCAGCGGCACGGTGCCCAGCCAGGTCAGCCCCATCACCGCGGCGAAGGCCACCACCGACGCCTCGCTCTTCGGCGCCAGGAAGAAGGCGGCAATGGCGGCGCCGCGGATCAGGTACAGCCAGCCCAGCACCTGCTGCTGGCGGTAGCGCCCGCCGAGCCAGCCGCAGGCCCAGCTGCCGGCCATGTTGAACAGCCCGACCAGCGCCAGCGCCGTGGCGCCCAGCCCCACCGGCATGTGGCACAGCAGCAGGTAGTTCGGCAGATGCGTGCCGATGAAGGCGAGCTGGAAGCCGCAGGTGAAGAAGCCGAGCGTCAGCAGCCGGTAGCCGCGATGCCCCAGCGCCTGCGCCACCGCCTGCCGCAGCGGCATCGCCGGCTCGGCCTGCTGCACCGCCGACGCGCCGGCGCGGCCGCCGCGGTCGAGGAAAAGCCCCAGCGGCGCCACCGCCAGCAGGCAGGCGGCAAGCACCAGCAGCGACATGGCCGTGCCCGAGGCGTTGGTGATCCATTGCGCCACCGGAACCAGCGCCACCTGGCCGAGCGACCCGCCGGCGCTGGCCAGGCCCATCGCCATGCTGCGCTTCTCCGGCGGGGCGGCGCGGCCCAGCGCGGTCAGCACCACGCCGAAGGTGGTGCAGCTGATGCCGATCCCGACCAGGAGGCCGAGGCCGACCACCAGCAGCACGCCCGAGGAGGCGAAGGCGGTGAGCACCAGTCCTGAAGCGAAGCAGACCGCGCCGAAGGCCACCACCGGCGGCGAGCCCCAGCGGTCGGCGGCGGCGCCGGCAAAGGGCTGGGTGAAGCCCCAGACCAGGTTGTGCAGGGCGATGGCGAAGGCGGTCAGCGTCACCGGCAGGCCGCGGTCGAAGGAGAACGGCCCGATGAACAGGCCGAAGGTCTGCCGCGCGCCCATCGCCGCGCTCATGATCAGCGCCCCCGCCAGGATCACAACCCCGATCCGCACCGCCGGGGATCCGATCGACCTGCTGTCCGTCGCCACCATCATCCGGGCCCTCCTCGCCCGGCCCAGAATGGCAACCGGCGTCAGGGCCGGCAAAAGAGAAGGTTGCGACGACGGGTGAAGGATCTTCACCCGTTCCTGCGGGCCCGGGCGGCGCCGCGTCCTGGCGCGGCCGGTTCCGACGCCTCGATCTCGCCCAGCAGCCAGCGCCGGAAGCCCAGCAGGTCCGGCCGGCGCTCCGCCCCCTCGGCGCCGACCAGCCAATAGGCGGTCTCGGCCTCGATCTCCGGCAGCCCGGCCTCGACCAGGGTGTCGGCGGCGAGGTCCTGCCCGACCAGCGGCCGCCGGCCGAGGGCGACGCCGAGCCCGGCGGCGGCGGCCTCGAAGGCCATCTGGATGGTGTCGACGCGCAGGCCCCCGCCGAGATCCGCGCCCTCGGTGCCGGTGCGCTCCAGCCAGGCCTGCCAGTCCTCGCTGGCGGGGATGACATGGATCAGCGCGGCGCGGCGCAGATCGACCGCCCCACTTTCGCCCGCCAGCCGCCGGCGATAGTCCGGGCTGCACACCGGCACCAGCCGCTCGCCGAACAGCCGGGTCCAGGCGGCGCCGGCCGCCGCCGCCCGGCTCATGCGGATGGCGAAGTCGAAGCCGTCGACCGGGAAGCCGACCTGCCGGCGCGAGGTGTCGACGGTGACGGCGATGGTCGGCCAGCGCTCGCCGAAGCGGTGCAGCCGCGGCAGCAGCCAGCGCGAGGCGAAGGTCGGGGCGCAACTGACGGTGATGGCGCGGCGCCCGCGGTGGTGCGGCAGGCGCTGGGTGCCGATGGCGATCAGCGACAGCGCCTCGGCGACATAGGGCAGGTAGTCCGCGCCCTCCGGCGTCAGCGACAGCCGGCGCGGCTCGCGCACGAACAGCTCGACCCCCAGCGCCTGCTCCAGCCCGACGATGCCGTGGCTGACGGCGCTGGGGGTGACGTTCAGCTCGGCGGCGGCGAGCTTGAAGCTGAGATGGCGCCCCGCCGCCTCGAAGAAGCGGAGGGACGAGAGCGGCGGCAGGCGGAGCGGCATCCGCGGAGCATACCCGGCCGGACCTAGGAGCGCAGCCCCCGGGCGATGGCGTCGCTAAAGGCGGCGGCGATGGTGCCATCGGGGTCCAGCGCCGGGTTGAAGATGGTGATGTCGATCCCGGCCAGCCGGCCGCTCGCCGCCACGGCGGCCAGGACCGTTGCCAGCTCGTCGAAGGACAGGCCGCCCGGCATCCGGTAGTCCACCGCCGGCATCACCGCGTCGTCGAGCACGTCGGCGTCGAGATGGACCCAGACGCCGAACAGCTCGGGCCGCGTCAACCAGTCCAGCGCCCGCTCCAGCGCGGCGTCAAAGCCGGCCTGCCGGATCGCGGCGAGGTCGAGCAGCTCGATGCCGCTGTCCTCGATCCGCTGGCTGCCGAAATTCGCGGCCTCCTCCCCGTCGCGGATGCCGAAGGCGACCACGTCCTCGTCGCGCACCAGCGGGCGCAGACCTTCCAGGTCAGTGATCACGGCCGGGCCGCGGCCGGTGGCCAGGGCCAGGTCCATCGACGCGGCCTCGCCGTTCGGCTCCGCCTCCGGCTGGTAGAAATCGGCATGACCGTCGAGGAACAGGAGGCCGAAGCGCCCGCGCCGGCGCAGCGGCAGCAGGCAGCCGAGCAGGATCGAGCAGTCACCGCCCAGCACCACCGGCACCTCCCCCGCCCCGCAGACCAGCCCGACGGCGTCGGCCAGCGCGGTCGAGTAGGCGGCGATGCCGGCCGGGTTGAGCAGCCCGGTCGGGGGGTCACGCCGCGGATCATAGGGCGGCGGCTCGACCCGTCCGGCCCGGCGCGCGCCGAGCCGGTCGGCCAGACCGGCGCCGAGCAGCGCCTCGGGCAGCCGTTCGACGCCCTTCGGGAACAGCCCCAGCACCGAGGGCGCCTCGACGATCGCGTAGCGGGGACGGGCCATGGCGACGCCTCCTCTCCGGCTCTCGATCCTAACCGCATCCCGGCGATCCCGGTTCCCGATCTTGACATGCAACTGAAAGGTTGCATATTAAGGCGATGCAGAGCGACGATGACGCCGTGTTCCGGGCCCTGGCGGATGCCAGCCGCCGGGAGCTCCTGGACCGGCTGCACGCGGAGAGCGGCCAGACCCTGGGCGAGCTGTGCCGGGGGCTGGCGATGACGCGGCAGGCGGTGACCAAGCACCTGGCGATCCTGGAGGAGGCCAACCTCGTCTCCTGGAAGCGGCAGGGCCGGGAGAAGCTGCACTTCATCAACCCGGTGCCGATCGCCGCGATCGCCGAGCGCTGGATCCGCAAGTTCGAGCAGCCGGCGCTGGACGCGCTGTCGGAGCTCAAGCAGCGCCTGGAACGGCCGGGCGGCGACAGCTAGCACCGGACAATCGAGACAACAAGGAGCGGCATCATGAGCACCTTCGTCTACGTCACCTTCATCCGCACCACCCCGGAGGCGCTGTGGCGGGCGCTGACCGACCCGGAATTCACGCCCCGCTTCTGGCTGGGCGTCCATCAGGAGGCGGAGTGGCGCGCCGGCGGCGCCTGGAAGCTGATCCTGCCGGACGGCCGGGTCGGCGACACCGGCGAGGTGCTGGAGTTCAACCCGCCGCGGCGACTGGTGCTGCGCTGGCGCAACGAATTCCGGCCGGAGCTGAAGGAGGAAGGCTGGTCCCGCTGCGTCATGGACATCGAGCCGGCCGGCGAGGCGGTGAAGCTGACCGTCACCCACAGCATGGACCGCGAGGGCTCGAAGTTCATCGAAGCGGTGTCCGGCGGCTGGCCGCTGATCCTGTCGAACCTGAAATCGCTGCTGGAGACCGGCTCGGTGGTGCTGACGTCCCACGGCAAGTATTGAGGCCGGCCCGGAACCGCCTTGGCGGCCTGGGTCGGGTTTCAGGCCGCCAGCGGCCAGCGGTCGATCACCTCGTACCGGGTGAGGCCGAGCCGGCTGTGGATCAGGACGAAATCCTTGACCACGAAGCCGACCGGCTCGATCGCCTGGATCGGGACCGGCTGCGGGCCGTAGGACAGCGTCATGTGCGGGTTGAACTCGGTTGTCATCTTGAGCCCGACCTGCGTCATCGCGATGCCGAGTGTCCGAAAGAGGTCCGACAAGGCGTCACCGCCTTCACCGAGAAGCACCAATGGCTGCCGGTCCCGCTTGTGTGGGGCCGGCTCGAAGCTCTGGACGAAGCGGAACTTGATGTCGAACGGTCTCGCGGAGACCGCCTTCCCGGCCAGCTGCGCCGCATAAAGAAGCTTCGTGCGCAGGCGCTTGTAGTCGCCGACATGCTGCAGCGAAACGTGCAGGCGTTCCGTCTTGAGCCTCGTTCCTCTCAGGCGCTTCTCGGAGAAAAGCCGGTCGCCGATCCGCGACACGCGGTTGCGCGTCTCGTCATCCGGCATCAGGCAGAAGAACAGCCGTTCCCGGTTCTTCGGCCGGTTGCCCTGGTCGTCGAAGAAATCGAAGGTGCCTTGCATCTTGGGGGCCTCCCTGGATCAAGCCTGCCTTCCCACTTCCTTGCTCTTTGGTATTGGGAGCTAGATTAGAACATAACAAGAACATATGCAAGCCGTCCGGAATCCAACACCGTCATTGCGAGCGAAGCGAAGCAATCCAGGGCGGCGCGAACCGGCCCCTGGATGGATTCGTCGGCTTCGCCTCCTCGCGATGACGGCGAGGGCTGGGCGGCAGTCCCTCACGGCAGCAGCACTGTCGCGCCGGTGGTCTCGCGCGCCTCCAGCCGGCGATGCGCCTCGGCGGCCTCGGCCAGCGGCAGGCGGGCATGGACCGGCACCGTCACCGCGCCGCTGGCCACCACGTCGAACAGCTCGCGGCTCATCGCCAGCACGTCCTCGCGCCGCTTCAGATGCTCGAACAGCAGCTGCCAGGTGGCGAAGAGCGAGCCCTTCCGCATCAGCAGGGTGATGTCGAAGGGCGGGATCGGGCCCGAGGCCGAGCCGAAGCTGACGAAGGTGCCGAAGGGCCGCAGGCTGTCCAGCGAGCCCTCGAACGTCGCCCGCCCGACGCCGTCATAGACCACGTCGGCCCCCTGCCCGCCCGTGATCTCGCGCACCCGCGCGGCGAAGCCCTCGTAGCCGATCACGTGGTCGGCGCCGTTCTCACGCGCCAGCGCGGCCTTCTCCGGCGACCCGACCGTGCCGATGACGGTGGCGCCGAGATGCTTCGCCCATTGCGTCAGGATCAGCCCGACTCCGCCCGCCGCCGCATGCATCAGGACGGTGTGGCCGGGCCCGACCCTGAAGATCCGGCGATCCGGCGCAGCAGGACTTGCGCCGTCAGCCCCTTCAGCATCATCGCGGCACCGGTCTCGAAACCAATCGCTTCGGGCAGCGGCACCAGGAAATGCGCCGGGACGATGCGCTGCTCGGCATAGGAGCCCAGGGTCTCGACATAGGCGACGCGGTCGCCGGGCGCGAAGCCGGCCACACCCTCCCCCACCTCCAGCACCTCGCCGGCGCCCTCATTGCCGGGGATGAAGGGCAGGCCCGGCGGCGCATAGGCGCCGGTGCGGAAATAGGTATCGACGAAGTTGAGGCCGATCGCCCGGTTGCGCACCAGCACCTCGCCGGGGCCGGGCCGGCCGATGCCGACCTCCTCATGACTCAGGACCTCGGGGCCGCCATGGCGGTGAACGCGGATCGCTTTCATGGACATCTCGCTGCGTTGCCGATGTCCGGGAGATGGCCCGCGGCGGGACTCCGCTGTAGCCTGATATTGGCAACATCAGAGTTCAGCGAAGATGATATCCGAGCAGATCGGCCTCGGCCTTCTCCGCACCTATGTCGCGGTGTGCCGGCAGGGCAGCCTGAGCAAGGTCGCGGCCCAGACCGGCCGCACCCAATCGGCGCTGAGCATGCAGATGCGACGGCTGGAAGGCCTGCTGGAGCGTCACCTGTTCCAGCGCACCGGCCGCGGCGTGGTGCCGACGACGGAGGGCGAGATCTTCCTGGGCTACGCCACCCGCATGCTGGCGCTGGGCGACGAGGCGGCGGCCCGACTGCAGCAGAAGGAGCTCCGCGGCGGCGTGCGCATCGGCCTGGCCGAGGAGGTGGCGACGGCGGCGCTGCCGGCCGCGCTGGGCCGGCTGCACCGCGCCCATCCCGACATCCGCCTGGACGTGGTGGTCGAGCACAGCATGGCGCTGGGCAAGCTCTGGGGCGAGGACGGGCTGGACATCATGCTGGGCCCGACCTCGGTGGTGGCGGCCGACGCGTTGGCCACCTGGACGGTCGCGCTGCAATGGGTCTGCGCGCCCGACCACGCCCCCGATCCCGCCCGCCTCCTGGACCTGGTGGCCTTCACCGCGCCCTGCCTGTGGCGCCGACGCATGCTGGAGGCACTGGCCGAGGCCGGGCGGGAGCATCGCGTCACCTTCACCAGCCAGAGCGTTACGGCGCTGCAGGCCGCGGTCGAGAACGGGCTGGGCGTCGGGGTGCTGCCGCCGGACTCGATCCGCCCAGGCTCGATGAAGCTGCTGAAGGCCGGGGTGCCGGGGCCGCTGGCCGCGCAATACGGCCTGTTCGCGCGCGACCGGCGGCCCCCGGTGGTGGAGGCCGCGATCGCCGTGCTGCGCGAGGGTCTGCCGGCGGCGCCCCGGCCCTGACCGCTACGCCGCCCGGCCGATGGCGTCGAGTTCGGCCATCGCCGCGTCCTGCAAGACCAGCTCGGCCGCCTTCAGGTTCTCGCGCAGATGGGCGGGCGACGAGGTGCCGGGGATCAAGAGGAGGTTCGGCGCGCGGCGCAGCAGCCAGGCCAGCGCCACCTGCCGCGGCGTCGCGCCCAGCCCCTCGGCGATCCGCGACAGGGCCGAGGACTGGATCGGCGTGAAGCCGCCCAGCGGGAAGAACGGCACATAGGCGATCCCCTGCCCCGCCAGTTCATCCACCAGCGCCTCGTCCTCGCGCTGCACCAGGTTGTACTGGTTCTGGACGCAGACGATCGGGGTGATGCGCCGCGCCTCCGCCAGCTGGGCCGAGGTGACGTTGCTCAAGCCCACATGGCGGACCAGGCCGCGGCGCTGCAGCTCCGCCAGCGCCGTCACCTGCGGTTCGATCGTGCCCTCGCTGGGGCTGTGGATCGAGCCCATGATCCGGATGTTCACCACGTCCAGCACGTCGAGGCCGAGGTTGCGCAGATTGTCCAGCACCCCGCGCTCGAGGTCGGCCGGCTCCGGTGCCGGCAGCCATGCGCCGTCGTCGCCGCGGAAGGCGCCGACCTTGGTGACGATGGTCAAGCTGTCCGCATAGGGGTGCAGCGCCTCGCGGATGATCTGGTTGGTGACGTGCGGGCCATAGAAGTCGCTGGTGTCGATGTGGTCGACGCCGGACTCCACGGCCTCGCGCAGCACGGCGACGGCGGCGGCGCGGTCCTTCGGCGGCCCGAACACGCCGGGGCCGGCCAGTTGCATGGTGCCGTAGCCCATGCGGTTCACGATGCGGCCGGCGAGCGGGAACGTGCCGGCGGCGGAGAGGGAAAGGATCGGCATGGCGGAACCTCCTTGAAGTGTCGGGGTCCGATATGGCGGCGTTTGTCCCGTTTGATAATTCACCCTAATCTGCACGGGCTGTTGAAGGCTGTGAACAATGGACCTGAACGACCTCGCCGCCTTCGTCTCCGTCGCCCGGGCCGGCGGCTTCCGCGACGCGGCCCGGATCGGCGGCGTCTCGCCCTCCGGCCTCAGCGTCGCCGTCGGCCGGCTGGAGGCGCGGCTGGGCCTGCGCCTCTTGAACCGCACCACCCGCAGCGTCACCCCGACCGAGGCGGGCCAGCGCCTGGTCGAGCGGCTGGCGCCGGCGCTGGGCGAGATGGAGGCGGCGCTGGACGTGCTGAACGCCTTCCGTGACCAGCCGTCCGGCACGCTGCGCCTCAACATGCCGTCCAGCGCCGCGCGCATCGTGCTACCGCCGATCGCGGCGGGGTTCCTGAAGGCCTATCCCGATATCCGGCTGGAGGTGGTGGTCGAGGACAGCTTCGTCGATGTGTTCGCCGCCGGCTGCGACGCCGGCATCCGCTATGGCGAGCGGCTGGAGCAGGACATGATCGCCGTGCCGATCGGCCCGCGCATGCAGCGCTTCGCCACCGCGGCGGCGCCTGAGTATCTCGCGGCCCGCGGCCGGCCGCAGCATCCGCGCGACCTGCTGTCCCATGCCTGCCTGCGCGGCCAGTTCGCCGGCGGCGCCATGCCGACCTGGGATTTCGAGCGCGACGGCGAGGCGATCCGGGTGGACCCGCCCGGGCCGCTGCTGGTCCGCCCTGGCGCGGCGATCGAGCTGGCGGTCAGCCTGGCCGTCGCCGGCGTGGGGATCGTCCACCTGTTCGAGGGCATGCTGCGCCCGCATCTGGACAGCGGCGCGCTGGAGCCGATCCTGGAGCCGTGGTGGGAGAGCTTTCCGGGCCCGTTCCTGTACTATCCCGGCCGCCGCCACCTGCCGGCGCCGCTGCGCGCCTTCGTCGACTTCATCAAGGACCGCGGCGCGGCGCCGTAGAATCGTGCGATCAGCGACAACGCTGCAATGACGGAGGAAACCATGCCCAAGATGATTTTCGTGAACCTGCCGGTGCGCGACCTGCCGGCCTCCGCCGCCTTCTATGTCGCGCTGGGCGGCACGGTGAACCCGCAATTCTCCGACGACCAGGCCAATGCGGTGATGTTCTCCGACGCGATCGGCGTGATGCTGATGACCCATGATCGCTATCGCCAGTTCACCCAGCGGCCGATCGGCGACGCCCGGCGCGAGAGTCAGGCGCTGATCGCGCTCAGCGTCGACAGCCGCGACGCGGTGGACGCGACCCTGGCCAAGACGGTCGCCGCCGGCGGCCGGGCCGACCCCAACCCGGCGCAGGACCACGGCTTCATGTACAACCGCAACGTCGAGGACCCGGACGGCTATGTCTGGGAGATCATGTGGATGGACCCGGCCGCATTCGCCGGCTGACCCGGCCGCCACCGGCTCAAAACAAAGGGCGCCCGGACGGCTCCGGGCGCCCTTTCGCCGTCACATCGGCGGCATCTTCTCGAATTGCGGCAGCGCCTCGTCGATGCGGTCCCAGCCGTGGCCGCGGATGCGGTAGGTCACGACCTGCGGCCTGAACCGGGCGGGATCGTCGAGGCTGGCGGCGTGCACGGTGAAGAAATCGGGCTTGGCCGCAGAGGTCAGGTAGACCGGAGATCCGCAGATCGGGCAGAAGGCGTGGCTCTTCACGGTGCCGTTGTCGGCGACGATGTCCCAGCGCGTGGCCTCGCCCTGCAGCTTCTTCACCCCCGCGCTCGGAAAGGTCAGGTAGGAGCCGTGGCCGGTGCCGCTGCGCCGCTGGCAGTCGCGGCACTGGCAGTCATTCATGAACACCGGCCCGGCCGCGATCTCGTAGCGGATCGCGCCGCAGGCGCAGCCGCCGGTCCAGGATTCGTCCGTCCCGCCCCGCTCCCGCGCAGGCCCACCCTCATCGGCGACGGCGCCGATCTTCGGGACGACCTTCTTCCAGCTGTCGCCGAGGGTGGCGAGGGCGGATCCGTTCCGCGCGGTGACGAAGCCGGAATGAACCAGGCGAAGGCGCGTCCCGGTTTCGGTCGCGGCCAGCGTCCAGGTGACCACCGTGTCCAGCCGCGAGCCGTATCCGGCGTTTCCTTCGTGCCCGCCCTTCCAGCTGTGGACCAGGCGCGCGTTCGGGACCACCTCCAGCACCTGGCAGTGGATGACGCCGTCCCAGGCGCCGGCCGGCGTGGTCTGGAAGGTGAAGCGATTGCCCTCCACCGGCGCGAACCCCGTCGGCACCATCATCCAGCGGCCGATCAGCTCGCTGGTGGTCAGCATCCGCCAGATCGTCTCCGGCGGGTGCGGGAAGTCGGTGTCCACCACGATGTCCTGGGTGCCGGATTTCGGCGCGATGTCGTTCATGATCGATCTCCTTCAGAAGGATCAGGAGCCGGCGGCGCCGCAGCGGCCGGCGATCAGCCGCAGCCAGGGCGCGGCGTGGAACACGGCCATCAGCAGGTACATCGGCACCATGCCGGCCAGCGGAGAGGCCCTCATGGCCGAGCACAGGACATCCGCCTCGCCGCCGGACACGGCCGTCGCCAGCGCCATGGCGGCGAAGACCGGCGTCGCCGCCAGGTGCAGCCAGCCGGCCGCGTCGAGGAGGCGGCGAGGCGTCGCGAGGTCAGCCATGGCCGTATTCGTCATGGCGGCGCCCCCAGGGGGTCCCGATGTCCGTCTCGTTGCGGCCCTTCGGAGCGCGGTCGAGCCACTGATACACGGCCCACAGGCTGTCCAGACCGCGGGCATAGGCCGAATAGGTGTGATGCACGGCGCCGTCCTGCAGCGCGAAGGCGCTCATCCCCGGCCGGTCGCGGTTGTAGGCCGGCGCGTCGGTGCCGCATGCGGTCGCGAGATCGACGATCGGCTGCGGCGCCGGGTCCAGGTCCATGCCATGGCCGCCGCGCCGGAAATTGTATTCGATGGTGCCGCCGCGCTGCTGCTCCTCGGTGAAGCAGACGTTGAAGTCGAAGTTGAAGTCGCCGCCGGCCGAGGACGCCCAGGGGAAGCTCCAGCCCATCCGCCGCTTGTAGGCCTGCAGCTTCGGCAGCGGCGCCAGCGACACCGCCCACAGTATGACGTCGTGATTCGCCAGATGGGTGGCGCAGCCGTTGAAGCTGTCCGCGATCATCGAGCAGGACGGGCAGCCCGCCGCCCAATCGGCCCCGAACATGAAGTGGTAGACGATCAGCTGCGACCGCCCCCGGAACAGGTCCCGCAGCGAGGCGGCGCCGTCCTCGGTCTCGAAGCGGTAGTCCTTGTCGATGCAGACCCAGGGCAGCGCCTGCCGCTGCTGCGCCAGCGCGTCGCCCTGTCGCGTGAGATCCTTCTCCGCCGCCAGCAGCGCGCGCCGCGCCGCCAGCCATTCCTCGCGGGTTCCGGTCGGGTGATGGGTCATGCCGTCTCTCCCTCGGATGCTGTCGCCCCGGTTGCGGGCCGACGCGTGGTCGTGATGCGGTAGAGTTGTGCCGGCGGGCGAAAGGCGGGGAGTGACAAGTGTGACGGGATTCCGATGGACTCTCTGATCACCGCGGCGGCGCGGGCGCTGGCGACGGGCGATCCGCTCGGCGCCCTGAACCGGGTGGCGCTGCGCGACGACGCGCCGGCGCTGGCGCTGCGCGGCATCGCCATGGCGCAGCTCGGCGACCTCGCCCGGGCCAAGGCGCTGCTGCGCCGGGCGGGCCGCGCCTTCGGGGCCCGGGAAGCGGTGTCCCGCGCCCGCTGCATCGTCGCCGAGGCCGAGGTGGCGCTGGCCTCGCGCGACCTCGGCTGGCCGCCCAAGGCGCTGGACGCGGCCCGGGCGGTGCTGGAGGCGCAGGGCGACCGGCTGAACGCCGCCCATGCGCGGCTGCTCGCGGTCCGGCGCCTGGTGCTGATCGGCCGGATCGACGAGGCCGAGCAGGCGCTGGCCGGCCTCGACCCCGCCGCCCTCCCCCCACCCTGGCGGACCGTGCATGAGCTGGTGGTGGCGGGCATCGCCATGCGCCGCCTGCGCACGGCCCCAGCCCGCGAAGCGCTGGCCCGGGCCAGCCAGGCCGCCCGCCTCGCCCGGATTCCGGCGCTGGCGGCGGAGGTCGAGAGCGCGTCCCGCATGCTGGAGGAGCCCGCGGCGCGGCTGATCGCGCGTGGGCGAGAGCGACCCTTGCGGCTGCACGAGGTCGAGGCGCTGCTGGCCTCGCCGGCGCCGCCGGCGTCGCCGACGCTGGTGGTGGATGCCTGCCGCCATGCCGTGCGCGAGGCGGACACGGCCATCCCCCTCGCCCGCCGGCCGGTGCTGTTCGCGCTGGCCCGCGCCCTGGGCGAGGCCTGGCCCGGCGACGTACCGCGCGGCGTGCTGCTGCAGCGGGCCTTCGGCGCGAGATTCGCCGACGAGTCGCATCGCGCCCGGCTGCGGGTCGAGATCGGGCGGCTGCGCGCGGCGCTGCGGCCGCTGGCGGGCGTGACCGCGACCGCGCGGGGCTTCGCCTTGCTGCCGCGCGACGGCCGCGAGGTGGTGGTGCTGGCCCGGCCGGTGGAGGAGCGGCATGCGGCGGTGCTGGCCTTCCTGGCCGATGGCGAGGCCTGGTCGAGCTCGGCCCTCGCTTTGGCGCTGGGGGCCAGCCAGCGCACGGTGCAGCGGGCGCTCGACGCGCTGGCGGAGGCCGGCAAGGTGCAGGCCTTCGGCCATGGCCGGGCGCGCCGCTGGGTGACGCCGCCTTTGCCCGGTTTCACGACCGCCTTGTTACTCCCGGCCCCGCTGCCCGAGGGCTAGGGTGGCCCATCACATGATCGGAGGAGCGATCCATGGCTGACATCATCCGCGAATACGGGCCGTTCCCGGGCATCACGGACGTGGCCGGCGTGACCTATGACGGGGAGCATGTCTGGTTCGCCTCGGGCGACAGGCTCAACGCCCTGGACCCAAAGAGCGGCCGGGTGACGCGCTCGCTCGACGTGGCGGCGCATGCCGGCACCGCCTTCGACGGCCGGCACCTGTTCCAGATCGCCGAGAGCCGGATCCAGAAGATCGACCCGGAGACCGGCCGCGTGCTGGCGACCATCCCGGCGCCGGGCGGCGGCGGTGACTCGGGGCTCGCCTGGGGCGAGGGCACGCTGTGGGTCGGGCAGCATCGCGACCGCAAGATCCACCAGGTCGACCCGGAGACCGGAAAGGTGCTGCGCACCATCGAGTCCAACCGCTTCGTCACCGGCGTCAGCTGGGTCGACGGCGAGCTGTGGCACGCCACCTGGGAGGCCGAGGAGAGCGAGCTGCGCCGGATCGACCCGACGTCGGGCGAGGTGCTGGAGAGCCTGGAGCTGCCGGCCGGGGTGAACGTGTCGGGCCTGGAATCCGACGGCGGCGACCGGTTCTTCTGCGGCAGCGGCAACACCGGCAAGATCCGCGCGGTGCGCCGGCCGAAGCGGGGCGAGTGAGCGCCGCGCCTGCGGGGGCGACGTTCGCCGAACGACACTTGTTCCAGATCGCCATCAGGATCCGAACGTCGCTGCGTCCGACTTTGGCCTTTGTTCAGATCTCAGATAGCGGACCGCTAACCCAATCAAGGTTGCGGGAGTCAACCGGCACGACACCGG
The DNA here is from genome assembly GCF_002195995.1 of Inquilinus limosus. Lineage (GTDB taxonomy): Bacteria > Pseudomonadota > Alphaproteobacteria > DSM-16000 > Inquilinaceae > Inquilinus > Inquilinus limosus_C. The sequence goes on from NZ_NHON01000009.1 coordinate 54,252, forward strand.
GGCATAGTTTGACTGGGGTCTGTGCGGACCTATCTTGTCGCGCTTCCAAATCGCAAAATCTGGATTTTCAAGAACCCGCAGGAGTTCGTGATACTGCTCCGGACCAACATCGAATGACCGCAACGCTTCCGTGATCTTCGCTGTTTCGCGCCGCCTGGAGCATTGAGCTCGGGCCCATTCGAAGAAGATCTCATGCAGCGTAGTGTTGGGTGCCAAGTCGTGGCACTCGCGGCACATCAGGAACAGGTTATCTGGCTCGTCGGTCCCGCCTAGCGATCGAGGAACGATATGACACCGCTGGAGCGGGATGCGTTGCCACCCATCAAGTATGTCACTCCAATCCGCGTCCGGCGACTTGATGTCATATCTGACGCCATAGTGAAAGCCGCACACCCAGCAGCTCGGCTCACCCCAATCGACGAAAATGCCAATGTCCTCGAAGCGATCCTTCCAGTGGCTGAATATCTCAGTCTTGGATGGAAGCGTCTCGATATAAGGCACGGCCTCGTCACTCCCGCTCACTGGTCCCCGCTGGCTTCGAGGTGACGTCGGAGACGATACGGATGATGCCACGAATCTCGTTGACGATACGGGTCGAGATCTGGCCCGGGAATTCGTGGTGGAAGGGGTAGTCGTCGGCGGCCATGCCGTCGGTCGAGGCTATAGCGCGCAGCGCAGGGCTTTCCTTCAAGCGGGCCCCCTCTAAATCCCAAATCCGCCATCCCCGCGAAAGCGGGATCCCGCGCTCCCCCACCTGCACGAAAGGAAACGACCATGGGCAATATCGCCGGCAAAGTGTTCGTTCTTACAGGTGTCGTGATGAAGCGCCTGCTGTCCGGCGAACAGACCGCGGGGCAATTCTGCCTCTTCGAGAACAGAGGCCACGGAAACACGAAGACGCCGATCCATGTCCATGCCAGGGACGACGAGACGGTCTACGTCATCGAAGGCGAGCTGACGGCGGTGATCGACGGCCAACCCCGGCACCTGACGGCGGGCGAGAGCATCTTCCTGCCGCGCGGCATTCCACACCAGCTTCTGAACATGAGCGGCACTCCCGGCCGGTATATCCTGATCGGCACCCCCGCCCTGTTCGACCGGTTTCTCGAGGAAGCCGGCCACGAACTTCGACCGGGCGAAGCCGCGGGACCGCCGACGCCCGAGGAGATCAAGCGCCTCCGCGAGGCCTCGCCGAGATTCGGCATAACCCTGCTCCCGGACTGGCCACCGCCCGAGTGACGCGGTGTATTGGGCGGCAGACGTCTCCTGCGCTCAGCCTTCATCTCAGCGCGAGGCTGTCTACCACCAGAGTCCGTCGCGAGATTTCCATCGGGCTGCCGTAGTTGATACAGCGGTAGGCTTGAGACAGCGCCATCGGCGGCCCGCCGTGCGTCAGTCGCGCGATACGGACAGCCCCGCGAGAAGCGGCGCGTATGCGGCGAGCCTGCGGGATACGAACTCGGTGAAGAGCCGCACGCGCTTCGTCTTGCGTGTCTCGCCCTGTGTGAGAAGCCAAACGGTTCCGTACATGTGCAGGTCGGTGCCCGGCACCCTCACCAGCAGGGAGTCGGCATCTCCCACGAAGCACGGCAGTGTCGTCATCCCGACCCCTTGCCGTGCTGCAACGATCTGCGCCTCGCCATCCGTGGTCCTGAACGGAACCCCTGAGGTGCGAACCTCGCCCTCGCTGGCCCAGGCCGGGACCCCATGACTGCTGATGACGATCCACCGGATGGGATCCGGCGCGCCCGCGCGCCACGCGGCGAGCCGGTCGCGGGACATGTAGACACCGCCGAACAGCTCTGGTCCCTTCAGGCCGTGAAGATTGGGCGGCAGGGTTTTGCGGTCGTAGACGACGCGGATCGCGACGTCGGCCTCTCGGTTGGTCAGATTTGCCAGCTCGCCGGACGACAGGATTTCCATCTCGATGTCCGGGTGCAGGCGCGCAAAATCGGCGAAATCCGGCATGAGCAGGTGTGTCGCAAGCGGCGGCGCCAGCGTCACCCGCAGAAGCCCACGCACGCTCTGGTCGCGACCGAAGACGCGCGTCTCCAGCTCGTGCGACGACGCTTCCATCCGGTCCGCGAGCTCGAGGACCTCCTCCCCCGCAGCCGTCAGGCGGTAGCCCGAAGGCAGCTTTTCGAACATGCGCGCCCCGAGGCGTCCCTCGAGCTGGGCGATGCGTCGCAGCACGGTCGAGTGATTGACGCCGAGGCGCTGGGCGGCGGCCCGCACCGAGCCTCCGCGCGCGACGGCCAGAAAGTGGCGAACGTCATCCCAGTCGATCATGGTGCAATCCAGCACCGCGCGGTGCGTCTTTCAAAGCCCGTATCCAACACGTCGAACAGTAGTGCGGGCGAGCCTGCACCGGCAAGCGCGGCCCGATTCCGAACGGCGGACACCGATCACGTCGCGGCCGACATCAGTCGTCCTGCCGGATGGATTTCGCACCACGGATATGCGTGCTTCCGCACTCAACGCCTGACTCCGGCGGACCCATCTCGAGGGCCCCGGGGACCTCCCCGGACAAGCCAAGGACGGAGCCTGGAAGGAGAAGTCATGGGAAAGCTTGAGGGTAAGGTTGCAGTCATCACGGGTGGATCGAGCGGCATGGCGTTGGCGAGCGCCAGGCGGTTCGTTGAAGAGGGCGCCTATGTCTTCATCACGGGCCGGAGGCAGGAGGTGCTCGACGAGGCCGTCAGGCTGATTGGCCGGAACGTGACCGGCGTGCGCGGCGACGCCGCCAATCTCGACGACCTCGACCGTCTGTTCGACACGGTCAAGCGGGACAAGGGCAGGATCGACGTCCTGTACGCGAGCGCCGGCATGGGCGAAGCCCTCCCGCTGGGCGAGATTACCGAACAGCATTTCGATGCGGCCTTCGGCCTGAACACGCGCGGCACGCTGTTCACGGTTCAGAAGGCGTTGCCGCTGTTCAACGACGGCGGATCGATCTTCATGACCGGGTCGGTTGCTTCGGTGAAGGGATTTCCCGGTTACGGCGTGTATGCGGCGAGCAAGGCGGCGTTGCGCTCATTCGCGCGCACATGGCTCAACGAGCTGAAGGGCAGGAATATCCGGGTGAACGTGCTGAGCCCGGGGCCGATCGCCACGCCGATGCAGGACCAGGTTCTCACCGAGGAGGCGAAGCGGATGTTCGAATCCCTGATCCCGCGGGGAAAGATGGGGCGTCCCGAGGAAATTGCGGCGGCCGCGCTGTTTCTCGCGTCTGACGATTCCACCTTCGTGAATGGGGTGGAGCTGTCCGTCGACGGCGGCTTCTCGGCCATCTGAAAGGCCGGGGACTCAATATCAACACGGATCGGAGACGTATCATGAGCTATGCGATTGTAGGATTCGGTGCGGTGGGCCAGGCCCTCGCCCGGGCTTTCGCCCGCAAGAACATCGAGGTGGCCGTCGCGAGCCGCCGGCCGCCCGAGGCGTTGGCGCCGCAGGCCCGGGCGATCGGACCCACGGTCGTCGCCAGGTCGCTGCAGAATGCACTCGAGGCCGACACGATCATCCTAGCGGTCCCGTTCGGGGAGCATCGCGAGGTTGCGAAGGCCCTGCCGAGCTGGGAAGGCAAGACGGTCATCGACGCCACGAACACGTTTGGAGTTCCCCCTGAGGAGCTGGACGGCCTCCCGTCCTCCGCCTTCGTCGCGAAGGCGTTCACCGGCGCCAGGCTCGTGAAAGGGTTCAATCATCTGGCTGCGGCCACCCTGGCTGCCGATCCGATCGTCGAGGGCGGCCACCGGGTCGTCTTTCTGTCGAGCGACGACGAGGACGCGACCGCTCCCGTGGCGGCCTTGGCCAAGCAACTCGGATTCGCACCCGTCAAGCTGGGAAAGCTTGACGAGGGTGGCGCGCTGGTGCACGCACGCGGCCGCATCTGGGGCCAGCTCATCTTCCAGGATCTGTTCAAGAAGGAAGCTTGAGCGATGTACGACAAGGTCATCTGGCCGGAGCGCTACGATCCAAAGATATCGGCCATCTATGCGCTCAACGACATCGACGTGAAAGCGCCGCCGGAAGTGGTCTGGAAGCTGCTGGTCGACGCCGAGAACTGGTCGAGCTATTTCCCCCCCGAGGATCAGGTGAAGATCCTGTCGGGCGGGCCTGAGCTGGCGCTCGGAACGCGATACCACCGCGTCACGGTCGGCTTTCCCATGAGCCTGGTGGTGACGGAGTGCGAGCCGCTCCGCAGGCTTGCATGGTCCACCACCGTGGATGGCGACGACAGCGGGTCCAGCGCTTACCACGGCTGGGTCATCACCCCGACGGAGGGTGGCTGCCACGTTCTGACGGAAGAGACGCAGCAGGGGCCCTGGTTCCTCGAGATGATCGGCCGCCAGCACCCTGGCGCGCTCTACCGATACCACCAGCAGTGGGTCGAGGACCTAGCCCGTGCCGCACGCAGGGCCTCCGCCTAGGGCGCGCAGCTCGCGACCATGAGAACAGGAGACAGCGTATGATCATCGATCTCAAGGGCCGCAGGGCTATCGTGACCGGCTCGACCGCCGGAATCGGCCGCGCCACCGTCGAAGGGCTCGCGCGCGCCGGCGCCTCCGTCATCGTCAGCGGCCGCGGCACGGAGCGGGTCCAAGAGGCTGTGCGGGCGATGCGATCGGACTTCCCTGACGTGGATATCTCGGGGATCGCCGCCGATCTCTCGACCGCGAACGGTGCGGAAGAGTTCTTCGCTCAGGCCGCGGACGCGGACATTGTCGTCAACAATCTCGGCACGGCGGTGCTGAGGGAATTCGGCGACACCACCGACGAGGATTGGGAGCAAATCTTCCAGATCAACTTCATGAGCGGCGTCCGCATGACGCGGAATTACCTTCCCAAGATGGTAACCCGCGGCTGGGGCCGCGTGGTTTTCGTCAGCAGCGAGTCCGGCCTGAACATACCGAAGGAGATGATCGACTACGGCACCACCAAGACCGCCCAGCTGGCGCTTTCGCGGGGGCTCGCCGAATCCGTGGCCGGCACGGGCGTCACCGTCAACGCCGTTCTGCCCGGTCCGACGTGATCGGAGATCCTCGGCAACTGGATGGCCTCACAGGCGAAAGAAAGAGGCATTTCGCAGGAAGAGGCGGAGCAGGCGTTCCTGAAGTCGGCCCGGCCCACAACGCTGATCCAACGGTTCACCACGACCGACGAAGTCGCCAACATGATCGTCTATGTGTGCTCGGACCAGGCATCGGCCACCACCGGCGCTGCCCTGCGCGTCGATGGTGGCGTGGTCCGCTATTTCGCGTAGCGGAGGCCCCTCGCAAGCTCATGCAAGCAGAGCGGCAGCTATTCACGTTCCTGCTCTCAAAGCTGTCCGACCCGCAAGTCCCGCCTGCGGACATTCATCGGTATCTATTGCTTACGTTGGATCCGCCGAAACTACGACGCAGTATCCTGGGTTATCCGGAACTACGCTCCCCCTCACTCCCACTCGATCGTCCCCGGCGGCTTCGAGGTGATGTCGTAGACGACGCGGTTGATGCCTCGCACCTCGTTGACGATACGGGTCGAGACCCGGCCCAGGAACTCGTGGTCGAAGGGGTAGTAGTCGGCGGTCATGCCGTCGGTCGAGGTCACGGCCCTGAGCGCGCAGACATAGTCGTAGGTGCGGCCGTCGCCCATCACCCCCACCGTGCGCACCGGCAGCAGCACCGCGAAGGCCTGCCAGATCGCGTCGTACAGGCCGGCGCGGCGGATCTCCTCGAGATAGATCACGTCGGCCTTGCGCAGGATCTCCAGCATGTCGCGGCTGATCGCGCCCGGGATGCGGATGCCCAGGCCCGGCCCCGGGAACGGGTGGCGGCCGACGAAGCTTTCCGGCAGGCCGAGCTCGCGGCCCAGCGCCCGGACCTCGTCCTTGAACAGCTCGCGCAGCGGCTCGACCAGGGCCAGCTTCATCCGCTCCGGCAGGCCGCCGACATTGTGGTGGCTCTTGATCGTCACCGACGGGCCGCCGGTGAAGGACACGCTCTCGATCACGTCGGGGTAGAGGGTGCCCTGGGCCAGGAAGCGGGCGCCGTCGATCTTCTCGGCCTCGGCGTCGAACACCTCGACGAAGGCGGCGCCGATGATCTTGCGCTTCTGCTCCGGGTCGCTGACGCCCTCGAGCCGGCCGAGGAACAGCTCCGACGCGTCGACATGCACCAGCGGGATGTTGTAATGGCCGCGGAACAGCGACACCACCTGCTCCGCCTCGCCCGAGCGCATCAGCCCTGTGTCGACGAAGATGCAGGTCAGCTGGTCGCCGATCGCCTCATGGATCAGCACGGCGGCCACGGCGCTGTCGACGCCGCCGGACAGGCCGCAGATCACCTTGCCGGTGCCGACCTGGGCGCGGATCTTGGCGATCTCCGCATCGCGGAAGGCGGCCATGGTCCAGCTGCCTTCGCAGCCGCAGACATGGTGGGTGAAGTTGCGCAGCAGCTGCGCGCCATGCGGGGTGTGCACCACCTCGGGGTGGAACTGCACGCCGTAATAGCGGCGGGCATCGTCGGCGATTGCGGCATAGGGCGCATTCTCGCTGGTGGCGACGATGCGGAAGCCGTCCGGCAGGCGGGTGACGCGGTCGCCATGGCTCATCCACACCTGCTCGCGCGCGCCGACCGCCCAGGCGCCGTCGAACAGGGTACAGTTCTCGCGGATATCCAGCCAGGCGCGGCCGAACTCGCGATGGTGGCCGGCCTCGACCGCGCCGCCCAGCTGCTCGCACATGGTCTGCTGGCCGTAGCAGATGCCCAGCACCGGCACGCCCAGCTCGAACACCAGCTGCGGCGCGCGCGGCGAGCCGTCCTCGGTGACCGAGGCCGGGCTGCCGGAGAGGATGACGCCGCGCGGGTCGAAGGCCCGGATGCGGTCGTCGCCGGCATGGTTGAACGGCCAGATCTCGCAATAGACGCCGGATTCGCGGACCCGGCGGGCGATCAGCTGGGTGACCTGGCTGCCGAAATCGAGAATGAGGATGCGGTCCGGCGACGGCTGGGCGGTCGGGGCGGGCATGGCAACTCCGGGGTCGGGCGGTGGGACGGAGCTTTACCCTCCCCCCGCCCGCAGGACAAGCGATGCCGCCCGCGCCGGGCGCGCAACATCCATGCGCGGATGACGGTTCGGTGACGACGCAGGCAGTCAGGCCAGCGCCAGCGCGGCGAGGATCGCGACCAGGACCAGCTGCGCCCCGGCGATCCACAGCAGCCGGGTGCGGAACGGCTCCTTCACCGTCTTGTGGCGCAGCAGCCGCTGCGCGGCGATGGCGCCGGGTGTGCCGCCGATCGCGGCCACGGCCAGCAGCGTGCGTTCCGGGACCCGGCGGCGGCCGGCGACGGCGCATCCCTTGTCCCAGGCGAACAGGGCGAAGGCGGCCAGGCTGGCGGCGACGAGGTACAGCGCCAGGACGGTTCTCATGCGGCCGCGGCGGCGATCGGGCGGTCGAAGCGGAAGGCGCTCTCGGCCAGCACGGCGCCGCCGAACTGCTCCAGCCGGTCGGCATAGGCCTCGCCGCCGAGATGGCGGTAGAAGCCGGTGGCGCGGAAATTGGCCGTGAGGGCCCACAGCATGAAGGGGGTCATGCCGCGCTCGGCGAACCAGGCGGAGGACGCGGCCATCAGCGCCCGCCCGTGCCCCTTCCCCTTCGCCCGGTCGAGCAGATAGAGGGCATAGATCTCGCCCCAGCCGTAGCCGGGCGCGCCGCGGGCCCGGCCGCACAGGGCGAAGCCGACCGGCACCGCCCCGCCGGCCGGGGTCGGGGCCAACGCCAGGAAGGTGGCGGTGCCGTCCTCATAGGCCAGCGAGCGCTCATGGCCACGCTCGCGCTGGGTCACGGTCATGCGGTCGAGATACTCGTCCGGCACCAGGCCGCGATAGGTCTCCTGCCAGGCCTGGACATGGATCCGCGCGATCGCCGGCGCGTCGGCCAGGATCGCGCGGCGGATCATGTCAGCCCTCGTCGCCCGCCGGCTCCTCGCCGGCATCGGCGGGCTCGCCGGCAGCCTCGGCCTTCGGCCCGCGCTCCAGCACCGCGACGAAGAAGCCGTCGGTGCCGTTGGCGGCGGGCGACAGGCGCAGCATGCCGCTGGTCGGCGCCTCGCCGCTGCCCACCGCCTCGTCCCACACCGTCTCCACCGGCACCAGCCGGTAGTCGGGATGGCTGGCCAGGAAGCCCTCGACCTGGGCCTCGTTCTCCTCGCGCAGCAGCGAGCAGGTGGCGTAGATCACGCGGCCGCCAGCGGGCTTGGCCAGGCGGGCGGCACTGTCCAGGATCTCGCGCTGGACGCCGAGCAGGCGCTCCAAATCCATCGGCCGCCAGCGGGCGTCGGGGTTGCGGCGCCAGGCGCCGGTGCCGCTGCAGGGCGCGTCGATCAGCACCCGGTCGAACTTGCCGCGCTGCTTCTTCACCCAGCGGTCACGCTCATTCTCCAAGAGGCGCGGCTCGACATTGTCGATGCCGGCGCGGCGCAGCCGCTCCTTGCCACGGTCGAGCCGGCCCTTGGACACGTCGCAGGCGACGACCCGGCCCTTGCCCTTCATCCGCGCCGCGATGGCCAACGCCTTGCCGCCGGCGCCGGAGCAGAAATCGACCACCTGCTGGCCCGGCCGGGCGTCGACCAGCAGCGCGATCAGCTGCGAGCCCTCGTCCTGCACCTCGATCAGGCCGGACTGGAAGGCGGGGTGGCGGCCGAGCTGCGGCCGGCCCTTGACTCGGATGCCGAGCGGCGACAGCGGCGTCGCCACGACGTCGAGCTTGCCGGCGGCCAGGGTGTGCACCACCTCGTCGCGGGTGCCGCGCAGCTCGTTCACCCGCAGGTCCAGCGGCGCCTGGTCCAGCAGCGCCGCGACCTCGGCCTCGTAGCGGTCGCCGAAATTCTGCTCCAGCGAGGCGGCGGCCCAGTCCGGGATCTCGCTGCGCACCGGCTTCGGCATGTCGGGATGGTCGAGCGGCTGGCCGGCGGTGGCCTTGACCAGCCTGTCCTCCGGCCCGTCCAGCGGGATCGGCGCGTAGGTCTCGCCGGAGAACAGCCGGCCCATGTCCTTGATCGCGACGCCCTCGGCCAAAGTCAGCTCGGCGATCACCCGGTTGCGCGGCGTGTCCTCGGCCTCGACCTTGGCCAGCCACCAGCCGAGGCGGGCGTGATGGCGCAGCACGGCGTAGACGCGGGCGGCGATCTCGCTGCGGTCCTTCGAGCCGATGAAGCGGCGGGTGCGGAAATAGGCCGAGACCAGGGCGTCGGCGGGGCGGTTCTCGATGCCGAGGCGCTCGAGAATGTCGATCGTGGCCTGGATGCGGGCGGAGGGGGTCATGGTCCGGAGCGTAGCAGGAAAACGCGCCTTCTACCGCGCTTCGGCCATCGTGCGCCAGCCTTTGGCGGGAAGTGCGGGCGAGCTATGCGTTTGCCCGTATCAACCTCGTGGGGTTCGCGGTCAGCGAACCCAACAGGCCACGGCGTGCGTCGGCGTCATGCGTAGACGCCGTAATCGAGACGGATCAGGTGGTCCACGACCAGCCCGACCCCGGCTGGTGTCGACAGCAGGTCGATCGGGCGGCGTTGATCGAGGCCGATCGCCGGCGTCTCCATCCACCTCTCGGCGGCCTCCTGTGAGCCGAAGACGTCGGTCGTCCTCGCCAGGATCTCGGCGAACTTCCAGATCCTGCCGCTCTGCTCGGGATTGAGCGGCTTCTGCGACCCGGCAGCCTTGCGCTGCAGGGTGCGGAGGCTCATCCCGAGCGCCCGTTCCAGCGGCCCGCTGATCTCCAGGGAGGAGAAGCTTCTGATCAGATAGGTCAGGGCCTCGGCCGGCATGCCGCGTTCCAGCATGTCATGTGCCTCAAGCGGGCTGTCGGGAGGGTGCCGGAACACCTCGGCGCCGCCCAGCACGGACGCGACCCGTGACGGATCGTGCGCCGGCCGGCGCCGGGCATTAGGATTGCGAGAGAGAACGTCGGACATGGTCATCGTCGCCAATTGTCGTGGAAAATGTGACACTCGTCGCGACGGTGTTCAAGAAGGCGCACCGAAACCGCCACGGCAGTGGCTTGAATACAGCGCGTATTGACGGCCTCGCGCCTCTCTCGCCTGACGAGATCCTTTCAAAATAACCAACGCCGTCATTGCGAGCGCAGCGAAGCAATCCATCGGGCCGCACGAGCAGCGGCATGGATTGCTTCGTCGGCTTCGCCTCCTCGCAATGACGATCAGGAATGGGCGTTGTGAAAAGGTCTCGCCAGCGAGAGGGGCAATCGGATTGAGCCCTGCTGCCGGATGCGCTGCCCGGCCGAGCCCTCTGCGTCAGGCGGCCTGCAGCCCGGCCTGCCATTCCTCGCGGACCTCCGCCTCCGGATCGTCGGCCCTCGCCGAGGCTAGGCGGCCCAGCCCGCCCGGGCCTAGCAGCCGGGCCAGGGCCCAGACCGCAGCGCCGCGGACCAAAGGCGAAGCGTCGTCCAGCAGCGGCTCGACATCCCGCGCCAGCGCCGGGTCGGCGCTGTTGCCGAGGGCGACCAGCACGTTGCGCAGGAAGCGGTCGCGGCCGATGCGCTTGATCGGCGAGCCGGAGAAGGCGGCGCGGAAGCCGGCATCGTCGAAGCCGAGAAGCGACGCCAGAGCCGGGCCGTTCAACTCCGGCCACGGTGCCAACGCCGCCTCACGCCCCACGGCGGCGAACTTGTTCCAGGGGCACACCGCCAGGCAGTCGTCGCAGCCATAGATGCGGTTGCCGATCAAGGGCCGCATCTCGCGCGGGATCGGGCCCTTGTGCTCGATCGTCAGATAGGAGATGCAGCGCCGCGCGTCGAGCCGGTAGGGCGCCGGGAAGGCCGCGGTCGGGCAGATGTCGAGGCAGGAACGGCAGGAGCCGCAGCGGTCGCGCTCCGGCTCGTCCGGCGGCAGGGCGATCGCCAGGTAGATCTCGCCGAGGAACAGCCAGGAGCCCCAGTCGCGCGACACGAGGTTGGTATGCTTGCCCTGCCAGCCGATCCCGGCCCGCATCGCCAGCGGCTTCTCCATCACCGGCGCGGTGTCGACGAAGACCTTCAGCTCGGTCTTGAAGCTGCGGTGGATCCAGCCGCCCAGCGCCTTCAGCTTCTTCTTGACCACGTCGTGATAGTCGCGGCCCTGGGCGTAGACCGAGATCACCCCCCTCTCCCGCTGGTCGAGCAGCGGCAGCGGATCCTCGGCCGGGCCGTAGTTGAGGCCGAGCGACAGCACGGTCAGGGCGTCGGGCCACAGAATCTGCGGGTCGGCACGGCGGTCGGCATTCGCCTCCAGCCAGCCCATGTCGCCATGCTGGCCCTCGCCGAGGAACAGCTCCAGCCGCTCGCGCAGCCTGGGGTCGGGCGTGGCGGCGGCGAAGCCGGCGCTGTCGAAGCCGAGGGCGAAGGCCTCGGCCCGGATACGGTCTTTTATCTCGGCCGCGCCGCTCATCCCCGTCCGCGATAGGGCGGCACGCCCTGGTCCGGCAGCCACAGACCGTCGGGCGCCGGCCCGCTCTGGTAGAACACGTCGATCGGGATGCCGCCGCGCGGGTACCAGTAGCCGCCGATGCGCAGCCAGCGCGGCTTCATCGCCTTGATCAGCCGCTCCGCCACATAGACGGTGCAGTCCTCGTGGAAGGCGCCGTGGTTGCGGAACGAGCCGAGGAACAGCTTCAGCGACTTGCTCTCGACGATCTTCGCCGCCGGGGCGTAGTCGATCACCAGATGGGCGAAGTCGGGCTGGCCGGTGATCGGGCACAGCGAGGTGAATTCCGGCGCGGTGAAGCGCACCAGGTAGAGCTGCTTCGGCCGCGGATTCGGCACCGTCTCCAGCACCGCCGCCTCGGGCGATGCCGGCAGCGCCGTGGCCTGGCCGAGCTGGGTGAGCGCTTCCGTGCCTTTTGCCTTGCGGGCCATGGTGTTTCCTCAGAGGGCCGAGATGTCGCCCAGCGCCTGCTCCGCCTCGAAATCGGCGGCGAAGGCGTCGAGCGTGCCGGCGGTGATGGCGCCGCGCAGCCCGGCCATCAGGTCCTGATAATAGGTCAGATTGTGCTGGGTCAGCAGCATCAGCCCCAGCACCTCCTCGCTGCGCACCAGATGGTGCAGATAGGCGCGGCTGTAGCTGCGGCAGGCGGGGCAGCGGCACTCCTCGTCCAGCGGCCGCTGGTCGTCCTGGTGCCGGGCGTTGCGCAGGTTGACCGTGCCGCGCCGGGTGAAGGCCTGGCCGGTGCGGCCGGAGCGGGTCGGCAGCACGCAGTCGAACATGTCGACGCCGCGGCGGACCGAGCCGACCAGGTCCGACGGCTTGCCCACGCCCATCAGGTAGCGCGGCCGGTCGTCCGGCAGCGCCGGCACGGTGACGTCGAGGGCGGCGAACATCCGCTCCTGCCCCTCGCCCACCGCCAGGCCGCCGATGGCATAGCCCTCGAAGCCGATCGCGGTCAGCGCCGCGGCGGATTCCAGCCGCAGCTCGGGATACACGCTGCCCTGGACAATGCCGAACTGGCCATAGCCGGGCCGGGCGACGAAGGCGTCGCGCGAGCGCTGGGCCCAGCCCATCGACAGGCGCATCGAGCTGGCCGCCACCTCCGGCTCCGCCGGGAAGGGCGTGCACTCGTCGAAGGCCATGGTGATGGTGGCGTCGAGCAGATGCTGGATCTCGGTCGACCGCGCCGGGGACAGACGGTGCTCGCTGCCGTCGAGATGCGAGCGGAAGGTCACGCCGTCCTTGTCCATGCGCCGCAGCTGCGACAGCGACATCACCTGGAAGCCGCCAGAATCGGTCAGGATCGGGCCGGGCCAGTTCATGAAGCGGTGCAGGCCGCCCAGCCGGGCCACCCGCTCCGCCCCCGGGCGCAGCATCAGGTGGTAGGTGTTGCCCAGCACGATCTGCGCGCCGGTGGCCGCCACCTCCTCCGGCCGCATCGCCTTCACCGTGGCGGCGGTGCCGACCGGCATGAAGGTCGGGGTCTGGACCACGCCATGGGCGGTGTGCAGGCGGCCGGTGCGGGCGGCGCCGTCGCGCGCCAGGGGTTCGAAGCGGAACTCAGTCATCTTTGTCCGACCGGTGCAGCAGGCAGGCGTCGCCATAGGAGTAGAAACGGTAGCCCGCGGAAATGGCATGGGAATAGGCCTGCTTCATGCGCTCCGTCCCGGCGAAGGCGCAGACCAGCATGAACAGGGTCGAGCGCGGCAGATGGAAATTCGTCACCAGCAGGTCGACGGCGCGGAAACGATAGCCCGGGGTGATGAAGATCGCGGTCGACCCGTCGAAGGGCCGCATGGTGCCGTCCTCAGCCGCCGCGCTTTCCAGCAGGCGCAGGCTGGTGGTGCCGACCGAGACGATGCGGCCGCCGGCGGCGCGCACGGCGTTGATCCGGTCGGCCACCTCGGCGGTCAGCACGCCGCGCTCGGCATGCATGACATGACCTTCGACCGTGTCGCTCTTCACCGGCAGGAAGGTGCCGGCGCCGACATGCAGGGTCAGGCGCACCGTGTCGATGCCCCGCGCCGCCAGCGCATCGAGCAGCGGCGGGGTGAAGTGCAGCCCGGCGGTCGGGGCGGCGACGGCGCCGTCATATTTGGCGAAGACGGTCTGGTAGTCGGTGCGGTCGCGCTCGTCCGGCCCGTCCGGCCGGTCGATATAGGGCGGCAGCGGGATCTCGCCATGGCGCTGCAACTGGGCGGCCAGGCCGGCGGGATCGTCGAAGGCGACCTCGACCTCGCCGGCCTCGCCCTTGGCGACGATGGTGGCGGCGAAGTCGTCGGCGAAGCGGACCACGTCGCCCGGCTTCAGCTTCTTGGCCGGGCGGGCGAAGGCGCGCCAGCGCCCGGCCTCGGCCGGCTGGTGCAGCATGATCTCAATGCCCGCCAGGCCGCGCTTGCCGTGCAGCCGGGCCGGGATGACGCGGGTGTCGTTGACCACCAGCAGGTCGCCGGACCTGAGGCGCCCCGGCAGATCGGCGATGTGCCGGTCGACCAAGCCGTCGGCCGCGACCTCCAGCAGCCGGGCGGCCTCGCGCGGCTCGGCCGGCCGGTCGGCGATCAACTGCCGCGGCAGGTCGAAATCGAACTCGTCGACACGCATGGCGGAACCGGGGTCAGCCGTTCTGCAGCGCCGGCATCGGCATGAGCAGGTTCATCAGCGCCCGGAACGGCGCCAGGAACAGCAGGGCGCAGGCCAGCTTCACCGACAGGTCGCCGGCCATCAGGGTCAGGATCGGCAGGCCGGTGCCGGCGAAGGCGATGGTGAAGAAGATCGCGGTGTCGACCACCGAGCCGAGGGCCGAGCCGATGAAGGGCGCGCGCCACCAGGCGGCGCGGCGCAGCCGGTCGAAGATGTGGATGTCGAGCAGCTGCCCGACCAGGAAGGCGGTGCCGGAGGCGACGGCGATGCGCCAGTCGGCCAGCCACAGCGACAGCACCACGGCCAGGGCGAAGCCGGTATAGGCGACCTGGCGGGCACGATGCGGACCGAAGAAGCGGTTGGTCAGGTCGGTGACCAGGAAGGTGACCGGATAGGTGAAGGCACCCCAGGTCAGCCAGTCGTTGATCGGGAACTGGACCAGGTAGTTCGAGGCCAGCACGACGGCGATCATCGCGATCAGCGCCAGGCCCATGCCGCGGGTTTCGGTGCGCAAGACAGGCTCTTCCAATGCAAAACGCCCGCGGCGCAGCCATCTGGCGCCCGGGTCCGGTGGGGCTTTTAGCGCAACTCGGCCGGCTTGGCCACCATCCTGGTCTGCGGAACGGTCATGCCGGCTGGCGGGGCCGCAGGACCCGCCCGAGCAGCGAGAGCGCGAGGCCGATCACCAGGAACACACCGAAGATGAGGCCGAACAGGCTGGGCAGGAACCAGCGCCCGGCGAAGCCGTCGACCGCCGCATCGCTGGGATCGGCCGGATCATAGGCCACCGGCAGGTGCTGGCCGCGGACGAAGGTGGTGCTGCGCACCGGGCTGCGGAACTGCGCCACCGTGCCCTGCGCCGTGGTGAACTCGACCACCGGGCCGTTGTTGAAGTCGACGATGACGCCGTCGGCCGTGGCCGTGCGGCTGCTGTCCATCTCGCGCCAGGCGAGCGCGCCGGCCGCGATCAGGCCGGCGAGGCCGAGGCAGAAGAAGACCAATCCCAGGATGGGCAAAGCCCGGACGCCGGTGACCCGTGCCATCGCCGCCTCCCCTCGTTTCGTTGGGATCAGGCATATTCCGGTATTGTGGCAATCTCCGGGATGTCGCCGGTCAGAGACCGTTTGGAAAGGCGCTGGCGTGAGTCGAATGGCGGTGGTTTCGAGAACCGGCGCGCAGCGGACGTTTGGGTCCGTGAGCACCGGAAGCGCAGAAACCGCCGTCAGGCGGCCGCGCCAGCGCCTTTCCAAGCGGTCTCTCACGGCTGGACCAGCAGGAACAGCACGGCGCCGGCACCCAGCAGCAGGAACGGGCTGACCCGGGTGAACAGCAGCGCCAGGCAGGAGATCGCGGCGATGGCCCAGGCCAGCACCCCGCCCTCCGCCGCCTGCAGCAGGCTGAAGGAGGCGGCCAGCACCATGCCGGCGGCGACCGGCGCGAGGCCGGTCTCGACCGCGCGCTGCCACGGCGCGCCGCGGTACCGGGCCCAGAGCCGGGCCAGGCCGTAGACCAGCAGCGAGGACGGGGCGAAGATCGCCGCCGTCGCCACCAGCGCCCCGGCCCAGCCCGCGGCCTGCCAGCCGACCAGCGTCACCAGCAGGGACCCGGGTCCCGGCGTCATCCGCGACAGGCCGAACAGGTCGAGGAAGCGGGCGTCGGTCATCCAGCCATAGACGCCGACCGACTGGCGGTGGATGTCGGCGACGATGCTCTGGCCGCCGCCGACGCTGAGGAAGGACAGCGGCACGAAGACGATCAGCAGCCGCACCAGCACATTGTCCATCGCCTCAATCCCTCCGCGGCCGCCAGGCGGCATAGGCGATGCCGAGCGGCGCGAGCACCGCCATCACCGGCAGCAGCGGCAGGCGCAGCGGGCCGATCGCCACGAAGGTGACGATGATGATCGCCACCGGTACGGCGGAGCGGGCGGCCCGGCGCGCGGCGCGGACGCCCATCTGCAGCGACAGCCCGACCGCCGCGGCCGCCGCCCCGGCCAGCGCCAGGTGCACGGAGCGATACTGCGCCACCTCGGCGAAGGCCGCGGCGGCGGCGATGGCGACCAGCATGGCCGGCACGATCATGCCCAGCACGCCGGCAAGCGCCCCCGGCCCGCCGCGAAGGCGAAAGCCGATCCAGAGCGAGAGATTGACCACGTTCACGCCCGGGAATGCCTGGGCCAAAGCCAGGCCGTTGAGGAAATCGGCCTCGGACACCCAGCGCCGGTTCTGCACGAACTCGCGCAGCATCCAGCCGCTCAGGCCGCCGCCGAAGCTGGTCAGCCCGATCTTGGTGAAGGCCAGGAAGATCTGCCCCAGGCCCGGCGGCCCGACTGGCGCCACCGCCTCCGCTGCGGTCTCAGCCATGCCGGCCCCCGATTCTCCGCGACGCCTCCACTCAAGCCCAGGCGCGGCGCGGCAACAAGAGACCGGACATCGCGTCTGCCATGGCGCGACAACGCAACTGGCCGATATTGCCGGTCACAAGCGGGATCTCCTGTCGTATAAACGCAGGATGCGAACGACCATCGGGAAATGGGGCAACGGCGCCGCCGTGCGCATCCCTGTTGCGATCATGAAGAGCGCGAGGCTCTCAATCGGCCAGCCCGTGGATGTTTGCCATGAGGGCGGCCGCATCGTCATCGAACCGTTCCTACGCGACGGCATCGGCTCTGCCGATCTCGATACCCTCCTGGCCGGTGTCACCGACGAGAACCGGCCCGATTTAGTCGACTTCGGCCGGCCTGTCGGCAAGGAAGCTTGGTAGACGGCGAGACCGGTCCCTCCCCGTCAGCCGAAGGTCGCGAACTCCTGCTCGCCGCGGGTGAAGCGGGCGAGCTTGGCGAAGAAGTCCTCGAGGATCCAGCGCGTGTCGATCGAATGGTACAGCTTGATCGGCCGGTGCTGGCCGGTATGGATGTAGTGCATCTGCGGGCTGAACTCCGGCGCCGGCACCCATTCCGAGACGCCGCCATTCGGGTTGAGGATCACCGACAGGGCAGGCGTGTCGCCGAGCGAGCGATGCTCGATCGGGCCGGGATGGGCCCTCAGGTTCCACTCCACCAGCTGGTCGACCAGGTACTTGCCGATCGGGCCCTTGTCGTAGACCCGCTCGTACAGCTCGGCATAGCCCACCGCCATCATCCGGTAGACGGTCATCGGGATCTGCCACAGCTGGACCTTCGACCGCATCACCACATTGGCGGCGGCAATGTCGTTGGACAGGTTGTATTCCCGGCCGCCGGTCGGCCACGGCCCGCCGCCGATCCAGACAACGACGACATTGCGCTCATTCAGCCGCGGCTCCATGAGCAGCGCCGAAGCCATGTCGGTGAGCGGCCCGAGGAAGGCGACATAGAGCGGACGCGGATCGTCCTTCATCGCCTCCTCGACGATGAGATGGGCGCCGGCGGAGGGCACCGGCGTCCGCTCGTCCGGCAGCGGCCCCTCGGCGCCGTCGGCCACCCGGACCCGGCCGGAGAGGTCCATCAGCTGCAGCAGCTTGACCACCTCGTCATGGCTGTCCTTGAGGCTGGTCTTCGACTTCACCGCGCCGAAATGCGCCGGGCTGATGCCGTGCAGGTCGAGGCTCGGCGTCAGCAGCGCATGGACGATGGTGTACTGGTCGTCCGCCTCGTTCTTGGCGTCGGTGTTGAGGATGAGGCGGGCTTTCTTCTCCGGGGGCAGCACGGTCGTTTCCCTTTCGCTGGCGCGCTCATTTCACCGCCCCGGCCATGCCGTGGACGAAGTAGCGCTGGAAGAACAGGTAGAGCAGGAGCAGAGGCGCGATGGTGATCAGCTGGCCGGCCGCGAGCAGGTCGTAGGCGGTCGAGAACTCGGTGCTGAACTGCACCACCCCGAGCGGCAGGGTGCGCTGCGCCTCGGTGCGGATGAAGATCTGGGCCAGGATGAACTCGTTCCAGGTGGCGATGCCGTCGAGGATCAGCAGCGAGACCACGGCCGGGGTGGCCAGCGGCATCACCACCCGCCGGTACACGCCCCACCAGGAGCAGCCATCGATCCGCGCCGCCTCGATCATCTCGGCCGGGATCGAGCGGAAGAAGCCGCGCAGCACCAGGATGCCGAGCGGCAGGCCGAAGCCGAGATAGAGGAAGAACAGCCCCGGCAGGCTGTCGATCAGGTCGAGCCGCTGGTACAGCAGGGTCAGCGGCACCAGCGTCATCTGCATCGGCACGATCATGCCGAGCAGGAAGATGGTGAAGACCAAGCCGCCGCCGCGCATCTTCATCTTGGTCAGGGCGAAGGCGGCGAGCGAGCAGATGAAGACGCCGGCCGGCACCTTGAGCACGGTCAGCACCAGCGAATTCCAGAAATAGGTCTGGATGCCGATCGCCCAGGCCTTGGCGAAATTGCCGAACTCCAGCGACTGCGGCAGGGCAAAGGCGCCGTTCTGGGCAAAATCCCCGGCGCTCTTCAGCGCGGTGAACACCAGGATGATCAGAGGCGCGGTCCAGACCATGCCGCCGATGGCGAGCGCAGCGTAGAAGCCGAGCGACCCGAAGCGCAGGCGGAACGGGCGGGCGCGGGCCGCCGCGCCGGCGAGGGAAACCGCGGCGTCGGTCATCGGCTGCGCACCATGTGGCGGGTGTAGGGGACGGCGAAGACCAGGGTCAGCAGGAACAGGATCACGGCGATGGCGGTGCCGAGCCCGACATCGTTGTGGTTGTAGGTCAGGAAATACATCCAGCTGCCCAGCACCTGGGTGCGGTTGGCCGGGCCGCCATAGGTCATGACGTAGATGATGTCGTAGACCTTCAGCGAGTTGATCGCGGTGATCGCGACCACGACCATGGTGGTCTCGCGCAGCAGTGGGAAGGTCACGTGCCAGAAGCGCTGGAACCGGCCGGCGCCGTCGATGCGGGCGGCGTCCAGCACCTCCTTGGAGATGGTCTGCAGCCCGGCCAGGAACAGCAGCATCGGCAGGCCGGCATTGTGCCAGGCGGCGGCGACGAAGACGGAGTAAAGCGAGATCTTCGGGTCGGACAGCCAGTTGCGCTCCAGGCCGGACAGGCCGAACACCTCCAGCATCTGGTTCACCAGGCCGAGGCTGGGGTGATACATCCAGCTCCAGATCAGCCCGACGATGCTCATCGACAGGATCGCCGGGAAGTAGAAGACGCTGCGGAAGAAGGCGCTGCCGCGGAACCGGCCCTCGAGCGCCAGCGCCAGGGCCAGGCCGATGCCGGTCGGCACCACCAGCGACAGCAGGCTCCAGATCACGTTGTTCTTGAGCGCGATCCAGAACACCCGGTTGCGGGTGAACAGCTCGACATAGTTGCCGAGCCCGACCCAGAGGCTGTCCGGCGACACGCCGTCCCAGCGGAACAGGCTGAGCCAGCTGGAATAGGCCATCGGATAGACCAGCACGATGGCGAAGATCAGCGCCGCCGGGGCCAGGAACAGCCAGGGCACCAGCACCTCGTCCTTGAGCTTGCGCGGCAGCCGCCGTCTCGTCTCCAGGCTGGTGTCGGCCATGGCCGCGGACCTCCTGTCTCGGGTCAGTTGCTGGCGCGGCTCTTGCTGCGCTCGATCGCCTCCTGCACCTGGGCCGCCGCCTCCTCCGGCGACATCAGGTCGAGCAGCACGGAGTCCTGCGCCTCGAAATAGGCGGCGACGACGTCCTGCGGCAGGCCCTGGTCGGTCAGCCGGTAGAAGCCGATCTCGCTTTGGGTCCATTGCGACCATTGCCGCTGGATCGGCAGGTCCTCGGCCGGCAGGATGCCCTTGGTCGCGCTCGGGAAACCCACCGCCTGGGCCGTGACCGGCGCGATCTCCGGCCGCACGGCGTAGCTGGCGAACAGCAGCGCGGCCTTGCGCACGTCGTCGGACGCCTTGGCGTTGACCTGGATCTGCGACGGCGACCCCGGCACCCGCTTCGGCGTCCGGTCGGTCGGCAGCGGGAAGGTGCCGTAATCCGCCGGCGACTTGCCCTCGCGGAGGATGCGGGCGGTCTCCAGGCTCGGCGTGTCGAACACCATCGCCGCCTGGTCGTTGTAGAGCAGCGGCATGTTGGTGGCGGGGTCGACGGTCAGGAACCCGTCCGGGAAATAGCCCTTGTCCGCCCAGTCCTTCAGCTTGGCGAAGGACTGGGTGACCGGCTCGGACTCCCAGGACTCCGCCATGTCCAGCAGCGCGTCATGCCCCTCCGGCCCGGCATAATGCTCGAGGAAGAAGTCGAAGAAGCGCATCGTCATCCAGCTGAACTTGCCGCCGATCGAGAACGGCGTGACGCCGTTGGCCTTCAGCGTCTCGGCGACCTTCTCGAGATCGGCGAAGCTCTGCGGCGGCTGCAGCCCGTACTTGTCGAACAGTGCCTTCTTGTAGACGAAGCCGAAGGGCCCGATCTTGTTCGGGATGCCGTAGAGGTCGGCGCCGTCGCGGGTGATGTCGAGCGCCGCCGGCGTCACATTCGCCTCGACTCCCAGCGCCGCCAGCAGCTCCGGCGTCAGCTTCAGCGCATGGCCGGCCCGGTTGTAGGGCGAGGCCAGCGATCCGCCCCAGTTCCACCAGGCATCCGGCAGCTTGCCCGAGGACGCGCCGACCCGCAGCGCCTGCTTCAGCTCGTCGGTGCCGAATTTGGTGAAGTGGACGGTGATCGTCGGATAGTCGGCCTGGAAGCGCTCGATCACCAGCGGCCAGTTGTGCGAGGCGAGGCCGAAGAACTCGATCGTGACCGGCTTGGCCGGCGCCTCCTGGCTCCAGGCGGGATCGGCAGCGAAAGCCATCGCCAGCATCGCTGCGCCCGCGACCATGGATCGACGCGTCAGAGCCTGCATGTCGCCCTCCCCCGGCGATGGAGACGTTGTCGTCGTCTGTGTCCGGCGGTTCGGCCCGCCTGTTGGTTACCGGCATTATGGTGTGCTGGTATGATGAGTCAACCAGCAAAGTCGAACAGGGCAGGCACAAGGAAAAAGCCCCGCGGCGGGTGCCGGCGGGGCCTGGATAGCGACAGGTTCGAACAGACGGCTGCGGATCAGATCGGCTGGCCGACATCGATGCGGTTGCCGTCCGGATCCTCGAAGACGAAAGCGCGGAGGCCATAATCCTTGTCGCGGAGGCCCTTGACGATGCGCAGCCCGTGCGCCTGGCAGATCCGATGCAGCGCGTCGGCGTCCTCGACCATCAGATGCGCCACGTTGAACGGCGCCGCCCTGTGGTTGGGCTGCAGCGTCAGATGCAGCTCCGCCCCGTCGCGCTTCAGGATCATGAAGCCGACCGGGTCGCCGTTCTGGAAGGTTTTCCGGAAGCCCAGAACGGAGGTGTAGAAGGCCTCCGCCCGCGGCATGTCGCGGACCGGGAGCATGGCGGCGATCCGCCCGAAACGGATGCCGTGATCAGTGTCGTCACTCATAATGCAAACTCGGTGGGAGCGGCAGCGGCGACGACCCGGACGGTGCCGGCCGGTCACATGCCCTCCGGTGCGGTCGGAGGACGGTGCCCCCGGCTCCGTTCGTTGTATCGGGCCGTCGCGATGGTGGGCAAGATCGATCGCGGTCCATCGACAAGTGTCGGCCCCGCCGACAGAGAGCCGAACCAGATGCGACAGGCGCCGGTCAGCCTTCCGATTCAAGCTGAAATGTGAAGTTCACTCGGAGGAAAGGCTGCCAGTCTGGCACCACCTCCTCAGCCAATTTGGCTTCGGCGATTTGGTCGCGAGCCATAGCCACTGATCGCCCGACGAGCTCGGCCCACGGCTCCGACTCCCTCCGACCGCTGACCAGACCTCCCCCGATGACGGCCGGAACAGACGTCGTGATCACCGGAATCAGCCCGCACCACTGGCCGATCTCGAAAACGGGAGATCCGCTCGAGAGATCCGCATCATGATCAACGATCCAAACCTCCCAGCCCAGGATGACTGCATCCCCCTGCTCGCAGGCGATGAAGAATGTCTCGATATCCTGCAAATGAATGCCAAGTTCGCCGTTCCTGGCGACGAATGTTCTCGGGCGTATTTGGGAGGGTAGTGAAATTGCCACGATGGAAATCCCTATTGCAAAGACATCGGGTGGTTCCGCAATCCGCGAACACAATCAGCTCTCTCAGAACTCCTCGACGCTGAGCACGCCGGGCACCGATTTCAGCGCCGCCTTGGCCTTGCCGCCGACCGCATAGCCGCCGGGCAGCTCGATCTCCACCTCCTCGGTCGGCGACAGCAGCAGCTGCAGGTTGACCTTGCAGCGCCCCTGCCCTTCGCGGTCCAGCAGCCCGTGCAGCGGCTGGATCGCCTGCACCCCGTCGACATAGATCACGAACCGGGCGGCGCTCTTCGCCAGGGCCTGGTCGATCGGCTCCACCGACAGCGCGGTCAGCCGCAGCTCCTCGCCGCGGCTCTGGATCTCCACCGCCATGGCCAAAGCGGCGCCGACCTCGAGCAGCTGCCGGGCCGTGGCCAGCGTCTCGGCGAAGAAGGTCACCTCGAACACGCCGCTGGCGTCGGAGAAGGTGCCGAAGCACATCCGGTTGCCGGTCTTGGTCGTCATCTCGCGCTTGGCCATCAGGATGCCGGCGAGGCGGAGCTGGGTGTGGCCGAGCCGCATCTTCTGGCCGATCTCGGCCGAGCGCACCGAGCCCAGGCGCTTGGTGTTATAGGTGTCGAGCGGATGGGCGGAGAGGTAGAAGCCGACCGCGTCGAACTCCTGCCGCAGCCGCTCCATCGAATCCCAGTCCGGGATGCTGGGCAGCGGCGGCGCGCTGAGGCCGCCACCGGCCGGGCCGCCAAACAGGCCGATCTGGCCGCTGTCGCGCTCCGCCGCCACGGTGTGGGCGTAGCGCAGCAGCGTCTCGAACGAGGCGACGACGCGGGCGCGGTTCTTGTCGATCGAATCGAAGGCGCCGGCGCGGGCCAGGTTCTCCAGCTGCCGCTTGTTCAGCAGCTTGAGGTCGAGCCGCCGGGCCAGGTCGAACAGGTCTCTAAAAGGCCCGCCGCGCTCGCGTTCCTGCACGAGGCTGCGCATCGCTTCCGGCCCGACGCCCTTGATCGCGCCGAGGGCGTAGCGGATGGCCTTGGCGCCGTCGGGCAGCGTCTCGACCGCGAACACCGCGTCGGACTTGTTGATATCGGGGATCAGCAGCTTGATCTTGAGGCGCGTCAGCTCCTGCCGGAAGACGTTCAGCTTGTCGGTGTTACCGAGGTCGAGCGTCATCGACGCGGCCAGGAACTCGACCGGATGGTTGGCCTTCAGATAGGCGGTCTGGTAGGCGACGATGGCGTAGGCGGCGGCGTGCGACTTGTTGAAGCCGTAGCCGGCGAACTTCTCGACCTGGTCGAAGATGCTGGACGCCTGGCCGGCCGGCACGCCGCGGGCGACCGCGCCCTCGACGAAGGTCAGCTTCTGGGCGTCCATCTCCGCCTTGATCTTCTTGCCCATGGCGCGGCGCAGAAGATCGGCGCCGCCGAGCGAATAGCCCGCCAGCGTCTGGGCCACCTGCATCACCTGCTCCTGGTAGACCATGATGCCGTAGGTCTCTTCCAGGATCGGCTGCAGCGACGGGTGCAGGTAGTCCGGCGCCTTGGTGCCGTTCTTGACCTCGATGAAGGTCGGGATGTTGTCCATCGGGCCCGGGCGGTACAGCGCCACCAGCGCGATGATGTCGCCGATCCGGTTCGGCTTCATCCGGCGCAGCACGTCGCGCATGCCGGAACTTTCCAGCTGGAACACCCCGGTCGCCTCGGCCCGCCCCAGCATGGCGTAGGTCGGCCCGTCGTCGAGCGGGATATGCGCCAGGTCGATCTCGACCCCGCTGGCCTTGATCAGGTTCTCGGCCACGCGCAGCACGGTCAGCGTCTTCAGGCCGAGGAAGTCGAACTTCACCAGCCCGGCCTGCTCGACATACTTCATGTTGAACTGGGTGGCCGGGATCGGCGAGCGCGGGTCCCGGTACAGCGCCACCAGCTCGTGCAGCGGCCGGTCGCCGATCACCACGCCGGCGGCATGGGTCGAGGCGTGGCGGTACAGCCCCTCCAGCTTCATCGCCAAGTCGATCAGGTGGCGCACCCGCTCGTCGTTGTCGCGCTCCTGCTGCAGCGCCGGCTCGCCGTCGATCGCCTGGGCCAGGGTGACCGGGTTGGCCGGGTTGTTCGGCACCAGCTTGCAGATGCGGTCGACCTGGCCATAGGGCATCTGCAGCACGCGGCCGACGTCGCGCAGCACGGCGCGGGCCTGCAGCTTACCGAAGGTGATGATCTGCGCCACCCGGTCATGCCCGTATTTGTCGCGGACATAGGTGATCACCTCGTCGCGCCGGTCCTGGCAGAAATCGATGTCGAAGTCCGGCATCGACACGCGCTCGGGGTTCAGGAACCGCTCGAACAGCAGGCCGAAGCGCAGCGGGTCGAGGTCGGTGATGGTCAGCACCCAGGCGACGACCGAACCGGCCCCGGAGCCGCGGCCCGGCCCGACCGGGATGTCGTTCGCCTTGGACCATTTGATGAAGTCCGAGACGATCAGGAAGTAGCCGGGGAAGCCCATCTTCTCGATGACGTCGAGCTCGTAGGCCAGCCGGGCGGTGTAGGTCTCCCGCACCTTCTCACGCTCGGCCTGGTCCATCTCGGGCGTGTAGACATGCGCCTCCAGCCGGGCGGTCAGGCCCTGATGCGCCTGGGCGCGCAGCTCCTCCGCCTCGGTCCGGCCGGCCTCGCTCGGGAAGGTCGGCAGGATCGGCGCCCGCTTCTTCGGCATCACCGCGCAGCGCCGGGCGATCACCAGGGTATTGTCCACCGCCTCCGGCAGGTCGGCGAAGAGCTGCCGCATCTCCTCGGCCGGGCGGAAGCGGTGGTCGCGCGTCACCCGGCGGCGGTTGGCCTCGACCACATAGGCGCCGTCGGCGATGCACAGCAGCGCGTCATGCGCCTCGTACATGTCCTCGGTGGTGAAGAAGCAGTCGTTGGTGGCGACCAGCGGCACGTCCTCGGCATAGGCCAGGTCGATCAGCTCGGCCTCGATCCGGTTCTCCTCCTCCAGCCCGTGCCGCATCAGCTCGACATAGAGCCGGCCGGGGAACAGGGTTTTCAGATAGCGCAGCGTCGCCAGGGCCCGCTCGGGATGCTCGGCCAGCAGCAGCCGGCCCACCGGCCCCTTCGGCCCGCCGGTCAGGGCGATGACGCCGTCCGTATGCCCTGCCAGGTCTTCCAGCGCCAGCTGCGGCGCCAGCCCGCCCTCGGTCTCCAGATAGGCGCGGCTGGTCAGCGCCATCAGGTTCTCATAGCCGCGCTCGTCCTGCGCCAGCAGCACCAGGCAGTCCGGCTCGGCGATCGCCGGGCCGCCGACCCGCGCCCCGGTCTCAATCTCGGTGCGGGTGATGGCCAGGACGGTGCCGATGATCGGCTGGATGCCGTAATCCTTGGCCGCCAGGGCGAATTCCAGCGCGCCGAACAGGTTGCCGGTGTCGGTGACCGCCACGGCCGGCATCTGCATCTTCTTGCAGATGCCGATCAGCTCCTTGGTCTTGATCGCCCCTTCCGAGAGGGAATAGGCGCTGTGCACGCGCAGATGGACGAAATCGGCGTGTGTCATGGCGGCTCTCCGCGGCGACGGGACGGCCCGGTTCGACGGAATCGGGTGACGGATTATTCATAGCGCATCGACGCGACCTTCGCCGTCACGATGATGTGGTGCGATCCGCCAGAAGTTCGGGTCGGAGAACTCGCTCTCCCCGCATCACATGGAGAATGAAGACCCGCTCCCCATCCTCCCGGTAGAAGATGCGGCAAGGCGGTTCAACGATCTGCCGATAGCGGGAGTCGGCAAGCTCCGGCGGCTTCGGTCCCAGGCGCGGATGGTCTGCCAGACGGCCGACATGCCGGAACACACGCTGGACCAACTGCTGCGCCGCGACCCGATCCTCGATCGCGATGTAGTCGGCGATCGCATCCAGGTCGCCGAGCGCCGGCTCGGTCCAGACTATTTCAGCCATCGCGCCATGCGCTGCATGGCCTCGTCCTGCGTCAGCGTCCGTCCTTCCTCGACCGCCTGCTCGCCACGGGCGATGCCTTCCAGCAGCTCCATCCGCCGCTGCAGGGTCTCGAAGGTCTCGACGTCAACCAGATAGGCGCTCGGCAGCCCATGCTGGGTGATCAGGATCGGCTCGCGATCCCGCTCCAGCTCGGCGAGAAGGTCGGTGGCCTTGCGCTTGAGGGTCGTGACCAGTTCGGTTCGCATGAAGTGATACTAGAGTATCACTTCATCTTCAGCAAGCCGCTCACTCGTACCGCAGCGCCTCGACCGGGTCGAGCCGGGCGGCGCGCCAGGCGGGGTAGATCGAGGCCAGCAGCGACAGCGCCAGCGCCATGCCGCAGACCAGCACCACCTCGCCCGCGTCGATCTCGGTCGGGATCCGGGTCAGGGAGTATTGCCGCGGGTCGAAGATCGGCGTGCCGGTCAGCTGCTGCAGCCCTTGCCGCAGCACCTCCAGGCTGTCGGCCAGGGCGATGCCGAGGCCGAGCCCGGCCACGGTGCCGATCACGCCGATGGTCGCGCCGGCCAGGAAGAAGATGCGCAGGATCGATCCGCGCGACGCGCCCATGGTGCGCAGGATGGCGATGTCCGCCCCCTTCTCCTTCACCAGCATGATCAGGCTGGAGATGATGTTGAAGGCCGCCACCAGCACGATCAGCGACAGGATCACGAAGATCACGTTGCGCTGCCCGGCGACGATGTCGAGATAGCCGGACAGGGCCTGCTTCCAGTCGAAGAAGCGGACGCCTGCCCCGGCGGCCTGCTGCAGGGGCGCGGCGATGTCGCCGATCCGCTCCGGGTCGCGGACATTGACGTCGAGCCGGGTGACGCCCCTGAGGCCGAGCAGCGACTGCGCCGCCGGCAGCGGCAGCACGGCGACGCCGCTGTCGAACTGGTAGAGCCCGGCATCGAAGATCGCGACCACGGTGAAGGCGCGCGCGACCGGGCCGGCCGACTGCTCCCCCTGCCCCGGCGCGCCCGGCGCCAGCAGGGTGAGCTTGCCGCCGAGGGCGAGGCCCAGCTTCTCCGCTAGGCCGCGGCCGATCGCCACCGCGTCGCCGCCGCTGAAGGCACCGGGCGCCTGCAGCTGCAGGTTCTGCGCCACCAGCGGCCGGGCCAGGAAATCCTCCGGGCTCTCGCCGCGGATCTGGACGCCGGCCGAGGCCTTGCCGGCGCTGGCCAGGGCCTGGCCCTCGACCACCGGGATCACCTTGGTGACGCCCGCCACCGCGCGCAGCCGATCGGCCCGCGCCTGGTAGTCGGCCAGGTCGCGGCCGCCCAGCGGCACGACGCTGACATGGGCGTTGAAGCCGAGGAACCGGGCCAGCAGCTCGGTCTGGAAGCCGTTCATCACCGAGGTGACGGTGATCAGCGTGGCGACGCCGATGATGATGCCCAGCAGCGAGAAGCCGGCGATCAGCGAGACGAACCCCTGGCCGCGGCGGGCCCGCAGGTAGCGGAAGGCGACGGCGCGTTCGAAGGCGTTGAACATCAGCGTGCCGCCAGCACGCCGTCGCGCATCTCCACCACCCGGTCCATGCGCTCGGCCAGCTCCAGGTTGTGGGTCGCGATCAGGGCGCCGACGCCGGTCGACCGCACCACCTCCAGCAGCATCTCGAACACCGCCTCCGAGGTGGTGTGGTCGAGATTGCCGGTCGGCTCGTCGGCGATCAGCACCTTCGGCGCGTTGGCCAGCGCCCGGGCGATGGCGACGCGCTGCTGCTCGCCGCCCGACAGCTGCGCCGGGCGATGCTCCAGCCGTCCGGCCAGCCCGACCCGGGCCAGCAGCTCCCGCCCCCGCTGGCGCGCGGTCTCCCGCTTCTGGCCGGCGATCATCTGCGGCAGCACCACATTCTCGATGGCGCTGAACTCCGGCAGCAAATGGTGGAACTGGTAGACGAAGCCGATGGCGGAGCGGCGCAGCGCCGTGCGCGGCCCGTCGCCCAGCCCGTCGCAGCGCTGGCCGGCGATGGTGATGGTGCCGCCATCCGGCTGTTCCAGCAGGCCGGCGATGTGCAGCAGGGTCGACTTGCCGGCGCCGCTGGGGCCGACCAGGGCGACGATCTCGCCGCCGGCCAGCGACAGTTCGGCGCCGCGCAGCACGTCCAGCCGGGTCTCGCCCTGGTGGAAGCTGCGGCGGATCCCTTCGAGGCGGAGGACCTCGGCGGCGGAAGACGGCATGGCGTCACTCATAGCGCAGGGCCTCCACCGGATCGAGCCGGGCGGCCCGCCAGGCCGGGAAGATCGAGGCCAGGAAGGTCAGGCCGACGGCGAGCAGGCAGACCGCCACCACCTGCCCCGGATCGACCAGGGCCGGCAGCGAGGCCAGGAAGCTGAACTCGGCGGCGAAGGTGTCGGGGCCGAGCACGCCCTGCAGCCAGATGCGGATGGCGTCGATATTGGCGGCGAGGCCGAGGCCCAGCGCCAGCCCGGCCAGGGTGCCGACCGTGCCGATGGTGGCGCCGGCCAGGAAGAAGATGCGCAGGATGGCGCCGCGGGAGGCGCCCATGGTGCGCAGGATGGCGATGTCGCCGCCCTTGTCCTTCACCAGCATCACCAGGCTGGAGACGATGTTGAAGGCGGCCACCAGGATGATCAGGGTCAGGATGATGAACATCACGCTGCGCTCGACCTGCAGCGCCGTGAAGATCGTGGCGTTGGCGTCGCGCCAGTCCGTCACCTTGAGGTCCGGCCCCACGATCTCCGCCACCTTCGACCGCACCGCGTCCAGCCGCTCCGGATCGGTGGTGAAGATGTCCAGGCCGCCGGCCTGGTCCTTCATCTGGAACAGCTGCTGCGCCGCCGCGAGCGGCATGTAGACGGTGGCGGAATCCGGCTCCTGCAGCCCGGTGGTGAAGATCGCCACCACGGTATAGGTCTTGGCCCGCGGCACCGAGCCGAAGGCGGTGCGGTTGAAATGCGGCGTGACCAGCGTCAACTCGTCGCCCAGCCGGACGCCGAACTGGGCGGCCAGGCCGCTGCCGATGGCGATGCCGTCGGTGCCGGAGAAATCCTCCGGCTTGTCGATCAGGATCGACCGGGCGATCGCCGGGCGGCCGAGGAAATCCGCCGGATCCACGCCCTCCACCGCCGCCGGCGCCCCCTGGAAGCTGGTGAAGTCGGACTCCCGGCTGACGAGGGCCTGGTCCTCGATCACCGGCGACACCCGCACCACGCCCGGCACCTGCCGCAGCCGGTCGGCCAGCGGGCCGTAATCCGGCACCCCGGCGCCGGCGGCGGCGCTGACCTTGAGATGGGCGTCGAGGCCCAGCACACGGTCCACCAGCTGGGCGCGGAAGCCGTTCATCACCGACATGACGATGATCAGCGTCGCCACGCCCAGCAGGATGCCGGCGAAGGAGAAGCCGGCGATGACGGAGATGAAGCCTTCCTTCCTGCGGGCCCGCAGGTAGCGGAAGGCGACTTTCCGTTCGAAGGCGTTGAACATGCGGGGCGCGCCGGCCGTTCCCGGCCTCAGCCCTTGATCCGCGCCACCACCGCATCGAGCGGCAGCTCGATCTTCTCGCCGGTGGCCCGGCGCTTGATCTCGGCCACGCCGTTGGCGGCGCCGCGCGGCCCGATCACCACCTGCCAGGGTAGGCCGATCAGGTCCATCTCGGCGAACTTCGCCCCCGCCCGCTCGTCGCGGTCGTCATAGAGCGGGTCGAGGCCGGCGTTGTGGAAGCGCTGGTACAGGTCCTGGGCCACGGCGTCGCAGGTGGCGTCGCCCGGCTTCAGGTTGATGAGGCCGACATCGAAGGGCGCCACGGCATCCGGCCAGATGATGCCGGCATCGTCGTGGCTGGCCTCGATGATGGCGCCGGCCAGGCGCGACACGCCGATGCCGTAGCTGCCCATCTCGACCGGCCGCGGCGTGCCGTCCGGCCCGGCCACGGTCGCGCCCATCGGCGCCGAGTACTTGCTGCCGAAATAGAAGATGTGGCCGACCTCGATGCCGCGCCGGGTCTGCAGCTCGGCCGCCGGGACCGGGCAGCTGGCGGCGTCGTGCATCTCGTCCGCCGCGGCGTAGAGGCCGGTGACGCGGTCGACGAAGGCGGCCAGATCGTCATCGGGGCCGAGCTGGCGGGCCTCGGTGTCCAGCTCCAGCAGCCGGGGATCGACATAGACCTGGCTCTCGCCGGTCTCGGCCAGGATCTGGAACTCGTGGCTCAGGTCGCCGCCGATCGGGCCGGTGTCGGCCTTCACCGGCACCGCCTTCAGGCCCAACCGGGCGAAGGTGCTGAGATAGCAGACGAAGAACTTGTTGTACGACCGCCGCGCGGAGTCGTAGTCGATGTCGAAGCTGTACGCGTCCTTCATCAGGAACTCGCGGCCGCGCATCACGCCGAAGCGGGGGCGCACCTCGTCCCGGAACTTCCACTGGATGTGGTACAGCAGCTGCGGCAGCTGCTTGTAGCTCTTCACCGACGACCGGAAGATGTCGGTGACCATCTCCTCATTGGTCGGGCCGTACAGCATGTCGCGGTCGCTGCGGTCGCGGATGCGCAGCATCTCCTTGCCGTAATCGTCGTAGCGGCCGCTCTCGCGCCACAGATCGGCCGGCTGGATCGTCGGCATCAGGATCTCCTGGCAGCCGAAGCGGTCCTGCTCCTCGCGCACCACCTGCTCGATCTTCTTCAGCACCCGGAAGCCCAGCGGCAGCCACGAATAGATGCCGGCCGCCTGCTGCCGGATCATGCCGGCGCGCAGCATCAGCCGGTGCGACACGATCTGCGCCTCGCTGGGATTCTCCTTCAGGGTGGGCAGGAAGAACTGGGACAGGCGCATCGAGCGGGCTTCCGTCTGGAACCGTTGAGAAACACAGGCGCGCGACTTTAGGGAAGGACCGGCGGCCTGTCCATGCGGGGTTCCGCGGGCCGGCGAATCCGCCGATAATTGCCGCAATTCCTTCACATGCGGCGACCGGGGGGTCAGCATCATGCTCGAGCGTCTGTTCGGACTGTCCGAACACGGCACCAATGTGCGCACCGAAATTCTCGCGGGTGCGACCACCTTCCTGACGATGGCCTACATCATCTTCGTCAACCCGCAGATCCTGGCCACCACCGGGATGGACCACGGCGCCGTGTTCGTGGCCACCTGCCTGGCCTCGGCAGTGGCATCGGCCTTCATGGGCTTCTACGCCAACTACCCGATCGCGATGGCGCCGGGCATGGGCCTGAATGCCTATTTCGCCTACACCGTGGTCGGGCAGATGGGCTATTCCTGGCAGGTGGCGCTGGGGGCCGTGTTCCTGTCCGGCGTGCTGTTCCTGGTGATCAGCATCCTGCCGATCCGGGAAGCGATCGTGAACAGCATCCCGCGGTCGCTGAAGATGGCGATCTCGGCCGGCATCGGCCTGTTCCTCGGCATCATCGCGCTGCAGAACGCCGGCGTCATCGCCGCCAACCCGGCGACCATGGTCGGCATCGGCAACCTGCACGCCGTGCCGACGATCCTGGCGGCGATCGGCTTCATCGTCATGGCGGCGCTGGTGGCGCTGCGGGTCACGGGCGCCATCATCATCGCCATCCTCGGCGTCACCGTGGCCGGCATCCTGCTCGGCGTGGCCAAGTTCAACGGCATCGTCGACCTGCCGCCGTCGCTGGCCCCGACCTTCCTGCAGCTCGACCTGTCGGGCGCGGTGCATGTCGGGCTGATCAGCATCGTCTTCGCCTTCCTGTTCGTCGACCTGTTCGACAATGCCGGCACGCTGATCGGCGTGGCCCACCGCGCCGGGCTGCTCGATGCGCAAGGCCGGCTGCCGCGGCTGCGCAAGGCCCTCCTGGCCGACAGCACCATGGCCTGCCTGGGCTCGGCGCTCGGCACCTCGACCGTCACCAGCTATATCGAGAGCGCGGCCGGGGTGAATGCCGGCGGCCGCACCGGGCTGACCGCGGTGGTCGTCGCCATCCTGTTCCTGCTGTGCCTGTTCCTGGCGCCGCTGGCCACCAGCATCCCGGCCTTCGCCACCGCCCCTGCCCTGCTGTTCGTCGCCTGCCTGATGGTGCGCGGCCTGGCCGAGATCGACTGGGAGGACGCGACCGAGTTCGTGCCCGCCGTGGTCTGCGCCCTGGCGATGCCGCTGACCTACTCAATCGCCCACGGAATAGCCTTCGGCTTCATCACCTATGTGGGCATTAAAGCACTCGCGGGACGTGTGCGGGATATCCATCCGGCGGTGGCGATTCTGGCGATTTTGTTTGTGTGCAAATTTGCCCTGATCTGACCGCATGGGGGGCATGCGATTCTGCGTGACAGCTGCGTTTAACCTCGCTAAGGTCCGCCTCGCCTGAACAAAAGCAATGACAAGGGCAGGCTCGAGTTTAGGGAGGAAACTGTCGGGAGTGACAGCAGGACTTAAGTCCGCTGGACACAATTAATAAGACAGGTTTTCGACCGGCAGGTGCTTTGGCCCTGCCGTTTTTTTGTGCGCCGATACAGGCGTTGCAGCGGCCCTCCACTGGCCCGGCTGCGGCAGGCTTCGCTCCCCCGGCAGAATCGCTCGAAGCCGTCGCGCTAAGGCCCCGCATCCGGCACCATGGCATCGATATCGGCCTCCAAAAGGCCGACGGAGGCCGCCGCGGCGCGGATGTCGCCCCAGGTCGCATCGTCGATCGGGATGCCTTCGGCGGCGCGGCGCCGGCGGGTCGCGGCTTCGACCTCGCCCGGCAGCAGCACCGGGGCCGCCGGATCGGCCGGCGGCGATTCCTTCACCCAGCCTGAGAAGCGCAGGATCTCGGCCGCATAGGCGGCACGGTCCGGCAGCCGGTTCACGTCGATGGCGATGCTGGTCATGGTGTTCTCCAGCACCGTGACGCCGGGGGCGGTGCAGCCGCCGCCCGACAGCGCGCCGGACAGGATGTCGGTCAGGATGTTGAGGCCGGCGCCCCGGTGCCCGCCGAAGGGCAGGATGGCGCCGCCGGCGTAGAAATCGGCCGGATCGGTGGTCGGCTGCCCGGCCTTGTCGACGATGATGCCGGGCGCGACCGGCTCGCCCTTGTTCTTCGCCACCAGCAGCTTGCCCTCGGCGGTCATGGCGGTGGTGATGTCCAGCAGGATCGGGTCACGGCCCTCCACCGGCACGCAGATCGCCAGCGGGCTCGGCGACAGGCGCCGGTCGCTGCCGCCGAACGGCGTCACCATCAGGCCGAGGCCGGTGGTGTTGAGGAAATGCAGCGACACCAGGCCGTGCCCCGCCAGCCGCTCGGCCCAGTCGCCCAGCCGGCCGAGATGGCCGGACCGGCGGATGGTGACCAGCGCGATGCCGGTCGCCTTGGCGCGCTCGGCCAGCAGGTCCATCGCCTGCTCGCCGATGGTCTGGCCGAAGCCGAACTGCCCGTCGATCACCAGCAGGCTGCCGCCGTCGAACACCAGCTCGGCGCTGCGGCCGGGGAAGACCGTGCCGGCGCGCAGGAAGTCTATGTAGCGCCGGGTGCGCACCACGCCGTGCGAGTCATGGCCGCACAGGTTGCTGTCGACCAGATGGCGGGCGATGCGCCCCGCCTCCTCCGCCCCGCAGCCGCCGGCGGCGAAGATCCGCTCCACGATGCCCGTCAGGGGCCCGGTCCCGATCAGCCGCATGATGTCCTCCCCATTGTCTTGGTTTTGCCAGGCAGTATAGCGTTTGCCGGGGTCGATGGACCCGTCGCCAAATGGGGTGCGCCATGATCGATGATCCGCCGCTGCTGACCATCCGCCGCCGCTTTCCCCGGCCCGACCCGGCCCTGGTCGAGGCCTTGCGCGGCATCCAGACCGGCTTCGCCGTCGACGCCATGGACGGCTCGGGCGCGCTGCATCACCGGATCAAGCCGGTCGACCCCGCCGGCTTCGTCGGGGTCGCGGTCACCTGCGACTGCGGCCCGGCCGACAACCTGGCGGTGTTCGCGGCGCTCGACATCGCCGGGCCGGGCGACGTCCTGGTCTGCGCCACCGGCGGCCATGAGGGCACGGCGGTGATCGGCGACCTGGTGGCCGGCATGGCCCGCAACAAGGGCGCCGTGGCGGTGGTGACCGACGGGCTGGTGCGCGACCTGGCCGGGCTGCGCCAGGTCGGGCTGCCGGTGTTCGCCGCCGGCATCACCCCGAATTCGCCGACGCGGCAGGGCCCGGGCACGGCCGGGCTGCCGGTGGTGGCCGGCGGGGTGCGGGTCGATGCCGGGGACGTCCTGGTCGGCGACCTCGACGGCGTGGTGGTGATCCCGCGCGAGCGCCTGGCGGCGGTGGTCGAACGCCTGGCGACGATCCGGGAGAGGGAGGCGGCGATGGACGCGGCGGTGCGCGGCGGCCTGACCATGTCGAACGCCGCCCGTCGCCTCCTCGACTCCGACCGGGTCCGCTGGGTCGATTGAGGGATGGGCGGCTAGAGCAGGATGACTTGAGGTCGGATCAGATCACTGCGTTGCAGCGCATTCTAACGTCGAGCGTCTCTCCTATTGCCTCTCCCGCGTGGCGGGAGAGGTCGGACGCCCGCAGGACGGCCGGGTGAGGGCTGGTCCCGGCCTCGACAAACTCCCCTCACCCGGAGCCGCTTCGCGTCTCCGACCTCTCCCGCAAGCGGGAGAGGCTACGTGTTAGTGTCTTGATACGATCCGATCTGACCTGAGCCCATCCCGCTCTAAGCCCCGCGCCGCCAGGGCGGGTCGAGCGTCAGGATCGTGTCGTAGACCGGGCAGCCGGGGTGATGCGTGCCCTGCAGATAGCCCAGGCTCATCAGGAACTCGTTGACGATCTCGCCGCCGGTGAAGCGGAAGGTCTTCTTGAACAGCTTCACCCATTCCGCCTTGGTCAGCGGGTGATGGGCGTCGAGCCAGGCGGCGAAGCTGCCATGGCTGTCGCGGATCGCCTGCAGCCTCTTGGCATTCTCGATCGCGGCATCGACCTTCAGCCGGTTACGGATGACGCCGGGATCGGCCAGCAGCCGGGCGCGGTCGGCGTCGCCGAAGGCCGCCACCTTGTCAATGTCGAAGCCGGCATAGGCCTGGCGGAAGGTCTCGCGCTTCTTCAGCATGAGGTCCCAGGACAGGCCGGCCTGGTTGATCTCGAGGATCAGCCGCTCGAACAGCACTGCATCGTCGCGGGCCGGGAAGCCGTATTCGGTGTCGTGATAGGCCTTGTGCAGCGGGTCGCGCCCGGCGATGGCGCAATAGCCCTTCAGCGGCGCCGGATCCGTCACTGCTGCGCTTTCGTCCATGATTCCGCCCAGTCCCGGAAGGAGAACACGTTCTCGGTGATGAGGACGTCGATCACCACCCATAGCACGACGGTGATGGCGGTGGTGATCAGCACCTTGCGCCAGATCCGCGGATTGGCCGGCGCCCCGACCTGATGGCCCGGCTGCGCGTCGTCGACCTCGGGCCGCACCCCCCAGGGCAGGACTGCGAAGATCACGGTCCACCAGATGATGACGAAGACGACGATGCCGCTGACCAGGCCCATCTGGTTCCCTCCCGGAGTGTTCCCGCCTGCTTACCCGCCTGGCGCGCGGCGAGATATGGGTCTTTTCGTCCTGGCAGATCTGCCGCGGGCATCCGGCAAGTTCCGGCGATAGCATTAAATCGCATCAAATGCCCTGGTGAAGCCGAGACGGCCATCCTATCGTTCAGGCTTATTTTTCATGAGGCCTTTGTCATGGATATTCTCGGAACGGACAATCCCGATACTCTCACCGGCACCAGCGGCGACGACCAGATCGAGGCGCTGGCGAGCAGCGACGTCGTCAGCGGTGGCGACGGCAACGATTCGCTCGACGGCGGGTCCGGCAACGACCAGCTGCTGGGCGGCGCGGGGTCGGACGACCTCTATGGCGGCACCGGGCGCGACCTGCTCAACGGCGGCGCCGGCGCCGATCTGCTGTATGGCGGCGATGGCATCGACACCGTCGACTACAGCACCAACAGCACGGCCATCGCTGTCGACGGCGGCCGGGTGACCGGCGGCGGGGACGCGGCGGGCGACCGCCTGGACAGCATCGAAAGCGTCATCGGCACCGCCTTCGCCGACGCGATGCACTTCACCGGCGCCTGGTCCCTCGACGGCCGCGGGGGCGACGACATCCTGAGCGGAGCGGACACGCTGCTCGGCGGCGACGGCAACGATACGTTGAGCGAGGGGCACGAACTGCATGGCGGCGCCGGTGACGACACCGTCACCGGGTCAGTCGGAGCCCTGCTGTTCGGTGACGACGGCAACGACCTGTTCCGTGGCCCCGCCGCGACCATCGACGGCGGCGCCGGAACCGACACGTATCAGATCTCGCTGTCCTCGGTGGGCGTCAACCTGGCCAAGGGCTATGTCAGCTCGGCGGACGGCGTCACCCTGATCAGCAATGTCGAGAACGTCACCATCGACGAAGGATCCGATGTCCGGATCACGGGCACCGACGGCGACAACGTCCTCATCCTCACCCGGGGCGGCGGCGACAATACCCTGCTGGGCGGGGCCGGCGACGACACTCTCATCGGCGGCGGCGAGGTCACCCGCTTCGTCGGGGGGGCCGGCGCCGACCATTTCGAGGTCGTCGGCCTCGCGGAATACGCCTATTTCTACTACAGCGACAGCACCGCCGGGGTGAACGTCAACCTCTCGACGGGCCTGGCGACCGGCGGCGAGGCGCAGGGCGACAGCTTCGAGCTCCGGGACGATACCGTGACCGGCCTGATCGGTTCGCAATTCGACGACACGTTGCGGGACAGCGACGTACGCGACCTCCGCTATCCCCACCAATTCGACGGCATCGTCTATGGCGGCGCCGGCAACGACCGGATCATCGGCGGCCTCGGCCGGGACTGGCTGAGCGGCGGTACCGGGGCCGACACCTTCGCCTATGAGAAGATCGCGGACACTGCGGACCGCCTGGGCGGCGAGGATCGGATCATCGACTTCTCCTCGGCGCAGGGCGACAAGATCGACCTCAGCGCCATCGATGCGGACGACAATTCCACCAATGGGCGGACGCCCTTCACCTTCGTCGGCCAGATCGGCTCGGATCCCGATGTGCTCCACGTCGGCGAGATCGGCTACACCCATCAGGGCACGAACCTCATCGTGTATATCGGAACATCGCAGATCGTCGGCCCGCAAGGCTACGCGGCAGCGATCTATCTGCAGGACGTGTCGAGCCTGACGGCCGGGGATTTCGTTCTCTGATCGACCGAGTGCGCGGGGCGGGCGCGGTTCGCCGCGCCGCTCCCTAGCCCGTATTTCTCACACTCCCTATGCCCAGCGTCGTCTTGTGGCGAGTCGGATGCGGGGGCGGGACGCGAAAAGCGTATAGGGACATACGGTTGAGCGTCCTGCGCCCGCAGGCGGCCGCCACAAGACGACCCTTCGGGCCGGTTGAAAATGCCGGCAGGGTGCGTCGAACGGCTTGCCCGATGCTTAAGCATCGCGCTGCGCCGCTCTCCTGCCCCGTCGGCATTTTGAACCGGCGCTGGGCACAGGGAGTATGAGAAATGCGGGCTAGACCTGCTCGATCTCGGTCAGCGTCCCGGCCAGGTCGGCCGGGTGCAGGAACAGCACCGGCTTGCCATGGGCGCCGATCTTCGGCTCGCCGTCGCCCAGCACGCGCAGGCCGGCGGCCACCAGCCTGTCGCGGGCCGCGCGGATGTCCTCGACCTCGTAGCACAGATGGTGGATGCCGCCCTTCGGGTTGCGCTCCAGGAACTTCGCGATCGGCGAGGCCTCGCCCAGCGGGTGCAAGAGCTCGATCTTGGTGTTGGGCAGGGTGACGAAGACGGTGGTGACGCCGTGCTCCGGCAGGTCGACCGGCGCCGACACGTCCGCCCCCAGCGTCGCGCCGTAGAGCGCCACGGCGGCCGGCAGGTCCGGCACGGCGATGGCGACGTGATTGAGGCGGCCGATCATGCTGCGCTCCCCCCGGGCTGGTTCCTGCCCTGCTCCATAGTGTCATGCCCGGGCCTGACCCGGGCATCCAGAGACTGTCGATGCCGCTCCGGGTGGCCCCTGGATTGCCGGGTCAAGCCCGGCAATGACAGGAAAAGGGGCGTAAGAGGCGGCCCTTCGCGCCCTACAGCCGCACCAGATGCACTTCGGTGACCGGCTTCTTGCCGTGCCAGTTGCGGATCGTGCGCCGCACCGTCACCCGTGCCGCCTCAGTGATCGCGGTGTCGTCGTTGCGCTGGGCCCGCGGCAGGGAGCCGATCGCCTGGCGCACTTCCTCCGCCACCTCGGCCTCGCTGTCGGCCTGGTCCTCGGCGTCCTCGATGCCCAGCAGCGCCACCTTCGGGTCGGCGGCCAGGCGGCCGTCGCGGTCCAGCACCAGGGTCACCACCGCGGCGCCGTTGTGGATGATACGCTGGCGGTCGCGGATCGCCTCGCCACCGATCGGCACCAGATGATGCCCGTCCAGCGCCAGCTTGCCGTGCTCGACATTGTCGACGATCTCCAGCGGCCCCGGCGCCAGGCGGATCAGGGCGCCGTTGCGCGGGATCAGCGTCTGCTTCACCTGCCCGGCCTCGGCCAGCGCCGCATGGGCACGCATGTGCCGCTCCTCGCCATGCACCGGCACCACCGCCTGCGGCTTCAGCCACTGGTAGAGCGTGGTCAGCTCGTCCCGCGCCGGATGGCCGGAGCAATGGACATTGGCGTCGTCCGGCGTGATCAGGGTGATGCCCTGCCCGACCAGCGCGTTCTGCACTCGGCCGATCGCCTTCTCGTTGCCCGGGATCTCACGGGCCGAGAACACCACCGTGTCGCCCGCTTCCAGCGTGATGTGCGGGTGGCTGTCGCCGGCGATGCGCGACAGGGCCGACCGCGCCTCGCCCTGGCTGCCGGTGCAGATCAGCACGATCTTGTCGCGCGGGATGTAGCCAACCTGGTCCTCGCGCACAAAGGGCTCCGGCAGGTCGGTCATGTAGCCGGTGGCCTGCGCCGCCTCCATGATCTTCCATAGCGACCGGCCGACCAAGGCGCATTGCCGCCCGGCCTGCTGCGCCGCCAGCGCCACGCTGTGGATGCGCGCGACGTTGGAGGAGAAGCAGGTGACGACGACGCGGTTCGTCTGCGCCGCGATCACCTCGGCCAGCCCCTTGCGCACATCCTCCTCTGAGCCGGAGCGGCCGGGGTTGAGGGCGTTAGTGCTGTCGCCCATCACCGCGACCACGCCCTCCTCGCCGAGCCGGCGCAGCTTGGCCTCGTCGGTCGCCGCGCCGATCTGCGGCGCCGGGTCCAGCTTCCAGTCGCCGGTGTGGATGATGTTGCCGTGCCGGGTGCGGATCACCAGGGCGTTCGGCTCCGGCACCGAATGGGTCATGGTGATGAAGCCGACGCCGAACGGGCCGATCTCGACATCGCCGCCCAGCGGCACCTCGATGATCGGCACGCGGTCGGCGAAATCGGTCTCGCGCAGCTTGATCCGCAGCACCGCGGCGGTGAAGGGCGTGGCATAGATCGGGCAGCGCAAATCGGGCCACAGATGGGTGATGGCGCCGATATGGTCCTCATGGGCATGGGTGACGACGAGGCCCAGCAGCTTGTCGCGCCGCTGCTCGATGAACACCGGGTCGGGCACGATCAGGTCGACGCCCGGCACCGATTCGTCGGCGAAGGTCACCCCGCAATCGACCATCAGCCAGCGGCCCGCGTGACCGTAGAGATACAGGTTCATCCCGATCTCGCCGGCGCCGCCGAGCGGCAGGAAGTAGAGGGCGTCGTCGGGGCCGTTGGCCGCGGGAGAGGCATTCATGTGGTGGCGTTTCGCTCGTAGATGAGGCGCAGTCCGCGCAGGGTCAGTTCGCTGTCGATGTGGTCGATCATATGGGTCGCCTGGGCGAAAACGCTACCGAGGCCTCCAGTCGTCACCACCGTCACCGGCGGCGTGCCGGTCGGCGACAGCTCGGCCTTGATGCGGGTGATCAGGCCTTCGATCATGCTGAGATAGCCCCAGAACATGCCGGATTGCATGGCGCTGATGGTGCCGTAGCCGATCACCTGCTCCGGCCGCACGATCTCGACCTTCGGCAGCTGGGCCGCCACCTTGTGCAACGCGTCGAGCGCCAGCTGGGGTCCCGGGGCGATGATGCCGCCGAGGAAATCGCCATCGGCGTTGATCACGTCGAAGGTGGTGCCGGTGCCGATATCGACCACGATCAGCGGCTTGGGATAGCTGGCGCCGGCGGAGACGGCGTTGACCAGGCGGTCGGCGCCGGCCTCGCGCGGGTTGCGCAGCAGGTTCTTGATGCCGAGCTCGACCGACGGGTCGCCGACGCGCATCGGGTCGGTGCCGAAATGGTCGCGGCACAGCTTGGCCAGGTTGAAGGTGGCGGCCGGCACCACGCTGGACAGGATCGAGCGGGTGACGTCGACCGGGCGCAAGCCCCGCATCGCCATCAGCGAGACCAGCCACACGGCGTATTCGTCCGAAGTGCGGCGGCTGTCGGTGGCGATGCGCCACTGGCCCTTCTGCTGGGCGCCGTCGAACACCGCGAAGACGATGTTGGTGTTGCCCGCATCGATGGCGAGAAGCATCTCAGCCCCTCCCGAAGAAGACGTCGCCTGCGGTAATGCTGTGCCGGCCGGTGTCGGTGCGCAAGATCAGAGCGCCGGTCGGGTCGATATGCTCGAACACGCCCACCAGCGTCTCGGTCTCCAGCCGCACCGTGATGCGGGCGCCGAGGCCGACGGCGCGCCCCAGCCAGGCGGCGCGGGTGGCGTCGAAGCCCTCGGCCCGCCACTCCGCCAGGCGCCGGTCCAGCGCCGCGGCCAGCCGTTCCAGCACGGTCTCGACCGTCGCATCCTTGGCGCCGGCGGCATGCAGGCTGGTGGCGTTGTAATCGGCGAGCTGCGGGTAATGGGCGACGTTCACCCCGATGCCGGCGACGATCCAGTCGACGGATCGGTCCGGGGTGACCGCGGCCTCGAGTAGGATGCCGCACAGCTTGTCGCCGGCGATCTGCACGTCGTTCGGCCATTTCAGCTTCGGCTCGAGCCCGAAGCTTGCCACCGCATCGGCCACGGCGACAGCGACCACGAAGGTCAGCTCGCCCGCCCGGCTGAACGGCACCTGCGGCCGCAGGATGGCGGTACAGTAGAGGTTGCCTTCCGGCGCGGACCAGGCGCGGCCGCGGCGGCCGCGGGCCGCGTCCTGCCGCCGGGCCGAGACGATGGTGCCGTGCGGGGCGCCCGCCGCGGCGAGCGCCCGCGCCTCGTCATTGGTGCTGCCGACGCGGTCCCTTGCGTCGAGCCGCCAGCCTGTCGGCAGCGTGATCGAGAGTGAGCTGTCGGGCAATCAGCCCCCGAACAGGCTGGCCGCGGCCGCCTGGGCTGCCCCGGTCAGCGGCGCCGGCAGCAGCCAGAACACGACGATGAACAGGGTCGAGACGGTGAGGATGGCCGGGATCGCGGCGCCTTCCGGCTTGTCGAAGGCGACCTTCGGCTCGTCGAAATACATCACCCGGATGATCTTCAGGTAGTAGACTGCCGACACCACGCTGGCCAGCACGCCGATCACCGCCAGCACGTAGAACTGCTGCTCGATCACCGCCTTGAACACGTAGAGCTTGGCGAAGAAGCCGGCCAGCGGCGGGATGCCGGCCATCGAGAACATCATGATGACGAGCGCGAAGGCCAGGCCCGGGCTGGTCTTGCCGAGGCCGGCGAGGTCCTGGATGCCCTCGACCTGCTTGCCGTTGATGCGCATCGACAGGATCACGGCGAAGGCGCCCAGGCTCATCGGCACATAGATCGCCATGTAGACGATCACGCCGGTGATGCCCTGCTGGGTGCCGGCGGCGAGGCCTAGCAGGGCGAAGCCGACATGGCCGATCGAGGAATAGGCCATCAGCCGCTTGATGTTCGTCTGCGCGATCGCGGCATAGGCGCCGAGGATCATCGACAGGGCCGAGGCGACGACGATGATCTGCTGCCACTGGCTGGTCAGGTGGCCGAACGGCTCGACCAGCACGCGGACGAACAGCGCCATGGCCGCCACCTTCGGCGCCACCGCGAAGAAGGCGGTGACCGGGGTCGGCGCGCC
This sequence comes from Inquilinus limosus, assembly GCF_002195995.1. Lineage (GTDB taxonomy): Bacteria > Pseudomonadota > Alphaproteobacteria > DSM-16000 > Inquilinaceae > Inquilinus > Inquilinus limosus_C. The sequence continues at coordinate 96,322 of NZ_NHON01000009.1, forward strand.
CTCATAGACGTCCGGCGTCCACATGTGGAACGGCACGGCCGAGACCTTGAAGGCCAGGGCGGCGCAGATGAACACCAGCCCGATGATCACGCCCATCTGGCTGCCGCCCAGCACGCCGCCGGCCGCGGCCTGGCCGGACAGGGCCTGGGCCAGCGCGTCGAAGCTGGTGGTGCCGAGGAAGCCGTAGACCAGCGAGGTGCCGTACAGCAGCAGGCCCGAGGACAGGGCGCCGAGCACGAAGTATTTCAGCCCGGCCTCGCTCGACCGCTCCGAATCCCGGTTGAAGGCGGCGACGACGTAGAGCGACAGGCTCTGCAGTTCGAGGCCGAGATACAGCGAGATCAGGTTGTTGGCGCTGATCATCAGCATCATGCCGACCGTGGCCAGCACGAACAGCACCGGGAACTCGAAGCGCGACATGCCCTCATGCTCGATGTAGTCGAGCGAGAGGATCAGGGCCAGCGCCGAGCCGATCAGCACCAGGATCTTCATGAACACGGCGAAGCCATCGGCCACGAACATGCCGTTGAAGGTCACGGCCCGGCCGCCCTGCCCCATCACCAGCAGCGCCCCGGCGATGATGAAGGACATCACCGCCAGCGAGGCGACGATCCGGGTCGACTTCTCGCCCAGGAAGACACCGATCAGCAGCAGCGCCATGCCGGCGCAGGCCAGGAAGATCTCCGGCAGGGCCGGCATCAGATCGGGAAGAGACACCATGGATCGGATCCCCGGATCAGCGGACGGCCACCGCGACCGCGTCGGCGCGGCCGAGATCGGCGTGGTATTGGGTGACGAGGTGGTCGACCGAGACCGACATCACGTTCAGGAAGCTGGACGGGTAGATGCCCATCCACAGCACGACGATCGCCAGCGGCACGAAGAGGCAGATCTCGCGCGGGCTGAGATCGGTCATCTTCCGCACGTCGTCGCGGGTGATCTCGCCGAAGATGACCTTGCGGTACAGCAGCAGCATGTAGGTGGCGCCCAGGATCAGGCCGGTCGCGACCAGGGTCGCGACCCAGGTATTCACCTGGAACAGGCCCAGCATGATCATGAACTCGCCGACGAAGCCCGAGGTGGCCGGCAGGCCGACCGAGCCGAGCAGCATGATCATGAAGAACACGGCGTATTTCGGCATGTTGGTGGCCAGGCCGCCATAGCGCGCGATCTCGCGGGTGTGCAGCCGGTCATAGACCACGCCGACGCAGAGGAAGAGCGCCGACGAGACCACGCCGTGGCTGAGCATCTGGAAGATCGACCCCTCGACGCCCTGCTGGGTCAGCGAGAACATGCCGGCGGTGACGAAGCCCATATGCGCGATCGAGGAATAGGCGATCATCTTCTTCATGTCCTCCTGCGCCAGGGCGACGAGGGAGGTGTAGATGACCGCGACGATCGACAGGCCGTAGACCAGCGGCGTCAGCAGCGCCGTCGCCTCCGGCAGCATCGGGATCGAGAAGCGCAGGAAGCCGTAGCCCCCCATCTTCAGCAGCACGCCGGCCAGGATCACCGAGCCCGCGGTGGGCGCCTCGACATGGGCGTCCGGCAGCCAGGTGTGGACCGGCCACATCGGCACCTTCACGGCGAAGGAGGCGAACATGGCCAGCCACAGCCAGACCTGCATGTGGTAGTTGAAATCCGTCGCCAGCAGCGTCGGGATGTCGGTGGTGCCGGCCTGGACGTACATGGCCAGGAGCGCCACCAGCATCAGCACCGAGCCGAGCAGCGTGAACAGGAACAGCTTGAAGGCGGCATAGATGCGCCGCTCGCCCGAACCCCAGATGCCGATGATCACGAACATCGGGATCAGCACGCCCTCGAAGAAGACATAGAACAGCACGTAGTCGAGCGCGCAGAACATGCCGATCATCATGGTCTCGAGGATCAGGAACGAGACCATGTACTCCTTCACCCGGCTGTGGATGCTCTCCCAGCTGGCGAGGATGCAGATCGGCATCAAGAAGGCCGAGAGGACGACGAACAGCACGGAAATGCCGTCCACGCCCATGTGGTACGAGATGTTGAGGTCCGGGAACCAGGCCACCTTCTCTTCCATCTGGAAGCCGACCACCGAGGGGTCGAAGCCGAGCCAGACGGCGATCGTGAGGGCGAAGGTGACGAGCGTGGTCCACAGCGCCACCCAGCGCGAGGTGGCGGCCACGGCGGCCTCGCTGCCCCGGGCCAGCAGCAGGATCAGGGCTGCGCCGACCAGCGGCAGGAAGGTGGCGAGCGAGAGGATCGGCCAATTACCCATGGGTCACCCTCAGATCCGGCCGCCGAAGACATACCAGGAGACCAGCGCGACCACGCCGATCACCATGACGAAGGCATAGTGGTAGACATATCCGCTCTCGAGCCGGCTGGCCCTGCGGGCGATGCCGATCGAGGTGGCCGCGACGCCGTCCGGCCCCAGCCGGTCGATGATCGCGCCGTCGCCGGCCTTCCAGAAGACGCGGCCCAGGACGAAGGCCGGCTTGACCAGCAGGGCGTCGTAGATCTCGTCGAAGTACCACTTGCGGAAGAACAGCTGGTGGATCGGCTTGAACGCCCGCACCACCGCGCCCGGCAGGCCCGGCGACTGGATGTAGAACAGCCAGGAGGCGCCGAGGCCGACCAGCCCGGCCAGCAGCGGCAGCAGGCTGACCCATTCCGGCGCGTGGTGCGCGGCCTCGATGCTGTCCTGGCCGTGCAGGACCAGGATGGCCTCGCGCCAGAAGCCCTCGCGGCCGTCGCCGACGAAGATCCCGAAGCCGATCACGCCGGCCAGCACCGCGCCGGCCGCCAGGACGATCAGCGGCACCAGCATCACCGGCGGTGATTCATGCGCGTGCTCCATCGTGTGATGGTCGGCGCGCGGCTTGCCGTGGAAGGTCAGGAACAGGAGGCGGCCGCTGTAGAAGGCGGTCATCAGCGCGGCGATGACACCGAGCCAGTAGGCCAGGTTGCCGACGCCGCTATGGGCGGCCCAGGCGGCCTCCAGGATCATGTCCTTCGAGTAGAAGCCGGCGAAGCCGAACACGCCGGGGATGCCGATGCCGGCCAGCGCCAGGCTGCCGATCCACATCAGGGCGTAGGTGGTCGGGATCAGCCGCCAGATGCCGCCCATCTTGCGCATGTCCTGCTCGCCGCCCATGGCGTGGATCACCGAGCCGGCGCCGAGGAACAGGAGCGCCTTGAAGAAGGCGTGCGTCATCAGGTGGAAGATCGCCGCCTGGTAGGCCGAGACGCCGATGGCGAAGAACATGTAGCCGAGCTGGCTCATCGTCGAATAGGCGATGACCCGCTTGATGTCGAACTGGGTCAGGCCGATCGTCGCGGCGACGAAGGCGGTCAGCGCGCCGACGACGCAGACCACGGCCAGCGCGTCCGGGGCGTATTCGAACAGCGGCGACATGCGCGCCAGCATGAACACGCCGGCGGTGACCATGGTGGCCGCGTGGATCAGGGCCGAGACCGGGGTCGGGCCTTCCATCGCGTCCGGCAGCCAGGTGTGCAGGCCCAGCTGGGCCGACTTGCCCATGGCGCCGACGAACAGCAGCAGGCAGGCGGTGGTCAGGGCCGGCAGGTCCATGCCGAGGAAGTTGATCCGCGCATCGACCATGTGCGGCACGGCGGCGAAGATCTCCTCGTACCGCACCGTGCCGAAGATCTTGTAGACGGCGAAGATGCCCAGCGCGAAGCCGAAGTCGCCGACGCGGTTGACCAGGAACGCCTTCACCGCGGCGGCGCGGGCGCTCTCCTTCTCGTACCAGAAGCCGATCAGCAGGTAGGAGGCCAGGCCGACGCCCTCCCAGCCGAAGAACAGCTGGATCAGGTTGTCCGCCGTCACCAGCATCAGCATGGCGAAGGTGAACAGGCTGAGATAGGCGAAGAAGCGCGGCTTGGAGTGGTCGTGCGACATGTAGCCGATCGAGTAGATGTGCACCATCGCGGAGACGGTGTTCACCACGATCAGCATCACGGCGGTCAGCGTGTCGAACTTCAGCGCCCAGTCGGCGACGAAGGTGCCGCTGTTGATCCACAGCAGCAGCGAATGGGTGCGAACGTTGCCGTCGATGGCGACGTCGAAGAACAGCCACCAGGAGATGAGCGCGGCGACGCAGACGGCGAGCGTCGTCACGGCCATCGAGGCGCGGTCGCCGATGAGGCGGCCGAACAGTCCTGCGATCAGGAAGCCGGCCAGCGGCAGGAAGATTGCTGCGATGTCCATCGGGGGCGCCTCAGCCCTTCATCATGTTGATGTCCTCAACCGCGATCGAGCCGCGGTTGCGGAAGTAGACGACGAGGATCGCGAGGCCGATCGCCGCCTCGGCGGCGGCGACGGTCAGCACGAACAGCGCGAACACCTGCCCCACCAGGTCGCCGAGGGCGACCGAGAAGGCGACGAGGTTGATGTTGACGGCGAGCAGCATCAGCTCGACCGACATCAGGATGACGATGACGTTCTTGCGGTTCAGGAACACGCCGAAGATGCCGAGCGTGAACAGGATCGCCGCGAGAACGAGGTAGTGCCCGAGTCCGATCGTCATGGCGTCAGGCCCCTTCCCCGGTGCCGATCTTCTTGATCACCATCACCTCCTCGCGCCGGCGCGCGAGCTGCTGCGAAATCACCTGGCGGCGGACGCCGGCGCGGTGGCGCAGGGTCAGCACGATCGCCCCGATCATCGCGACCAGGAGGACGAGGCCCGCGGCCTGGAACGGAAAGGCGTACTGTGTGTAGATCAGCTGGCCCAGCGCCGCCGTGTTGGTCGGGCCGACATGCGCCGCGCCCGAGGCCAGGATCGACGGCCCGCCGACCGAGCCGTAGAGCAGGAACAGCTCGACCAGCAGCACCACGCCGATCAGCGCGCCGATCGGCAGGTAGCGCAGGAAGCCGGCCCTGAGCTCGGCGAAGTTGATGTCCAGCATCATCACGACGAACAGGAACAAGACCGCGACCGCGCCCACATAGACGACGACCAGGATCATCGCCAGGAACTCCGCCCCGATCAGCACGAACAGCGCCGCCGCGTTGAAGAAGGCGAGGATCAGGAACAGCACCGAGTGCACCGAGTTGCGGGCCGAGATCACCATCACGGCGGAGGCCACGGTGATCGCGGCGAAGATATAGAAGGCCAAGGCCTGGATGATCATCTCACGGTGCTCCCTGTCGTCCCCTGCGGACGCTCGAGGTCACGGTTGCTCTACCCCTCATCGCGGCCTGGCCCCCGTGCGGGAGCCGGGCCGAATCCCCCGGCGAGGCGGCGCGGCGGGTCTTACCGGTACGGCGCGTCGACCGCAATGTTCGCGGCGATCTGCGCTTCCCAGCGGTCCCCGTTCTGCAGCAGCTTTTCCTTGTTGTAGAAAAGCTCCTCGCGCGTCTCGGTCGCGAACTCGAAGTTCGGTCCCTCGACGATCGCATCCACCGGGCAGGCCTCCTGGCACAGGCCGCAATAGATGCACTTGGTCATGTCGATGTCGTAGCGCGTCGTGCGGCGGCTGCCGTCGGCGCGCGGCTCGGCCTCGATGGTGATGGCCTGGGCCGGGCAGATCGCCTCGCACAGCTTGCAGGCGATGCACCGCTCCTCGCCGCTGGGATAGCGTCGCAGCGCGTGCTCGCCGCGGAAGCGCGGGCTCAGCGGGCCCTTCTCGTACGGATAGTTCAGGGTGGCCTTCTGCTTGAACATGTAGCTGAAGGTCAGCGCCAGGCCGCCCAGGATTTCCTTGAGCAGCAGGCTGCGGGCGGTGCGGTCGATGAACGCCATGTCTCGGCCTCTCAGTTCGGCAGCCAGCCGAAGGCGGTGAGCACGCCGGCGGTGATCACCACCCAGGCCAGCGAGAACGGAAGGAACACCTTCCAGCCCAGCCGCATCAGCTGGTCGTAGCGGAAGCGCGGCAGCGTCGCCCGGACCCAGATGAAGACGAACAGGCAGAAGAGGATCTTCGCCACGAACCAGATCACGCCGGGGATCCAGGTGAAGGGCGCGAAGCCGAAGGGCGGCAGCCACCCGCCGAGGAACAGGATGGAGGTCATCCCGCTCATCAGGATCATGTTCGCGTATTCGCCGAGGAAGAACAGCGCGTAGGTCATGGACGAGTACTCGACCATGAAGCCGCCGGTGATCTCGGATTCGCCCTCGGGCAGGTCGAACGGCGCCCGGTTGGTCTCGGCCAGCGCCGAGATGAAGAAGATCACGAACATCGGCAGCAGCGGGATCGCGAACCAGATCGTCTCCTGCGCATGGACGATGTCGGAGATCCGGAGCGAGCCGACGCAGAGCAGCACGGAGATCATGACGAAGCCGATCGAGACTTCGTAGGACACCATCTGCGCCGCGGAGCGCAGGCCGCCGAGGAAGGCGTATTTCGAGTTCGACGACCAGCCGGCGATGATGATGCCGTAGACGCCGAGCGACGAGATCGCGAACAGGTACAGCACGCCGACATTGATGTCGGCCAGCACCCAGCCGTCGTCGAACGGGATCACCGCCCAGGCCACCAGGCTGAGGAAGAAGGTGATCATCGGCGCCAGGATGAACAGCATCCGGTTGGCGCCGGAGGGGATGATCGTCTCCTTGCTCAAGAGCTTGAGGCCGTCGGCGATCGGCTGCAGCAGGCCGAAGGGGCCGACCACCATCGGGCCCTGGCGCAGCTGCATCGCGGCCATGACCTTGCGCTCGGCATAGGTCAGGTAGGCCACCGCGATGATCAGTGGCAGGATGATCGCGATGATCTGAAGGACGACGAGAACCGTCGGCCAGGCGTATCCGCTCCAGAAGTCCATCGCCGCGTTACTCCGCCGCCGCTTTGTGCTGGCCCAGGATCTCGTCGATGCACAGCGCCATCGTCTCCGAGGCGCGGGTCACCGGGTCCGTCATGTAGAAGTTCTCGACCGCCGAGGCGAAGGGCGCGGAGCCCATCGCGCCCTCGGCGCCGAAGGCCCCCCACTCGCCCGCACCTTGGGTGTCCGGCGTCCCGAAGACCGGGTTCACCGCGACCAGGCGCTGGCGCACCTCGCGCAGGCTGTCATAGGGCAGCTTGCGGCCCAGGGCCTCGCTGGCGGCGCGCAGGATCTTCCAGTCCTCGCGCGCCTCGCCCGGCGGGAACACCGCCATGCGGGCCTGCTGCACGCGGCCTTCGGTGTTGACGTAGGTGGCGTTCTTCTCGGTGTAGGCGGCCCCCGGCAGGATCACGTCAGCGCGATGGGCGCCACGGTCGCCGTGATGGCCCTGATAGACCACGAAGGCCTTGTCGAGCCGGCCGGCGTCGATCTCGTCGGCCGCGAGCAGCCAGACGAAGTCGATCTCGCCCTTCTGCGCGCCGTCGAGGATGCCGGCGACGTCGCGGCCGCCCGGGCCCGGCAGGAAGCCGAGATCCAGGCCGCCGACCCGCGCCGCCGCGGTGTGCAGCACGTTGAAGCCGTTCCAGCCGTCGCGGACCAGGCCGAAGGACTCGGCGATCTTACGGCAGGCGGCCAGCACCTGGGCGCCGTCCTTGCGGGTCAAAGCCCCCTGCCCCACGATCAAGAGCGGCGCCTTGGCGTTGCGCAGCACCTCGGCGAAGCCGTCGGTGCCGTCGGCGATCGCCGCCAGCGTCTCCGGCCCGGCGCCGAGATGGCGGGTGCGATAGGTCAGGTCGACATCGGGGCCGACCACGCCGACGGTCAGGCCGTTCTTCAGCCAGCGCTTGCGGATGCGGGCGTTGACGATCGCCGCCTCGGAACGCGGATTGGTGCCGACCAGCAGGATGACGTCGGCCTGCTCGATCCCGGCGAGGCCGCTGTTGAACAGGTAGGCGCCGCGCGGCCCGGCCGGCAGCTTCGCCCCGTCCTGGCGGCAGTCGAGATTCGGCGAGCCGAACGCCGTCATCAGGTCCTTCAGCGCGACCATCGCCTCGGCATCGACGGTGTCGCCGGCGATCGCCGCCATGCGCTGGCCGTCCAGCCCCTTGGCCTTTTCGGCGATGGCCTGGAACGCCTCGGCCCAGCTGGCCGGCTGCAGCTTGCCGTCACGCCGGACATAGGGCCGGTCGATGCGGCGCCGCTTCAGCCCGTCGATGGCGTAGCGGGTCTTGTCGCTGATCCACTCCTCGTTGACGTCCTCGTTGAGGCGTGGCAGCACGCGCATCACCTCGCCGCCGCGGGCGTCGATGCGGATGTTCGAGCCGACGGCGTCGAGCACGTCGATGCTCTCGGTCTTGCGCAGCTCCCACGGCCGGGCGCTGAAGGCGTAGGGCTTGGAGGTCAGCGCGCCGACCGGGCAGACATCGACCAGGTTGCCCGACAGCTCGGAGGCGATGGCCTTCTCGACGTAAGTGGTGATCTCCATGTGCTCGCCTCGGTTCACGCCGCCGAGCACCGGCACGCCGGCGATCTCGTCGATGAAGCGGATGCAGCGGGTGCACTGGATGCACCGGGTCATGAAGGTCTCGATCAGCGGCCCGAGATACTTGTCGGTGACCGCGCGCTTGCCTTCGGTGTAACGGCCCCGGTCGAAGCCGTAGGCCACGGCCTGGTCCTGCAGGTCGCACTCGCCGCCCTGGTCGCAGATCGGGCAGTCGAGCGGATGGTTGATCAGCAGGAACTCCATGATCCCGCGCCGCGCATCGCGCACGACATCGGTGTTCGTCTTGATCACCATGCCGTCGCCGGCCGGCATCGCGCAGGACGCGATCGGCTTCGGCGCCTTCTCCATCTCGACCAGGCACATGCGGCAGTTCGCCGGCACCGAAAGCTTGTCGTGGAAGCAGAAGCGCGGCACCTCGATGCCGAGGCGCTCGCAGGCCTGCAGCACCGACGTGCCCGGCTCGACCTCGATCTCGATCCCGTCAATCGTCAGCTTGGGCATCGGTGCCTTCCTATTCCGCAGCTTCGCGGCTATGGGCGCGGTCGCGATAGTCGCGGATCCGCTCCTCCATCTCGTCGCGGAAATGCCGGATCAGCGCCTGGACCGGCCAGGCGGCCGCGTCGCCGAGGGCGCAGATGCTGCGGCCGTCGATCTGCTTGGTCACCTGCAGCAGCATGTCGATCTCGTCCGACCGGGCGTTGCCGGTGACCATGCGCTGCATGACGCGGTACATCCAGCCGGTGCCCTCGCGGCACGGCGTGCACTGGCCGCAGCTCTCATGCATGTAGAAGCGCGACAGGCGGGCGACCGCGTAGATCACGTCGGTCGACTTGTCCATGACGATCAGCCCGGCGGTGCCGAGCGCCGACTTGACCTCGCGCAGCGCGTCGAAGTCCATCAGGACGGTATCGCAGATGTCCTTCGGCAGGATCGGGGCTGAGGAGCCGCCGGGGATCACCGCCTTCAGGTTGTCCCAGCCGCCGCGCACGCCACCGGCATGCTTGTCGATCAGCTCCCGCATCGGGATGCCGAGCTCTTCCTCGACATTGCAGGGCTGGTTCACATGGCCGGAGATGCAGAACAGCTTGGTGCCCTGGTTCTTCGGCCGGCCGATGCCGGCGAACCAGGCGCCGCCGCGGCGCAGGATCTCGCCGACCACGGCAATGGTCTCGACATTGTTCACCGTGGTCGGGCAGCCATAGAGGCCGGCGCCCGCCGGGAACGGTGGCTTGTTGCGCGGCTGGCCCTTCTTGCCCTCCAGGCTCTCCAAGAGGGCGGTTTCCTCGCCGCAGATATAGGCGCCGGCGCCGCGGTGCAGGTACAGGTCGAAGTCCCAGCCGGTGCCGGCCGCGTTCTTGCCGAGCAGGCCGGCGTCATAGGCCTGGTCGATCGCGACCTGCATGTTCGAGGCTTCGCCGTAGAACTCGCCCCGGATGTAGATGTAGCAGGCGTGCGCCCCCATGGCGAAGGAGGCCAGCAGCGCGCCCTCGATCAGCCGGTGCGGGTCGAAGCGCAGGATCTCGCGGTCCTTGCAGGTGCCCGGCTCCGACTCGTCGGCGTTGATGACGAGGTAGCTCGGGCGGCCGTCCTTGCTCTCCTTCGGCATGAAGGACCACTTCATGCCGGTCGGGAAGCCTGCGCCGCCGCGGCCGCGCAAGCCGGAGGTCTTGACCTCCTCGATGATCTTGTCGCGGCCGAGGTCGACCAGCGATTTCATGTCGCTCCAGATGCCGCGGCGGCGGGCGCCGTCCAGGCCCCAGTCGTCCCAGCCGTAGAGATTGGTGAAGATGCGGTCTTCGTCGCGCAGCATCACTTCTCTCCCTGATCCGGAGCGGTGGCCGAGGCCGGCACCGCCGGGCGGTGGCCGGGCTTCATGTTCAGCAGCGTGGTCGCGCCGGACAGCGCCTCGGAATTGGTGCGGCCGTTCTGCGGGCCCGGCGTGGTCTGCTGCCCGGCCTTCAGCGCGTCGATCAGCGAGACGGTCTTGTCGTAGTCCAGATCCTCATAGAAATCGTCGTTGATCTGGACCATCGGGGCGTTGACGCAGGCGCCCAGGCACTCGACCTCGAGCACCGAGAACTGGCCGTCCTCGCTGGTCTCGTGGTTGCCGCAGCCGGCCCGGTCCTGCAGCGCCCGCATCACCTCGCCCGACCCGCGCAGCCAGCACGGGGTGGTGGTGCAGACCTGGAAGAAGTGGCGGCCGACCGGCGCCTTGTTGAACATGGTGTAGAAGCTGGCGACCTCGTACACCCTGATCCGCGGCATCTCCAGCAGGTCGGCGACGTAGTCCATCGCCACCCGCGGGATCCAGTTGTGGTGCTGGCGCTGGGCGATGTCGAGCAGCGGGATCACCGCGCTCTGCTGCTTGCCCTCGGGGTATTTGGCGATGATCTTCTTCGCCCGTTCGAGATTCTCGGGCGTGAAGGCGAAGTCCTTCGGCTGGTCCGCCTCCGGCGCAATCCCTGCGGCCGTCATCGGTCGATCTCCCCGAACACGATGTCCTGGCTGCCGATGATCGCGACGGCATCGGCCAGCATGTGTCCCCGGCTCATGAAGTCGAGCCCCTGCAGATGGGCGAAGCCCGGGGCCCGGATGCGGCAGCGATACGGCCGGTTGGTGCCGTCCGCGACCAGGTAGACGCCGAACTCGCCCTTCGGGGCCTCGACCGCGGCGTAGGTCTCGCCGGCCGGGACGTGGTAGCCCTCGGTGTAGAGCTTGAAGTGATGGATCAGCGCTTCCATCGACCGCTTCATGTCGGCGCGCGGCGGCGGCGACACCTTGCGGTCGGTGGACTTCACCGGCCCGTCCTTCGGCATCTGCTCCAGGCATTGCCGGATGATGCGGTTGGACTGGCGCATCTCCTCGACCCGCAGCAGGTAGCGGGCGTAGCAGTCGCCGGTCAGGCCGACCGGGACGTCGAAATCCATCCGGTCATAGACGTCGTAGGGCTGCGACTTGCGCAGATCCCAGGAGACGTTCGAGGCTCGCAGCATGACGCCGGTGAAGCCCCAGGCCTTCGCCTCCTCCGCCGTCACCACGCCGATATCGACCAGGCGCTGCTTGAAGATCCGGTTCTCGGTCAGCAGGGCTTCGAGGTCGTCGACGAATTTCGGGAAGCGCTCGGTATAGGCCCAGATGTCCTCGGCCAGGCCGGCCGGCATGTCCAGGGCCACGCCGCCGGGGCGGAAATAGTTGGCGTGCAGCCGCGCGCCCGACACCCGCTCATAGAACTCCATCAGGAGCTCGCGCTCCTCGAAGCCCCACAGCGACGGGGTCACGGCGCCGACGTCCAGCGCGTAGGTGGTGATGTTCAGCAGGTGGTTCAGCACCCGGCCGATCTCGGAGAACAGCACCCGGATATACTGGCCGCGCTCCGGCACGGTGATGCCCAGCAGCCGCTCCACCGCCAGGGCGAAGGCGTGCTCCTGGTTCATCGGCGCGACGTAGTCCAGGCGATCGAAATACGGCGTCGCCTGCATGTAGGTCTTGTACTCGATCAGCTTCTCGGTGCCGCGATGCAGCAGCCCGATATGCGGATCCGCCCGCTCCACCACCTCGCCGTCCAGCTCCAGCACCAGGCGCAGCACGCCGTGCGCGGCCGGGTGCTGCGGCCCGAAGTTCATGGTGTAGGGCTTGATCTGGGTCTCGACCATGATGCTTACGCCTTCGGCTCGTTCAGCGCGGCCTTCTCGTCGCCCGGCAGCACCGGGGCCACGAATTCAGGACCGGCGCGCGTCATCCCCTCCCACGGGCTGAGGAAGTCGAAGGTGCGGAAATCCTGGGTCAGCTTGACCGGCTCGTAGACCACCCGCTTCTGCTCGGTGTCGTAGCGGACCTCGACATAGCCGGTCAGCGGGAAGTCCTTGCGCAGCGGGTGCCCCTCGAAGCCGTAATCGGTGAGGATGCGGCGCAGGTCCGGATTGTCGGCGAAGAAGATGCCGTACAGGTCCCAGGCCTCGCGCTCGAACCAGGTCGCGGCCGGGAAGACACCCGCGGCGGACGGCACCGGCGTGTCCTCGTCGGTCGTCACTTTGAGCCGGATCCGGCGGTTATGCCGGAAGCTGAGCAGGTGGTAGACCACCTCCAGCCGCTCCGGCCGGGTCGGGTAGTCGGCGCCGCAGATGTCGGTCAGCTGCTCGAACAGGGCGTCGGCCGCGTCGCGCAGATGGGTCAGCACCCGGACGATCGACTCGCGCCGCACGGTCAGGGTCAGCTCGGCCGTCGGCGACACCGCGTGATCGAGCACATCCGCGCCCAGCGCCGCCGCGAGGGCCGTGCCGAGGTCGGTCAGTTCCTGGATCGATGCCATTCTCGCTTCCCGATCCCTCAGCGGATGATCCGGTTGCCGCGCCGGATCTTCTTCTGCAGCTGCATGATGCCGTAGACCAGGGCCTCGGCCGTCGGCGGGCAGCCCGGGACATAGATGTCGACCGGGACGACGCGGTCGCAGCCGCGCACCACCGAGTAGGAGTAGTGGTAGTAGCCGCCGCCATTGGCGCAGGAGCCCATCGAGATGACCCAGCGCGGCTCGGGCATCTGGTCGTAGACCTTGCGCAGGGCCGGGGCCATCTTGTTGGTCAGCGTGCCGGCGACGATCATGACGTCGGACTGGCGCGGGCTGGGCCGCGGGATGACGCCGAGTCGGTCCAGGTCATAGCGCGGCATGTAGGCGTGGATCATCTCCACGGCGCAGCAGGCCAGGCCGAAGGTCATCGGCCACAGCGACCCGGTGCGCGCCCAGCCGAGCAGCGCGTCGAACTGGGTCAGCAGGAAGCCTTTGTCCTGGATCTCGGCGTTGGCGGCGCGGATCACCGCGTCCTGCCCGGGGCCCGGGGGGATCGGAGTCCCAACGCCGATGGGGCCGATGCCCACGGGGCTGGTCGCCACCGGGCTGCTCGGCTGAGTCGCGCTCACTCCCATTCCAGCGCTCCCTTCTTCCACTCGTAGATGAAGCCGACGGTCAGGACGCCCAGGAACACCATCATCGACCAGAAGCCGAACATCCCGATGTCCTTGAGCGCCACCGCCCAGGGGAACAGGAAGGCCACTTCCAGGTCGAAGATGATGAACAGGATCGAGACCAGGTAGAACCGGACGTCGAACTTGGAGCGCGCGTCGGCGAAGGCGTCGAAGCCGCACTCATAGGCCGAGAGCTTCTCGCTGTCCGGGTTCTGCTTCCCGACGACGAGGGACGCGCCGACCGCGGCGCCGGCGATCACGATGGCGATCGCCAGGAAGACGAGGATCGGAAAGTACTCCGACACTAGAGAGGTCGTCATCGCTCACCCGTCACACGTGGAGCCTGCTCGATCTTGATCGGCAGGCGCTCCACCCCAAATCTCATTCTTCGTCGAGAGGGTGGCCCGTTCCGGGTCCCTTCCGGCGCGGCCTTTATAGGCCGGCATGTCGGACGAGAGAAGCGAATTTCCGCCACATTTTCTAATTGCGAATGCTTCTCAACTTCATGATTTTGCTGGGATCTTCGCCTTTCCCCGGGATGTCGCGGGCGGCCATCTGGACCGGCGGGTCCAGCCGCGTCCAAATGCAGCAAGGGCCGCGAACCCGTCACAGACGAGGCGGCCCGGAGCAAGTAACGGCGATGATCGGGGGAAGTGGCGCGAGTGACGGGACTTGAACCCGCGGCCTCCGGCGTGACAGGCCGGCGCTCTAACCAACTGAGCTACACCCGCGCAGGGTGCCGGCAACGATCACGGGGCCGTCGGCGTCTGGCCGAACCCCGGAGCGAGACCGGAATACAGGAAGTGGCGCGAGTGACGGGACTTGAACCCGCGGCCTCCGGCGTGACAGGCCGGCGCTCTAACCAACTGAGCTACACCCGCGCATCTGGCCGCTCATCGCGGCGAGGCGCTTGAGATACCCACTCCACCGGGGGCTGTCAACTCGAATTGCCGGCGGAGGAGCGGGAATTTCGCGGCGGCCGGACCGGAGGATTCGGAAGGCCGCGACAGCGGCCGGAGCGGCCGGGAACTGGTGGGCGATGACGGGCTCGAACCGCCGACACACGGTGTGTAAAACCGATGCTCTACCAGCTGAGCTAATCGCCCGGGTGGACCCGCGGGAGCGATCCCGCGGGGTCCAGACATGAAGCGGCCGGTCGGGCCAAGGCGCCGACCGGCCGGTTCTGACACAAGCGCGAAGGCTTACTTCTTCTTGCCGCCGGTGCTGTTGACGGCATCCTTCAGGCCCTTGCCGGCCTTGAACTTGACCTGCTTGGAGGCGGCGATCTTGATGGTCTCGCCGGTCCGCGGGTTGCGGCCCTCAGACGCGGCACGCGCCGCGACACCGAAGGTGCCGAACCCAACGAGGCGGACTTCCCCCCCCTTCGTCAACGTCTTGGTGACACCGTCGATGAAGCTGTCGATGGCGTTGCCAGCATCGGCACGCGACAGACCGGTGCTTTCCGCGACGTGTGCGACGAGATCGTTCTTGTTCACGTGTCGGCCTCCTTCAGGCTCTGTGTTGGTCGTTCCGGCAGGGATGCCGGAAACAGGCTAGGTACATCTCCAAACCGACAACCGTTCGATGCGCCTTTTCCCCGACACCGAAACGTCACGAAATGTAAGCGTATCGCGGAAACCCGGTCAATCGTCGGCGGCCCTGAAACACATGGAATTCTGCCGAGTTCCAAGGCCGCCGAGATGCCTCAGTGACGGATCACCGCTTCGTCGTCGCCATCAGCGGCGACGGGGGCGATGTCGTCCACATCGGTTTCCTTCCACTCGATCGGTTCCAGAGGACGCACCAGGGCGTTCTTCAGAACCTCCTCGACACTGGCGGTCGGCAGGATTGCCAGGGCCTTCTTGACCGAATCCGGGATATCCGCAAGGTCTTTTTCATTGTCCTTGGGAATAATCACCGTCTTGATCCCGGCCCGGACGGCCGCCAACAGCTTCTCCTTCAGGCCGCCGATCGGCAGCACGCGCCCCCGCAGGGTGACCTCGCCGGTCATCGCCACGTCGCGGCGGACCGGGTTTCCGGTCAGCGCCGAGACCATGGCCGTGACCATGGCGATGCCCGCCGACGGCCCGTCCTTCGGGGTCGCCCCCTCCGGCACATGGACGTGGATGTCGCGCTTGCCGAACAGCGTCGGCTTGATGCCGAAGGACACGGCGCGGGCCTTGGCGAAGCTTTCCGCCGCCTGTACCGATTCCTTCATCACGTCGCCGAGCTTGCCGGTCGCCACGACGCGGCCGCGGCCGGGGACCGGCACCGCCTCGATCGACAGGATCTCGCCGCCGACCTCGGTCCAGGCCAGGCCGGTGACGACGCCGACCATGTCCTCCAGCTCCGCCTCGCCGTAGCGGAACTTGCGCACGCCCGCATACTTCTCGAGATCCGCCGGCTTGACGGTGATCTTCTTGACGTCGCTGGTCAGGATCTCGCGCACCGCCTTGCGCGCCAGGCCCGCGATCTCGCGCTCCAGGCTGCGGACGCCCGCCTCCCGGGTGTAGTAGCGAATCAGGTCGCGCAGCGCCTCGTCGGTCAGAGCCCACTCGCCCTTCTTCAGGCCGTTGGCCTCGGCCTGCTTCTGGATCAGGTGGCGCTTGGCGATCTCGACCTTCTCATCCTCGGTGTAGCCGGGGATGCGGATGATCTCCATGCGGTCCATCAGCGGCTGCGGCATGCGCAGGCTGTTGGCCGTGCAGATGAACATCACGTCCGACAGGTCGTAGTCGACCTCGAGATAATGGTCGTTGAAGGTCGCGTTCTGCTCCGGGTCCAGCACCTCCAGCAGGGCCGAGGACGGGTCGCCGCGATAGTCGGCGCCCAGCTTGTCGATCTCGTCCAGCAGGAACAGCGGGTTCGACGACTTCGCTTTCTTCATGCCCTGGATGACCTTGCCCGGCATCGAGCCGATATAGGTCCGCCGATGGCCGCGGATCTCCGCCTCGTCGCGGACGCCGCCCAGCGACATGCGCACGAAGTTGCGGCCGGTGGCCTTGGCGATCGACTTGCCCAGCGAGGTCTTGCCGACACCCGGCGGGCCGACCAGGCACAAGATCGAGCCGCGGATCTTGTTGGTCCGCTGCTGCACGGCCAGGTACTCCAGCACGCGCTCCTTGACCTTCTCCAGGCCGTAATGGTCGTCGTTCAGCACCTGCTCGGCGTGGATCAGGTCCTTCTTGATGCGGGTCCGCTGCTTCCAGGGAATCGACAGCATCCAGTCGAGGTAGTTGCGGACCACCGTGGCCTCGGCCGACATCGGGCTCATCGACCGCAGCTTCTTCAGCTCGGCCATGGCCTTGTCGCGGGCCTCCTTGGTCAGCTTGACCTTGTTGATCCGCTCCTCGAGCTCCGCCGCCTCGTCGCGGCCGTCCTCGCCCTCGCCGAGCTCCTTCTGGATCGCCTTCAGCTGCTCGTTCAGATAGTACTCGCGCTGGGTCTTCTCCATCTGCCGCTTGACCCGGCTGCGGATGCGCTTCTCGACCTGGAGGACGCCGATCTCGCCCTCCATGAAGCCGTAGACCTTCTCCAGCCGCTCGGTGATCGAGGCGATCTCGAGGATCTGCTGCTTCTCGGGGATCTTCAGCGACAGGTGCGCGGCGATGGTGTCGGCCAGCTTGGCGCCGTCCTCGATCTGGTTGACCGAGACCAGCACCTCCGGCGGGATCTTCTTGTTGAGCTTGATGTACTGCTCGAACTGGGCGACCGCGGCGCGGCCCAGGGCCTCGACCTCCTGCGGGTCGGCGTTGACCTCCTCCAGCGGCTCCACCTGGGCCTGGAAGAAGTCCGGATTGTCGGCGTAGCGCGTGATGCGCGCGCGCTGCACGCCCTCGACCAGCACCTTGACGGTCCCGTCCGGCAGCTTCAGCAGCTGCAGCACCGTCCCGATCGTGCCGACGTCGAAGATCTCCTCCGGCGACGGGTCGTCCTGCGAGGCGTTGCGCTGTGTGACCAGGAGGATCTGCTTGTCCTCCTTCATCACGTCCTCGAGCGCGCGCACCGACTTCTCGCGGCCGACGAACAAGGGCACGATCATGTGCGGGAAGACCACGATGTCCCTCAGAGGCAACACCGGGTACAGCGTGTCTTTGTTCAGGTTCAACATGCGTTCTGCCTTACTGGGGTGGGCAGCGGCCCGGGAAGCGGCGCCGCGCCGGCGCCGGACGGTGGAGACCCGGCGCGCCTGATAAACGTGGCGATGACCGGAGGCCGTTCAAGGGACGGGAATGCTGCAGCCCTCATGACCCCGTCACAAGAGCGCAATCGGGCCACAGTGGCAAGCCAAAGGCGGCCTTCCGGGCCAAGTTCGAAACGAAACAGCCGATGCCCGGAGGCATCGGCTGTCAGGTCGGTCAGGATCTGTCGCGGGCCCGGCGTCAGGCGCTGGGGGCGCGGTCCTGCTGCTTCTCGGCGTAGATCAGGAGCGGCTTGGCCCGGCCCTCGACCACCTCGCGGTTGACCACGATCTCGACCACGCCGTTCATGCTCGGCAGGTCGTACATCGGCTCGAGCAGGATGCTCTCCATGATCGAGCGCAGGCCGCGCGCGCCGGTCTTGCGCTGGATCGCCCGGTTGGCGATGCCCTTCAGGGCATCGTCGGTGAGCGACAGGTGCACGTCCTCCATCTCGAACAGGCGCTGATACTGCTTCACCAGCGCGTTCTTCGGCTTGGACAGGATCTCGATCAGCGCGTCCGAGTCGAGGTCCTCGAGCGTCGCGACCACCGGCAGGCGGCCGACGAACTCGGGGATCAGGCCGAACTTCAGCAGATCCTCGGGCTCGACCTCACTGAAGATCTCGCCGGTCGTGCGCTCATCCGGCCCGCGCACATCGGCGCCGAAGCCGAGCGAGCTGCCGCGGCCGCGCTGGGAGATGATCTTCTCCAGCCCGGAGAAGGCACCGCCGCAGATGAACAGGATGTTGGTGGTGTCGACCTGCAGGAACTCCTGCTGCGGGTGCTTGCGCCCGCCCTGCGGCGGCACGGAGGCGATGGTGCCTTCCATGATCTTCAGCAGGGCCTGCTGCACGCCCTCGCCCGAGACATCGCGGGTGATCGAGGGGTTGTCCGACTTGCGGCTGATCTTGTCGACCTCGTCGATGTAGACGATGCCGCGCTGCGCCCGCTCGACATTGTAGTCCGCGGCCTGCAGCAGCTTGAGGATGATGTTCTCGACATCCTCGCCGACATAGCCCGCCTCGGTCAGCGTGGTGGCGTCGGCCATGGTGAAGGGCACATCCAGGATGCGGGCCAGGGTCTGGGCCAGCAGCGTCTTGCCGCAGCCGGTCGGCCCGATCAGCAGGATGTTGGACTTCGCGAGCTCGACCTCGCCGTTCTTCTGCCCGTGCGCCAGCCGCTTGTAGTGGTTGTGCACGGCGACGGAGAGCACCTTCTTCGCGTGCTCCTGGCCGATCACGTAGTCGTCCAGAACCTTGCGGATGTCCTTCGGCGTCGGGACCCCGTCGCGGTTCTTGACCAGCGTGGTCTTGTTCTCCTCGCGGATGATGTCCGTGCACAGCTCGACGCACTCGTCGCAGATGAACACAGTCGGGCCCGCAATCAGCTTGCGAACCTCGTGCTGGCTCTTGCCGCAGAACGAGCAGTAGAGCGTGTTCTTCGAGTCACCGCCTGAGGTCTTGCTCATCACTGCCTCACTTCCGCATCCGCGATACCGACCCGCGTGCCCCTGGCGCCCAGGCCGGGATGCGGTTGCCTCCAGATGGCGGCGGCTCCACCCTGCGACAAGGTCGTCCCGGCGCAGGGCAGATCCGCTTCATCACGAATCAAGATAGCGCCCTTCGGCCCCGTTCGGTAGGGCCGTGGGCGAAGAGATCGATTATTCGGCAACGGTCGGACGCCGCTCGACGACCTCGTCGACGATGCCGAAGCCCTTGGCTTCGTCCGCCGACATGAACTTGTCGCGGTCCATCGAGCGCTCGATCTCCTCGAGGCTCTGACCGGTGTGCTTGACATAGACCTCGTTCAGCCGCTGGCGCAGCTTGAGGATCTCGCGCGCCTGGATCTCGATGTCCGAGGCTTGGCCGCGGGCGCCGCCCGAGGGCTGGTGCACCATGATCCGGCTGTTCGGCAGCGCGAAGCGCTTGCCGGGGGCGCCGGCCGCCAGCAGCAGCGAGCCCATCGATGCCGCCTGGCCGATGCAGACGGTCATGATCTGCGGCTGGATGTACTGCATGGTGTCGTAGATCGCCATGCCTGCCGTGATCACCCCGCCCGGCGAGTTGACGTAGAAGGCGATGTCCTTCTTCGGGTTCTCGGATTCCAGGAACAGCAGCTGGGCGCAGACCAGGCTGGCCAGCTCGTCATAGATCGGCCCGGTCAGAAAGATGATCCGCTCCTTGAGGAGACGGGAATAGATGTCATAGGCGCGCTCGCCCCGGTTGGTCTGTTCCACGACCATCGGGACCAGGGCGTTCATGCTCGGCTCATACGGAGGCATACGTTCCTCGAAGGCTCGCGCGGGCCGGCAGGGCGCCGCGGCTCGCCCCTACATTAGGGGAGGTCCGCGGCGACCTTCAACCGGTCAGGCGCCGGTGCCGGTATCGGCGTCGGTGTCGGCGGCCTTCGTCTCGGCGCCTTCGGTCTCGGCGGCGGCCTTCTTGGCAGCCTTGCGCTTGGCGGGCTTCGCCTCCTCGGCCGGTTTGGCCTCGGTGGTCTCATCCTCGTCCGGGTCGCGCGCCAGCTCCTCCGGCGTCACCGTGGTGTCGCTGACCTTGATCTTGCCGAGGATGACGTCGACGACCTTCTCCTCGAACAGCGGCGCGCGCAGATTCTCGATCGCCTGCGGGTTCTGGCGGAAGAAGTCCACCACCTGCTGCTCCTGGCCCGGATAGCGGCGGGCCTCGGCGATCAGGGCGCGGTTCAGCTCCTCCTGTGACACCTCGACGTTCTCGGCGCGGCCGATCTCGGCGAACAGCAGGCCCAGGCGGACGCGGCGCTCAGCGATGGCGCGGTACTCGGCCTTCAACTCGTCCTCCGGCTTGTTCTTGTCCGGATTGTCGTCGCCGCCGGTCTCGATCGACTGCTGCACCTGCTTCCAGATCTGGTCGAACTCCAGGTCGACCATGCCCTGCGGCACGGCGAAATCGACCAGCTCGGCCAGCTTGTCCAGCAGGGTGCGCTTGGCGCGCAGGCGCGAGATCCGGCCGAACTCCTGCTCGGTCTGGTCCTTCACGGCGTTGCGCAGGCCCTCGAGGTCCTCGAAGCCCAACTCCTTGGCGAACTCCTCGTTCACCTCGGGCACCACGCCCTTCTCGATCGACTTGACGTCGACCTCGAACTTCGCCGGCTTCCCGGCGTGCTCGGGGCTCTGGTACTCCTCGGGGAAGCTCAGCGAGACGGTGACATGCTCGCCCGCCTTCTTGCCGACCAGCTGCTCCTCGAAGCCCGGGATGAAGCGGCCCGAGCCGATCTCCAGGCGATGGTCCTTGCCGGACATCTCCTCGCTCGGCGCGGCGCCGTCGAGGCTGCCCTCGAAGTCGATGACGGCGACGTCACCGTTCTCCAGGCCGCGCTCCTCGGTCACGGGCTCGAACTTGCGGCGGGTCTCGGCGATGCGCGTCAGGCCGGCGGAGATCTGCTCGTCGGTCACCTCGGCGACCGGGCGGGTGATCTCGACGCTGTCGAAGGCCGGCGCGGTGATCTCCGGCAGCACCTCGACATCGACCTTGTATTCCAGGTCCTTGCCCTCGTCGAAGCTGGTGACCTCGACCTTCGGGCGCAGCGCCGGGCGCAGGTTGCGCTCGTCCAGGGCCTTGCGGGTGCCCTCGTCGACGGCCCCTTCCAGGACCTCGCCCATGACCGACTTGCCGTAGCGCTGCTTCATCAGCGCCACCGGCACCTTGCCGGGGCGGAAGCCCGGGAGCTTGACCCGGCCCGCGAGCTTGACGAGCTCCGTCTGGACGCGTTGTTCGATGTCGGCCGCCGGCACGACGATCTTGAACTCGTGCCGCAGACCCTCGGTGCTGGTTTCGATCACTTGCATCGGTCTTCAGGAATCCGTCGATGTGACAGGTCGGGACGCTATGTGCCCTGTCTGAGGTTTGATGGTGCGGGCGGAGGGATTTGAACCCCCACGGCTTTCGCCGCTGGAACCTAAATCCAGTGCGTCTACCAATTCCGCCACGCCCGCGAAGACCCCCACCCCTGCCCGCCCCCGAAAACACGCACAAAAAGGCTTGCAACGGAGGGAGTCGGCCCTGCGAAGGGGCGGTCATAGCACAGGGTTTTTGCGGACGACAGGCAAAACGCGGGCGGCCGGAGGGCTCAGAGCCGGTCCAGCACGGCCGGCAGCGCGTCGATCACATCCTCGGCGATCAGCCCGGCACCGACCCGCTGCGCGGCCGCGCCGTGCAGCCAGACGGCGGCGCGGGCGGCCTCGAAACCCGTCATGCCCTGGGCCTTCAGCCCCAGCACGATCCCGGCCAGCACGTCGCCGGTGCCGCCGGTGGCCAGGGTCGGCGGGGCGTTGGCGTTGATTGCGGCCCGCCCGTCCGGCGCGGCGATGATGGTATCGGCGCCCTTCAGCACGACCACGGCGCCGATCTCGGCCGCGGCCTGCCGAGCCCGGGCCAGGCGCGGGGCGTCGGCCTTGCCGAACAGCTTGTCGAACTCGCCCTGATGCGGCGTCAGCACGCAATCGGCGTCGAGCAGCCCGGCCAGCGCCTGCGGCTCGCCGGCATAGCTGGCGAGGCCATCGGCATCGAGCACCAGCGATTTGCCCGCCGCGCGCACGGCCGAGACCGCCTGGCGCAGCGCCGGGCCGGCCCCGCCGCCGGGGCCGATCAGCACCGGGCCCAGGCGCCGGTCGGCCAGGAGCCCGTCCCAGCGCTCGCTCGGCAGCGCCATGGCGCCGGGCCAGTCGGCACGGAAGGCCGGCAGCG
>NZ_NHON01000010.1 GCF_002195995.1 Inquilinus limosus
CACCCGCCGCCGCACCCGGGTCTCGGCCCGGCTGCCGGATGCGCGGGAGCAGCGCTTGCTCGAGATCACCCCGCACCCGGCCGGTGATGGCGACCGAGGCGCTGAACGTCGACGCCGACGGCACGGTGGTCGAGTTCGGCCTGTCCAGCTTCGCCAGCGATCGTATCCAGCTGGTGTTCGAGGGCTGAGCGGACCGGATCGAGGCTGACTAACCCCCTCCCCCTASCCCCCTCCCGCAAGGGGAGGGGGGACTAGGAAGGTGCCTTTTCACGCCGCGACGGCCAGGCCCGGGCTCGCCTTGGCCTGCTGGTGCGCCTCGGCCACCGCGCGGTCGCGATGCTCCGGCCCGTAGCCCAGGCCCTCGGCGCGGACGAACTCGATCTCGGTGACGCCGATGAAGCCCAGCGCGGTGCGCAGATAGGCCTCCTGGTGGTCCATCGCCTCCAGCCCCGCGGTGTAGATGCCGCCGCGCGACGAGACCACGATCACCTTGCGGTCGCCGGCCAGGCCCACCGGGCCGGTCTCGGTGTAGCGGAAGGTGCGGCCGGCCTGCAGCAGGCGGTCGATCCAGGCCTTCAGCTGGGTCGGCACGGTGAAGTTGTACATCGGCGCGCCGATCACCACGACATCGGCCGACAGGAACTCCTCGACGATGCTGTCGATCAGCGCGCGCTCCTCGGCCTGCGCCGGGGTCAACTCGGCATCCTTGCCGAACTTGATCACCGCCAGCCGCTCCGCCGTCAGATGCTCCGGCGCGTCGGCGACCAGGTCGCGATGCACGATCTCGGCCTGCGGGTGGCGGGCGCGCCAGGCCTCGACGGTGGCGCGGGTCAGCTGGCGCGACACCGAGGCGTCGCCGAGCGGGCTGGAATCGATCTGCAGGATCTTCATGGACCCCTCCTGGGTGCAAATGACAGTGCCATTGCATTTACGGATGGAGATAATCCATCTGTAGCCTGGATTTTCGTGATGGATCGTTCTATCTGTGGGACAATCCATCGCGGGTGACGGCCATGCTCGACCTCAACGACCTCCGCCTCTTCGCCAAGGTGGCGCAGCTGGGCGGCTTCACCGCCGCCGGCCGGGCACTGGGCCTGCCCAAGTCGCGGCTCAGCCGCCGCATCGCCACGCTGGAGGAGGAGCTGGGCGTGCGGCTGCTGCAGCGCTCCACCCGCCGGCTGTCGCTGACCGATGTCGGCGAGACCTTCCTGCGTCATTGCGAGGCCCTGCTGGCCGAGGCCGAGGCGGCGGAGCAGGCGGTGGCCCAGGCGCGGTCGGAGCCGAGCGGCCTGGTCCGCGTCACCTGCCCGCACATCCTGGCGCAGACGATGATCGCGCCGCTGATCAACAGCTTCCTGGCCGACCATCCGGCGGTGCGGATCTCGATGGAGCTGACCGGCCGCCGCGTCGACGTGATCGAGGAGCGGGTCGACCTGGCCTTTCGCGTGCGCCGGCCGCCGACCGAGCCCTCCGACGTGGTGGTGCGGGTGCTGGCCCAGACCCGCGGCGTGGTGGTGGCCGCGCCGATGCTGCTGGACCGGATCGGCCGCCCGGTCGAGCCCGTCGACCTGATCCGCCTCGGCACGCTCGACCTGCACCGCGCCGACGGCCGCCATGTCTGGACCCTGGCCGACGCCGCCGGCGGCACCCAGTCGCTGCCGCATGTGCCGCGGCTGGCCAGCGACGACATGTTCACCCTGCGCCAGGCCGCGATCGACGGGCTCGGCTCCGCGCTGCTGCCCGACTATATCTGCCGGCCGGCGATCGAGGCCGGGCTGCTGGAGCATGTGCTGCTGGACTGGCAGGTGCCGGAGGGCGAGGTGCAGGCGGTGTTCGCCTCGCGCCGCGGCCTGGTGCCGGCGGTGCGCGCCCTGGTCGACCATGTCGTGCGCTGGGTGCCCCGGATGGTGTCGATCTGCGACGGCGAGCGGCGCGAGGAGGACCGGCTGCCGCCCTACCGGGATTCCGGCGCCAACGCCGCCGCGCTGGGCCTCGATGCGCTGTTGACGGCGCGGCCGGCCGCCCACTAGCTTCGCCGCGACGGTTCCTTCGGGATCAAAAGGGAACGCGGTGAGGGCTTCGGCCCGACGCCGCGGCTGCCCCCGCAACTGTGAGCGGCGAGTCCTTCGTCATCACGCCACTGGGCTCGCGGGCCTGGGAAGGCGACGTAAGGGCGACGACCCGCAAGCCAGGAGACCTGCCGTCAGTCGTGGTCACGCGCGAGCACGCCGGGCGGGGTGTCCTGGCGGTTGCCGAACCGGTGCGCCGGGGAGACAGCGTTCGCGGTGACGTGCCACCGCGTGTCCCCCGAGGTCTCCATGCCCGTCTCATCCCGCTGCGTCCTGGCCCTGCTCGCGGCCGGCATCTCCATGCCCGCGGAGGGGCAGGAGGCCGGCCTGACCCTGCCGCCGATCGTGGTCACCGCCAACCGCACCCCGACCCCGGCGGCGGAGGTCGGCAGCGCCGTCACCGTGATCACCCGGCAGGAGCTGGAGGACCGGCAGGTCCGCCAGCTTTCCGACGCGCTGCGCCAGGTGCCGGGCGTCGCCGTCAACCGCACCGGTCCGGCCGGCCAGACCACCCAGATCCGCATCCGCGGCTCCGAGAGCAACCAGACGCTGGTGCTGATCGACGGGATCGAGGTCAACGACCCGTCATCGGAGTCCGAGTTCGACTTCGCCCATCTGATGGCCGACGACATCGAGCGGATCGAGGTGCTGCGCGGGCCGCAGAGCGCGCTCTACGGCTCGGACGCGATCGGCGGCGTGGTCAACATCGTCACCCGGCGGGGGGAGGGGCCGGCCGCCGGCGCCGCCTCGGTCGAGGGTGGCGGCTATGGCACCCTGCGCGCCCATGCCTCGGTCAGCGGCGGCAACGACGATCTGGACTATCTGATCGGCGCCGCCGGGCTGCGGACCGACGGCGCCTCCGCCGCCCGGACTGGCAGCGAGGCCGACGGCACCCGCAACGGCACGGTCTATACGAAGATCGGGCTGCACCCCAGCGAGCTGGTCGATATCGACGTGGTCGGGCGGTACACCCGCTTCAACACCGATCTCGACGGCTTCGCGGGCGGCGTCGGCGCCATCGACAGCAAGGACGATGTCGACGGGTCGAGCTTCCTCGGCCGGATCCAGGGCAGGCTGAAGCTGCTCGACGGCCGGTGGGAGCATATCGTCGGCCTGTCCTATACCGACGACAGCCGCGACTACCGCGACGGCGACGACATCGTCACCGCCAGCTATCGCGGCAAGACCACCCGGGTCGACTACCAGACCAACCTGACGCTGGACAGCGAGGCGGTGTTGCCGGCCGAGCACCGCCTGACCTTCGCCGTCGACCATGAGGAGCAGCAGGCCGACAGCGACAGCGGCTTCTCCGCCTTCAGCCGGCGGATCGGCGCCACCGGGCTGGTCGGGCAGTACCAGCTGGGCCTGGCCGACAGCCTGTTCCTGACCGGCAGCGTGCGGCACGACCTGAACGACCTGTTCCGCGACACCACCACCTGGCGCCTGACCGCGGCCTGGCAGATCGAGAGCACGGGCACCAAGCTGCGCGCCTCCTATGGCACGGGCGTGAAGAACCCGACGCTGTTCGAGCTGTACGGCTTCACCAACACCTATCGCGGCAACCCGGACCTCAAGCCTGAGCACGCGGAGGGCTGGGACGCCGGCTTCGACCAGCAGCTCTGGGGCGACCGGGTGGTGCTGGACGCGACCTATTTCGAGCAGCGGATCAGCGACCTGATCGTTGGCAGCGGCCAGGGCTCGGCCAACCTGCCGGGCACCGCGACCGCGCGCGGGGTGGAGCTGGGCCTGTCGGTGACGCCGGTCGACGACCTGACCATCCGCGCCTCCTACACCTATACTGACGCGGAGGATGCGACCGGGGCGGAGCTGGTGCGCCGGCCGCGCAACCTCGCCAGCCTCAACGTCAACTACCGCTTCCTGGAAGGCGCGGCGACCGTCAATCTCGGCGTCGACTACAATGGCCGGCAGAAGGACCTGGCCTTCGACGAGGCCTACAATTCGTCGCCGGTGACGCTGGACGGCTATACTTTGGTGAACCTGGCGGCGTCGTACCAGGTGAACGACAGGATTCAGCTCTATGGCCGGATCGACAACCTGCTGGACGAGGATTATGAGGAGGTCTGGACCTACGGCTCGCTGCGGCGGGCCGGCACTCTCGGCATGAAGGTCAGCTTCTGATCGCGATGCGCTTCGCTGCCGCCTTTCGGAGAGTATTGAGCGCTTTGCGTTGCCTCTCCCGCGTGGCGGGAGAGGTCGACAGCGCGCAGCGCTGGCGGGTGAGGGTTGGCACCGGCCTCGACAAAATCCCCTCACCCGGAGCCGCCAACGCGGCTCCGACCTCTCCCGCAAGCGGGAGAGGCAACGCGCGCGTTTTTCTGCTCCTCCTCTTTGCCCTCCTTTCCTTCACCGCCACGCCCGCCCTGGCCGGGCCACATCGCATCGTCTCGCTCAATCTCTGCGCCGATGCGCTGGTGCTGCGCCTGGCCGACCGCGCCGACGTGCAGTCGGTGACCTGGCTGGCGCGCGACCCGGAGAACTCGGTGGTGGCGGCGGAGGCGGCGTCGGTGCCGGTCAATCACGCGCAGGCGGAGGAGGTGGCGGCGCTGCGGCCCGACCTGGTCGTGGTCGGCGCCTTCACCGCCCGCAGCACGGTGGCGCTGCTGCGCCGGCTGGGGATGCCGGTCCTTGAGATCGGCGTGCCGCGGGACATCGACGGCATCCGCGCCCAGATCCGCCAGGTGGCCGCGGCCCTGGGCCAGGCGGAGCGTGGCGAGGCCATGATCGCGGCGATGGATGCGCGGCTGGCGGCGATCCGGCCCCCGGCTGCGCCGCCGCTGGCGGTGGTGCTGCGCCCGAACGGCTTCACCGCCGGCCGCGGTTCCCTGGTCGACGAGATCCTGCGCCGCGCCGGGGTGCGCAACCTCGCCGCCGAGCAGGGGCTGGAGAATTACGGCGAGATCCCGCTGGAGCGCGTGGCCCTGGCAGGGGTGCGCCTCTTGATCCTGAACCAGCCGGAGAACGGGGCGCCATCGCTGGGCGAGGCGATGCTGGACCATCCGATCCTCTCCGCCCTGCCGGACCTCCGCCTGGTGCGGGTGCCGCCGCGGCTGTGGACCTGCGGCGGACCCGAGGTGGCCGACGCCGCCGCCCTGATCGCCGCCGCCGCAAGGCAGGCCGAAGGGGAGGGGGCGTGATCGGGACGATTTCCAAGTCCCCCCTCCCCTTGCGGGAGGGGGTTAGGGGGAGGGGGTTTTCTCCATTCCGAACCGGCTCAGGCCTGAGGCAGCCGGACGGGACGGCGCGTGCGGTCCAACCCATTCGCGCGCGGACGCGCGCAGCCCCCTCCCCCTATCCCCCTCCCGCAAGGGGAGGGGGGACTGGAAAAAGCATGTGCGGAGGGGCGGCATGACGGCCGGTTTCGACACCGCATCCCGTTCCGCGGCTCCTTCCTATCCGTTCCTGCTCACCGGCCTCGCCCTGGCCGCGCTCGCCTGCCTGGCCGGGTCGGTCGCCACCGGCTACGCGCCGCTCGACCTCGGCCCCGCGATCGGCGACCTGCTGGCCGGGCGGCAGAGCCTGCCGGCGCTGGTGCTGCTGGAGCTACGGCTGCCGCGGGCGCTGCTGGGCCTCCTGGTCGGGTTCAGCCTCGGCCTCGGCGGCGCGGCGATGCAGGGGCTGCTGCGCAACCCGCTGGCCGAGCCCGGGGTGATCGGCGTCTCGGCCGCGGCGGCGCTCGGCGCCGTGCTGGTGTTCTACACCGGCCTCTCCGGCGGCTTCGCCCTGGCCCTGCCGCTGGGCGGTATCGCCGGGGCGGTGCCGGCGACGCTGCTGCTGCTGGCGCTGGCCCGGCGCGGCGCCGGCACCATGACCGTGATCCTGGCCGGCGTCGCCATCAGCAGCGCTGCCGGCGCCCTGACTGCCCTGGCGCTGAACCTGTCGCCGAACCCCTATGCGGCGCTGGAGATCGTGTTCTGGCTGATGGGGTCGCTGGCCGACCGCAGCCTGGACCATGTCTGGCTGGTGCTGCTGCCGATGGCGATCGGCTGGGCCCTGATCCTGGCCGGGTCGCGGGCGCTGGACGCGCTGACCCTGGGCGAGGACACGGCGACCAGCCTGGGCTTCGACCTGGGCCGGCTGCGGCTGCAGCTGATCGTCGGCACCGCCCTTGCGGTCGGCAGCGCCGTGGCGGTGAGCGGGGCGATCGGCTTCGTCGGGCTGGTGGTGCCGCATCTGCTGCGGCCCCTGGTCGGGCACCGGCCGGGACGGCTGCTGCTCGCCAGCGGCCTGGGCGGCGCCGTGCTACTGCTGCTGGCCGATATCGCGGTTCGGCTGATCCGGGTGCAGCCGGAGCTGAAGCTGGGCGTGGTCACCGCGGTGATCGGCGCGCCCTTCCTGTTCAGCCTGATCTGGCGGCTGCGGCGGAGCGCCTGATGCGGATCGACGCCACAGGGCTGCACTTCTCCCTCGGCGGCCGCCCGGTCCTCGCCGGCATCGACCTGGCGCTGGCGCCGGGCCGGCTGGTCGGGCTGATCGGCCCGAACGGCGCCGGCAAGACCACGCTGCTGCGCGCGCTCGCCGGGCTGCAGGCGCCGGATGCCGGCACGGTGCGCTATGACGGGCAGACGGCCAGGCAGCTCGGCCGCGACCGGCTGGCGCGCGGCCTGGCGGTGCTGATGCAGGGCGACGACGTGCAATGGCCGTTGCGGGCCGACCATCTGGTGGCGCTGGGGCGGCTGCCGCATCGCCGGTTCCTCGGCGGTCTGTCGGCGGCCGACGAGGCTTCGGTGGCGCGGGCGCTGGAGGCTGCGGATGCCGCGCATCTGCGGCTGCGCACCGTCGGCACGCTGTCGGCCGGGGAGCGGATGCGGGTGCTGTTCGCCCGGGCGCTGGCGGTCGAGGCGCCGATGCTGTTCGCGGACGAGCCGGTGGCGGCGCTGGACCCGTTCCACCAGCTGCAGATCATGGAACTGCTGCAGGCCCGCGCCCGGGCCGGCGCCGGCGTGCTGGTGGTGCTACACGATTTGGCGCTGGCCGGCCGGTTCTGCGACCGGCTGGTGCTGCTGCAGGACGGCCGGGTGCTGGCCGACGGCGCGCCGGACGCGGTGCTGACCGACGACCATCTGCGCCGGGCCTATGCGGTGGAGGTGCAGCGCGGCGAGCGTGACGGGGTCGGCTATGTCCTGCCCTGGTCCCGCATCGGAACGCCGGGGCCGTGAGAGGGCTGCCGGCTCAGGTGCCCGCGGCGCGGCTCTGCTCGCCGCTCAGCTTAAGCGGCACCTCGCCCAGGTTCTTCAGGTTCAGCGTCAGGAAGAAGGAGTAGCCCTCCTTCTGGTCCTCGGCGGTGGTGAAGCGGCGCTGCACCGTGACGCCGAAGGTGAAGCACTCGTCCTGGTACTGCGCGCCGGCGCTGTAGGTGAACGGCCGCATCTTCTCGATGTCGTAGGTCAGGCCGGTCGACAGCGTCCAGTAGTCCGAGATCTTGGCGCTGCCGCCGGCGCCGAGCTGCTGCTGGTTGAAGGTGTTGCCGTCGTCGTCCGGGCCCTTGTCGTCCAGCAGGCTGTAGTTGACGTTCAGGTTCAGCCAGTCCAGCGGGGTGGCGGAGGCCTGGACGAACTGCCGGCGGCTGTAGAAGTTGTCCTTGTCCAGCCGGAACCGCCAGTCGAGGTTCAGATACGGTCCCGGATGGAAGGTGACGCGGCCGACATAGTCCGAGACCTTGTCGCGCAGGCCGGAGCTCTCGGGGAAGTCGTCGTCCTCCTCGAACCGGTAGCTCTGGCCCAGGAAGAAGGTGGCGGAGGCGCCGTCCGGCGCGTACAGGCCGTAGCGGAAGCCGTAGGAGACGTGCTGCCCGCCCTCGACCCGGTCGAGGCCGGGGAAGCGGTTCTCGCTGAACAGGTTGATCTCGTCGAACTCGATGTCGGCGCTGTCGTTGTTCGGGATCTTGCGGCCGTTGCTGATCTTCGGCGCGGCGCTGAAGCTGACGATCGGCTCCAGCAGCTGCTGGTAGCTGCCGATCTGGCCGACGAAGGGATAGCGCGCCGTCAGAGTCGCCACCGGGAACAGCCGGGCGGCGCCGACACTGTCCTTGAGGATCACCTCGTCCGGCCCGCCATTGACCACGTTGATGCCGTCCGGCACGTCGCTCGACTGGTACAGGTCGCCGCGCAGATAGGTGCGCGCGTTCAGCACGATGCCGCTGTCGGTGTAGAAGTCGCGCTGCCAGCCGACCTGGGTCGACAGGCGCCGCGTGTCCAGGCCGCGGGTGGGATCGCTGGTCACCGGGTCGTAGTCGCGCAGCAGGCTGATGGCGCTGGCATTGACGAACCACTGGCCGCCCAGGACGGTGTTCGGCTCGCTGACGTAGTTGGCCTGCGCCCAGGGCAGGATGGTGGGCGAGAAGCCCTTGCTGCCGATGCCGGTGCCCGGCTGCCGCAGGTCCTGCCAGTCCAGCGCCTCGACCGAGATGTAGCTCAGGCCGTAGAAGCCCTCGGCGAAGGCCCGGCTCTGCAGGATGTCGGCGCCGGAGATGTTGAAGTTGTCGAGATATTTGCGGTCCGAGGTGCGCTGGACGTTCACCCCGAAGCGCCAGTTCTGGTCGAAGTCATAGGCGGCGGTGCCGAAGAAGTGCCAGCGCACCTGTTGCGACCGGAAGTCGAGATTGGTGCCGTTCGGTCCCGAATTGTCGTTCAGGATCTTGCTGTAGCCGCTCTGGTTGATGCTGCCGTCGAGGGTGACCAGGCCCTTGTCGAAGCGCTTGCGGTACTCGCCGCTGAACACCACGCCGGCATCGCGCGTGATCATGGCGCCGAGCGTGGCGTCCTGGTCCGGCGAGATGTCGAAATAGTATTGCAGCCCGAAGAACGGCCCGACATCGGAGGTGGCGCCGAAGGTCGGGAACAGGAAGCCCTGGCGCCGGTCGACCGAGGGGTCGGGCATCGAGAAGTAGGGCGTGTAGAACAGCGGCACGCCGAACAGGTCGATGAAGGCGTCGTGGTAGATGATGTCCTTCGACACCGCGTCGTTGGTCACCCGCACCGCCCGGATCTGCCACAGCGGCGGCTGCGACGGGTCGTCCTTGCAGACGTTGCAGGGCGAATAGACCGCGCGGTCGATGGTGGTGACCTCGCCGCGCTCGCGCACCGCGCTGTTGCCGACCATGCGCGAGTTGTCGGACAGGATCAGCGACACCTGCTGGATGAAGCCGTCCTTCAGGTCGTCGGTCAGCTCGGCATAGTCGCCGAACATCACCTCGCCGCCCGGCTGCACCATGGTGACGTGGCCGCTGGCGGCGACGACCTGGGTCTTCTGGTTGTAGGTGACCTGGTCGGCCCGCACGATCTGGTGATTCTGGTGGATCTCCACCTTGCCGCGGGCGGTGACGAGGCCGAGCGTCTGGTCGTAGATCAGCTCATCGGCGCTGATCACCGGGGGCTGCTGCTGCCCGGCGGGTGCCGCGGGCGACGCCGCGGCGGGCTGCGACGGCTGCTGCTGCGCGGCCGGTGCGGCGGGCTGCGTCTGCTGCGCGCCCGGCTCCTGGGCCGAGGCGCCGATCGCCGTGAGCATCGCGATCACGGAAACGGCGCCGAGAAAGGTCGATAACCGATTGATTCGCTTCACTGCCGCTTCCAAGCTCCGACGCCGGCCGTCGCCCCTTGTGCCGAAAGCGATGGGGCGAAGTCAACGTCGGTTACGGCAGTGCGGGTACTAAGCGGCGGTTTCGGTGACCTCGGCGGTGCTGCGCTTGCGCTGCGGCACGGGGCGAAGCAGGAAGGCCGGGACATGGTCGCCGAGGCCCAGGACCGGCACGTCGTCATGGTCTTCGCGGTGCCGCCGCCGGTCGCGGCCGCGGTCCTCGCCATGCTCGTCGCGACGCGGGGCGTCCCGGCGCGGCCGGTCGCCGCCGCGACGGTCCTCGGCGTGGTACGGCCGCTCCTCGGCGCGGTGTGGCCGGTCCTCGACAGGACGCGGCGCCGCCTCCGCACGCTCCTCGCGGCGGGGCTCCGCCGCCGAGTCGCGGTCGCGACGCCGGCTCGACGACTCCGGACGGTCGCCGCGCTTGCCGCCCTCGGCACGCTCGCCGCGCCGGCGGGCCTTGCCGCGCTGCTTGATCTCGTCCTCGGACAGGAAGCCCTCAAGCCCGATCTCGGGCAGCACCAACACCGGGATCTGCTTCTTGGTCAGGCTTTCGATCGCCTTGACGAAGCGGCCCTCCTCGGGCGTGGCGATCGAATAGGCCTTGCCGGTCTTGCCGGCACGGCCGGTGCGGCCGACGCGATGGACATAGTCGTCGGCATGGATCGGCACGTCGAAGTTGAAGACGTGGCCGATATCGCTGACGTCGATGCCGCGGGCGGCGACGTCGCTGCAGACCAGCGTGGCGATCTCGCCCTTGCGGAACCGGTCCAGCGTCTCGTTGCGCATCGACTGGACCATGTCGCCATGCAGCTGGCCGGCGTTGAAGCCGTGGCTCTGCAGCGACTTGAACACCACCGAGACGTCGCGCTTGCGGTTGCAGAACACGAAGGCGCTCTTCACGTCCTCCTGCCGCAGCAGGTGGCGCAGCGCCTTGCGCTTGTCCTCGGCCTCGACGATGACGAGGTTCTGCTCGACCGTGTCGGCGGTGGTGGCGGGCGGGGCCACCGAGATCTGCTTCGGATTGCTGAGGAAGGCGTCCGACAGGCGACGGATCTCCGGCGGCATGGTGGCGCTGAAGAACAGGGTCTGCCGCAGCGGCGGCAGCAGGCCGACGATGCGCTCGATATCCGGGATGAAGCCCATGTCGAGCATGCGGTCGGCCTCGTCGATCACCAGGATCTTGACGTCGGCCAGCAGGACCTTGCCGCGCTCGAACAGGTCGAGCATCCGGCCCGGCGTGGCGATCAGCACGTCGACGCCGCGGTCCAGCTTCTTGATCTGGTCCTCGAAGCTCTCGCCGCCGATCAGGAGGGCGTAGGACAGCTTCTCGTATTTCCCGTACAGCTCGAAATTCTCGGCCACCTGGGCGGCCAGCTCGCGGGTCGGCTCCAGGATCAGCGACCGCGGCATACGCGCCCGGGCCCGGCCGGAGGCGAGGATCTCCAGCATCGGCAGGGTGAAGCCGGCGGTCTTGCCGGTCCCGGTCTGCGCAATGCCGAGGACGTCGCGCCCCATCAGCACATAAGGTATGGCCTGGGCCTGGATCGGGGTCGGCGTGGTGTAGCCGACATCGTCCACGGCGCGCAGGATTTCGGGCTTCAGCCCAAGATCCGAAAAGAGCATCGTACAGGAATCTTTACTAATGGGGGCGCGCCGAGCGGCCCGCCGCAGGCCCTTTAAATGGGAAAAACCAACGTCAAGTCAATTGAAACTATCGAGACGTCCGGGCATGGCTCACCCCAGCGGCGTGCGACTCGGGCGCTGCCGGGACGATAGATCGAAGAGGTGACGAATGCTGCTCGACCGGAATGACAGCGTCCTCCTGGTGGTCGACGTGCAGGCGAAGCTGGTGCCGGCGATGCATGATTTCGCGGCGGCGCGGAAGGGCATCGAGACGCTGATCCGCAGCGCCGTGGCGCTCGGCGTGCCGGTGCTGTTCGCCGAGCAGTATCCGAAGGGGCTGGGCCCGACCCTGCCGGATCTCCTGGCCCTGGCGCCGGATGCGCCGGTGGTGCCGAAGACCCGGTTCTCGGCGGTCGGTGAGCCGGCGCTGCTGGACCATCTCGAGGGGATCGGCCGCCGCACGGTCGTGCTGTGCGGCCTGGAAAGCCATGTCTGCGTGCTGCAGACCGCCTTCGACCTGCATGACGCCGGCTTCCGGCCGGTGGTGGCGATCGACGCCACCACGGCGCGGGCGCCGCGCAGCACGGCGGTGGCGGAGCTGCGGCTGGTGCAGGGCGGCGTCGAGATCGCGACCGCCGAGATGGCCTGCTTCGAATGGCTGGGCGAGGCGGGGACCGAGGAGTTCCGCACGGTCAGCGCCTTCCTGCGATGATTGTCCGATGACTCTGCCGGTCCTGTTCCTGCCGGGCCTGCTGTGCGACGCCGACCTGTGGGCGGCGCAGCTGAACGCGTTCTCGGCCGGGCGCGCCGTAGCTGTGGCCAGCCTGACCGGCGCCGATTCCGTGGCCGGGCTGGCGGAGGCGGCGCTGGACGCGGCGCCGCCGCGTTTCGCCCTGGCGGCGCTGTCGATGGGCGGCTATGTCGCGCTCGAGATCCTGCGCCGGGCGCCGGAGCGGGTGGCCGGCCTGGCCCTGATCGACACCTCGGCCCGGCCGGACACGGAGGAGCAGAGCCGCCGCCGGCGCGGCCTGCTGGCCCTGGCCCGGAAGGGCGAGTTCAAGGGCGTGACGCCGCGGCTGCTGCCGATGCTGCTGCATCCCGGCCGGCTGGAGGACGAGGCGCTGACCGGCCGGGTGATGGCGATGGCGGCGCGGATCGGCCGCGACGCCTTCCTGCGGCAGCAGACGGCGATCCTCGGGCGGCCGGACAGCCGCCCGGACCTGCCGCGGATCGGCTGCCCGGCCGTGGTCGTCTGCGGCCGCCAGGACGCGCTGACGCCGCTGGCGGTGTCGGAGGAGATGGCGGGTCTGATCCCCGGCGCGGATCTGGTCGTGGTCGAGGATTGCGGCCACCTCTCGACCATGGAACGGCCGGACGCCGTCAACGCCGCGCTGGCCGCCTGGCTCGGGCGGCTGCCGGGCTGAGGCTGGTCCGGCTACCCCTGATTGTCATTGCCGGGCTTGACCCACTGCTGTCCGGTTAAGCTTCTGGGGTTGTGGATAGAGTCCCTGATCCCAACCTTTGTTGTCATTGCCGGGCTTGACCCGGCAATCCAGGGGCCACCGAGAGCGGCTCTTGAAAGCCCCTGGATCCTCGGGTCAAGCCCGAGGATGACAAACGAGGACGGCTTTCTTCCCCCTTCACCGGGCTCCTCACGGAAAATCCGGCCGGCCGAACGGCGCCGGCAGGACATAGGGGAAGAGCTGGATGGTCAGGTTGCGGACCAGGGAGACGAATTGCGGGTCGTCCGGCCCGGTCGCCTGGTCGAGATAGCCCGCCACCGCCGACTGCTCGCGGCCGAGGATGCAGAAGGCGGCGCGCACCACGATCGGCCGCTTGGCCGGGGCGGTGGTCCAGGTCTTGCGGTCGCACAGGTCGAACGGGTTGACCTCGGGCCGGGCGTTGAACACCACCGAGACGAAGTAGTCGCGGTTCTCGGTCGGCCCGGGCGTTGTGGTGAAGCGGGTCCTCGGCCCGACATAGGTGCCGGTCATGATCTCGGTCACCCGCTGGTCGAAGCCCGGCGCGCCGAAGGGGTTGCCCTGGACCACGGTGCGCAGGTCGCGGCCGTCGGCGGCGCGGAACAGCTCGCCGGTCGAATACATCATGCCGAGGTCGCTGCGCACGATCCGCGGCCCGGAGCAGGCGGCCAGCGCCAGCAGCGCGGCGGCGGCGAGGGCGCATCGGAGCAGGATCATGGCGTTTCCCCTTTCTCGACCCCCGCGGGCGGGCGCCGGACCGTCCGGCGCCCCACGCGATCAGTACGGGAACATCGACAGCATCATATGCTGGATCATGCTGACGAAGTTCGGATCGTCCGGCCCTTTGACATTGTCGACATAGCCGGTCACGGCCGTGGCCTCGCCGCCGGTGATGCAGAAGGCGGCGCGGGCGGTGATCCGGTTCGGATTCGGCGGTGCGGTCGGGATCGGCGCGCTGTTGCACAACGCGAACGGCACGACGTCCGGGGACGGGTTGAACACCACCGAGACGAAATAGTCGCGCTTGGCCGTGGGGCCGGGGGTGGTGGTGAAGTTGGTCTTCGGCCCGACATAGGTGCGGTTCATGATCTGGGTCACCGCCTGGTCGAAGCCGGGCGTGCCGAAGGGATTGCCCTGGACCACGGTGCGCAGGTCGCGGCCATCCGCGGCGGCCGAGAACTCGACCCGGGAGTAGCGGGAGCTGATGTCGGAGACGACCACCCGGTCGCTGGCGCAGCCGGCCAAGGCGAGGGCTGCGAGGGGTAAGAGGCGGAGTGCGTGCTGGATCATGTCAGTTCTCGATGCGGCGGCCGGTCCTATGATATGGCGCGGCGCGGGGCGCCGCCAATCGGCCGGCTCCAGGGTTTCTACGCGAACCGTTCGGCCCCGCTTGTGCCCCGGGTCACAGGCTGCGGCGGGATGCCCCAGACGATCTTGCGCCCTACGCTGATGTAAGGATCGTCATTGCGAGCGCAGCGAAGCAATCCAGGGTCGTTTGGCGTGGCCCCTGGATTGCTTCGTCGCTGCGCTCCTCGCAATGACGGATGGAGAGGTCGGGCCGCCGGCCTCAGATATCCAACTCGGTCGCCTTGTCGGCGTTCTGCTGGATGAAGCGCAGCCGCAGCTCCGGCTTGCGGCCCATCAGCTGCTCCACCAGGTCGGCGGTGCGGCGGCCGTCGATCTCGTCCTCCGGGTCGTCGACCAGGTCGACCCGCAGCAGCGACCGCTTGCCCGGGTCCATGGTGGTGTCGCGCAGCTGCGCCGGCATCATCTCGCCCAGGCCCTTGAAGCGGCTGATCTCGACCTTCTTGCCGGCGAACTGCTTGGCCAGCACCTCGTCCTTGTGCGCGTCGTCGCGGCAATAGACGGTGGTGGTGCCGGCCTGCACCCGGTACAGCGGCGGCTGCGCCAGGAACAGGTGGCCCTCGGCGATCAGCCCGCGCATCTCCTTGTAGAAGAAGGTCATCAGCAGCGACGCGATATGGGCGCCGTCGACATCGGCGTCGGTCATGATGATGACCCGCTCGTAGCGCAGCTTGTCGCTGGCATACTGGCCGCGGGTGCCGCAGCCCAGCGCCAGGGTCAGGTCGGCGATCTCCTGGTTGCCGGCCAGCTTGTCGGCCGAGGCGCTGGCGACGTTCAGGATCTTGCCGCGCAGCGGCAGGATTGCCTGGGTCTCGCGGCTGCGCGCCGCCTTGGCCGAGCCGCCGGCGCTGTCGCCCTCGACCAGGAAGATCTCAGTGCCTTCCGGCGCGTTGCGGCTGCAATCGGCCAGCTTGCCGGGCAGGCGGACGCGGGCGGTCGGGGTCTTGCGCCCGTTCTCCTTGGCCTGCTTACGGCGCAGCCGCTCCTCGGCCCGTTCGGTCAGGAACTCCAGCAGCCCCTCGGCCGATTTCGGGTCGGCCGACAGCCAATGGTCGAAATGGTCTTTAATGGCGCCCTCGACCAGCTTGGTGGCCTCGGGCGACGAGAGACGGTCCTTGGTCTGGCTCTGGAACTGCGGGTTTGGGATGAAGATCGACAGCAGCACGGCGACGCCGGACATCACGTCGTCGGCGATGATCTGGCCGGCGCGCTTGTGGTTGGCCAGCTCGGCGAAGCCGCGCAGGCTGCGCAGCAGGCCGCCGCGCAGGCCCTGCTCATGGGTGCCGCCCTGCGGCGTTGGGATGGTGTTGCAATAGGTGTGGACGAAGCCCTCGTCGTCATCCTCGGGCCAGGCCACCGCCCATTCCAGCTGGCCGCCGCCATCGGGGAAGGTGGCGGTGCCGGCGAAGGCGGTGGGGGTGCGCGTCGGCCGCTCGTTCAGCGCCGCCTTCAGGTAGTCGGACAGACCGCCGGGGAAATGCAGCACCGCCTCGGCCGGGGTGCGGTCGTCGCCCGCCACCAGCGCCGGGTCGCAGCGCCAGCGGATCTCGACGCCGCGGAACAGATAGGCCTTGGACCGCGCCAGCCGGTACAGCCGGCCGGGCTGCAGCCGGGCGTCGGCGCCGAAGATCTCCGGGTCCGGATGGAAGCTGATCGTGGTGCCGCGCCGGTTCTGCACCGCGCCGCCGCGCTCCAGCGGGCCCTGCGGCAGGCCGCGGGAGTAGCGCTGGAGAAAGAGCTGGCGGTCCCGCGCGACCTCGATCCGCAGGTCATCCGACAGGGCGTTGACCACCGACAGGCCGACGCCGTGCAGGCCGCCCGAGGTGGCGTAGACCTTGTTCGAGAACTTGCCGCCGGAATGCAGGGTGGTGAGGATCACCTCCAGCGCCGACTTGCCGGGGTATTTCGGGTGGTCGTCGACCGGGATGCCGCGGCCGTTGTCGCGGACCGTGACGAAGCCGTCGGCGTCGAGCCACAGGTCGATGGTGTTGGCGTGGCCGGCCACCGCCTCGTCCATGGAATTGTCCAGCACCTCCGCCACCAGATGGTGCAGGGCGCGGTCGTCGGTGCCGCCGATATACATGCCGGGGCGGCGGCGCACCGGTTCCAGCCCCTCCAGG
The DNA here is from genome assembly GCF_002195995.1 of Inquilinus limosus. GTDB lineage: Bacteria > Pseudomonadota > Alphaproteobacteria > DSM-16000 > Inquilinaceae > Inquilinus > Inquilinus limosus_C. Next base: position 16,255 of record NZ_NHON01000010.1, read on the forward strand.
ACCTCGATGTCGCTGGCGGTGTAGCGGCCGTTGGAGTTGGTGCCGGGCTCGAACAGATCTGCCATGATCCGGAATCGGGGTCTTCTCGTGGAACTGCGGGCTGGCTCCATCATATAGACACTTCCGGCCTTCTGCGTAACCAAATCTAGGATTTCATCCGTGACCACCCTGCTGCTGCCATCCGGGATGCCGGCCCTCCGCACCATTGCCATGCCGAAGGACGCCAATCCGAATGGCGACATCTTCGGCGGCTGGCTGCTGTCGCAGATGGATCTGGCGGGGGCGGTGGTGGCGCATGAGCGGGCGCGGGGCCGCACGGCGACGGTGGCGGTGGAGGCGATGAGCTTCCTGGCCCCGGTCAGGATCGGCGACACCGTCTCCTGCTATGCCGAGCTGGTGTCGACCGGGCGCAGCTCGATGAAGGTGCGGATCGAGACCTTCGTGCAGCGCCGCACCGACCACAGCGTGGTCAAGGTCACCGACGGCACCTTCACCTATGTCGCGATCGACGGCGACGGCAAGTCGCGCGCCCTGCCGCCGGAGCCGACCGCGATCGGGTAGGGCCGGTCAAAGACCCCAGGCATAGCCGAACACCGCCAGGCCGTAGCAGGCGCCGAACACCAGGGTGAGGGTCACGGTCTCGCGGATGAAGGTCCAGTCGCTCATGATGTTCCTCTTATGTTCCATTCGAGCGATAGGAACATAGGAGGAACATTCGGTCAAGCGGGATTGACGGCCCGATGTCAGGCCGGCTGGGTGCTGCGGCTGCGGACGGCGATGCGCTCGGCCAGCAGCGCGGCGGGGGCGACCGCGGCCATGGTCAGGGCCATGGCCAGCGGCGTGCCGTCGGACAGCGCCGCCGCCAGCGCCGCGACGGCGGCGGAGACGGCGAGCTGGGCGCAGCCGGCCACGGCCGAGGCGGCGCCGGCCATCTGCGGGTGGTCGGCCATGACGCAGGCGATGCCCTGCGGCAGGATGATGCCGACGCCGACGATATAGGCCGCGACCGGCAGCATGAAGGCGACCAGCCCGCCGTCGAGCAGGTACAGCGCCGCCAGGGCCAGGCCGGCGATGCAGCAGACCAGCACCCCGATCGACAGCAGCGCGGTGATGCTGAGCCAGCGGCCGAGCAGGGCGCCGAGTTGGGCCCCGACCATGAAGGCGACCGGCAGCACGGCGAAGATGGCGCCGAACCGGGCCGGCGGCACGCCCCAATGCTCGATCACGGCATAGGAGGAGCCGGCGACGAAGGTGAACAGCCCGGCGAAGGCGAAGGACACGCACAGCACATAGGCCAGGAAGCGGCGGTCGCGCAGCAGCGTGGCGTAGCTGTGGAGCAGATGGGCCAGCATGGTCGCCGGCGGCCGGGCGCTGGCCGACCGGGTCTCGCCCAGGCCGAAGGCGACGATGGCGGCCAGGGCCAGCCCGGAAGCGGCCAGCGCGGCGAAGATGCTGCGCCAGCCGAAGACGGTCAGCAGCGCGCCGCCGATGAAGGGGGCGACGGCGGGGGACAGGCCGATGATGGTGCTGAGATGCGCCACGGTGCGGGCCGCGCCGTCGACCGGGTAGCTGTCGCGCACGATTGCCACCGCCAGCACGCCGCCGGCCGAGGCGCCCAGCGACTGCAGCAGCCGCCAGGCGATCAGCGTCTCGACCGAGCCGGCGGAGGTGGCGCCGAGGCTGGCGGCGGCGAACAGCAGGAAGCCGCCGATCAGCACCGGCCGGCGGCCGAACCGGTCGCTCAAGGGGCCGATCACGATCTGCCCGGCGGCGGAGCCGAGCAGGTAGACGCTCATGGTCAGCTGCACCCGGTCCGGCCCGGCCGCGAACTCCACCCCGATGGTCGGCAAGGCCGGCAGGTACATGTCGATCGCCAGCCCTCCCAGCGCCACCAGGGCGGCCAGCAGGGCCAGGAAGGGCAGGCTGCGGGGGCGGATCACGATGGTCTCCGGCGCTAGCGGTCGGCGGCGAGGAGGAGGAATGCCGGGCGCTCGCGCTCGATCGCGTAGTCCGGATGCTCGGCGATCTGCTCCGCGGTCGGGCCCCATTCCTCGAGATGCGACAGGGTGAAGCCGGCCCGCAGCAGCAGGTCGACAGTGCCGCCGATGGTGCGGTGCTGCTTGACCACGCCCTTGGCCAGCCAGTCGGTGACGCGCGGCCCCTCGTCCAGGTAGCGGTCGACCGGCCAGGTGTCGCGCCCGGCCTCGTCGCGCACCCATTTCGGGTCGGACGGGGCGGAGTAGATCGGGTGCTCGACCGAGGCCACCAGCCGCCCGCCCGGCGCCAGTGCCCGGTGCAGCCGCGCCAGCAGCCCCTCCAGGTCGGCGATGTAGTGCAGCGCCAGCGCGCTGTAGGCGAAATCGAAGGAGGCGGCCGGCAGATCAAGCCGCTCCAGGTCCTCGCGGCGATAGGCGACGGCGATGTCCGGGTCGGTGGCCCGGGCTCGGGCCAGCATGTTCTCCGACACGTCGAGGCCCAGCACCTCGGCGGCGCCGGCCTGCCGCGCCCAGCGGCAGAACCAGCCGAAGCCGCAGCCGAGATCGACCACGCGGCGGCCGGCCAGGTCCGGGACCAACGCGCGCATGGCGGGCCATTCCGGCATGCCGTCCAGGCCCTCGATCGACCGGCGCAGCCGGCTGTATTCAGCGAAGAAGCCGGGTGTGTCGTAGATGTTCTGGGTCACGGGTGCGTCCTCCATCTTCAAAAGGCGGACGGGGTGCACGGCGGCCGGGAATGCGGCCATGAAAAAGCCCCGTCCGTTTCCGGCGGGGCTGTCTGGGATCAGGCGCTGACCGCGATCAGCGCACACAGAGTCCGGGCGTCCCGCCGACGGCGATGCGGCTGCGTCTGGTGACGATGCGGGACGGGATCACGGACATGGCCTCTGTATCGCGGGCGGCGGGTGCCGCGTCAAGGACGAGTTTCGGCGGAGTGGACTTTGATCCTAGCCATTGCCCTTCCCCTTGGCGTCGTCGGAGCCGCCGCCCTTGCCTTTCCCCTTACCCTCGGGCGGGCTTGCCATCAGCATCGAGGGATCGCGAGGGATCGTTCCGGCTCCATCCGGCGTTCCCGTCCTGGCTGCGCTCGGCGTCGGGGATGCGGCGAGCCCCGGGACCGCATGGTCCGCCCGGTCCGTTGCGGCATTCGCGGCGCCCGCCGCGAGCACGATCCCGGCCAGGGCCGACAATACCGATATCGTGCGCATCGATCCCCTCCTGTCGCTGGTCGAGGCGGGCCCGCCGGTGCGGCGGGCCGCGCCGGGGCATCACCAGTAGCCCTTGCCCTTGAGGTTGCCGGCAACGGCGCCGGCCGCGCCGCCGATCAGGGCGCCGATCCCGGCATTGCCGCCCGCCAGCGCGCTGATCGCGGCGCCGCCCGCCGCACCGATGGCGCCGCCGGTGAGGGTGGTCTGCTCCTCGCGGGTCAGGTTGCTGCAGCCGCCGGCCAGCAGCGCGCCGCACAGCGCCACGGGCAGAAGAATCCGCTTCATCATCGTGCCCTCCCTATTTGCGCCCGGGTTCGACCTTGGCCACGTCGGTGACGATGACCTCGATCACCGCCCGCGAGACCTGGTCCGGATGGGCGGCGTAATAGTCGTCGACCGCCTTGGAGATGTCCGCCAGCGACATCGGCTGCAGCTTGGTGATCAGGGCGTTGATCATGCCCGGCCGGGTGCGGCGGTCATCCTTCCGCAGCTCGTACTCGACCGAGATGACGTTGGCGGCGCCGACCAGGAAGGCCTTCTTCTCGGCATCGGATGCCTTGGTCCAGTGCGCGCCGGTGACCAGCGGGACATCCCCGGCCCGGGCCGGCATCGCCGCAGCGGCGGCGATCAGCACGGCCCCGACAAGCAGGGGCTTAATGGATAGCGTTGCCATTATTACCCTCCCTCCTGAAATGACGATTCTATCGTTTCGTCTTTTGGGAAGATAATCAAATGATAGATTGCCGGCCCCGGGCGAGGGCGGGCATGCCCCGCCGGGCCGGCTACCAGTAGCCCTTGCTCTTCAGGTTGCCGGCGACGCCGCCCGCGGCCGCGCCGATCACGCCGCCGGCCAGCAGGCTGCCGCCGGTCAGCGCGGTCAGGGCGACGCCGCCCGCCGCGCCGATGCCGGCGCCGCCGAGCGTATCGCGCGCCTCGCGGTTCATGTTGGAGCAGCCGGCGGCCAGCAGGGCGGCGGCGAGGGCGAGCGGCAGGATCAGGCGGCGGGTCATCGGGATCTCGGGGCAAAACGGGACGGCAAGGCAACCCGCGGTGCCCCGCTTTGTTCCGTCTCGCCCCGCCCGGTCCGCCGCCGCGCCGTCAGAGCAGGAAGTCCTCCGCGGCCGGGACGTGCCCGCCGAGCAGCGCGATCGTGAAATCGGCCTGGCCGTCGCCGTCGATGTCGGCGGAGATCACGGCGAGCCCGCCCGCGGCATCGAAGCGCAGCTCCCCGGCCTGGCCGGAGAAGGCGGCGTGGCCGATGAAGCTGAAGGCGGTGTCGCCGTTGCCGGCATTGCCGTCGGCGTCGATCCGGCTGAGGTCGATGCGGTCGCCATCGGCGGTGGAGAAGTCGACGATGACGTCGCGGCCGGCGATGTCGGTGCCGGTGTCGCCGGCCGCGGCATAGACGAAGCTGTCGGCGCCGCTGCCGCCGATCAGCGTATCGGCGCCCGCGCCGCCCTCGATCCGGTCGGCCCCGCCGCCGCCGACCAGGCGGTCGGCCCCGGCGTCCCCCGTCAGCGTGTCGTCGCCGCCCAGGCCGCGCAGGATGTTGTCGCCGGCATCGCCGGTCAGCGTGTCGCCGAAGCGGCTGCCGTGGATCGCCTCGATGTCGCTGCTGATGACGTCGCCCTCGGCGCTGCCGCCATGGTTCACATGCGTCGCCAGGTTGATCGAGACCGCGGCGTTGCTCTCGGCATAGCTGGCGACGTCGATGCCGGCGCCGCCGCTGAGGATGTCGGCCCCGGCGCCGCCGCGCAGCAGGTCGTTGCCGCTGCCGCCGTCGATCACGTCGTTGCCGTCGCCGCCGGCGATCTTGTCGCGGCCGGCGCCGCCGCTGAGGACGTCGTCGCCCGTGCCGCCGCGGACCCAGTCGTTGTCGTCGCCGCCATCGATGACGTCGAAGCCTTCGCTGCCGTCGATGATGTCGTCGCCGGCGCCGCCGGTGATGACGTCGAAGCCGCTGCCGCCGTCGATGGTGTCGTTGCCGGCGCCGCCGCTGACGATGTCGTTGCCGCCGCCGGCATCGATGGTGTCGTCGCCCGGCGTGCCGATGATGACGTCGGAACCGTTGCTCATGTTTCCCCCCAATTGTGCCGTCACACAGGATGGTTGAAGGACGCAGCCCACCGCGGGCGGGGCTTGGCCCTCAGGGCCGCCGACCGTCGCGGAAATCCAAGAAGCCAAAACGACTCTTAAAGGTTTCGGTAATTCGTAAATGATTTCGCGACCGATTCGAAGTCTATATAGACTCGATCTGCAAAGGATAGGGAGCGGATTCTGTCGAATGGAATCTGATTTCCAGATATGACGGAATTAAAGTAAATGATCGAGATCGAAGTCCGATCCGGTTCCGCATAAAACCGTAATATTTATTTGTGGCAATTCCGACGGGCGGCCGGGGCGGAGGACGTGACCCGGGGCCGGCCGGCCGCGCGTCAGCGCAGGGCGGCGCGGCGGCCGAGGGCCTTGCCCAGCCGCTCTATGGCGAAGTTGACGACGAAATAGATCGCCGCGGCCAGCAGGTAGAATTGCAGGCTCATATAGTTGCGGCTGATCACCTCCTTGGTGGCCAGCAGCAGCTCGGTGACGCCGATCACCGACAGCAGGGTCGAGGCCTTGACCATCTCGGTGCCGGTGTTGACCCAGCTGGGCAGGATCTGGCGCAGCGCCTGCGGCAGCAGCACCAGCCGGATGGTCTGGCGGAAGGTCAGGCCCAGCGACTTCGCCGCCTCGGTCTGGCCCGGCGGGATCGCCTGCAGCGCGCCGCGCACGATCTCGCCGACATGCGAGCTGCAGAACACGGCCAGGGCGAAGATGCCGGCCTGCACCGCGGTCAGCTGGATGCCGATGACCGAGAGGACGTAGAAGGCGGCCAGCACCAGCACCAGCACCGGCGTGCCGCGGATGAAGTCGACATAGAGGCGGGCGGGCCAGCGCAGGGCGCGGGGGCCGTAGGTCAGGGCCAGGCCGACCAGTACGCCGAAGATGGTGCCGGCGAGGATCGACACGACGGAGATCTGCACCGTCAGCCAGGCGCCGTCGAGCAGGGCCCAGCGCGCCACCCAGACCTGCTGCAGGAAGGCGTCCATCAGCGGGCTCCCCCGGGCAGCCGCAGCCGCGCCTCGAGCCGGCGCAGCAGCAGGGCGATGATGGTGCAGGTGAAGACATAGAGCAGGCTGGTGACCATCCAGGTCTCGATCACGCGGAAGCTCTCGGTGTTGACCTTGCGGGCATAGAAGGTCAGCTCCGGCACCGCGATGGCGGCGGCCAGGGACGTGTCCTTGAACAGCGAGATGAAGTTGCTGCCCAGCGCCGGCAGGATGTTGCGCAGCATCAAGGGCGCCACCAGCAGGCGGCGGATCTGCATCGGCCGCAGGCCGAGCGCCGTGCCGGCCTCGATCACGCCCTTCGGCACCGACTGGATGCCGGCGCGGAACACCTCGACCAGATAGGCGCCGGCATAGACCGAGAGCGAGGCGACGAAGCTGTCGATCTTGTCGAGGCGGATCCCCGCCCGCGGCAGGGCGAAGAACACGAACAGCAGGATCACCAGGATCGGCAGGTTGCGGAAGAAGGTGACGTAAGCCGAGGCGAGGCCGCGGGCGGCCCGGCTGCGTGAGGTGGCGGCGAAGGCGCCGATGAGGCCGAGGACGCAGCCGATCAGGATCGACACCACGGCCAGGCCGAGCCCGAGCGCCAGCCCGCTCAGCAGCAGGTCGCGGCTGGCCCACACCACGCCGAAATTGAACTGGTAGTCCACCCGCGTCTCCGTTGGTGTCGATGGCGGGGCCTGAGCCACCCCCTCACCCGAAATCGCTGCGCGATTTCGACCTCTCCCCAAGGAGAGGTGAAAATCCCCTCTCCCTCGGGGAGAGGGAGGGGCCCGGCCCGTCGGGGCCGGGAGGGTGAGGGGGCTGTCTCAGGCCCCTGTCGTCAGAGCCTCACCGCATCTCGGTCGGGAAGCCGATGGCCGGGGCCGGCGGGCGCTGGCCGAACCACTGCTCGAAGGAGGCGGCATAGGTGTCGAACTCGACCCCGGTCATCGCCTCGTGCAGCGCGGTGTTGACGAAGTTCAGCCAGTCCTGGTCGCCCTTCTTCACCGCGCACGCATAGGTCTGCGGGTTCCAGCCATAGCCGGCGTCGACATAGCGGTCCGGGTTCTGCTTCATGAACCAGCGCAGCGACGACATGTCGGTGGCAGCGGCGTCCGCGCGACCGGAGTTCAGCGCCTCGTACATCAGGTCGGTGCTCTCGTACTGATCGACCGCCGCGCCGGGCAGGGCCGCATGCACCATGTCCTCGGCATAGACGTTCTGCAGCACCGAGACGGTGACGCCGCTGCCGGCGGCCTTCAGCTCGTCATAGCTCTTGTACTTGCCGTCCTTCATCAGCAGCAGGCCGACGCCCTCCCGGTAGTAGGGGATGGTGAAGTTCACCTGCTGCGCCCGCGCCGCCGTCACGGTGATGAACTGGCAGGTGATGTCGACCTTGTCGGTGGTCAGGTTCGGGATGCGGGCGTCGGAGGACTGGACCACGAACTCGACCTTGCTGGGGTCGTTGAACAGGCCCTTGGCGATGATCTTCGCCATGTCGATGTCGAAGCCGGCCAGGTCGCCCTGCTCGGTCTTGAAATGCCAGGGCGGGTTGGTGCTGCCGGTGCCGACGATCAGCTTGCCGCGGCTCAGCACCTCCTGAAGCTTGTCGGCCGCCACGGCGCCGCCGGCGGTGCCCAGCAGCAGGGCGGCGGCGCTGACCGAAAGCAGCGTCCGGGTCACGATGCGCATTTCAGCCTCCATGTTCTTTGTCCGGTATATCGGACAATGATCTTGTATGTCGGACAATCGGCACGATAGGCTCGGCTTGGGACGAATGCAATCGACCGCAGCGAAGGGGGCAGCCATGGCGGAAGCGACCAGCCGGGAGCGCGGCATCGACCGGGCGGTGGCGATCCTCGAATATCTGCAGGCGCGGCGCGGGCCGGTGCGGATGGGTGAGCTGGCCAAGGCGATCGGCGCGCCGCGCTCGACCCTCTACGAGATCGTCGGCCGGCTGACCGCGGCGCGGATCCTGGAGCCGGCGGGGGAGGGCGGGGCTGTGTTCTTCGGCCGCGCCGTGCACTATTACGCCCAGACCTATGTCGCCGGGGTCGACCTGCTGAGCCGGGCCCGGCGCGAGGTGCTGGGGCTGGCCACCGAGACCGGCGAGACGGCGCAGTTCTGCATGCTCGACGGCGACAAATACGTGGTGATGCTGAACGAGCCCGGGCGGCGCACCTTCCGCATCACCTCCGAGGTCGGGATCCGGCTGCCGATCCCCTGGACCGCGTCGGGCCGCCTCTTGGTGGCGCATCTCGACGCCGCGGGCATCGCCGGCTTCATCCCGGCGGAGGATTTCACGCTGCCGAACGGCGAGCGGATCGACCCGGCCGAATTCGTCGCCGAGACCGGGGCGGCGCGGGCGCGCGGCTATGCCGTGACGCAGGAACTGGTGGACCGCTTCACCCGCTGCCTGGCGGCGCCGGTGATCGACCGTGACGGGCGGGCGGTGGCGACCCTATGCCTGGTCACGCCGCTGGACACGCCGGCGGAGCGGCAGGGCGCGCTGCTCGACACCCTGCTCGCCGCCGCCCGCCGCCTGTCCCTGGCACCGCCGGGAGCGGTGGGGCTGTAGCGGGGCCGTGCTGGCCGGGCCGCCCATCGGCACGGCCGACGCCGTGGGTCGGGGCGCAATCCGCTTTGGTCGCATTCTTGGTGATTTTGAAGAAAATAAAACAAATTGCGGCGCTCGATTGATGATCTTAGATGAAGTTGCTTTCTCTATTTATTTCATAAGGATTTATGTCATGACCGATACTTTGGTGGACGCGCGGCCCGACAGCCTGCCGGTGGTGAACTGGCCCGGCGGCAACGCCTGCGGCAACTACGACGCCTCGATCAGCGACCCGTCCAACCCGCTGTATCAGGGCAGCCAGCTGGCGATCAACGGCAGCACCAATCTCAGCAGCTGCATCGTCGGGCCGGATGGCGCGAATGTGCAGTGGATCACCTATCAGCAGAACAACGGCATCATCAACTCGGTCTTCTACGCCTATGGCCAGGGACCGAAGGGGGCGGGGTCGGGCAGCCTGTCGCTGACCATCCTGACCCAGGCCGGGCAGAAGCACACGCTGAGCCTGACCAGCTCGTCCCCGGGATTGCACAGCGACCGGTTCCAGGACAATTCGGGAATCGTCTCGATCTCCTGGGCCCACACTTGAACGAATACGCATCGAACGGATCCGGGGCGGCGGGTTTCCCGCCGCCCCTTTTGTATCGGCATCCGGGTCCTCGCCGGCTCGCCCCGCTCGATGGCACACCGCCACTCAGGCCTTCGCGGCCAGGCGCCGGCGCAGGAAGGCCAGCAGCGCCTCCGGCTCGGCCACCGCGTGGCGCGGGAGCGGCACAGGCCCGCTCTCGAGCCAGACCAGGATCAGCCCGGACTCCTCCGTCACCGCCTGGACGCCGGGCCAGAGCCAGCGGCTGGTGCCGACGGGGCTGTCCGTCGCGACGCCGTCCTCGTCGATCGTGATCCGCCGCTCGCGCCGCAGCCGGTCCATATCCTGCCGGAACAGCGGCGCGCCATCCTGGCCCCTGGAAGCCGCGCCGCCCAGACGCCGCCCCAGAAGGCGAAGAAGCCCAGCACCGCGACCAGCCTGCCGGTGGCGCTGTCGACCGCCCCGAGCGTCACCGCGATCAGCCCGGCCAGCAGGCCGGCGAGGAGGCCGAGCAGGATCACGATCCAGGTGCCGGCGGGGCCGGCGCTGCGCTGCTGCCGCTGGCTCCAGGCCTGGTACAAGGCGGTGGCCTCGGCCTCGCTCAGCGCGGCGGTGATGTCGAAGCGCACGGCCTCGCCGGTCATCGCGTCTCCAGGCGGAAAAGATCGATCTCGGTCTCGCGGCCGGGGACGGCATGCGGGCCGAGGGGGCGGAGGTCGGACCGCTCGCCCGCCGCCAGCGCCACGGTCTCGCCGCTGGCCAGCACCACGACCTCGTCCGTCGGCGCCACGGCCTTGCCCAGCTGCTCCAGCCGGTTGCCGAGATTCACCGCGTCGCCGACGATGGTGTAGCCCGACCGGCCGCTCATGCCGATATTGCCGGCCACCACCCGGCCGCTGTGCAGGCCGACCCGCAGGCGCAGCGGCGCCAGGCCCCGGCCGCGCCGGGCGGCGTTGTCGGCGGCCACCGCCGCGGCGATGGCGCGGGCGGCGCGCAGGGCGCGGTCGGCATGGTCGGGCTGGTCGTCCGGCGCGCCCCAGAAGGCCATGACGCAGTCGCCGATGAACTTGTCGATGGTGCCGCCCTCGGCCTCGACGCAGCGGCCCAGCAGGTCGAAATGCGCGTTCAGCATCGCCGCCACCTCGGCCGCTGGCATCCGCTCGGCCGTGGCGGTGAAGCTGACGATGTCGGTGAACATCACCGTCACCACCCGCTCGGTGGAGGCGACGGTGCCGCCGCTGCGCAGCAGGCGCCGCACCAGCGATTTCGGCACATAGGTCTCGAGCCAGCGCAGCCCGGTCAGCATGGTGTTGTAGGCGCGCGCCTGCTCGTTCAGCTCGGAGAACAGACTGCCGGGCAGGGGCCGCAGCGCGGCGAAGTCGAGCGAGCCGACGGCGCGCACCTCCCGCGCCATGGCGCCGACCGGGCGGGCGATGGCGCGGCTGACCACGATCGCGACCAGGATGGCGATCGCCAGCACGGCCAGCCCCGCCAGCGCGGCGCGCAGCAGGTCGTCGGTCGGCTTGTCCAGCGCCGCCACCGGCACCTCGACGCCGACGATCAGCGGCGCCGGGGCATAGCCCGGGACGGTCCGGGTCAGGACGACGCGGCCGTCGCCGCCCCGGCGCACCACGCGCGCCTCCAGGTCGGCGTCGCCCACTGTCTCCGGCTCGCCGTCAGTCCACAGCGCGGCCAGGAACGGGTCGCCGACCTCGTCCAGCCGGGGCAGGGGATGCTCGGGCGACAGCGCCGGGCGCTGCGCCGCCATCGCCGGATGGGCCAGCACGCGGTCGCGGCCGTACAGGATGAAGGGCGTGGTGCCGGGGTTGGTCTCGGCGATCGTCCGCAGGTGGCCGGACAGCGCGTCGACCGTGAGCGTCGCCCGCAGCACGCCGGCGAAGCGGCCTTCGGCCTGGACCGGCCGGCTGAGATTGGCGACCGAGGTGCGCATCGGCTCCGCCGCCACGTAATAGACCGGGCCCCAGACGGCCTGATCGCTGCTGCGCGCCGCCTCGATCTCCCGCCGTTCCTGGTCGGTGCGGATCGTGTCGGTGAAGGTGAAGGCGCCGTGCGGGCCCTGGGTGACGCCGCGGATGGTGCCGTCGGGCGCGGTCAGGGACAGGACGCGGACCTGCGGCGTGCCGGCCAGGGCGCCGGTCAGCAGCCGGTCCAGCGCCGCGCCGTCCGCCGGGTCGGTGCGGCCGGAGGCGATCTCCCGCGCCAGGAAGGCCAGCTGGTCCTCGACCGGGGTGAAGCGGTCGCCGATCCGGGCCTGCACGGAATCGAGCCCCAGCTGCGCCGCCCGGGCCAGCAGGTCGCGGGTGGTGCCGGCGGTCATGAACCAGAACACGGCCAGCACGTCGATCGTGGTCAGCGCCACCAGCCCGGCCATCACCACGGCCAGCGTGCCGGACAGGGGGATGGTGCGGCGCCGGGTGCCGCTCACGCGCCGATCCGTCTCAGCCTCTGTCGCCAAACCGTCGCCTCCTCGCGCTGGCCGCACTCTATCCGGCGGGGCGGGGGGAGGCGACCAGGATGTGCCGGCGCCGCCGGCTATCCGGCCAGCAGCGGCAGCCGGCGCAGCAGGTCGCGGGTGGCGAGCGCTTCCCACGGCAGATGCTCGGCGAGGGCGAGGCCGACCACGTCACAGGCGGCGGCGACGTCGCCCAGCAGGCGGACGACCTGTTCGGGCGTCATCCGGCCGCGCGGCACGCCGGGATAGGCGCCCGCCGGCAGGCCCGGCCGGTTGAACAGCAGCGGCCCGAACAAGGCGGGGTCGAGCACGTCGAGGTCGAAATGGATCGCTAGCCGGGTGATCTCCTGCTCCGCGATCCAGTCCAGCACCGGCGCCGAGCTGTCGGCGAGCGCCTCGGATCCGGCGCGGCGCAGGTCGAGGGATTCGATGATCTCGCCCTCGACCCGCGACCATGTATCCAGCCCGGCATACATCACCCGCGACGGCTGGATGGGCTGCCGCACCTCCGCGGTCAGGTCCGGGTCGGCCCGCTCCAGCAGCGCCCCCAGGACATGGGCATGGGCGTTGGGATAGTGCTCCGCCGGCACGACATCCGGATGCGCGTCCACCCAGAGGACGCCGAGACTGCCGCCGTAGCGCTCGTTCAGATAGGCCATCGGGGCGAGATCGACCAGGCAGTCGCCGCCGATCGTCACGATCCGGTCCGGCCGGTGCTTGTCGATCAGGGCGCGGGCCGCCTGTGCCTGGCGCTTCACGGCGGCGCGCGCGACGATCCCGGCTTCGTTCACCAGGGTCTCACCCGGCTGCGGCTCCGGCACCGGAACGGTCTCGACCGGCCCGGTCGGCTCCGGCGCCAGCCAGGCCAGGAGCCGCGATCCGAAGAAGTATCCTTGTTCGTCCCCGCCCTGCCATTGCGGCATGATCAGGCGAAGCGTCGTGCCGGCGTCGTTCGTCATGGCTGGGGCCGTCCTCGGTCAGGAGCATTCGGGGCGACGCTGCGGGAGGGGCTCGGCGAGCCGGCCGTCCTCGCACCGGCCACAGCTTACACCACGCGGACGGAATTCCTCCGCTGGGTGATGCCCTCACCGCTGCGGGCCGGTCGACGCGTCGGCCACCAGCGGGCCTGCCGGGCTCGCCTTGGCCGGCTGGATCTCCTCGGCCTCCACCAGGTAGCGGTACGGCCCCCGCGTCGTGGCGTCGAAGGGCCAGCAGGTGGCCAGCACCAGGTTGCGGCCGGGCGCCCGCGGGTCGATGCCGGAGACATCCCACAGCGCCACCCGCGTGCCGGTCACCTTGAAGGCGACGCGGCGGCCGTCGCGGCGGGTGACGTCGATCTCGTCGCCCACCTTCACGTCGCGCAGCACCCGGAAATGGGTGTCGCGATGGGCGGCGTAGACCGCGGTGCCGGGGTCGCCGGCCTCCGGCGTGTCCGCCACATGGCCGGGGCCGAATGCCAGGGCCTGGCCGCTGGCGCCGGCCAGAGCGATGGCGCTCTCGCCCAGCCGCGGCAGGTCGATCCGCGCCACCGGCCAGGTGTCGGCCCAGGGCCAGGGCTTGACCGCCCGGCCGGTCTCCAGCGTCGCGGCGAAGGCGCGGTCCAGCAGCAGCTGCGCCAGCTGCGCCTTGGCGTGGATCCACAGGCCCTGGCCGGCCAGGGCGAGGCCGCCGAGGACCAGGAGGAGGGCGATGGTCTTTCGCAGCCGCAGGCCGGCTCCATCCCCCTCACCCTCCCGCCGCCTGCGGCGTCGGGCCCCTCCCTCTCCCCGAGGAGAGGGTTCGTTCACCTCTCCTCGGGGAGAGGTCGAAATCGCCTCGGCGATTTCGGGTGAGGGGGCGGCTCCGGCCCAACCGGTGAGAACGCTCATGCCCGGCCTCCCACCGTCCGGCGGCTGAAGGCGAACACCGCCAAGCCGGCCAGCAGCAGCGCCAGGCCGCCCAGGATCCGCAGCTCGGCATCGGTCGCCGTCTGCGGCAGCACGACCTCCTCGACCGGCACCGGCCTGTCGGCAGCGGCCGGGGCGTCGGTGCGGGCGGCGGCGGGCAGCAGCAGGGCGGCCTCGCGGAACTCCGGCTTGGGCTTGGCCGTGCCGAAGACGCTGTCGAAATCCCAGCCGGCGGGCAGGTTCAGCGGGATGTCGTCGCGGGTCAGCGGCGCCCCCTCCGGCCGGCGCGGCGTGCGGTCGACCGCGACCAGGCTGGTCAGCCGCGTCACCAGATGGTGCTGCAGCGCCAGCGCCAGGATGCGCTGCTCGGCCTGCTCCGGGCCGATCTGGCCCAGGGTCTCCGCCACCTCGGCATCGGCGATCTTGCGCCGCGCCCACAGCTTGGATAGGCCCTCGCCCTTGGCCGCCTGCGCCACCGGCAGGGTGACGACCCAGGGCTGGTCGCCGATCATGCCCTTGACCTCGATCGTGCCGGTCAGCGCCGCCAGCTTCGCCGCCAGGACCACCGGCTCGCCGCGATACAGGTCGGGCAGCGTCTCCGGCGTGGCGTCGGCGGCGCCGGCCGAGAAGCGCGCCGACAGGTTGGTGACGACCGGGCTCTCCAGCTTGTCGAACAGGCCGCGCATCCGCTCCTCCACCTGGTCGGGCGCGCCGATCTGAGTGAAGGTGCCGCGGCCCAGCTCGGCGGCGCGGGTCATCAGATAGGTGTTGGGGGCGGAGCCGATGCCGACCATGAACACCCGCGACCGGCCACGCATCCCGGCGATGGTGTCGAACAGCTGCTGCTCGTTGCCGATGGCGCCGTCGGTCAGGAACACCACCTGGCGCAGGCGAGGCGTGCCGTCGGTGCCGCGATCGGTCAGCGCCGCCTTCATCGCCGGCACCATCTCGGTGCCGCCCGACGCCTCCAGACCGGAGACGAAGGCCTTGGCGCGGCCAAGATGCTCGCTATCGGCCAGCACCGCATCCGGGAACAGCACGTCCAGCGTGTCGTCGAAGCGCACCACGTTGAAGCGGTCGGCGGGCGACAGCCGGCCGAGGGCGTAGAGCAGGCTGGACTTGGCCTGGTCCATCGAGGCGCCGCCCATCGACCCGGAATTGTCGATCACGAACACCACGTCGCGCGGCCGCTTGTCCTCGGCCTGCTGCAGGGCGGGCGGGGTGACGAAGGCCAGCAGGTAGTCCTCGCCGGCGACCGTCTCGCGGAACAGCCCGACCGAGGGCGCGGCGCCGGCCGCCGGGGCCCAGCTCAGCTCGAAGTCGCGATTGGCCGGGACCGGGCCCTTCATGGTGACGACGCGGCTGTCCGGCCCCTGGCTCTCGACGTCGACGGCATGGTTGGCGCTGACCACCTCGCCCAGCGGGAAGCCGGCCTGCAGCCGCACCTTCAGCGTCACCGGATTGGTCGGGGCATTGCGGCGCGGGTCCTGCACCGGCGGGGTGATGCGGTCGCGGTCGGGCACGGGATCCGTCGTGGTCTGGCCCCAGCCGCCCTGGCCGGGCTGGAAATCGACCGACTGCCGCACCGGCGCCGGGCTGTAGCGCGGCGCCGCCACCAGCGGCACGCGCAGCGAGAAGCGGCCGCCCGACTGGTGCACGCTCTCCTGGTATTCGATCTGGATCAGCACGGTCTCGCCCGGGCCGACATTGGCGACCGAGGTGGTGAACAGGTTCGGCCGCTCCTGCTCCACCAGGCCCGCGGTCCGGCCGGCCTGCCTCGCCGCCTCATAGGTGCGGCGCGCCTCCTCGCGGGCGGCGATGTCGCCGGTGATGACGCGGTCGCCGACCACCATCTTCAGCGTGTCGACCGCGCCGTCCTCCGGCAGCGGATAGACATAGACGGCCTCGACCCACTGGTCGGTCGGGTTCTGGAACACCTGGGTGACATGGGCCCGTGCCGTGGGGCCGCTGACCGTCAGGTCGACATCGGTGCCCAGCCGCGGCGCCTCGACATAGCGGCCCTTCTCATTGGCGCGGAACAAGAGCGCGCCGGACTGCATCTCGCCCGGCGTTACCAGCGCCGGCCCGGCCTCGGCCCGGGCGGCGCGGCCGCCGATGGCCAGCGTCAGCACCGCGAGCAGCAGCGACAGCAGCAGCAGCGGCGCCGCATGCCCGAACCGGGACTGGAATGCCGGCCCAAGCCCCGCCGGCAGCTCCCTCGTCATGGACCTCATCGAACCCTCCATAAGCCTCGGCCGATGCCCGATCGGCCTGGGTTTTTTGTCGGTCGGAGGGGTTCTGTCCGGCCACGGTGATGATCCGGCTTGTTCCGCAGGCGGTGGCCGGGATAGGTCTTGGTCCGCACCGGCCTGTGCGGATCGGTGCGGATTTGTCCGGAGGAGGGCGCTTTGGTCGGCTTGTCGACGCACGCGGCCGAGCACGAGCTGTCGGAGGAGCAGAGCCACGCCGTCGCCGCGCTGGTGCGGGAGGAGCTGGCGCGCCGCCGCATCTCCCGCCAGTTCCTGGCCGACCAGGCGAAGATCAGCCTGTCGACACTGGAGAAGGCCTTGTCCGGCCGCCGGCCCTTCACCCTGGCGACGCTGATCCGGCTGGAGGAGGCGCTGGGCGTCAAGCTGCGCCGGGCCGAGCCGCGGGCCGCTGCCCCTACGGCGCCCGCACAGCCGGCCGCACCGGTCGGGGTGGCGCCGGAAGGGCTGGGTTCCTACGCCCGTCCGGCCGTGTCCTGGATCGAGGGGGTGTATCTGACGCTGCGGCCGTCCTTCGGCGACCGCCGCGCCATCTACGCCTACCGCACCGAGATCCGCTGGGACGAGGCCGGGTCGCACCTGGCCTTCCACGAGGCCGACCGGGTGGACGCCGCCTTCACCCAGCACGGCACCGTCTCGGTGCCGCACCAATCCGGACATATCTATCTGGTGACCAACACCAGCGGGCAGTACCGCATGGCGGTGCTGGGCCGGCCGACCATCACCGGCGAGATGCACGGCATCCTGACAACGCTGCAGGCCGGGCCGGGGTCGCAGCTGACCCCGGTGGCGTCGCCCATCGTGCTGGTGCCGATGGCCGCGGCGGGCGCGCCGGAGTTCGGCCGCATCTCGCCCGACAACCCGCATCACGGCTGCTACCGCGACATCCTGCGGCGGACGATCGAGGACTCCTTTGCCCGCTTCCTGCCGGTGGCCGCCGACTAGCACCCGGCGTTTGCTGCCCCGGCACGCCGTCCTATCATCCCCGGATCGGCGCCCGAGTCTTCTACGGCGAACCGCGGGCGCGCGGAACTCGGGGCCGAGATGCGCTTTCACGCCGACCTGCACGTCCATTCCAAGCATTCGCGGGCGACCAGCCGCGACCTGGACCTGGAGCACCTGGCGCATTGGGCGGCGCGCAAGGGCATCGGCGTGGTCGGCACCGGCGACTGCGTCCATCCGGTCTGGCTGGCCGAGCTGAAGGACAAGCTGGTGCCGGACACGCCGGGCCTGTTCCGGCTGCGGCCGGACCTCGAGGCCGCGGTGATGGCGACCTTGCCGGCGCCGTGTCGCACCCCGGTGCGCTTCATGCTGTCGACCGAGATCTCGACCATCTACAAGAAGGGCGACCGCACCCGGAAGATCCACCACCTGATCTACGGGCCGGATTTCGCCACGATCGACCGGCTGCAGGCCAGCCTGGCGCGGATCGGCAACATCGCCTCGGACGGACGGCCGATCCTTGGCCTCGATTCCCGCGACCTGCTGGAGATCGCGCTGGCCTCGGGGCCGGACGCCTATCTGGTGCCGGCGCATATCTGGACGCCGTGGTTCGCGGCGCTGGGGTCGCAGTCGGGCTTCGATTCCATCGCGGACTGCTATGGCGACCTGGCCGACCACATCTTCGCGGTGGAGACCGGCCTGTCCTCCGACCCGGCGATGAACTGGCGGATTTCCTTCCTCGACCGCTATCGCCTGACCTCGAATTCCGACGCGCATTCGCCGGGCAAGCTGGGGCGCGAGGCGACCGCCTTCGACTGCGACCCGGACTACCACGCCATCCGCCGGGCGCTGGAGACCGGCGACGGCTATGTCGGCACGGTCGAGTTCTTCCCGGAGGAGGGCAAGTACCACGCCGACGGCCACCGCAAATGCGATGTCCGGCTGAGCCCGCAGGAGACGCTGGCCCTGGACGGCCGCTGCCCGGTCTGCGGCCAGCCGGTCACGGTCGGCGTGCTGCACCGGATCGAAAAGCTCGCCGACCGCAGCGAGGAAGAGGCGGTGCCGCCGCCGACCGCCGGCGAGATCACCAGCCTGGTGCCGCTGCCCGAGATCCTGTCCGAGCTGCTGGCGACCGGCCCGTCCAGCAAGGCGGTAGAGCGCAGCTACGACCGGCTGGTCGGCACGCTGGGATCGGAGCTGGGGATCCTGGGGGAGATCCCGGTCGAGGACATCGCCCGGGCCGAGGGCGAGCTGCTGGCCGAGGCGGTGACCCGGCTGCGCAAAGGCCAGGTGATCCGCGACGCCGGCTATGACGGCGAATACGGCGTGATCCGGCTGTTCGAGCCGCAAGAATTGAAGAGCCGCACCGCCGGCGGGCTGCTGTTCGACCTGCCGCAGAGGCGGGCCAAGGAGGATGCGGCAGGACCGGAGCGTGGCCTCTCCCGCCTGGCGGGAGAGGTCGGGCGTCCGCAGGACGACCGGGTGAGGGCGGGCCCCGGCCTCGACGAAACCCCCTCACCCGGAGCCGCTGGCGCGGCTCCGACCTCTCCCGCAAGCGGGAGAGGCAACGCAGATGCCAGCCTCCTCGACCGGCTCGACCCGGAGCAGCGGGCGGCGGCGGAGCGGGTCGAGGGGCCGCTCTTGATCGTCGCCGGGCCGGGATCGGGCAAGACCCGGACACTGACCCATCGCATCGCCCATCTGGTCGCGGCGCATGGCGCGGCGCCGGACTCCTGCCTCGCCATCACCTTCACCCGCCGGGCGGCGGCGGAGATGCGGGAGCGGCTGGAGCACCTGCTGCCCGGCGCCGCGGCGCGGATGCCGATCCACACCTTCCACTCCCTCGGCCTGGCCCTGCTGCGCGAGCATGGCGAGGCGGCCGGGCTGCACCGCGACTTCAAGGTGGCGGGGGAGGCGGAACGCGCGACCCTGCTGCAGGAGGTGCTGGAGGTCTCGCGCACCAAGGCCGAGCGGCTGCTGCGCGCCATTTCGCGGACCAAGCGCACCGGGGCGCCGGCCGATCTCGACCTGGCCGAGGCGCTGGCCCGCGCCGACGAGGCGATGGCGCTGCGCAACTGGATCGATTTCGACGACCTGATCGGCAGGTCGATCGCGGCGCTGGAGAGCGATCCCGGCCTCGTCGCGCTGTGCCGCGACCGGTTCCGCCACGTCTCGGTCGACGAGTTCCAGGATGTCGACGACAGCCAGGTGAGGCTCCTGTCGCTGCTGGTGCCGCCGGGCGGCAATCTCTGCGTCATCGGCGACCCCGACCAGGCGATCTACGGCTTCCGCGGCGCCGATGCCTCCTGCTTCGACCGGTTCCATCGCGATCATCCCGGCGCGACCGTGATCCGGCTGCGCCGCAACTACCGCTCCACCGGCACCATCGTCACCGCCGCCTCGCGCTTCATCGGCGCCGATGGCCGCACCGAGCCGGCGGCCGAGATCGTGCGGGCGATGCAGGACCGCATCTCGGTCCACGCCGCCGCCAGCGACAAGGCCGAGGCCGAGTTCGTGGTGGCCGAGATCGAGGCCCTGCTGGGTGGCCACAGCTTCTTCTCGATCGACAGCGGCCGGTCGGACGGCCGCGCGAACGACCAGCTCGGCTTCGGCGACATCGCCGTGCTGTACCGCACCGACGCCCAAGCCGACGCGGTGGCGGAGGCGCTGGGCCGCGGCGGCATGCCCTTCAAGAGGAGCTCGCTGGCGCCCTTGTCCGAGGACCCGGCGGTGATCGCCCTGCTGGCGGCGCTGGAGCAGGAGGAGGGGCCGCTGCCGCAATGTCTGCAACAGACGGCGGAGACGCTGCGCCGCGACGGCGCCGACCCGGCCGCGACCACGGCGGCTCTGCAGCGCCTGTCGCTGATCGCCTCGCGGCAGGACAATGACGATCGCACGGCCTTCCTGGCGGCGGTGGCGCTGGCGACCGAGGCGGATTTCTGGGACCCGCGCGCCGACCGGGTCTCGCTCTTGACCCTGCACGCCGCCAAGGGGCTGGAGTTCCCGGTGGTGTTCATCCTCGGCCTGGAGGACGGCGTGCTGCCGCTGCGCTTCGGCGAGGCCGACCCGGCGGCGACGGCGGAGGAGCGGCGGCTGTTCTATGTCGGCATGACCCGGGCGATGGACCGGCTGTTCCTGTGCCGGGCGCGCGAGCGGCGCTGGCGCGGCGGTGCGGCGCGGCTGGAGGCGTCGCCCTTCCTCGGCGAGATCGAGGCCGAGCTGCTGGCCCATCGCCGCGCCGACCCGGCCCCGCGGCGCCCGGCCGAGAAGCAGCTCAGCCTGTTCTAGGCCTCCCGCCACGAGAAGACCGCAATTCGACACGGTTCCATCGCGTCACGGCGCGATTGCGGCCATGATTTGCCGCTTTGCTGAGGTCCATTCATGCCGGCCTCGGCAGCATTCATATTCGAGAAGGCTCAGTCGCCGTGCGCACCACCCGACGCCAGATGCAGGGAATCCTGTTCTACGCCCTGGGCGTCGGCGCCTTCGCGACGATGGATGCCTTCGCCAAGTATCTCAGCGGCAGCTACCCGGTGGCCGAGATCATCCTGATCCGCGCCCTGTTCGGCTACCTGCCGATCCTGCTGCAATACCGCATGGGCACGGTGCGGGGGATGCAGGCGGTGCGCTCGGCCAATCCGCTGATGCAGCTGCTGCGCGGCGGCTGCGTGCTGGCCGCCGGCGCCACCTTCTTCCTCAGCCTGTCCGGCCTGTCGCTGGCCGACGCGACCGCGATCTCCCTGGCCGCGCCCGTCTTCATGGCACTGATCGGGATCACCGTGCTGCGCGAGCCCGCGGGGTGGGAGACCTATGCCACCATCGCCGTCGCCCTGGCCGGCGGCCTGCTGATCGTACGGCCGACGGACGGGATGAACCTCTACGCGCTGATCGCCGTGGTGTCGGCGCTGTTCTACGCGCTGGGCGTGGTGGCGACGCGCCGGGCCGGGCAGGCGGATGCGCCGGTCGTCACCGCCATCTGGGGCAACACGGTGATGCTGGTGGGCTCCGGCGCCTGGGTGCTGCAGTCGGGGTGGGTCTGGCCGGTGGCCGGCGACTGGCTGCCCTTCATCGGCGTCGGCCTGGCCGGCGGGGTGGCCAACCTGCTCTACATCGCCGGGCTGCGGCTCAGCGGCGTGTCCGATGTCGCGGTGATCGACTATTCGATCTTCGCCTGGGCGGCCGCCTTCAGCGTCTTCGTCTTCCATGAGGACATCCCGGCCGCCAGCCTGGTCGGGGCCGTCCTGATCCTCGGCAGCGGGGTGTACAGCGCCGCGGCGAAGTGGCTGCGGTCGCGCGACGAGCCGGCGGGGGAGCCGCTGGCCGTCGGCATGGGCCCGACCTCCTGACGCTCGATCGGGGATGAAACAGGAACGGGGGCTTGCGCCCCCGTCTCCCGATCGTTCTGCCGTCCTGTTTGCCGGTGCGCTGGGTCGCGACGAAGACGCCCATCGAGCTTCTGATTGCGGGCGGATTCAAATATGCCCGTTTGACTATCGACGCCTTGAAATACCTCTTCATGTAAGTGTCGGCCCTTCGTCAGGGGCTCGATGGGCGTACCATCCGATGGGATAGTGTCCGGATCCTATCCGGCCCTGCGTGAATCGAGCGTGAATTCGTTTCGCGGAACCCGTCGTATGCGAAAGGATATTACGGAATGATCTACGAGCTCTATTACTGGCCGGAGATCCAGGGCCGCGGCGAGTTCGTCCGGCTGGCGCTGGAGCAGGCCGGGGCCGACTATGTCGACATCGCCCGCCGCGAGGGCGACGACCTGCCCGGGCTGATGCACTACCTGCAGGACGGGGCGGTGCCGCAGCCGCCCTTCGCGCCGCCCTATCTCAAGGCCGGCGACCTGCTGATCGGCCAGACCGCCAACATCCTGCTGTTCCTCGGCGACCGGCACGGCCTGGCGCCTTCGGACGAGGCGGGGCGGCTGTGGACCCATCAGCTGCAGCTCACCATCGCCGACCTCGTGGTCGAGGTGCACGACACCCACCACCCGATCGGCAGCGGCCTGTATTACGAAGACCAGAAGCCGGAGGCGAAGCGCCGGGCGGCGGATTTCCTGGCCCACCGCCTGCCGAAATTCCTCGGCTATTTCGAGCAGGTGCTGGCCCGCAACCCGGCCGGCGACACGCATCTGGTCGGCGACACGGTCACCACGGCCGACCTGTCGATGTTCCAGATGATCGCCGGTCTGCGCTACGCCTTCCCCAAGGCGATGGCGCGGGCCGAGAAGAAGCACCCTCTCCTGGTGGCGCTGCACGACCGCGTGGCGGCGCTGCCGCGGATCAAGGCGTATCTGGAGTCGCCGCGGCGCATCCCGTTCAACCCGATGGGCATCTTCCGCCACTATCCGGAGCTCAATGCCTGACCTATCTTGTCCGACAATAGTTCGGCAAGGGAGGACGGGATGATCATCGTCACCGGCGGCAGCGGCCAGGCGGGGCGCGCCTGCCTGAAGGACCTGATCGCGCATGGCCACGACGTCTGCTCGGTCGACCTGGCGCCGCCAGCGGATCCATCGGTGCGGCACAGCCGGGTCGACCTGACCGATTACGGCCAGACCGTCGCCGCCTTCTCGGCGATCGACGACCGGGTGGCGCGGGTCACCGGCATCGTCCATCTGGCGGCGATCCGCGCCCCCGGCCTGGCGCCGAACCATGTGATCTTCGAGACCAACACCGTCAGCACCTACAACGTGTTCGAGGCGGCGCGGCAGCTGAAGATCCGCAACATCGTCTGGGCGTCGAGCGAGACGGTGCTGGGCCTGCCCTTCGCCGACCCGCCGCCCTATGTGCCGGTGGACGAGGACTATCCCGGCCGGCCGGAGACCGCCTATTCCCTGTCCAAGCTGATGGGCGAGGAGATGGCCAGGCAGTTCTGCCGCTGGGACCCGCAGGCGAAGATCATCGGGCTGCGCCTGTCCAACGTCATGGACCCGGAGCGCTATGCCGAATTCCCCGGCTTCGACGACGATCCGCGCAAGCGCAACTGGAACCTGTGGGCCTATATCGATGCGCGCGACGCCGCCCAGGCGATCCGGCTGGCGTTGGAGTCGAGGCTGACCGGCGCCGATATCTTCGTCATCGCCAATGCCGACACGGTGATGGGCCGGCCGAACGACGAACTGCTCGACGCCGTCTATCCCGGCGTGCCGCGGAAGCGCCCGTTCGGCCCCAACGAGACGCTGCTGTCGATCGACAAGGCGCGGCGGGTGCTGGGCTACGAGCCGCGCCACAGCTGGCGCGACCCGGCATCAGGTTGAGGCCGGGCTCGTCCTGACCTGCGGTCCCGATGACAGGGCCGGCGGAGACGACCCGCCACCGCAAAGGAAATCGGCCTTCGTGCGGCTGTGTTGCCATCCAGGACCAACATGCCGAAGGAAGCCCTCGGGGTGGTGTGCACCCAGGGAGCGGAAGCAACACGGACGTGTTCACGACCCTCATCCTCGTCTGCGCCACGGCAATGCCGCAACATGACTGCACCCGCGACACCGCGGTCGACGTGGTCGCCGGCCCGGTGGCGCCGTCACCGCTCGGCTGCGGCTTCGCCGGTCCGGCGATGCTGGCCAGCACCGCTCTCGGGCCGGGGCTGGGCAAGGGGCGCTACCTCAAGGTCGTCTGCGACCAGCGGCACGAGACGGGCTAGAGGCGCGGATCGATCGGCTCGCTCTCTAGCGCCAGCACGCCGAACACGCATTCATGGACACGGCGCAGCGGCTCGCGGGCCACGAAGCGCCGCAGCGCCTCATGGCCGAGGGCGAATTCGCGCAGCGCCAGGTTGCGCTTGCCGCCCAGTTTGCGCTCGCGCAGCCGCGCCAGATTCTCCGGCAGGTCGTATTCCGGACCGTAGATGATGCGCAGATACTCCTTTCCGCGCACCTTCACCGCCGGTTGGATCAGGCCCTTCGGGCCGCGGGCGACGAAATTGAGCGGCTTCACCACCATGCCTTCGCCGCCGGCCGCGGTCATCGCCTCCCACCAGGCGACCGCGTCGGCGCAGGCGGAGTCATCCACCAGCCCGACCCGCCGCCAGCGTGTCGATGCGACAGCCGGGCCACCGGCCTGGGCCAGCCGGTCGGCCACGTCCATGTGCCAGGGATGGTCCCGGTCAAAGCAGACGCGGCCTTCTGCGGCCAGCAGATGGAACGGGGCGATGCGCAGGTCGCCGACGCCGGAGACTGGCCAGACATACGGTGCCCAGGCCCGGCCATAGGCTTCGGCCCGCTCGCGCCGCGCGGCCGTATGCTGCCGCAGATCCTCCAGCGGCAGGCCGCGCCAGACCGCCCGGGCCAGCGCCTCGCCAGCCGCGGTCAGCCCGGCCAGGCTGGCGGCTGCGACCGGCGCGTACTGGCTGTCGATCAGGGCGCCGGCCTTGGCCGACCAGGGCATGATCTCGGTGTCGAACAGCAGCCACCCGGTCTCCAGCTCGGCCCACAGCCCGGCCACGTCAGCCGCCGATCGCAGCCGTGCCAGCACCGCCTCGGTGGTCGCGGGGTCGGCGAAGAATGCGCGGCCGGTGCGGGTCCAGATCGCCCCGGTCTCGTCCCCGGTCACGCCGAACCGTGCCCGGGCGGCGGCGGCGTCACGGCACAGCGCGATCACGGCGCGCGAGCCCATGTGCTTCTCCTCGCACACGACCTCGGCCACGCCGCGCTCGCGGAAATGCTGGAACGCCTCCTCCGGCCGCTCCAGCCACTCTTCCCGCGCGCTGGTCTCCACCGGCGACATGGTCGGCGGCAGGTAGGCGAGCCATTGCGGGGCCAGAGCGAAGCGGCTCATCACCTCCAGCGCCGCGGCGGCGTTCTCGGCGGCGATCTCGATCCGGCCGCGCAGCCCGGTCTCGACCCAGCGCCGCCCGACCACATCCTCCATGTCCAGCAGGTCGTCGGCCTCGGCCTGGGCGCTGCGCTCCTCGGTGCGGGGCACCAACGGCCGGGTCGGCTCGCTCCACACCCGTTCCGCCGACACCGAGACCAGCTCCTTCTCCGGCCAGCGCAGCGCCGTCAGCCTCCCGCCGAAGACGCAGCCGGTGTCGACGCAGAGGGTGTTGTTGACCCATTCCGGCTCGACCACCGTGGTGTGGCCGTAGACAATCGCCGTCGGCCCGCGATAGGCCGCCGCCCAGTCCAGCCGCACGGGCAGGCCGAACTCGTCGGTCTCGCCCGTGGTCTCGCCATACAGCGCGAATTCGCGCACCGCGGGCGAGGCGCGGCCGACCATTTCCGGCTTCAGCCCGGCATGGGCGACGGCGAGCTTGCCGCCATCCAGCCAGGCATGGCTCAGCAGTCCCTCCAGGAACGGCTTGACCGCGGCCTTGAAGGCCGGGCCCTCGGCCTCGATCTGGTCGATCGACTGCTGCAGCCCGTGCGCGATCTTGACGTCGCGCCCCTCCAGCCAGCGCGCCAGCTTGCGGTCGTGGTTGCCGTTGACGACATAGGCGGTGCCGGCCGCCGCCATGCTCATGGCGATGCGCAGCACGTCGGGCGTGCGCGGGCCGCGGTCGACCAGGTCGCCGACGAACACCGCCTTGCGGCCCGTCGGCGGCGTCACCGTGACCTGGCGCCCGCCCTCCGCCTCTCGCCAGTCGATGGCATAGCCAAGGCGGTGCAGCAGCTCCTCGAGTTCGTCGGCGCAGCCATGGACGTCGCCGATGATGTCGAAGGGGCCGGTGTCGCCGCGCTTGTCGGTCCACAGCGGCTGGCGCCCGACCGCTGCGGCGTCGATGCCCTCGGCCGTCCCCAGCCGCCACACCTGGCGGAAGCCCTCGCGTTGCAGGCCGCCCAGGCCGCGCCGGATCTCCGACACCATCCGCACCACCACCTGTGGGCCGAAGGGGCGGTCGGGCCGCGCCTTGTTGCGCTCGACGCAGAGATCGATGCCGGGGTCGAGGACGATGGCGACGGGCAGAGCGTGCCAGCGCCGCGCCAGCGCGATCCAGTCCTTGCGGTCGGCGGCGCGGACATTGGTGGCGTCGATCACCGTCAGGCGCCGGTTCTTCAGGCGCTTCTCGGCGATGGTGCGAACCAGGTCGAAGGCGTCGGCCGTCGCCGACTGGTCGGTCTCGTCATCCGACACCAGGCCGCGGCAGTGGTCCGACGAGATGATCTCGGTCGGCCGGAAATGCCGTGCCGCGAAGGTCGACTTGCCGGATCCGGACGCGCCGATCAGCACGACCAGGGCAAAGTCGGGAATGTCGATGCGGGACGGATCGGCGGCGCGACTCACGATGCGGCCCCCTCCAGGGCGGCGAAATAGCGGTCCAGAAAGGCGGCGTCGCCGACCCGGCCGGTCTCGTCCAGCCAGTAATCGGCGACGATCGACGGCGACAGGGAGTCGATCGCCAGCAGCGCCGCCCGCAGGGCGGCGAGCTGCGCCGGTTCGGGGCCGGAGGCCTCGAACCAGACGCGGGCGACGAGGTCGCCCTTGGGCTCGACCTTGACGAAGCAGGACCGCCCGAAGCCGAAGCAGACGGCGTCCTCCTCGTAGGAGCCGAGGGGATCGCGCCCCGCGTCCCTGGCCATCGCGCTGCCGATGGCGGCGTAGAATCGGCGGACGCGCGGCATCAGCGGCTCGAGCGCCGCGACCACCGCGGCGAGCTGAAGGCCGGCGGCGGCGAAGTCGGTCTTGGGCGGCTGGATCACATGCATGTCGGTCCAGCCCTGGCCGTCCGGCGCGCGATTCCGCTCGTCGGCCTCGGTGGCACGGGCCATGTCGTTCTGTGCCTCGTCCTCGGCCGCGGCCGGATAGAGGTTGCGCATGCCCCAGTCATCCTCGTGGATGTGGATCAGCCCGTCGGTCATGCGGTCCTCGTGAACACGGCCATCTGGCTCGGCGCGCCATGCTCGGCATCGGCGGGGCCGATGTCGTCCATCTCCACGGCATAGCCATGGGCATCGGCGACCGCGGCGGCCCAGGCGCGGAACTCGGCGCGGCTCCATTCGAAGCGATGGTCGGCGTGGCGGAAGGCGCCGGCGCTGAGCGTCGGGAACAGCACGTTGTAATCGGCATTCGGCGTGGTCACGACCACCAGCCGGGGCCGGGCCTCGCCGAACACCACCCGGGCCAGCGCCGGCAGCCGGTCGGGGTCGAGATGCTCGATCACCTCCACCAAGGCGGCCGCGTCGGCCTCGGCCCAGCGGCGGTCGCGGTAGGTCAGGGCGCCATGCAGCAGCGTGACCCGGCCCTCGGGCGGGCCGCCGGGCAAGCCCAACTTGAGCCGGCGCTGCGCTCGCTCCAGGTCGCGCGACGAGGCGTCGACGCCGATCAGCCGGTGGACCCAGCGCTCCCGTGCCAACAGGGACAGGAGCTTGCCCTCGCCGCAGCCGAGATCGGCGATGACCTTGGCACCGTTCGTTCGCAGCGTCGCGGCCACCGTCGCCAGCCTCTGGTCGTGCAGCCGGATCGGCGCCTCCAGCGCCTCCTCGCGGCTGGCGGCGCCCTCCGGGCCGGTCTCCGCGGACGCGTCTTCCTCCGGCACCAGCCGGGCCAGGGCCTGGCGGGCGAGGGTCCGTTGGTGGACCAGGTAGCGCCGGACGATCAGCTCCTGCGCCGGATGGCCGCCCAGCCAGCCCTCGCCGCGGGCCAGCAGCTTCGCCACCTCGTCCTCGCCGACCCAATAGTGCTTGTCGTCGTCCAGCACCGGGATCAGCACATAGAGGTGGTTCAGCAGCGCGCTCAGCCGCTCGGTGCCGGACAGGGTCAGGGTGACGTAGCGCGGGCTGGGCGCGCCGCCGGGGCCCGGGACGGGCTCGACTCGCACCGTCCAGCCCAGCGGCTCGAACAACTGGCGCACCAGCGCCTCGCCGCCGCGCACGGGCAGGGGGCTGACCCGCGCCTCCAGCGGCATCGGGGCGGCGGCCAACTCCGGCCGGTCCTTCGAGATGCCGGTCATCGCCGTCTTGACGCTGCGAATCAGCGCCACCGAAAGGAAGGAGGAGGCGGCGTAAGGGCGGTCGTTGACATACTGGTCGACCATGCCCTCGGCCGAGCCGCGGCCACGCACCAGCCCGACCGGATCGATCTGCAGCAATAGCACGGCCTCGCAACGCTCCGGCGTGGCTTCCGGGTAGAACAGGCAGACCTTGCCGAAGGACAGCTCGGTCTCGTGCACCCGGTCCGGATGCTTGTGCAGCAGGAAGCCGAGATCGGTCGCGGGGCTATGGGTCGTGGCAATCGAAAGATACATCAGGCCTCTGTAGCCGAACGCCCGGTCGCGGGGAAGGCCAGCCCTAGCGAAGCGCCGCGGCGAAGGCGGTGGCGGGGA
This sequence comes from Inquilinus limosus, assembly GCF_002195995.1. Taxonomy (GTDB): domain Bacteria; phylum Pseudomonadota; class Alphaproteobacteria; order DSM-16000; family Inquilinaceae; genus Inquilinus; species Inquilinus limosus_C. Next base: position 44,549 of record NZ_NHON01000010.1, read on the forward strand.
CCGCGAAGTTCAGGGTCAGCCGGTCGGTCGAGCCGGCGACGGCGATGCCCACCACCTGCCATTGCCCGTCCCGCAGCGCCAGCAGCGGGCTGCCGCTGGTGCCGCGCGTGCCGTTGCAGTCATGGATCAGCACCGGTCCCTTGGTGGTGCGGTCGGTGCCCAGCACCATGCAGGCGGTGTCGGCGGTGATGATCTGCGCCTTGTCCTGGCTGTAGCCGCCCAGCACCACCGCCGTGCCGGGGGGCGGCACCGACTGCGAGACCGACAGCGGCGGCGCCTGCGGCGGGGCGTCGTCGGCCAGCTCCAGGATCGCCCAATCCGCCGCATAGCCCTCCCGCGGCTTCTGCGGATCGTAGGTGTCGGCGTGGATCACGTCGGTCACCAGGCTGTGCTCGATGAACTCGCCGCGCTCATAGCCGAACAGCACATGCAGCGAGGAGGCGGAGAGAAAGCGCTGCGTCCGCGGGTTGAACAGGCAATGCGCCGCGGTCAGCACGCGGCGGGGGCCGATCAGCGCGCCGGTGCAGCGGCCGCCGATGCCGGTCTGCACCTTGGCCAGGCTGCGCCAGGGCGCGGCCGTGCCGTCCACCGCCACGCGCCGGTCGTCGGGGCCCAGCCCGGGCAGCAGCAGCGGCGCGGCCGCCGAGGCCGCGACGGCGGAGAGGGCGAGGAGCGCGCCCGCAAGCAGAGCTGATCTGAGCCGCATCCCTGGTCCGCCTCTCCCGGTCCGCGCCGGATTCACGGCCGGACTCGCGGAGCGAGTATCGCCGCCGCGTCGGCCCCGGCCAAGCCGCGCGTATCGCCGCGGCATGGTGCGGGCAAAGAAAGACCCCACCCCGCAGGCGCGGGGTGGGGTCGTCCGTTCAAGGCCTCAGAGCACGAAGTCGCTGGCGGTCAGCGCGTGATCCGAGAGGACGGCGATGGCGATGTCCGGGTTCTTGTCCCCGTTGGTGTCGCCATAGACCATCTGGTAGCCATTGGCCAAGGCCACCACCCGCAGTTCGCCCGCCACGCCGGTGAAGGCGCCGGTGCCGAAGGTGAAGGCGCCGCCCGAGCCGTTGGCGTCGATCGCGGACAGGTCGATGTGGTCGCCGGTCGAGAAGTCCTCGATCGTGTCGCGGCCGGACGAGGCCACCGTGCTGTCGCCGACGGCGGCGTAGACGAAGCTGTCGTTGCCGGCGCCACCCTTCAGCGTGTCGGCCCCGGTGCCACCGGTGAGGACGTCGTCGCCGCCATTGCCCCAGAGCCGGTTGTTGCCGGCATCGCCGGTCAGGCTGTCGATGAAATTCGAGCCGTAGAGCTGCTCGATATTGTCCAGCGTGTCGCCGGTGGCGTCACCGCCGGAGGCGGTGTCGGCCAGCAGATTGACGGTCACGCCGGCCGCGCTGTTGATGTAGTAGGCGGTGTCGGTGCCGAGCCCACCGTCGATATGATCGGCCCCATCGCCCCCGTTGAGGATGTCGTTGCCGTCATTGCCGTTGATGGTGTCGGTGCCGGCGCCGCCCGAGATGGTGTCGTCCCCGGCGCCGCCGTTCAGCGTGTCGGTCCCGGCGCCGCCGTCGATCGAATCGTTGTTGGCCCCGCCATTGGCGATGTCGTCGCCGTCGCCGCCGACGAGCCGGTCATTGCCGTCGCCGCCGTCGAGGTTGTCGTTGCCCGCCTCACCCGACAGCGAATCGTCGCCGGCATTGCCGACGAGCGTGTCGTTGCCGAGCTCGCCGCCGAGGATGTTGCGGCCGGCGTCGCCGGTCAGGTTGTCGTCGAAGCTGGACCCGTACAGGTTCTCGATGCTGGTCAGCACGTCGCCGGCGGCGTCGCCGCCGCTGTTGACGCCGGTCGCAAGGTTGACCGTGACCCCCGAGGCCGAGCCCTGGTAGTTGGCGAAGTCGGACCCCGCGCCGCCGTCGATATTGTCGGCGCCGCCGCCGCCACGGATCGTGTCGTCGCCGTCGAGGCCCAGGATCGTGTTGGCCCCGGCACTGCCGTACAGATGGTCGATGAAGGCGGTTCCGGTCAGGTTGCTGATGCCGTTCAGCGTGTCGCCCTCGGCGTCGCCGCCGCTGCCGGTGCCGGCCGTCAGGTCGACGGTGACGCCCGCGCCGGAGCCGGAATAATCGGCCGTGTCGACGCCGCCGCCCCCGGTGAGGGCGTCCGCCCCCGCGCCGCCGATGAGGGTGTCGTTGCCGGCCGACCCGGTGAGGGTGTCGTCTCCGGCCGTGCCGATCACACGTTCGACACCGGTCAGGGTGTCGCCCTGGGCGTCGCCGCCCGTGCCGGTGCCGGTGGTCAGGTTCACGGTCACGGGCGTGGCGGAACCGGAATAATCCGCCGTGTCGATGCCGGCGCCGCCCTGCAGAGAATCGGCACCGCCGCCGCCGACGAGGGTATCGTCCCCATCGCCGCCGAGGAGGATGTCGTTGCCGCCCTGGCCGTCGAGGGTGTCGTCGCCGGCCTGGCCATTCAGGGTGTTGGCCGCGGCGCTGCCGCTGAGGTTGTCGCCGCCGGTGTTGGAGCCGATCAGGTTGACGATGCCGACCAGGTAATCGCCCTGGGCGTCGCCGCCGAAGCCCTGCGAGGCGCCGGTGAGCTGGACGTTGATGCCGAGGATCGGCAGGGTCAGGTCGAGGATCACCGACAGGTCGATGGTCACGCCGTCGACGGATGTGGTGTAGTCCGCCGCATCGACGCCGGAAAGGGTGATGACGCCGGCGGCGTTCAGCAGGCCGCCGATGATCACGTCCGCCCCGGCGCCGCCGCGGATGACGTCGTCGCCGGACCAGCCGATGGCGATATCATCCCCGCCCAACGCGTCGATGAAGTCGTTTCCGATGGCTTGGACGGGACCGATGAGAAGGTTCGGCAGGATTTCGGCGCCATTGGAGCCGGTAAAAGTGGCCATGAATATCCTCGCCAATATGACAAGCGCCCGATATGAATAAGGGCTCCCTAGTTGGTCATTTCTTCCCAAAACGTTCAACAAAAATGCGATCGACGGATATGCTTGTCACAATTGGTCCTGCAATTCGTGATATGAGGAGAATTTGCATATAATGTTATTCGATTCGATATCTTGCCTCTGGTTATGTCGTACAAAAGCATTTGATAGAGATGGAACTTTGTCCCTACAGTAATCGGCGAGCGAGGCGGGCCGGTGCGGCCGCCGATTTGATGCGCTCATCTGGGGTGGACGGGCGCGCTTCTCGAAAGCGTCACATTAACTCTGCGGCGCGGTCTGCCGCAGGGGCGGCTTCTTCGGGAACGATGGGATCGCTGCATGCGTTTTTCCGTCACCGAATCGATCGGACGCGGCCCCAGGCCGTGTCCCGAACCAGGGAGAGATCGCCATGGATCGCGACTTCACACGCCAGATGGCGCGGGCCAAGCAGTCGGCAAAGGCGACCAGCCGGGCACAGCGGGCCTTCCGCCATGACGACCCGGCGGCCCCGACCGGCATCACTGGCGCGGCCTATATCGCCGAGAAGCGCCGCGCGCTGCGCATCGCGATGGCGGAGGCCGCGGCCTTCGACCAGATGGTGGACCCGGTGGTGCGTGAGCTGGCGCCGCGGCGCCGCTAGCTCAGGGCGTCAGGCCGTCCAGCCCAGCAACCGCTCGATCCGGCTCGCCGCCTCCTGCACCGCGACGCTGTAGGTGCGCTCGCGCTCGCGCGCCTTCTGCTCAGGCAGCACGACGCTGATCGTGGCCTCGCAATCGCCGCTTGGCGTGCAGATCGGCGCGGCGATGCAGGCGACGGCGAAGTCGGATTCGCTCAGCTGGATCGCCAGCTTCTCGGCCAGTGCGGTCTCGCCGATCCGGCACAGCAGCTCCGGGTCGGTCTCGGCCATGCCGGTGGGCGAGGGCTGGGCGGCGCGGCGCATCAACTCGACCCGCTCGGCCCAGGGCAGGTGGCCGATCAAGAGGCGGCCGGACGCGGTCCAGTTCAGCGGCACCCGGGTGCCGACCTTGGACGAGACGCGGAAATGCCCGGCCGGCTCGGCCATCGCCAGCACCACCATATGGCCCTCGTCGCGGCCGCAGACCTGCACGGTCTCGCCCAGCAGGCGGCTCAGCTCCCGCATCTCCTGCGACGCGGTCTCCAAGAGGTTCAGGCTGCGGCCATAGGCCAGGCCGTAATGGTAGAGGCGGGGGCCGAACCACAAGAGGCCGTCGCCGTCGCGCGACAGCAGGTCCTGGCGCAGCAGCGAATCGACCACGCCGTAGATCGTCGACATCGGCGCGCCCAGCGCCTTCGATACGTCATAGGCGGTGAGGGGGCGGCCCGCGGCCAGCAGGTGGTCGCAGATCTGCACCGCGCGCTCGATGCCGCTGACCCGGCTGCGCTCGCTCACCCTCTCGGCCTTGGCCGCCGCTGCTTCCGCCATGATCCCATCCCGCCTGGCCCGGCCGCTGCTCCGGCCGAGTGGTATAGTCCTTATCGTTGCGAAGCTAGGCTTTGTCCCGCATTGCGGTCAATCGCCGAGCATTTCCGCCGTTCGGGTCCGATCGATGGGTTGACGTCCCGCCGCCGATCGCACTAGCGTATTCCGCAATGGAAGATGTTGCTTCCTAATAACGGAATACTAGGGACTCAAGACAGGGGGTGTCAATGCTGCGAACAACGCTGCGAATTCTGGGTGTGGTCGCGCTCGCGATCCTGCCGCTCTCCTCGGGCGCGATGGCCGCGCCGGCCAAGGGCGGGACGATCACCGTGGCCACGATCGGCGAGCCGCCGACGCTGGACCCGATGGTCAGCACGGCCGACCTGGTCGGCATCATCACCCAGCACATCTTCGAGACGCTCTTCACCTTCGATGCCGATTGGAACGTCACGCCGCTGGTCGCCGACGCGATGCCGGAGATCAGCGCCGACGGCCGCGTCTACACCATCAAGATCCGCCAGGGCCTGACCTTCCACGACGGCTCGGCGCTGGACGCCGACGACGTCGTCGCCTCGCTGAAGCGCTGGACCGAGGTGGCGTCGCGCGGGAAGCTGGCCGCCGGCAATATCGAGGCGATCGAGAAGCTCGACGCCGCGACCATCAGGATCACGCTGAAGCAGCCCTTCGCGCCGCTGCTGGCGCTGCTGGCCTTCAACAACAGCGCCGCGGTGATCTTGCCGTCCGAGAAGATCGCGCCGGAGCTGAAGGACATCGTCGGCAGCGGCCCCTACATGCTGAAGGCGCGGGTGCCCGACCAGTACATCCAGCTGGTCCGCTTCGACGGCTACAAGCCGCGCGAGGGCGACCCGAACGGCTATGGCGGCGCCCGCAAGCAGTATCTCGACGAGATCCGCTTCACGCCGGTGTCGAACCCGAACACCCGGGTCGAGGGCGCGGTGGCCGGGCAGTACGACTACACCGACTCCCTGCCGGTCGAAGCCATCGACAAGATCAAGGCCGGGGCGTCGGAGCCGATCATCCTCAAGCCCTTCGGCTGGCCGGTCTTCGTCATGAACACCAAGGAAGGCCTGCTCAGCGACCTGAAGCTGCGCAAGGCGGTGCAGCTGGCGCTGAACGAGGAGGACATGCTGGCCGCCGCCTTCGGCAGCACCGATTTCTACGCCCTCGACGGCGCCATGTACCCAGAGGGCTATCCCTGGCGCTCCGAGGTCGGCACCGAAATCTACAACAAGGGCGATGCCGAAGGCGCGCAGAAGCTGCTCGAGGAAGCCGGCTATGACGGCCAGAAGCCGATCCGGATCCTGACCAGCCGGCAATACGAGTTCCACTACAAGATGGCGCTGGTGGCGGCGGAATACCTGAAGGCCGCCGGCTTCCAGGTCACCCTCGACGTCACCGACTGGGCGACGCTGACCCAGCGCCGCGCCGACCCGGCGCTGTGGGACATCTATATCAGCCACAGCCCGTTCCTGCCGGAGCCGGCGCTGATCGGCGCCCTGGCCAAGGGGTCGCCCGGCTGGTGGGACACGCCGGCCAAGGACAAGGCGGTCGGCGCCTTCAACCAAGCGCTGACGCAGGAGGAGCGGGTGAAGCTCTGGGCCGGCGTGCAGCAGGTGATGGCCGACGAGGTGCCGCTGATCAAGGTCGGCGACTTCAACGCCCTCTCGGCCAAGTCGAAGGCGCTGCAGGGCGTGACCCCGGCCCCCTGGCCGTATTTCTGGAACGCCTACGTGGAGAAGTGACGGACGCCTGATGCCCTCACCGTCATTGCGAGCGCAGCGAAGCAATCCAGGGCCGTTTGCCTTGGCCCCTGGATTGCTTCGTCGGCTTCGCCTCCTCGCAATGACGGTGCGGGTGGCTCCTTCGCACTTCTTCCCGACCGCCATTGCCGCCGCTGAACGCAAGCCATGAAGACCCAACCCATGCGCCGCCTGCTGCTCTCCCTCCTCGTGGCCGCCGCCCTGGTGCCGGGCGCGGCGATCGCCGACCCGGTGAAGGGCGGCACGATCGACGTCGCCACCATCGGCGAGCCGCCGACGCTCGACCCGATGGCGAACACCGGCGACCTGCTGGGCATGATCACCCAGCATGTCTACGAGACGCTGTTCACCTTCGACGCCGAATGGCGCCTCCAGCCGCTGCTGGCCGAGGCGATGCCGGCGATCTCCGATGACGGCCGCACCTACGACATCAAGATCCGTCCCGGCGTCACCTTCCATGACGGCGAGAAACTGACCGCCGCCGACGTCGTCGCCTCGCTGCAGCGCTGGATGAAGCTCGCCTCGCGCGGCAAGCAGGCGGCGCCGATGATCGAGAGCGTCGCGGCCACCGGCGACCTCGCGGTTCAGATCAAGCTGAAGCAAGCCTACGCGCCGCTGCTGTCGCTGCTGGCCTTCAACAACAGCGCCGCGGTGATCATGCCGAAGGCGCATATGGACGACCCGCTGACCGACGTGGTCGGCACCGGCCCCTACAAGCTGGCCGAGCGCAAGCCCGACCAGTACATCCTGCTGACCCGCTTCGACGCCTATGCCGCCCGGACGGAACAGCCCAGCCGCTATGCCGGCAAGCGCACCGCGTATCTCGACGAGATCCGCTTCATTCCGGTCCCGAACGCCAACACCCGGATCGAGGGCGCGGTCTCCGGCCAGTACGACTTCTCCGACCTGCTGCCGGTCGAATCCTACGACAAGCTGACCGGGAACACCGAGCCGGTGATCCTGAAGTCCTTCGGCTACCCAATCATGATGCTCAACACGAAGCAGGGGCCGCTGGCGAAGCTGGAGCTGCGCCAGGCGGTGCAGGCGGCGCTGAGCGAGAGCGACATGATGCTGGCCGCCTTCGGCAAGCCGGAGTTCTTCACGGTCGACGGCGCCATGTATCCGGAGGGCTTCCCCTGGCGCAGCGACGCCGGGGTCGACACCTACGACCTGGGCGATCCGGAGAAGGCGCAGGCGCTGATGGAGAAGGCCGGCTATGCCGGCGAGCCGATCCGGATCCTGACCAGCCAGCAATACGAGTTCCACTACAAGATGGCGCTGGTGGCGGCGGAGTACCTGAAGGCGGCGGGCTTCAAGGTCGACCTGCAGGTGTCGGACTGGGCGACGCTGACCCAGCGCCGCAACGACCCGGCGCTGTGGGACATCTTCTTCACCCACAGCCCGTTCCTGCCGGAGCCGGCCCTCAATCTCGGCATGTCCGAGAGCGGCCCGGGCTGGTGGTCGACCGAGCGCCGCCGCACCGCCTTTGACGCCTTCAACGCGGCGTCCGACCCGGCGCAGCGAGCCAAGCTCTATGGCGACGTCCAGGCCGCGATCATGGAAGAGGTGCCGTTCATCAAGGTCGGCGACTTCAACGCCCTCTCGGCCAAGTCGCCGAAGCTGAAGGGCTACGACCCGTCGCCCTGGCCGTCCTTCTGGAACACCTGGATGGAGAAGTGAGGGGAATGGTGCCGACACGCGCCACTGCCGGCCAGTTTTCTCGGGTCCCCCCTCCCCCTGCGGGAGGGGGACAGGGGGAGGGGGTTCGCGCCGCCGGAGCCGGCGCCTTCGTTCTCTTCGCTCGACAACCCCCTCCCCCTAGCCCCCTCCCGCGAGGGGAGGGGGGACTCGACGAATACGGTCCCGGAGCGCGCTGAACCCATGCTCTCCTACATCGTCAATCGCCTGATCGGCATGGTCGCGGTGATGTTCATCGTGGCGACGGTCGTGTTCGTCATCATCCGGGTGACGCCGGGCGACCCCGCCGCGGTGATGCTCGGCCCCGACGCCCAGCCCTCGGACATCGTCGAGCTGCGGGCCAAGCTCGGCCTCGACCAGCCGCTGCCGGTGCAATACGTCACCTGGCTCGGCCAGATCGCGGTCGGCGATCTCGGCCAGTCGATCTTCCTGAACCAGCCGGTGCTGGACGCGATCGGCGACCGGGCCGAGCCGACCCTGATGCTGACCATCCTGTCGATCCTGATCGCGGTCGCCATCGCCCTGCCGGTCGGCATCGCCTCGGCGGTCTGGCGCGGCTCGGCGCTGGACCAGTCGGTGCTGACCCTGTCGATGTTCACCGCCAGCATCCCCAGCTTCTGGCTGGGCCTGATCCTGATGCAGATCTTCGCGGTCAAGCTCGGCTGGTTCCCGGTGGCGGGCTATGGCGGGCCGGGCGCGACCTTCCTCGAGCGGATGAGCCACCTGGTGCTGCCGGCGATCGTGCTGGGGCTGGTCAACTCCGCCCTCATCACCCGCTTCACCCGGGCCAGCATGCTCGACGTGCTGAACGACGACTATGTCCGCACCGCCCGGGCCAAGGGCCTGCCGGAGCGGAAGGTGGTGCTGAAGCACGCGCTGAAGAACGCGCTGATCCCGATCCTGACCGTGATCGGCCTGACCACGGCGCTGCTGGTCTCCGGCGCGGTGGTGACCGAGACGGTGTTCGGCCTGCCGGGTGTCGGCAACCTCGTGGTCAACGGCGTGCTGCGGCGCGACTACCCGGTGATCCAGGGCGCGCTCTTGGTGATCGCGGCGCTGTACGTCCTGGTCAATCTCGCCATCGACCTCCTCTACCTTTTCGTCGACCCCAGGGTGCGCACCTGATGGCCGCCACCGCCTCCGTCTCCATGGCCGGCGAGCGCATGAAGCTCGCCCGCCTGCTGCTGCGCCGCAAGACCGCGATGATCGGCCTGATCATCCTGGTGGTGCTGGTCCTGGCCGCCGCGCTGGCGCCCTGGATCACCAGCTACGCGCCGCAGAAGCTGTCGATCGTGAACCGGTTGAAACCACCGAGCGCGGCGCATTGGTTCGGCACCGACGAGTTCGGCCGCGACGTCTTCACCCGCGCCGTCTATGGCGGCAGGCTGTCGCTGTTCGTCGGCTTTTCCGTGGTGATCCTGTCCTCGGTGCTGGGCATCGTGCTGGGCCTGGTCGCCGGTTTCTTCCGGTCGGCCGACAAGGTCGTGGCCCGGGTGATCGACGCGATGATGGCCTTCCCGGACATCCTGCTGGCGATCTCGCTGGTCGCGGCGCTGGGCCCGTCGCTGGTCAATGTCATCGTCGCGCTCGGCATCGTCTACACGCCGCGCCTGGCCCGCATCGTCCGTGCCTCGACCCTGGTGATCCGTGAGCTGCCCTTCGTCGAGGCGGCGCGGGCGCTCGGCGTCTCCACCTGGCGCATCGTCACCGCCCATGTCCTGCGCAACCTGTGGTCGCCGATCCTGGTGCAGGGCACCTTCATCTTCGCCTATGCCATCCTGGCCGAGGCCGGGCTGTCCTTCCTCGGCGTCGGCGTCTCGCCCGAAATCCCTACCTGGGGAACCATGATCAACGCCGGCCAGCAGTACATGGGCTCGGCCGACTGGATGATGGTCTTCCCCGGCCTCGCCATCGTGCTGTCGGTGGTGTCGCTGCAGATGGTCGGCGACGGCCTGCGCGACATCCTCGACCCCCGCCTCCGCAAGGAACTGTGATGACCGTCCTCATCCGCTCGGCCCACCCGGCGGGCTTCCCCGACCACACGGACGATGCCCCGCTCGACATCCTGATCGCCGATGGCCGCGTGGCTGCGGTGGGGCAGGGGATCGAGGCTCCGTCCGATGCCGAGATCGTCGATGGAAAGGATGGCTGGGTGTCGCCCGGCTGGGCCGACCTGCACGCCCATGTCTATCACGGCGGCACCGACATCTCGATCCGCCCGTCCCAGGGCGGGCTGGCGCATGGCGTCACCACCATCGTCGACGCCGGCTCGGCCGGGGAGGGCAACTTCGTCGGCTTCCGCGAGTTCATCGCCGAGCCCGCGGCCGAGCGGGTGGTCGCCTTCCTCAACATCGGCTCGATCGGCCTGGTCGCCTGCAACCGGGTCAGCGAGCTGATCGACCAGCGCTCGATCGACATCACCCGCACCCTGGCGGTGATCGAGGCCAACCGCGACATCATCCGCGGCATCAAGTGCCGGGCCTGCAGCACGGTGACCGGCGCCTGGGGCATCACTCCGGTGAAGATCGCCAAGAAGGTGGCGAAGATCAGCGGCCTGCCGCTGATGGTCCATGTCGGCGAGCCGCCGCCGCTCTTGGAGGAGGTGCTGGCGGTGCTGACCCCTGGCGACGTCCTGACCCACTGTTTCCACGGCAAGCCCGGCGGCAACATCCTCGAAGACGAGGAGCTGTTCGGCATCGCCAAGCAGGTGGCGGAGGCCGGGGTGCGGCTCGATGTCGGGCATGGCGGCGCCTCCTTCTCCTTCAAGGTGGCGCGGGCCGGGATCGAGCGCGGGCTGAACCCGTTCTCGATCTCCACCGACCTGCATCTGCGCTCGATCGAAGGCCCGGTCTGGGACATGGCGACCACCATGTCGAAGCTGCTGGCCGTCGGCATGCCCTTCGCCGAGGTGGTGGCCGCCGCCAGCACCCGTCCGCGCTCCGTCGTCGGCCTGCCGGAAACCGGCAACCTGAAGGTCGGGGCGGAGGCCGATTTCACAATCTTCGGGCTGGAACCGGCGTCGGTGACGCTGCCGGATTCCTCCGGCGACAGCGCCACGCTCGACCAGCTGTTCACGCCGCGCCACGCCATCCTCGGCACCAAGTCCGTCAAGGCGGCCCGGCTGTTCGATCCGAAAGTGCACGGATGAGCGCCAGCAGCCGCGACATCGTCCTCGCGGTCGAGGATCTGCGGACCTGGTTCCACAGCCGGGACGGCGTCGCCAAATCGGTCGACGGCGTGACCTTCGACCTGGCGCGCGGCGAGACGCTGGCGATCGTCGGCGAGAGCGGCTCCGGCAAGTCGGTCACCAGCCTGTCGATCATGGGCCTGCTGCCCAAGCCGGCCGGCCGGATCGAGAGCGGCGCCATCCGCTTCCGCGACCGCAAGGGCACGACGCACGACCTGGCCCACGCCTCCCAGGCGCTGCTGCGCCGCCTGCGCGGCGCCGAGATCGCGATGATCTTCCAGGAGCCGATGACCAGCCTGAACCCGCTGTTCACCGTCGGCGACCAGATCGCCGAGGCGGTGCAGCTGCATGAGGGCACCGGCCGGGGGAAGGCGATGGCCCGCGCCCGGGAGATGCTGGAGCTGGTCGAGATCCCGGCGGCGGCGTCGCGGCTGAACGACTATCCGCACCAGATGTCGGGCGGCATGCGCCAGCGGGTGATGATCGCGCTGGCACTGTCCTGCAACCCGTCGGTGCTGATCGCGGACGAGCCGACCACGGCGCTGGACGTCACCATCCAGGCCCAGATCCTGGACCTGCTGCGCCGGCTGCAGGCCGAGATCGGCATGTCGATCCTGTTCGTCACCCACAATATGGGCGTGGTGGCCGAGATCGCGCACCGCGTCGCGGTGATGTACGCCGGACGGGTGGTGGAGGAGGCGCCGGTGCTCGACCTGTTCGACCGGCCGCGCCACCCCTATACCAGCGGCCTCCTGTCCTGCATCCCCAACGCCCGCACCGGCGGCCGGCATGACGACGCCAGGCTGCAGCCGATCCCCGGCACGGTGCCCAGCGTCATGGCCCTGCCGCCCGGCTGCGCCTTCGCTCCGCGCTGCCCGCTGACCGAGGCGCCGTGCGAGGCCGCGGTGCCGGACCTCGCCGCGGTGCAGGCCGGCCACCGCTCCCGCTGCCGGAGGACCGACCAGCTGTGACCGCCGCCGCCCTGCGTACCGAAGCCGATCCCGCCGCGCCGCTGCTCGACGTGCAGAACCTGTCGGTGCATTTCCCGATCGGCAGCGGCCGCGTCGTCCGCGCCGTGGAGAATGTCAGCCTGTCGATCCGCCGGGGCAGCATCGTCGGCCTGGTCGGCGAATCCGGCTCCGGCAAGACCACCACCGGCCGCGCCGTGCTGCGGCTGATCGAGCCGACCGGCGGCCGGGTGATGTTCGACGGCACCGACGTCACGGCGCTGCCGGAGAAGCAGTTCCGCGCCTGGCGCCGGCGGATGCAGATCGTGTTCCAGGACCCCTATGCCAGCCTCAACCCGCGCATGAGCGTGGCCGAGATCCTGGGCGAGGCGCTGGACACGCACGGCCTGGCGAAGGGCCGCCGCAGCCAGCGCATCGGCGAGCTGCTGGAACGGGTGGGCCTGAACGCCGACCACCAGCGCCGCTTCCCGCATGAATTTTCCGGCGGCCAGCGCCAGCGCATCGGCATCGCCCGGGCCCTGGCGGTGGAGCCCGACTTCATCGTCGCCGACGAGCCGGTCTCGGCCCTCGACGTCTCGGTCCAGGCCCAGGTGCTGAACCTGATCCAGGACATCCAGCGCGACCTCGGCCTGACCCTGCTGTTCGTCGCCCATGACCTCGCCGTGGTCGACTATCTCTGCGACGAGATCGTGGTGATGTATCTCGGCCGGATCATGGAGAAGGGGCCGACCCGCCTGGTCTATGACCGGCCGCGCCACCCCTACACCAAGGCGCTGCTCTCCGCCGCGCCGGTGCCGGACCCGCGGGCCAGGCGCGACCGCATCATCCTGAAGGGCGACATCCCCAGCCCGATCGCGCCGCCCTCCGGCTGCGTGTTCCGCACCCGCTGCCCGATGGCGGTGGAAGCCTGCGCCCAGGCGGTGCCGCCGCTGGCCGAGCGCGAGCCCGGCCGCTTCGTCGCCTGCATCCGCGACGCCGAACTGAACGACCAAACGACCACGGACTGACCATGCCCAACGTCTACGACCGCCTTGCCGCGCTCGGCATCACGCTGCCCAAGGCGCCGCCGCCGGTCGCGAATTTCGAGACCCACCGGATCACCGGGCAGCTCCTGTTCCTGTCCGGCCAGGGGCCGACCGAACCCGACGGCCGCCAGTACCGGGGCAAGGTCGGCGGCACGGTCGACCGCCACGATGCCTACCGCCATGCCCGGCTGACCGGCATCAACCTGATCGCGGTGATGCAGGAGGCGCTGGGCGACCTCAACCGCATCACCGGCATCGTCAAGCTGCTCGGCATGGTCAACGCCGTGCCGGAGTTCGAGCATCATCCGGCGGTGATCAACGGCTGCTCCGACCTGTTCGTCGAGCTGTTCGGGCCGGAGATCGGGCGCCATGCCCGCTCCGCCGTCGGCATGGGGTCGCTGCCGGGCCAGATCACCGTCGAGATCGAAGCCGTCGTCGAATTCGCGCGCTGAAGGATAGGGCCATGAAGTCGAACGAGGATATCCGCCGCCGCCTGGGCCTGCGCCCGGTGATCAACGTCTCGGGCACCATGACCTCGCTGGGCGCCTCGATCGTGGTGCCGGAGGCGGTGCAGGCGGTCGCCGAGGTGCTGCCGCAATTCGTCGAGATCACCGACCTGCAGCGCAAGGCCAGCGCCCGGATCGCGAAGTCCTGCGCCACCGAGGCCGGCTTCGTCACCGCCTCGGCCTCGGCCGGCATCAGCCTGGCCGTGGCCGGCGCCATGACCGGCGACGACCTGCTGGCGATCGAGCGGCTGCCGGACACCGCCGGCCTGGCGAGGACCGAGGTGCTGCTGCAGGTCGGCCACATGGTCAGCTACGGCGCCCCGGTCGACCAGGCGGTGCGCTTGGCCGGCGCCACGGTGGTGCCGGTCGGCACGGCGACCTCGGCCGCCGGCTACCAGCTGGACGGCGCCATTACCGACCGCACGGCCGCGGCGCTCTATGTGGTGTCGCACCATGTCGTGCAGTACGGCCAGATCCCGCTCGAGGAGTTCGCCGCGATCTGCCGGGCCAAGGGCGTGCCGGTGATCGTCGACGCCGCCTCGGAATACGACCTGGCCGGCTTCCTGGCCAAGGGCGCGGACCTGGCGATCTACAGCTCGCACAAGTTCCTGGGCGGCCCGACCGCCGGCATCGTCGCCGGGCGCGAGGACCTGGTGCGCGCCGCCTTCCTGCAGAACCGGGGCATCGGCCGCGGCATGAAGGTCGGCAAGGAGGGCGTCGTCGGCACCATCGCCGCGCTCGACGCCTGGGAGAAGCGCGATCACGCCGCGGCGCGGGCGCGCGAGGACAGCCATCTGAAGCTCTGGCACGAGGGCTTGGTCGGGCTGCCCGGCGTGACCGCGGTGATCGAGCCGGACCCGACCGACAATCCGCTCGACCGCCTGAAGGTGACGATCGATCCGGCCAAGGCCGGGCTGGCGGCTTGGGACGTGGCCGACCGGCTGGCCGCCGGCGACCCGCCGGTGATCGTCCGCGACCATGAGGTCGAGCACAACTACTTCTACCTTGACCCCTGCAACCAGCATGACGGCGAGGCGCAGGTTGTGCTGGAGCGCCTCCTGGCCGTGCTGCGCGGCGCCGCCGGCGACCCGCCGCAGGGCGACGCCCGCGAGCGCCTTCTCGCACGGGGGCGGAAGGGGCTGGAATCGCTGCTGCGCTTCCCGCGGTAATCCGCGAAGGCGCCTGGGATGCCGGCAGCGCGTCGCGTCGCCGCTGCCGGCATTCCGGCCTCTCGCACTCCTCTTCGCGCTGCCGGGGGATGCCGTCTCATCATCTGCCGCAATCTGCCCCATCCGTGCCCTGATCGTCTGGCAATCGATAGGATGTTGTGCCACGGGTCCTGACCTAGGACGTCAGGCGTCGGGGCTGCTTCCTTTTCGACCAGCCGAAGGCGCGGGGTTCATGGTGACGAGACCGATCTTCACAGCGATGCTGGCCGCCACGATGGCGGTCGTCGCGACCGGCGCGGATGCCGCCGAGGCGACGTGGCTGCGGGCCGCCTTGTCGTCGATGCCGGCGACGGCGTTCGACCTCAAGCCGCCTTTTCTGGCGAGCGCCATCAACCTGTCCGCGGCCCGGGCCCTGGGGCTCCGCGACCATGACACACAGCCGGCGGATCTGCTGAAGCGCGTGCTCACGCCCCCGGAGAACATCGGGGTGCTGGACGCCTGGATACGCCGCACGGACGCAGGTCTCCTGGAGGACCGGCTGGGCGTGCCGCTCGATCGTCTGGCGGTGCTCGCCGGATACAACGATCTTCCCAACCAGACGACGCTTTGGATCTTCGACAGCGACGGGACGGCGGATGCCGTGTTCGGCGGATTGCCGGCCCGCGGCTTCTCCCCGCTCACCGGCGGGATGCTGGCCAATGGAAAACCATCCGAGATGGATTTGAAATCCGCGGCGCCCGGCGATCCCTGGCGGGGAGATCTCGGCCGGACCTCCGTGGTCGGCCGGGAAGGCCGGATCCTGCTGCAGGCGCGGGAACCGGATCTGATCGAGGCCGCGCGGCAGGCGACGCCCGCTTCGAACCTCGCCACGGTCCCGTTCGTGAACACCGTGCTGACCGGCGCGGAAGCCGGGGCCGGCGACGGCGCGGAGATCATCCACGCCCTGCTTGCAGGCCCGCAGATCGGGGCCGGCCGCGATTTCATGCCGGAAATGGCGATGCTGAAACCCAACGACCTGCAGGCCCAGGTCGAGACGCTTCGTCGCAAGATGGAAGACCAGGCGGCGCAGGAGCGGGCCACGGGCCTGCCGCCTTATCCTGTCGCGCTGCTCGCCGATATCGAGATCCCGGGCAAGAGCCGCGGCATCCTGCTGGCCTTCCCCTATCCGGATTGCCGCACGGCCGAGACCGGTGCGACCCGGTTCGCGGCCCGGTGGCGGACGGCGGAGCTGGCGACCTACGGCCACGGCACGACCCTGGCGGACATGACCGGGGCCGACATCGCCACCCGCACGGTCCCGGCTTCGGACGGCAGCTGCGCCGCGGTCGTCACGGCGACCAATCCGGTGCCTGCCGATGGCGCGAGCTTCGAGAACAAGCCCTGGACCGCGGTGATCGGCTCGATCTACCGGCGCGACTTCGGCGCCGCGGCCATGGCCCTTGGCGGGCCTGATCGGTAGCGGGACCTCGAGCGCTCTCGCGTCGCCTCTCCTGCTTGCAAGACCTTCTCGGCATTCCAAGCACCGTCATTGCGAGCGCAGCGAATCCATCGAGGGGCCGGCGCGAACCGGCCCCTGGATGGATTCGTCGGCTTCGCCTCCTCGCAATGACGGCGAAGGATGGACGTTGTGAAAGGTCTCGTTTGCGGGAGAGGCGACGCGAACAGCAGCCGGTCGCGCTACACCGGATCCTCCAGGCTGAACTGGCCGCTCTCGCCGTCATAGGCGAAGAGCTCGGCGTAGCGGCCCCAGGAGACGGCAGCGCGCAGGGTCTCCTCCGCCCGGTCCTCGGACATGAAATCCTCCAGTTCCTCGCTGAAGCGCAGCCGGGGGGCGCGGTGGCTCGGCCGCTCGTCCAGCACCCGCCGGATCAGCGCCGCGATCGGCACATGCGCCAGGAGGTGCGCCGCGAACAGCCGCTTGCGGTGGTCGACGTCGGACTCGGCGAACAGCCTGCCATGCTCGGTCAGGTGGATGTCGCCATCGGCCATGTCGGCGAAGCGCAGCAGCTGCAGCGTCTCGGCGATCGGGAACAGCTCGTCCGCCTCCATCTGCAGCGTCGCCGCCAAGTCCGGCAGGTCGGCCCGGCCGTTATAGGGCGGCGCGGCCAGCGCCTCCATCAGGCCCGACATCAGGTTGGTCGAGACATGCGGCAGTTCCATGCCGATCCCCGTGCCGGGGAAGCCGCCCGCCGCCTTCGGCCCGGCCGTCTCCGCCGGCCCGCGGTTGGTCATGCGGGCATAGATGTCGTCGACCATCCGCCGGAACTCCGGGTCCAGGCGGTTGCGCGGATGCGGCAGGTCGATCCTGATCTCCGCCGCCACCCGGCCGGGGTTGGACGAGAAGATCAGGACGCGGTCGCACATCAGAATCGCCTCCTCGATGTTGTGCGTCACCATCAGGATCGACTTGATCGGCAGCCGGCCCTCCATCCACAGGTCGATCAGGTCGGTGCGCAGCGTCTCCGCCGTCAGCACGTCCAGCGCCGAGAACGGCTCGTCCATCAGCATCAGCCGGGGATGCACCACCAGGGCGCGGGCGAAGCCGACGCGCTGGCGCATGCCGCCCGACAGTTCCTTCGGATAGGCGCTCTCGAAGCCGTCCAGGCCGATCAGGTCGATCGCCTCGAGCGCCCGCCGCCGCCGCTCCGCCGCCGGGATGCCCTGGGCCTCCAGCCCGATCTCGACGTTCTGCAGCACAGTCAGCCAGGGGAACAGGGCGAAGCTCTGGAACACCATCGACAGGCCCTCGGACGGGCCGGCGACCGGGCGTCCGCACCAGCTGACCCGGCCGGCGCTGGGCGGCACCAGCCCGGCGATGATCCGCAGCAGCGAGGATTTGCCGGAACCGGACCGGCCGAGCAGCCCAACGATCTCGCCCTCGCGGATGCTCATCGACACGTCGTCGAGCACCAGCAGGTCGTTGTCGCCCTTGTGATAGGCCTGCCGGACGCCGGCGATGTCGATCAGGACCGGATTGTCGTTGGCAATCTTGGTGACCGGGGTGTGGGCAATGGTCTGGTACATGGTCGTGGCCCTCAGTCGAGGCGCAGCCGGCGGGCGGCGAAGGTGAAGAGCGGCCGCCACAGCAGTCGGTTGAACAGCGAGACGAAGACCGACATCACGGCGATGCCGAGGACGATGCGCGGATAGTCGCCGGCGCAGGTGGCCTGGGCGATGTAGGCGCCGAGGCCGTGCGCGGTCAGGGTGGTGTCGCCCCAGCTCGCCACCTCGGCGACGATGCTGGCGTTCCAGGACCCGCCCGAGGCGGAGATCGCCCCGGTGACGTAGTAGGGGAAGATCCCGGGCAGGATCACCTTGCGCCACCAGTTCCAGCCGCCGATGCGGAAGCTGGCCGCCGCCTCCCGCAGGTCGGTCGGGAAGGCACTGGCGCCGGCGATGACGTTGAACAGGATGTACCACTGGGTGCCCAGCACCATCAGCGGCGCCAGCCAGATGTCGGGGTCGAGGCCCAGCCGGACGATCGCCACCACCGCGAAGGGGAAGGCGATGTTGGCCGGGAAGGCGGCCAGGAACTGGGCCAGCGGCTGCACTCGCTCGGCGACACGGGGGCGCAGGCCGACCCAGACGCCGATCGGCACCCAGACGACGGTCGCCAGCGCGATCAGCACGACGACGCGGATCAGGGTGAAGCTGCCCAGCAGCAGCACCTCGCCGGCATCGCCCCAGCTCAGCTCCGTCGCCACGAAGCCGATGATCTGCCACAGGGCGTAGGCGATGGCGGCCAGCAGCAGGGCGGCGAAGCCCCAATCGGCCGCGCGGCTGGACCAGAGGCGGGCGACCACGCTGTCGCCGGCCGTCCCGGCCGGGATGAAGGCGAAGCGCCGGCGCGACACGGTGCGCACCAGGAAGCCGACCGGCGACAGCGCCAGCTGGAACAGCCGGGTGCGCTGCACCAGCGTCAGCAGCCAGGAGCCCGGGGCGGTGGTGCCGGCCGACTGCTCGAACCGGAACTTCTCGGCCCAGGCCACCAGCGGCCGGAACAGCAACTGGTCATAGGCCAGGATCACCGCGCCCATCACCAGCACCGCCCAGCCGACGGCGGCCAGGTCGCGCTGGTCGATCGCCCGGGCGACATAGGAGCCGACGCCGGGCAGGGTGATGGTAGTGTCGCCGACCGAGATCGCCTCCGACGCCACCACGAAGAACCAGCCGCCCGACATCGACATCATGGTGTTCCACACCAGGCCGGGCATGGCGAAGGGCACCTCCAGCCGCCAGAAGCGCTGCCAGGAGGACAGGCGGAAGCTGCGGCTGGCCTCGTCCAGGTCGCGCGGCACGGTCTTCAGCGACTGATAGAAGCTGAAGGTCATGTTCCAGGCCTGGGAGGTGAAGATGGCGAAGACGGCGGCGCATTCGACGCCCAGCACCTGGCCCGGGAACAGGGCCATGAAGCCGACCACGGTGAAGGACAGGAAGCCCAGCACCGGCACCGACTGCAGGATGTCCAGGAGAGGGATCAGCACCATCTCCGCCCGCCGGCTCTTGGCCGCGGCGGTGGCGTAGACGAAGGTGAAGACCAGCGAGGCGACGATCGCCGCCAGCATGCGCAGCGTGGTGCGCAGCGCGTAGTCGGGCAGCGCCATCGGGTCGAGCGAGATCGGCGTCTGCTCGAGGCCGGCCAGAGGCGCCAAAGTGGCGCGGCCGCCATGGGCGAGCAGCACGATGGCGCCGAAGACGAGGGAGAACGCCACCAGGTCCCAGAGATTGGGCAGGGTGCGCGGACGCTCCGCCGTGAGGGCGGGGGTGTGAAAGGCCATTTTGTCCGTCCGAAGGGCAGGCAGTCGCGATCGCCGCGCGTCGTGACGGACGCGCGGTGCGGAACGGCCGGCGAAGTGCCGGCGTCAGCCGAGCCTTCGGTCGTTCCCCTCCAGGGAGAGGCGCCGATAGGACGGACGATGATTACAGGTCAGGTGCTTCATGGTTCACCTCGCACCGGCGCGGCCTGGCCGCGCGACGAGGTGAACCGGACCCCGAAGGTCAGGCTCGCAGCGTCGGCGCCGGCAAGGTCGCGCTAGGTCGACTGGGCGTGCTCATCGGAGCGGTGGGTCCTTGGTTGCGTCGGGCGCTTGTCCCGACAGGGCCGATATCGCGCCGCGAGACGAAGCGGTCAAGCCGTAATCCGGGCCTGTACGATTTGTAAGGAAGAGATCATGTCGCCGCTCCGGCGACCGGCCCCTTCTGGTGCTCTCCCGCCAAAAAACGTCATTGCGAGGAGGCGAAGCCGACGAAGCAATCCAGGGGCTGCGCCAAACGGCCCCTGGATTGCTTCGCTGCGCTCGCAATGACGGATTCCGTGTGGGGGGAGATCATCCCCGACCGGAGGTCGCGGCCTCCAGCCGCTTCAGGAAGCGCAGCAGCGCCGCCTCGCCGCGGCGGTCGTCCTGGTCGTCGCCCGGGGGCCAGCGCAGGGTCGTGGCCAGCTCGCCGTCGAGGAAGGCGCCGACCACGCCGGGATGGACATAGCAGGCCCGGCACACCGCCGGCGTGTTGCCCAGCCGGACTGCCACCTGCTCGATGCAGCGCACCACGGCGGCCTTGGTCGGCGGCGCCTCCGGCTCGCCCCCGGTGGCCAGGATCTCCGCCGCCAGCAGCGTGCCCGCCCAGGTGCGGAAATCCTTGGCGGTGAAAGCCTGACCGGAGATCCCGCGCAGATACTCGTTGACCTCCTCCGACCCGATCGAATGGCGCTCGTCTTCATCGTCGACATACTGGAACAGCCGGTGCCCGGGCAGGTCCTGGCAGGAGCGGACGATGCGGGCGATGCGCGGGTCGCGGAAGGCGGTGCGGTGCAGCCGGCCGCTCTTGCCCCTGAACTCGAAGCAAACGGCGCCGCCCTCGACATCGACATGGCGCTTGCGCAGGGTGGTCAGGCCGAAGCTCTTGTTCTCCCTGGCATATTCGTCGTTGCCGATGCGGATCAGCGTCGCCTCCAGCAGGCGCACGATGGCGGCCAGCACCTTCTCCCGGGTCAGGCCGCGCTGCGCCAGGTCGGCCTCGACCCGCTTGCGGATGCGGGGCAGGGCGCGGCCGAAGGCCAGCATGCGGTTGTACTTGGTCTCCGCCCGCGCCGCCTTCCAGCGCGGATGGTAGCGGTACTGCTTGCGGCCGCGCTGGTCGCGCCCGCTGGCCTGCAGATGGCCGCGCGGGTCCGGGCAGATCCAGACATCGGTGTAGGCGGGCGGGATGGCCAGCTTGCGGATCCGCGCCAGCGTCTCCCGGTCGCGCACCGGACTGCCGTCGGGGAGGCGGTAGGCGAAGCCGGTGCCGGAGCGGCGCCGGCTGATGCCGGGATCGATGTCGGAGACGTAGCGCAGGCCATTCGCGCGCGCCTCGTCGGGCGGGGAGGAGGCGGGCAGGGCTGTGGTGTCGGCCATGCGGCTTTGGATGATCCTGGCTGGGGACAGCGCTTGGACCAACGGCGTCGTCGCCGCTATGGTTCCGGTCCCGACCGCAACCGCGCCAAGGCCCGTGACCGACCCGATCCGGATCCTCGTCGACGCCGATGCCTGCCCGGTGAAGGCCGAAATCTACCGTGTCGCCGAGCGCTACGGCGTGTCCGTCTTCGTGGTGACCAATGGCGGGGTGCTGGTGCCGCGCGATCCCCGCATCCAGCTGGTGATCGTCAGCGACGGCTTCGACGCGGCCGATGACTGGATCGCCGAGCGCGCCGGCCCGGCCGACATCGTCGTCACCGCCGACATCCCGCTGGCCGACCGCTGCCTGAAGGCCGGCGCCACGGTGATCGGCCCGACCGGCCGGCCCTTCACCAAGGATTCGATCGGCATGGCCCTGGCCAGCCGGGCGCTGATGGCCGATCTGCGCGCCATGGGCACGGTCAGCGGCGGCAACAAGCCGATGTCGGGGAAGGACAAATCGGCCTTCCTGTCGGCGCTCGACGCCGCCGTGGTGCGGCTGCGGCGGGCGTCGCCGCCAAGGCCGGCCTGAGCTTCAGGGGCTGCGGCCCGTCAGACGAACTGGCCGTGCGGCGACACGATCCTGTCGCGGGGCACGCCGGCCTGCACCAGCCCCTCGCCGATCTGCCGCTCGGACGGGAAGCTGGAGATCACCACCTTGCGGCCGCTGCGCAGCACCTCCTCGGGCGCGATCACGGCGTGGCGGCCGACCGTATGGCCGTGCTTCTGGGTGTCGCGGTCGGTGATCGCCAGGATCCGCGCATGGCTGTCCAGCGAGGTCCGCTCCAGCATGGTCGAGGTGTGCAGCCCGGCGCCCCAGACATAGACCTCCTCGCCCGGGCGGATGCCGGCCTTCAGCCGCGCCTCCACCGCGCCCCAGCGCTGCGCCTCGACATCGCCATAGGCCCGGCAGAAGGCACGGTTCTTGGCGACGCCGTCGACCAGCGGCCGGTCGGGCTGCGGTGCCTGCTTGCGGGCCAGGACGGTGATGACGGGGTAGGGGTAGTGGTCGACCGTCACCGGCGCCTGCAGGATGCCGAAGCCGGTGCGCGCCAGCAGGTTGTCCAGCGACGTCTCGTCGAAATAGTTGACGTGCTCCATCATGAACAGGCCGGGCGGGTTGACCTCCGGCGCGGCCAGGCAGGGCACCTCGAGCAGCAGCAGCCCGCCCTCGGCCAGGGCGGCGTGCACGCGGTGCAGCGTCGCCGCCGGGTCGTAGATGTGCTCCAGCACATGCGAGAAGGTGATGAGGTCCTGGCCGCCGCGATGCGGCAGCGTCTCCTCGTCGCCGCCCAGATCGACCGCGATACCGTTGCGCTCGCGCGCCTGCTCGCAGGCTTTGGGCGACAGGTCGCAGCCGGCCACGGCCCAGCCCAGCTTGCGGAAATGCCACAGCATCGAGCCGCTGGAGGCGCCGATATCGTACATCCGGCCGGGCGTCACGCCCTCGGCCTGGACCATGGCCAGCATCCGCCGGGCGGTGTCGATCAGCGGCGGCTCGCCGCTGCCGAAGGCGGTGTAGTTGGAGAAGGTGGTGTACTGGCGCAGCATAGTCTCTGGCGAGACCGCCGGGTCCTGCAGGGTCAGGCCGCAGTCGGAGCAGCAGCGCAGGGCATAGGTGACGTGGCCGAGGCCGCAGACATCCATCGCCGTCTCGAACACCGTCTCGCCCTCGGTCGAGCCGCAGACAAAGCAGGCGCGGCGGATCGTCGAATTCTGCATCAAAAAGCTCCCCGGAAACCCCCGGCGCCCGGCCCCCGGACGCGATGAACAAGGCGGCAGGATAGGCGGCGCAGGCCGGCCTTGTCACGCCTGTCGCGCGGCCATGGAAGGGGAGTGAGGGGAAGGGAATGGTGCCGGATGCAGGGGTCGAACCCGCGACCTTCGGTTTACAAAACCGCTGCTCTGGCATTTCAGAGCATGTCACCGCATTCCACACACGCGTGCAGAACCGTGACACAGAGCCATGTTCAGCGCATCATGGTTTCATCGGGTCACACGCCGTTGCGCCAGATTGCGCACACGACTGCAACCCCTGATGCAACCCAAGAACGGATGCGCCCCAATGGCAAGCAAGCGACTGTCAGAGCAAGCAATCGAAAAGATGAAGGCACCGGAGACGGGCCGTGTTCAGGTGTACGACGCGCTCGTGCCCGGTCTGGTGCTGCGCGTGTCGAGCACCGCGCGCACGTGGTCGTACCTGTATCGCATCAACGGCGCAGCCAAGCGTCTGTCACTCGGCGAGTGGCCCGGCATGGGCGTTGCCCTGGCCCGTGAGCGCGCAGGCGATGCAGCCAAGATGGTCCAACGCGGTGAGGACCCCGTTGCGATCAAGCGAGCGAAGGCCGAAGCGGCGCGCACCGCGAAGACGATGGCGCAGCTGGTGGACGACTTCATCGCTCAGCACATCAAACGCAACATGCGCGGCGGCGCCAAGGAAGCCGAGCGGCTGTTGACCAAGAACGTCGTGCCGGCGCTCGGCAAGAAGCTGGCGAAGGACGTGACGGCGGCGGACGTGCGCGGGTTGCTGGACGGCATGGCCCGTCGCGACGCAGCCGTGTCGGCCAACCGCACCCGCACGGTGCTGCACAAGCTCTTCGATTGGGCCATGGAACGCGACATCGTCACGGCGAACGTGGTCAAGCGCGTCGCACCAGTGACAGCCGAGACGCCGAAAGACCGCGTGCTGTCGGATGCGGAGCTTGTAGAAGTCTGGCACGCCGCCGGCAAGCTGGGATGGCCGTTCGGCAACGTGATCCGTCTGTTGATGGTCACCGCAGCACGCCGCAGCGAGATTGCGGAACTGGAGCGCACCGAAGTCGCATCAGACGGACAGAGCATCGTCATCGGTGCCGAACGCATGAAGGCCGGCCTGCCGCACGTCATCGCGTTGTCATCGCTTGCGCAAGCGGAACTCGCCGCAGCACCGATGACGCATCAGCCGAACACGAACCCGCCCAAGCCAAGCGTGCATGTGTTCACCACGAACGGCACGACGCCTGTCAGCGGGTGGAGCCGAGCGAAGCAACGCATCGACAAGTTCATCCTGGACGCACGCCGAGACGACATGAAGCGTCACGGCGCCGATCCGGCTGACGCACAGGCCATGCCCGACTGGACGGTGCACGATCTGCGCCGCACTGCCGCCACCGGAATGGCCCGCCTCGGCATCGACTTCATGGTCATCGGCGCAGTGCTCGCACATTCACAACGCCGCCACGTCGGGATCACGGCCACGTACGCCCGGCACCGGTTCGATGCAGAGAAGAAGCGAGCGCTGGAAGCATGGGGAGCGCATGTGGAGCGCATCATGTCGGGTCAGGCTGACAACGTCATCCCGTTCGCTGCGCCCCAAAGCACCTGAAATCGTTGAGAAATCTCTTCATACCGATTTCGGCGGGTGGCCCATCGCCAGACCGGCCAGGATCGAACATACCCGACATGGTGTCCGGTGTTTTGAGTGGGACAGTGATCAAGCGAGGCCGCTGATGCACCAACATCAGCGGCCTTTGTCGTTTCTGTCATGCACATGCAGACGAGATGACATGATCTGTGATGAGTCAACGCACGATGGCGTCACAAATGAAATGCAGATGTCATCGTCAGTGCGAGCGAGCTCGTGACAGATGTCGTGCACTTCATCGACAGATGCATGTTCATGTCGTCAACTTGTCGAACGCCTCACCCAACACCATTCTGGACGGGGTGTCGCTCGTTTGACTTGCTGGTCTGGGTCGTTCTTCATGGGGTCGCGTCCCATTGCAAGAGACCAACCCCAATGGAAACCCTCCGTCTTCCCGAAGTCCTCCGCATCGCTGGCGTGTCGGACGTGACCCTCTGGCGCTGGGAGAAGGCCGGCCGGTTCCCCCGCCGCTTCAAGCTCGGCCCGAACTCGGTCGGCTGGGACCGGGCCGATGTCGAGGCATGGCGTGAGGCCAAGCGCACCGGCACGCCCTGGCCCGAGGCGGCGTGACCGCACAAAGAAAAGCCCCGACCGGGCGGCGGTCGGGGCGGAGGGGGATGATCGTCAACGCGATGATCAACAGAGAAGGAAGATGAAGTGAACGATACACGCTCCAGTCCTGATGTCCAGAAAGAACGCGAGCGTATCGCGGTCCTTGAAGCGTGGGAACTTGGCGGCAGAAAAAATGTGCAGCGTGACGACACGGGATATCCGTATCCAATTCTCGCAAATGCTGTGTTGATGCTGAACGGACACTCGGACTTCGCTGGCCTGATCGGATTCAACAAGATGACATACAAGCCGGTGCTGTTGCGGCCGGCACCGTCGATCATTCGCTCGACTGAAACGGGCGAGTTCAAGCCTCGCGGCATCACAGACAATGACATCACCGACATCATCACGTCGTTTCAGACGAGAGATGACAAAGACAGAGTATCGTTCCGGCGCGATGATATCGGTGCGGCAATCAATCGCGTTGCGACGCTACATCCGTTTCATCCGGTGCAAGCATACCTGAACGGATTGTCTTTCACCGGAACACTCACGGACGCCATCGAGACCGCAGAAACTTGGCTCATTCGATACTTCGGCGCCGAAGACACGCCAATCACTCGCACCTTCTCAAAGCGTTGGCTGATCGGTGCCGTGGCGCGGGCGTTCGAACCGGGCTGCCAGATGGACAACGTCTTGATGCTCGACAGCGCACAGGGCATCGACAAGTCATCCATGCTCCGCATCCTCGGGGGCGAGTGGTTCACCGACAACCTACCGGCGGTCAATGACGCGGAGGACCGGCGTCTGTCGTTCAAGCTGCGCGGCGTCTGGATCGCAGAACTGAAAGAACGCGCGCCGCTGTTGAAGATGAATGACGCCAATCGAAAGGCGTTCCTGGATCGGCGTGTTGAGACACCGCAAGCGTTCTACAAAGAGGATGTCCTGAATGAGCCGCGCCAATGCGTGTTCGTCGGGACCGAGAACAGCCGGGACTACCTGACAGATCCGACAGGCAACCGCCGGTACTGGCCGGTGTCGGTCGGCATTGGTCCGAGCGACCGACGCGGTTTCGAGCGTGACCGCGACATGATCCTTGGTGCTGCGGTGATGCTGTATCAACTGCACACGGAGCACATGAAAGAGAACTTTGGCGCCAATGGTTCCCCGTTCCAATGGTGGCTGACAAAAGAAGAAGACGAACTCGCCCGCATTGTTCAAGGCGAATACATGCGAGAGAACCCGTACACGGCTCGCATCGCGAAGTTCTTGGGAGAGCGTCGAAAGGATGTTCCGTTGACGACTTCGGAAATTGGCGAGCACGCACTCGGGATGCTGCCGGGTTCGGTGCGCGGCCGGCTGGCTGGAGAGATCGGCGAAGCCATGCGGGAACTCGGCTACCGGTCCAAGAAGACGAACAAGTGGACCGTCTGGGAGCCGATCGGTGGCGAGAGTGGTGAGCCGGTGGCGAGCAATGTGGTGCCCATTCGCCATCCTGAAACCCGCAGAAATCCTGATGTTTTGAAGGGGAGTGGTGAAAGTGGTGAATGAATTCGGAAACTCTCCCCAGGCAGTTCCGATATATCGAAAGATGTATTTTCGGCCCCTGGGGGAAACTTTCTCTGGGGGATCACCACTCCACGCCACTTCACCACCGCCCGGCTCGCCCTCGGACCCTCTGACCCCGACAGTGCGGCCCCGGCCGCGCCCCTGACCCGAAAGGACCCCTGACATGCCCATGACCAACGAAGCCCGGACGTACCTCCTGCGCCGCGCCCTCAGCAACATCGACACCCGCCGGATGCTGCGTGCGACCAAGGACCATCCATCGTCGCAACTGTTCCTGTCCCGACTGCCGGACATGGTTCGCAACGCAAACGATCTGGTGTTGAACGGCTACGCTGACCAGATCGAAGAAATCGAGCGCAAGATTGCTCGCGACGAGAACCATGTCCTGTCGCCACATGACGTTCTGTTCCTGTGTGATCTGGCAGACATCAACTCGGTTGTTTTCACCGAAGCGCCGTTCATCAAGATGCACATCGGCGATGTTCTCGAAATCCGCATGGTCACTGGTTGGGCTCGCCCCGACTGGTTTGACGAAGGCCATGCGCACGCGTGGGAAGTGGACTTCTGGGACAAGTTGGAGCGTCGCCGCGTCGGTGATGTGCTGTTTTTGGAGCGAAAAGATATCGCGGCGATGCGCGGTGCGCTGATTCCGCACAACGTGCCGCTCAACATCCATCGCAAAGACAACGACTACAAATCGATCGCAGCCAAGCCGCACCAGATGAGTCCCGAACGTGCGAAGGAGACGCAAGCGGCACGAAGGAAATGGATTCCGCGTCTGGCGAAGATCATCGATGCTGACAAGGCGCGTGAGTTGCGTGAGACGAAGCACAAACGTGACGCAGCCGAATGATGTTCTGTGTTTCACTGGCCTGCGGCAAGTCACCGTGGGCCAGTATTTCTTGACCGGCCGGGCCAGTGTGGGACAATGACTTCTGACCCCGAAGTCATCGCAGGACTCTCGTCCCATGGCCAAGACCAAAGCCCCGGCCCATCCGACCCCCGACCAAGTCACCGCCCGCCTCGCAGCTGTCGAGGCCGATCTTGAGACCGCCAAGTCCGCCCTGGCCGACGCGATCGACGCCGAGATTGCAACGGGTATGACGGACAGCCCCGACACCATCGCCGCACGTCGTCGCGTCGCACACATGTGCCAGATGGTCGATGAGCTTCGCGCCGCTGTTGAGCGTGCGGAGGCGCGCGCCGAGGAACGTGCCGCCGCCGACAAGGCCGAGCGTGACGCGGCACGACACGCCGAGGCCAAGACGCTCATTCCTGAGTTCCTGCGGCTGGCCGGCGAAGTCGAATACACGCGCGGTGCCAACGACGACGTGATGACGGAATTCATTCGCCACGGTCGGCTCATTCTCCGCACGCTGCCGAACCCGCCACACGGTGCAAGCGGCGCCCTCGCGGACCTGCATGCGCGGGCTTCGGCGAACCGGGTCGTGAGCGACAGAGAGCGCCACGCGAAGACGTTCACCGGACACGTCGCTCGCAACGTCGCTTGGTGGTTCGGGCTGGCGACCGAGGACGTGCAGGCCATGGGCGCGGCCGTCCAGGCCGCACCTGTCGCAGATCACGTCGAGCAAGGACACTGACCGATGCCGCCCCCCGCACGTCAGGTGCGCAAGCTGACGACGGTGTTCAGCGATGCTCTGCTGAAAAAGGCGCTGGAGCGCGACCCGAACGACAAGAACGGCCGGCGGCGCATCGACAAGATCGCTGAAGCCGTGGTGCGGCGTGCCGAAGCTGGCGACATCACGTCGGCGCAGATGATCGCCGATCGGCTCGAAGGCAAGGCCGTGACGCCGATACAGGTGGACACTGAGGCGCGCCTCACCGTCACGCTCGGCTTGCCGATCCGGGATTTGCAGCCGGCGCAGCGACCGCCCGCGATCGATGCGATGCCTGCGCCCGACGAGAGCGCAACGACCGAGCCGGACGTGTTGCCGGCACCAGCGCCCGACGATCACTCCGCGCTGCGTGCACGCATCCTTGCGACGATCACCGACGACAACGACAAGTGAAGGAACGCGACCGTGACCGATGCCCCCGATGCACCGCAGACCGACGCATACGCCGAAGCTCTTGCACAGGTGCGAGCCGAGAACACTCACAGCCAAGGCGGCGTGACGGTGACACGGTCGTTGTCACCGGCACAGCGCGCGATGCTGGCAGCCGTGGCCCGGAATGTTCATGGCGCGAGCGCAACCATGGCGGCGCCGAACGCAACCGGATCACTTGGCGGGGCGCGGACGGCTCTGCCGGCCGCACTGACTCCAGGGCACGACGCCACGACACCAGATCAGGACGCCACCCGTTCGCCGTCCGACCCGAGCACGGTCGCGAGCATGATCGCCGACGACGCCCGCCACACCATGCAAGCACAAGCCGCAGTCGAGCACGCCAAGACGGTCGAGGCGCTGACACCATACGGTCTTGAGACGCACGCGGGTCACGACACCGCAGGCGATGCGCTGGCGATGGTGAAGGTGTTCGAGGCCGAGGGCATTGAACCGGAACAGGCGAAATCGATCCTTCGACACAACGCCGGACAGCCGGTGACGGATGCGCAGATCGACACGACGTTCGGCCGCATGCCGCAGGAAGACGCATTGGCTGCGATGGACTTCCTGTTGGAACTGTCCGAGGCGCACCCGAGCGCACCGATCCTGTCATCACTGCGTCGGTCTGGATTGCTCGGCAACGCGGGGTTCCTGACGCAGGTGGCGAACCATGCCCGCTCCAAGCGTCGGTGACGGCGCGCTGTATCCATCGGATGCGCCGTCACGCACGATTGCCATTCACCGGGCGCGTGATCGATCGAACAAGGCGCTGCCGAAAGGCATCACATGGGACGGCAGCCGTCTGCGATACCGTGCTCGCGTCATCATCCAGGGCCGTGCGTACCATGGTGGGTGGTTCGACAATCTCCCCGACGCTGTTGAAGCCCGGAACCGTCTGGCACTCAAACTGTATGGTTCTGACGCACGGCTTGTCTCAGCGCAGAAGGCGACCGGTGAACTGATCACATGACCGGCGCTCGCCAGGGAGCAACATCGCGCTCGCCGTGGTGCCCGTCACGGCGCGGCCGATACGGAAACTCTTGCGCATGTGCCTGCAGAGCTTTCCACACAGGATCGGTTACACCGAAGGGGACTTCGAAGTAATCAACCTGCTGGCCGGGGCGAGCCAAGATCCTCACGAACCCCATCGAGAGCAGCATGTTGGCACGGCCCCCGTCAGCGGTATTGGTGAACGTACGCTGATTGTGGTGCAGCAGGTGCGCGAGGATTTCCCGCTCTTGGTCAGAGAGGTGTGGGATGTACTCAACGAACCGGTCGAGTTCCGCACGATTCCGTCGCCGCATCTGAAAGCGGACGAGAGGGCCGCGACTGGCCTGTTTCGCGGCGTCGAAGATCGCACCAAGCGCGAGGCACGTTGAGACCACGCCGGCGACAATTACGGCTTGCAGCACGACCCCGTCGAGTGGAAACCATCCTCGCTGACTGCCGAAATACAGCACACCACATGCGACGGCGATGGCTGTGAACGTCGTGCCACCGGCCTTGAGAAATTCGAGCCACTTCGGATCGGGAAACGGCGTCATGAAAATGCAGGCAGCCAATGCAAAACGTCAGGTGAGAACACATATCACGTGCGATCGACCCTGCCAATTTCGGCACAGAGACTGAGTGATGCGCTGCGAGCGGTTCGCAGCAGTCGATTTCGCAAATTCTGTGGATGACGATGGAAGAGGAAGAAAAAATTTCCCCCGAAGCGGCCCCCCGGGGGTCCATTCGGCCTTCGCACTGGAAACGAACGGGTCCCATCCGCACCAATCGCAACTCGCGTGACCTTTTGGCGACCCGGAAACGCAGAGGCGCATGCCGCGACGCGTCGGGCTCGCAATTCTGCGGTGCTGGGTCAGGCGGTGCGGTGACGTGACGGTCAGTGCGGCGCGGCGGCGACGACTCGGTCAGCCATGCGTGACCCGAGGCGCAGACATGCGGTTTCGCAACCCCAACTGCAACCCCAGCGCGGTGTGCTCGCGCACCCAGTGATGCGGCGACGTGGAAATGCGTGCAACATCAACGGGTTGAATGGTGCCGGATGCAGGGGTCGAACCCGCGACCTTCGGTTTACAAAACCGCTGCTCTACCGACTGAGCTAATCCGGCGCCGGACCATTCCCTATCGACTCCGTCCGCGGCTGTCCAGCGATTGAACGGCCGGCTCGATCGTCACGGCCCGCGGTCGCCCCGGTCCGCCGCGATTGGACCTTTCCCTAAGTGGCGGCGCGGCCCAATGATAGATCCAGTCGTGCTTGCGAGCCTTTCGATGCGCAACTTCGTTTCGACGCCGCGCGGTCCCTGGGACGACCTGGCCGGTCCGGCCGCCAACGACAACATCCAGGGCGGGCCGGTGCCGAGGCCCCGGCTCGCGGTCGCGGCCCTGCCGTCGGTCGCGCTCCGCCTGATGCTGGTGCTCGAGGATGCCTGGGAAAAGGCCCGCCAGCGCCGCGACCTGGCCGGGCTGTCCGAGCTCGACCTCAAGGATCTGGGCTGGACCCGGTCCGACGCGGCGGCGGAGCTGGCGAAGCCGTTCTGGCGCTAGCCGCCCCGCCGCCGCAATCGCGCTACACCAGCAGCAGGTCCGACAGCGCAAGCGCCGTCACACCGGTCAGGGTGACGACCAGCCCGGCCTCCTGATCCGTGCCCGTGCCGTCGGCGTCGAACCACAGCCGGCCGGTATCGGTCTCGAACAGGAATTGCGGGCCGGCCGCGGTGGTGTGCGGGTCGGCGCCGGTCACCAGCGACAGCTGGTATCCCGCCGCCAGCCCGAAGCCCACCCGGTCGATCACGATCAGGTCGGTGCCGCGAACGAAGTCGGTGATCTGGTCGCCCGACGCAGTGGCCTCGTCACCGAAGACGAAACGGTCCCGACCGGCACCGCCGGTCAGCAGGTCGCCGGCCGCGCCGCCCTCGAGCGTATCGTCGCCGCCCCGCCCGTCCAGCGTGTCGTCCGCCCCGCCGCCATACAGCCGCTCGCCGGCCGTGCCGCCGCGCAGGTCGTCGTCATTGTCGGTGCCGTTGACGATCTCGAACCCCGACAGGATCAGCCCCTTCGCCAGACCGTCGTTCCGGCTGCTGTCCGCCAGGTCGACGATGGCGGACAGGGTGATGTCGCCCTGGAAGGACAGGGTGTCGATGCCGTCCCCGCCGACGAAGCGGTCGACGGCCCGGCCCGCCCCTTCCTCGCGGGTGAAGCTGTCATTGCCGGCGCCGCCGTCCAGCTGGTCGGCGCCCGCCCCGTCGGACAGCACGTCGTCGCCGGCGCCGCCGCGGAGGATGTCGTTGCCGGCATTGCCCTCCAGCCGGTCGGCCAGCGCGCCGCCGGTGACAGTGTCGTTGCCGCGGCTGCCCTCGAACACCAGCGATTCCATGCCGCTGAAGCGGGTGGCGGCGTTGACGTTCACCGTGCCGGTGCCGAAGGTAAAGGTCACCCCGGCCGTCTCCTCCCAGAAGTCGACGAAGACCCGGTCGGTGCCGGCGCCGCCGGCGGCGGTGTCGCCCTTGTTGATATGCAGCTGGTCGTTGCCGGCGCCGCCGTCCAGCGTGTCGGCGAAGGTGTCGCTGAGGCCGTCGCGGGCCCACAGCACGTCGTTGCCGTCGCCGCCGGACAGGGTGTCCGCGCCGTCGCCGCCGAAGAGCGTGTCGTTGCCGCCGAGGCCGCTGAGCACGTCGTTGCCGGCGAAGGCCTTGAGCTCGTCGTCCAGCGCGCCGCCGGTGAGGCGGTCGTTGCCGGACCCGGTCTCGATATGGACGCGCTCGACATTCAGCAGGGTGATGCCGCTGTTCACCAGCCGGGCATTGGCCGACAGGGTGAAGGTCATGTCCGCGGTGCCGTCGTTGCGGTTGATCCAGGCGAGGTCGATGCCGGCGCCGCCATCCGCCCGGAAGTTGGCGCTGACGCCGACGCCGATGATGGCGAGATACATCTCGTCGTTCCCGGCGCCCGCATTGATCGCGTTGTTGTGGCTGCCGACCGTCTCCACGTCGACATGGACCTCGTCATCGCCGTTGCCGGCGTTGATGGTGTTGAGGCCGCCGGCATCACGGATGATGTCGTCGCCGTCGCCCCCCGTGATCGTGTCGTTGCCGGCCCCGCCGGACAGGGTGTCGGCACCGGCGCCGCCGGTGAGAATGTCATTGCCCGCACCGGCGTCGAAATCGACATACAGCGCCGCGCCGGCGGTGAGCTTGTCATGGCCCGAACCGGTGGTGATGTCGAAGATCTCGGCGTCGCTGATCACCGTGCCGTCGGACAGGGTGGCGGTGCGGCCGGCGAAGGCGAAGGTCAGCCCGGCGGTGGCGTCGCCACGGTCGATCTCGACCATGTCGATGCCCGCGCCGCCGCGAAGGGTGTCGGCGCCGCCACTTCCCGCGATCAACATGTCGTCGCCGTCGCCGCCGTCCAGCAGGTCGACGCCGATACCACCGTCCAGCACGTCGTTTCCGGCCATGCCGCCGAGCGTGTCGTTGCCGCCTTCGCCCTCCAGCACATCATCCCCGGCATGGCCGCGGAAGCCATTGGCGGCGCCGGTGCCGGTGATCGAATAGGCCTCGAAGCCGACGAAGCGCGTGCCGTCGGACAGCCGGCCGAGCACCGTCGGGGCCTCGGCGATGAAGTTCCCGGTGACGCCGGTGACCATCAGCCGGTCGATGCCGGCGGCGCCGTCGATCTGGTCGGCACCCTGACCGATCTCCACCATGGCAGTGTCGTTGCCGGCCCCGGCATAGATCAGGTCGGCGCCGAGGCCGCCTTCCAGGATGTCGTCGCCATTGCCGCCGATCAGCTTGTCATCGCCGGCATCGCCGGACAGGGTGTCGTCCTGCTCGCCGCCATCGATCACGTCGGCATCGTCGCCGCCGTTGATGGTGTCGTTGCCGGCCTGGCCTGCCAGGGAATCAGCCCCTTCATCGCCCCAGAGGAAGTCCCAGCCATTGCCGCCGCGGGCGGAATCGGCGCCGGCGCCGCCGCTCAGCACGTCGAAGCCGTCGCCACCTTCCAGGATGTCGTTGCCGTCCTCGCCGTCCAGCTGGTCGGAGCCGCCGCCGCCCATCAATACATCGTTGCCGAGGCCGCCGAGGAAGATATCGGTCCAGCGGCCGCCGGCCATCCCGTCAGCGAAATCGGTGCCGGTGACATAGAACTGCTCGATGCCCAGGATGACGGCGCCGATCGGCAGGGTGCGGCCGATGGCCGGGTCGACCGCGCTGAACGACACCCGCGTCGCCTGGGCGGAATAGTCGAGCATCAGCATGTCGAAGCCGACCCCGCCATCGATCTGGTCGCTGGCGGCGTCGGCCAGGTCGTCGATCAGGATGATGTCGTCGCCGGTGCCGGCGCGGATGTAGTCGGCGCCCGCGCCGCCGGTGATGGTGTCGACGCCGGAGCCGCCGAGGATGGTGTCGTTGCCGTCATCCCCCATCAGCACGTCGCCCTGGAAGCCGCCGTCGACCCGGTCGGCGCCGTCGCCGCCGAGGACGAAATCGGAGGCCAGGCGGCCATAGAGGGTGTCGTTGCCGCCGAGGCCGTAGAGGCTGTCGCGGAATCCATACAAGGTGTCGCCGTCGCCGATCAGCGTGTCGGCGCCTTCGGTGCCGGTATAGGTGGCCATGGGTGAAATCCGTTCGGTTGAAATCGCGAGAGGGTCGACGCCCACTCCCGGCCCGCAAACAGCGCGCGCCGCGATCCGGGGTGTCCCGCCGAACCGGATCGGCGGAGAGAGTCGGGACCGATGCGCACGCATCCGGGAGTGGGCGCGTCCCGGCCGCGGCAGGACCGCGGTGGGCAGGCCATACGACCATCGGTGCCAGGGGGCGTCACCCTCCGAATGGAGGGGCAGATCGCGCTTTTCAACCGATCAGGAGGTTAGGAGCTCAGGGCAAAACCCTGACCCGGACCGGTCCGGGCACCGGGGGAGCAGCAAGGGGGCTGAAGCCGCATGGCCAGGCCGGGGCCAGCCGTCCTGCTTGCCGTCTGTCGGGGCTGAAGGGAGGGCGCGGCGGCCGCGCCGATCCTCAATGCTCGATCAGCGCTTCGACCGCCTGGCGCAAGGCCGGCAGCGCCAATGGCTTGCGCTGGACGGCCTCCGCGGGCATGCCCTCGATCTGGTCGTCGGAATAGGCGGTCATGAAGCGGAACGGAATCCGGCGGCGCCACAGGATCTCGACGACCGGGTAGACCCGCATCCCGCGCCGCAGCCTTACGTCGAGCAGGGAGCCGTCGAGATGCTGCGTCTCGGCCAGGGCGATCGCCGCCTCCAGGGTTCCGACCGGACGTCGGGATGGATCACTGATGGATATCAACGGCCGGTTTAGAAAAGCCTGTTGAAAAATGGCGGAGGGACCGGGATTCGAACCCGGGCACGGGATTTCTCCCGTGGACGGTTTAGCAAACCGTTGCCTTCAGCCGCTCGGCCACCCCTCCGTCCCAGCGGCAGCGCCGCTCGGTTCGGGGTTCTTAAGGGGGCGGCGAGGGCTTGTCAATGACGGCTCTCGGCATGCCCCGGCCAGCCGCGCCGTAAGGCTGGGCCTAGCCGTGGCCCAGCCGCCTCAACCTGTGGCAAAACGGCACCCGATGGCACCTCTGTCATCGGATTTTCTTGAAAGCGACACCGCTCCCCTATAGTGCTGGAAAGACTACCGGGCAGGAAAATTGTTGGGTGCTTCGGCCGTATGTCTGCCGTCACGGTGCGAGAGAGACCGATGCCGATGCCGCCCGAACGCTGGACCAAGCCTGCCGAAAGCGAAGCTGAATGAAGCCAGTCACGCCGCTGCTCGACACCATCCACACCCCAGAAGACCTCCGACTCCTGCCGGCTTCCGATGTGAAGCAGGTCGCCGATGAGCTGAGGGCCGAGACCATCGACGCCGTCTCGACCACGGGCGGCCATCTCGGCGCCGGGCTCGGCGTGGTCGAGCTCACCGTCGCCATCCACCGGGTGTTCGACACCCCGCGCGACAAGCTGATCTGGGATGTCGGCCACCAGGCCTATCCGCACAAGATCCTGACCGGGCGGCGCGACCGCATCCGCACCCTGCGCCAGGGCGGCGGCCTGTCCGGCTTCACCAAGCGGTCGGAGAGCGAGTACGACCCGTTCGGCGCGGCGCACAGCTCGACCTCGATCTCGGCCGGCCTCGGCATGGCCGTGGCCCGCGACCTGAAGGGCGAGGACTTCCGAGTCGTCGCCGTGATCGGCGACGGCGCCATGAGCGCCGGCATGGCCTATGAGGCGATGAACAACGCCGGCGCGCTGAAGAGCCGCCTGGTCGTCATCCTCAACGACAACGACATGTCGATCGCCCCGCCGGTCGGCGCCATGAGCGCCTATCTGTCGCGGCTGATCTCCTCGCGGTCCTACCGCTCGCTGCGGCACCTGATGCGCGACGTCACCGCGGTGTTCCCGAGGCCGGTGGCGCGCGCCGCCAAGCGGGCCGAGGAATATGCCCGCGGCTTCGTCACCGGCGGCACGATGTTCGAGGAGCTGGGCTTCTACTATGTCGGCCCGATCGACGGGCACAATCTCGACCACCTGCTGCCGGTGCTCGAGAATGTCCGCGACGCCGATGACGGGCCGGTGCTGGTCCATGTCGTCACCCAGAAGGGCAAGGGCTACGGCCCGGCCGAGGCGGCGCCGGACAAGTATCACGGTGTCAGCCGTTTCGATGTCATCACCGGCGCCCAGGCCAAGCCGAAGAGCAACGCGCCCAGCTACACGGGCGTCTTCGCCCAGGCCCTGATCCAGGAGGCGGAGGAGGATGAGCGCATCGTCGCCGTCACCGCCGCCATGCCCTCGGGCACCGGGCTGGACAAGTTCGCCCAGCGCTTCCCCAAGCGCAGCTTCGACGTCGGCATCGCCGAGCAGCATGCGGTGACCTTCGCCGCCGGCATGGCGACGGAGGGTTTCAGGCCGTTCTGCGCGATCTACTCGACCTTCCTGCAGCGCGCCTATGACCAGGTGGTGCATGACGTGGCGATCCAGCACCTGCCGGTGCGCTTCGCCATCGACCGCGCCGGGCTGGTCGGCGCCGACGGCGCCACCCATGCCGGCGCCTTCGACATCCCCTATCTCGCCTGCCTGCCGGGCATGGTGCTGATGGCCGCGGCCGACGAGGCCGAGCTGGTGCACATGGTGGCGACCGCCGCGGCGCTGGACGACCAGCCCTCGGCCTTCCGCTATCCGCGCGGCGACGGCGTCGGCGTCGAGCTGCCGGCCCGCGGCAAGCCGCTGGCGCTGGGCAAGGGCCGCGTCCTGCGCGAGGGCACGTCGATCGCGCTGCTCAGCTACGGCACCCGGCTGCAGGACTGCCTGGCGGCGGCTGACGCGCTCGGCGTCATGGGCCTGTCGACCACCGTCGCCGATGCCCGCTTCGCCAAGCCGCTCGACACCGAGCTGGTGAACCAGCTGGCCCGCCACCACGCCGTGCTGATCACGGTGGAGGAGGGGGCCGAGGGCGGCTTCGGCAGTATCGTGCTGCACCACCTGGCCCGCACCGGCCTGCTGGACCACGGGCTGAAGATGCGGCCGATGACGCTGCCGGACCGGTTCCAGGACCATGACAAGCCGGAGCTGCAATATGCCGAGGCGGCGCTGTCGGCGCAGCACATCGTCGCCACCGCCGCCGCGGCGCTCGGCCTCGACGCGCCGGCCACGGGCGTGATCCGCGCCTGACGACGCTTTCGACCCGGACCCAAGCGGCCGCCCCGATCCGTCGGGGCGGCCGTTTCCGTGTCCGGGCCCGGCGGAACCCCGGGATGGGCTGCGCGGTTGACCAGGGAAGCGGCCGATTTCTCGTGCTGCGGGCCTGCGGCATCGGTGATGATGGCCGGCGATTCGATCTCGTGGGGACGAGAAGGGGGATACCATGACATTGCGGCACGCCGTCCTGGGGACGGTTGCGATCCTGCTGCTGGGCGCCTGCGTTTCGGCGTCGGGCGCGACCAAGACTCCGGCCGCCGCGCCGGCCGCCCAGACTCCTGGCGCCCAAGCCCCCGCTGCGTCCGCGACGCCGGCCAAGGTTGCCGAGCTGACGGGGATCGAGGCGTTCCGCGGCTCCTGGGTCGGCGCCACCCAGGGCGAGGGCGACACCCGCCGGGCGGCGGCGCTGGTGGTCGACGCTTCGGCCGATGGCGGGCTGTTCCTGCGCTGGCGCAGCGCCGAGGGCTCGAGCGACGGCCAGGCGGATGCCGGCGACGCGTTGAAGATGCGCGAGAACACGGCGCTGTTCCCGCCCGGCAAGACCCCCGGCGCCTGGGCCGCCACGCTGGACAGCGGCGCCCGGGCCACCGCACGGCTCGCGGGTTCGGTGCTGACCACCGAGCTGACGGCGAGCGCCGGCGGCAAGACCGAGGTGCAGAGCTACCGCCGCACCCTGACCGCGCCCGGCAAGATGTCGCTGCGCTACACCCGGACGGTGGCCGGCAAGGTCGAGGACACGATCGACGCGGATTTCGTCAAGCTGCCGTGAGGTGAAGGGCCGGCTCGTACTTTTGCCCTCGGGGAGACCTTCTCAGAGTTCCCAACACCGTCATTGCGAGCGCAGCGAAGCAATCCAGGGGCCGCTCGCACCGGCCCCTGGATTGCTTCGTCGGCTTCGCCTCCTCGCAATGACGATGAGGGATGCATTGCGAAAAGGCCTTGCAAGCGGGAGAGGCAATGTTCGATTGCCTCAGATCGTGCTTAGTCCCACCCTGTGATGGGCTTGGAATAGGCCGACACGATGACCGATCCGGATCCGACCCCGCAGCTCGAACCCCTTGCTGACAAATCAGCTGAGGAGCGCCGTCGTGCCTTCACGGAGATGCTTCGACGAGTCGAGGAAGAGGCCGATCGCGAGGGGACGGTGACGTTAGACGAGGTTATGGCGGAGATGGAGCAGATCATCGCTGAAGCCGAGCAGCGCCGTCGCGGCTGATCGGCCTGTGGACTGCACCGTCACCCCGCCTTCTTCCCGATCGGCTCGGCCCGGTACTCGTTCGGGTCGATGCCATGGCGGGTCAGCTTGTCGTAGAAGGTCTTGCGCGGCAGGCCGAGGGCCTCGGTGACGGCCCGCACATCGCCCTTGTGGGCGGCCAGCGCCTCGCGCAGCAGCGACGCCTCGTAGCGTTCGACCCGCTCCGGCAGGCTGGCCGGTGCGGCGGGCGCCGGGGCCGGCGAATCCATCCCGGCCAGGCCCAGCGCCGCGCGGTCGGCGAAATGCGCCAGCTCGCGGACATTGCCCGGCCAGTCATGGTCCAGCAGGTGCCGCCGCACCGCGTCGCCCAGGGGCTGCGGGTCGCGGCGGAAGCGTTCGGCGGCACGGGCCAGGAAATGGGCGAACAGCAGCGGGATGTCGGCCCGGCGCTCGCGCAAAGGCGGGATGCGCAGCGTCACCACGTTGAGCCGGTAGTAGAGATCGGCCCGGAACCGGCCCTCCTGCGACGCGGCGGCCAGGTCGGTCTTGGTGGCGGCGACCACGCGCAGGTCGAGCGGCCGGCGCTCATTGGTGCCCAACGGCTCCACCGCCCGCTCCTCCAGCACCCGCAGCAGCTTGACCTGCAGCGCCGCCGGCATGCTCTCGACCTCGTCCAGGAACAGCGTGCCGCCATCGGCATGCTCGATCCGGCCGATGCGGCGCTTCTGCGCCCCGGTGAAGGCGCCGGCCTCGTGGCCGAACAGCTCGCTCTCGATCACGCTCTCCGGCAGCGCGCCGCAGTTCAGTGCCACCAGCGGCTTCGATCGGCGGCGGCTCCAGCGATGCAGCGCCTCGGCCACCACCTCCTTGCCCGATCCGGTCTCGCCCAGCACCAGCACGTCGACATCGGCGTCGGCGACGTCGCGCACGGTGCGGCGCAGCCGCTCCATCTCCGGCGTGTCGCCGAGGAAGGTCAGATCGTCGGCCTCCTCCAGCTGCGCCTTCAGCCGGCGGTTCTCGATCACCAGCCGCCGCTTCTCCACCGCCCGGCGGACGCTGTCGACCAGCCGCTCGGCCGGGTAGGGCTTGGCCAGGAAATCATAGGCGCCGTCGCGCATGGCGCCGACCGCCATGGCGATGTCGCCATGGCCGGTGATCAGGATCACCGGCAGGTCGGGGTCGCGCTCGCGCAACTGGGCGAACAGCGCCAGGCCGTCGGTCTCCGGCATCCGGATGTCGGTGACCACGGCGCCCGGGAAGTCGCGATCGACCGCGGCCAGGGCTGCCCGGGCGGAGTCCAGCGCCGTGACCTCGAAGCCGGCCAGCTCCAGGCTCTGCACATTGGCGTGGCGGATCTCGGCCTCGTCGTCGACGAAGACGACCTGTCCCGCGCTCATGGCGCCTTCTTGAGCGTCACGGTGAACACCGCCCCGCCGCCGTCACGGTTGCCGGCCGCGATGCTGCCGCCGAACTCGCGCGCGATGTCCTGGCAGATCACCAGGCCGAGGCCCAGCCCGGCCGGCTTGGAGGTGGCGAAGGGGATGAACAGCGCCTTCATCGTCTCGGGGTCGAGGCCCTTGCCGGTGTCCGAAACCGCGATCCTAACCTCATCCTCTCCGGCGTCCACCGCGATGCGGATCTCCGGGTCGGGCAGGCCGGCCACGGCGTCCAGCGCGTTCTGCAGCAGGTTGACCAGGATCTGCTCCAGCCGCACCCGCTCCGCCACCACCCGCACATCCTGCGGCGGCAGGTCCTGCACCAGCCGCACCGACTGGCGGCGGATCCGCGGCCGGGTCAGCAGCAGCGCGCCCTCGACGGCGTCGGCGCAGGAGGTCGCCCCGATCGAGCTGGTGGCCTTGCGCGAGAAGGCGCGCAGATGCTGGGTGATGGTGCCGACCCGGTCGGTCAGCCCGGCGATGGTCGCCAGGTTCTCCCGCACCGAGGCGGGCTTGTCGCGCTCCAGGAACACCGACGCGTTGTCGGCATAGGCGCGGATCGCCGCCACCGGCTGGTTGATCTCATGCGCCACGCTGGCTGCGACCTGGCCCAGGATGGCCAGGCGGTTGGCCTGGGTCAGCTCCTCCTGCAGCTGCTGCCGGCGCTGCTCGGCCCGGCGCCGTTCCTCCATCTCCTCGGTCAGGCGCTGGTTGGCGTCGTTCAGCGCCCGGGTGCGCTCGGCCACGCGGCGCTCCAGCTCCAGCCGTGCCGCCGCCTGCCGCGCCACGGCCGTCAGGGCGCGGTTGCGGCGATACAGCAGCGCCGCGGCGGCGGCCAGGGCCAGCAGCGTCACCAGCCCGGCGATCAGCCGCGTGTCGGTCATGGCGCGGCCGACCGTGGGCGAGGTCGGCGCCAGCAGATGCAGGGTCCAGCCGGTGGTCGGCACCGGCGCCGCGACGGCCAGGAAGCGCCCGGACATCCGCGCGCCCGGCAGCGCCGCAGCCACCACGTCGGGGCGGGAGGCGGTCGCGTCCGGCGCGATCGGCAGCGGGTCCAGCGGGGCGCCGCCATATTGCAGGCTTTCCCGCACCGCCGCGCGCTCGGCCTCCGACAGCGGGCCGAAGCTGCGGAAGCGCCAGTCCGGTACATCGGTCAGAAGCACGACATTGCGCTCGTCGGTGACGAAGGCGCTCTCGGCGAAGCGGGCCCAGGCCTCCTCCATGTCGTCGAACTCGACCTTGACCACGATCACGCCGAGGAGGCCGTTCGGCCCGTCGATCCGGCGCGACAGGTAGGAGCCCGGCTTGCGGCTCATCGTGCCCATGGCGAAGAACTCGGCCGAGCCGGCCTCCACCGCGCGCTGGTAGTAGGCGCGGAAGGCGTAGTGCTGGCCGACGAAGCTGACCGGCTCGCGCCAGTTGCTGGCGGCGATCGCGGTGCCGCCGCGGTCCAGCAGATAGATCACCGCCGCGCGTGTGCCCTGGCTCAGCGCCTCGAACTTGGCGTTGATCCCGTCCAGCCGCTGCCGGTCGTTGGACGCGGTCAGCGCGGCGCGCACATCCGGGTCCTGCGCCAGGACGAAGGGCAGGGAGCGCTGTTTCTCCAGCTCGCTGCGCAGCATGGCGACATGCAGGCCCAGCGCCGCGTCGGCGGAGCGCGCGATCTCCCCCAGCGCCCGGTCGCGTCCGACCGGCCCGGCCAGCCAGACCACGGCGGCGAACAGGGGAATGCCGATCGCGGCGAACACCGCCCAGCTGCGCCACCGGTGCGGCGCGGCCGGCATCACGGCAGGCCGGGCCGGGGCTGCGGCGGTCAGGGGACGGTCGGCGACGGTCATGCCCCGAGTCTAGCACCGCGGTCCTTGTGTTGCCTCTCCCGCTTGCGGGACCTTGTCACACCGCTCACCCCTTACCGTCTTTGCGAGGAGGCGAAGCCGACGAAGCAATCCATCGTCCCGCACGAGCGGATGCATGGATTGCTTCGCTGCGCTCGCAATGACGGTGTTGGGGATTGTCTTTCACCGGATGTGTGCGGATGGCCGCCCGACTGAAATCAGATTTGTGCGGCTTTCCGCACATATTGTCTGCCAATGAGGAGTGCTCTTCGACAAGGAACCCTTTCCGATCAACAAGATGGCGAAATTCGGGCGGGAGCGCCTCGTCTGGCACGGCGCTTGCGACACCGGGAGGGCCGTCCGCAAGAAGGGCATCCCCGGGGCGGCAGGAAACCCCAATGCCGGCCCGGCCGCGGTCATCGCGGCCCGTGCCCCGAGGAGTGTGTGCCATGGCCTCTCACGCCGCCGACACGGCCCCGAAGCCGCCCGTGCCGTTCTACCGCCATCTCTACGTCCAGGTGCTGATCGCGGTCGTGATCGGCGTCCTGATCGGCCATTTCTGGCCGGACACCGGGGCGTCGCTGCAGCCGCTGGGCGACGGCTTCATCAAGCTGGTGAAGATGATCATCGCGCCGGTCATCTTCCTGACCGTGGTCACCGGCATCGCCAGCATGCACGACCTGGAGAAGGTCGGCCGGGTCGGCGCCAAGGCGATGATCTACTTCCTGGTGTTCTCGACCCTGGCGCTGATCGTCGGCCTTGTGATCGCCAACTTGGTGCAGCCCGGCTCGGGCCTGAACATCGACCCGGCGACGCTGGACCCGAAGGCGGTGGAGAAATACACCACCCAGGCGCATGACCAGTCGATCGTCGGCTTCCTGCTGAACATCATCCCGACGGGCCTGGTCAGCGCCTTCGTCGGCACCGACCTGAAGGCCGGCCCCGAGATCCTGCAGGTGCTGTTCGTCTCGGTGCTGTTCGGCGTCGGCCTCGCCATGACCGGCGAGAAGGGCGCGCCGGTGCTGAATTTCCTGAAGTCGGTGTCGGGCGCGGTGTTCAAGGTCGTCCACATCCTGATGAAGGTGGCGCCGATCGGCGCCTTCGGCGCCATGGCCTTCACCATCGGCAAGTTCGGCATCGGCGCGGTCGTCAACCTGGCCTTCCTGGTCGGCACCTTCTATGTCACCGCGATCATCTTCGTGGTCGTCGTGCTCGGCGCCGTCGCCCGCTACAACGGCTTCTCGGTGCTGGCGCTGGTGCGCTACATCAAGGCCGAGCTGCTGCTGGTGCTGGGCACCAGCTCGTCCGAGGCGGCGCTGCCGTCGCTGATGGAGAAGATGGAGCGCGCGGGCTGCGCCAAGCCGGTGGTCGGCCTGGTGATCCCGACCGGCTATTCCTTCAACCTCGACGGCACCAACATCTACATGACCATGGCGGCGCTGTTCATCGCCCAGGCGACGAACACGCATCTGTCCTATGGCGACGAGATCCTGCTGCTGCTGGTGGCGATGCTCAGC
Organism: Inquilinus limosus; assembly: GCF_002195995.1. GTDB lineage: Bacteria > Pseudomonadota > Alphaproteobacteria > DSM-16000 > Inquilinaceae > Inquilinus > Inquilinus limosus_C. The sequence goes on from NZ_NHON01000010.1 coordinate 87,970, forward strand.
TCCAAGGGCGCGGCCGGCGTCACCGGCTCGGGCTTCATCACCCTGGCGGCGACGCTGTCGGTGGTGCCGACCGTGCCGGTCGCCGGCATGGCGCTGATCCTCGGCGTCGACCGCTTCATGTCGGAATGCCGGGCGCTGACCAACATCGTCGGCAACGCCGTGGCGGCGGTCGTCGTCGCCCGCTGGGAGGGCGCGCTGGACCAGGACCGGCTGAAGGCCGCCCTGGCCGGCGAGCCGCTGCCGGCGCTGGATGACGGAGCGGCCCCCGCCCCGGCGGAGTGAACGGCGCTCCGCTCCGGCGGATGGACCGGAGCCGCCCCCTCACCCGAAGTCGCTGTGCGATTTCGACCTCTCCCCAAGGAGAGGTGTAAGGGCGCGGCTCCTGGTCCCCTCTCCTTGGGGAGAGGGAGGGCCCGACGCCGAAGGCGGCGGAAGGGTGAGGGGGTGGGACCGGCGACGGTTCGCCGCCCGTTCGCCGTGTGGGGTCGTCATCAGCAAGGAGACCCAGCGTGATCCTGCGACGAATCCTCGGCATCGCCGCGGCGTCCTGCCTGATGCTTCCGGCCTTGCCCTTGCAGGCCGCGGATGAGAAACCGCACCCGGTCAAGGTGGTGGCCGACCGGCGCCTGGCGGTGACCACGCCGGCCGGCACCGGCGAGCTGGCGCTCTACGTCTCGCGCGACTGGTCGAAGCCGCAGCCGGGCGTCACCCGGGCGGTGATCGTGATCCATGGCCGGCTGCGCAACGCCGATGTCTACAACGCCTCGGGCGAGAAGGCGCTGGCGGCGGCGGGGGAGGCGGGGACGGCCGCGATCCTGGTGGTGCCGCAGTTCCTCTCCGAGATCGACGCGGCGGCCTATCACCTGCCGGCCGGGACGCTGCGCTGGGGCACGACCGGCTGGGAGGGCGGCGCCGACGCCAAGGGCCCGGCCCCGATCAGCTCCTTCGCCGCCCTCGACGCGATTCTGGCGAAGCTGGCCGACCGCACGCTGTTCCCGGACCTCAAGACGATCGTGATGGCCGGCCATTCCGGCGGCGGCCAGGTGGTGCAGCGCTACGCCATCCTGGGCCGCGGCGAGGCAGGGCCGATCGCGGCCGGCATCGCCGTGCGCTATGTCGTCGCCAACCCGTCCACCTACGCCTATTTCAGCGCCGACCGGCCGGACGGGGAGGGCGGCTTCGGCCCCTTCGCCGGCGCCGCTTCCTGCCCGAAATTCGACCGCTGGAAATACGGCATGGCCGACCTGCCGGCCTATGCCGGATCGGCGCTTCCGGCGGGGCTGGAGCAGGCCTATCTCGGCCGCGACGTGACCTATCTGCTCGGCACCGCCGACACCGACCCGAACCACCCGGCGCTGGACAAGACCTGCATGGCGGAGGCGCAGGGCCCCTACCGCCTCGCCCGCGGCGAGGCCTATGTGCAGTATCTGCGCGAGCGCCACCCCGGTGAATTCCGGCAGAGGCTGCTGCTGGTCGAGGGCGTCGGCCATGACGGCGACCGCATGCTGACCTCGGCCTGTGGCCTGGCGGCGCTGTTCGACCGGCCGGGCTGCACGCCCGCGACGCCATGAGATCGGGGCCGGGGCGGCCCAGCGCCGCCCCCGGCGGCCGGTCACTCAATTTGCCGAGCTCGCACAGGTTGACGCCGTCATTCTCCGCCGTCCGCCCGTCCTCGAACACCGTCTTCAGGTCGTAGGTGCAGGTGCGGCGGCCGTCGCCGATGGTCACCGTCACCTCGTTGCCGGAGGGCAGGTACTTGCCCTCCAGCAGGTTGTCCTCCCAATTGTCGACATTGGCCCGGCGACACGTAGAATTCCGTGGCGCTGACCGAGGTGGCGTTGGTCAGGGTGAACTCCAGGTCGTCGGCAACGGCCGGGGTGGCCGCGGCCAGGCCGCCGATCGCGGCCAGGGCGAACAATACGCCCGTCGAAATGCGCATAAGAAAATCCCTTTGACTATCCATCCCCGAAGATCGGGCATGTCGCGTCAGAGTATCTCAAATTGCCGTCAAATTCGCCGCGTTTCAGGGAAGGTTCGGTCCGCGGCGCCTGCTGTCCCTGCGGGTTTTGGCCCCGCCAGGCCGATCGAATCGAGGGGTTCTCTGCTTCGATCAATGGGATTGGTATTATCTTGATTGGCAAATATTGTTATTTAAATTCCTTAAAATGGGAAAAATGACTATCCAGAGGCCTTGTGAGATGTTGCTGTCCTGCCTCTCGTGATTGCGGGCAGGAAAGCCGGAATTCTCCGGAATTCCGGGTGACGATCGCTTCGTCGTTCCCAGCAACGGCGGGTTCAATCCTGGTCCGGGCGGCACCTGTGGGGCCGGCCGCCGATCGCGCCGTCACGGCGACGGCCATGGCGGAGGATCGCGCCATCCTCCGCTCGGTCCCGGACCGGCCACCGGAGATGCCGACTTCGGCGCGATGCAAGGAGGATAGGAGATGACGGAGCTCGAGGGAGCCGCCGGCAGCCAGGACTACCGGGAAATCTACGGAACCGACGGCGACGACCATATCGTCGTGCCGGCCAATGACGATTGGACCTATGTCGAGGCCTATACGGGATCGGATCTGATCGAGGTGGATCCGGGGAATACGGGAAATGTCCGCATCCAGCTCGAGGATGGCGGAGACACGGTCCATGGCGGGCCCGGATCGGAGTATGTGAGCCTGTGGGATGCGGCCGGGATCGGGCATCTGACGTTCAGCGGCGGGGCCGGGGACGATCACGTGTCCTTCGGCATTTACGCCCAGGGGCCGGGCAGCGTGCTGGATGGCGGCGACGGCAAGGACGATGTCTCGTTCTTCGGCCGGGGTGTCTTCGTCCATCTCGGCAACGGGACCGCGCTGATCGGGCCCAAGGACCAGCCGGGCGTGTTCCTCGAGACGCCCGTGCGGAACTTCGAGGATGCCAGCGGCACCGGCGGGCACGACATCCTGGTCGGCACCGACGGGGGCAATCTCCTGCGGGGCTCGAGCGGCGACGACCTGCTGTCCGGCCATGGCGGCACCGATCGGCTGGAGGGCAGCATCGGCGACGACGTCCTGGTCGGCGGGCTCGGCGCCGACGGGCTGTCGAGCGGCCCGGGCGCCGACATCATCCGGATCGATCGCCTGGCCGAGAGCCTGCCGGGGCAGGAGGACACCATCCTCGACCTCACCTCCCGCGACCGGATCGACCTGTCGCGCATCGACGCGGACCTCACCGCGCCGGGTGACCAGGCCTTCGCCTTCATCGGCACCGCGGCCTTCGGCGGCGCGGCCGGCGAGCTGCGCTATGAGGCAATGGGCGGGGATCTCCTGGTCTCGGCGGATGCCGATGGCGACGGCGTCGCCGACCTCGCCGTCAAGGTTCGGGACCTGACGGGACTGACGGCAGCGGACTTCATCCTCTGATCGTCGTGCGGTCCGCGCGACCGGCCGGCGGCCACAGTCCTGGAGGCATCACATGGCTTACTACAAGGGAACCGCCGGCGATGATCACATCATCGTGCCGGCGAGTGACGAATTCGACTCCGTCGACGCGCTGACCGGATCGGATGTGATCGAGCTGGGTCCGGGGCACACGGGAAACAGCCACATCACCCTTGGCGACGGCGGCGATACGGTCCAAGGCGGATCCGGGGCGGACTTCGTCGGCTGGTCCGGCTTCACGTCCGTTGACGACACCAGCATCCATACAGGCGCCGGCGACGACTTCGTTGCCCTGAACCGGTCTTCCGAACTCGGTGACAACATCGTTCTGGATGGCGGTGCCGGCAAGGATGAATTCTGGGTCGGTGGCCGGGGCGCCTTCGTGCATCTGGGCAACGGCACGGCGCTGGTCGGGCCGGAGGATGAGCCGGGCGTGTTCCATGAAATGTCGGTCCTCAATTTCGAAGGGATCGAGGCCACCCTCGGGCACGATATCCTGGTCGGAACCGACGGGGGGAACGTCTTTCAGGGCTTCTTCGGCAACGATCTTCTCTCCGGCCGCGGCGGCACGGACCATCTCGACGGCAGTTACGACGACGACACCCTGGTCGGGGGGCGGGGCGCCGACGGCCTCAGGGGCGGCAGCGGCGCCGACATCTTCCGGATCGACCGGCTGGTCGAGAGCCTGCCGGGCCAGGAGGACACCATCCTCGACTTCAGCGCCGGCGACGGCGACGGGATCGACCTCTCGCGCATCGACGCCGATCTCACGGCGGCCGGCAACCAGGCCTTCACCTTCATCGGCACCGCCGCTTTCAGCGGTATCGCCGGGGAACTGCGCTACGAGATCCGGGGAGACGATCTCCTGATCTCGGCCGACGCCGACGGCGACCGCGTCGCGGACCTCGCCGTCACGGCCCGGGACCTGACGCAGCTGGCGGCGTCGGACCTCATCCTCTGACCCGCCGGGCGCCGCAGGAGTCGCGCACCACCAGCTCGGTCGGCAGGGCGATGCGGCGCTGCTCGACCGTCTCGCCCTTCAGCAGGCGGATCAGCAACTGCGCCGCCTGGCGGCCCTGCTCGACGCCCGGGTTGCGCACCGTGGTCAGGGCCGGGCGCAGCTGGGCGGCGAAGGGCAGGTCGTCGAAGCCGACCACGGCGATGTCGTCCGGCACCCGCAGACCGGCATCGGCCAGCGCCGCCAGGGCGCCCAGGGCAATGGTGTCGTTGCCGGCCAGCACGGCCGTGGGCCGCGGTCCATCGCGGTCCAGCAACTCGCGCATCGCCCGGTGCCCGCTCTCGGCGCTGAAGGCGCCATAGGCCACCAGCCGGTCGTCCGGCTCGATGCCGTGGGCGCGCAGCGATTCGCGGTAGGAGTTCAGCCGCGCGTCGGTGGCGACGAAACCCGGCGGCGAGAAACCGATATGGGCGATCGCCCGGTGCCCCAGCCCGACCAGATGGTCCATCGAGCGGCGGATGGCGCGGCGGGTGGAGAAGTTGCAGGCGTGCTCGCGCGGGTGGCGGACCGAGCCCAGCAGCACCAGCGGGAAGCCCTGGTCGATCAGCGCATGGATCTGCGGCGCGTCGGTCGGCGGGTTCAGCACGATCAGCCCGTCGATCCGGCGGCCCTCCACCAGCTCGCCATAGGCATGCGGGCCGGCCCCGGGCTCCACCCCCTCCAGCAGGATGCGGTAGCCGCTCTCCCGCGTCGCCTGGGCGATGCCGTACAGGAGCTGCGGCACGAAGCCGTCGACCGCCAGCACCTGCGGGTCGGTGACCACCAGGCCGATGGTCTCGGTGTCGCCGCGCACCAGCATCCGCGCCGCCGAGTTCGGGCGATAGCCCAGCGCCGCCGCCGCCTCCAGCACGCGCTGCCGGGTCTCGGCGCTGATCACCACCGCGTCGGACCGGTTCAGCACCATCGAGACGGTGGCGCGCGACACCCCGGCCCGGCGGGCAACATCGTGGCTGGTGACCCTGCGTCGTTCCATGTCCATCCGCTTCGTCGGCCGCCCGGCGGACCGGGCGCATCCTCGTCCCTCTGCCATGCCGGTCGGCGCTTGACAAGCCGGCCGGATCTCGTTTGACTATAGCTAACACGTGTTAGTAACGGAAGTGACACGTGTCATCCGCAGACAGAAGCCCCGCCGCCGCAGGCCGCAGGGGCCCGATCCGGGGAGGATGGTCGAGGGATGGTGGCAGCGGAATGGAGCAGGTCGGCGGCCGCGCGCGGCTGGCTGCGGTCCCGCCCGAAGCTGCGGGCGGCGTTGCAGCGGAACGTCACCGGCTGGCTGTTCATCCTGCCGGCGCTGATCGGCTTCGCCGTCTTCTATCTGTACCCGACGCTGCGGGCGGTCGAGATCAGCCTGACCGACTGGAACCTGATGCGGGCGCCGAAATTCGTCGGCTTCGACAATTACCTGAAGCTGTTCGACGACCCGCGCTTCTGGCAGTCGGCCCGCATCACCGTCGCCTATGTGCTCTACAACATCCCGCTGCAGACCGTGCTGGGCCTCGTGCTCGCGGTGCTGATGGACCGGCTCAGCAAGTCAGTGGCGCTGCGGGCGGTGGTGATCGCGCCCTACCTGCTGTCCAACGTCATCGCCGCGCTGATCTGGCTGTGGCTGCTGGACCCGCTGCTGGGCATGACCAACGCCTTCCTCGGGCTGATCGGCATCCCGCGCCAATCCTTCCTGGCGACGCCGGACTTGGCCATCATGTCGGTCGCCGGCATCAACATCTGGCGCCATGTCGGCCTTACCGCCCTCCTGTTCTATGCCGGGCTGCAGGCCATCCCGCGGTCGCTGTACGAGGCGGCGCGGCTGGAAGGGGCGGGGGAGTGGGTGGTGTTCCGCCGCATCACCCTGCCGCTGCTGCGCCCGGTCCTGGTCTTCGTGCTGGTGACCAGCGTGATCGGGTCGTTCCAGATCTTCGACACCATCGCCGTCACCACCCAGGGCGGGCCGGCGAATTCGACCAGCGCGATCATCTGGTACGTCTACGAAAGCGCCTTCCGCTTCTCGAAGATGGGCTACGCCTCGGCGATGTCGGTGGTGCTGTTCGCGGTGCTGATCCTGATCACCATCCTGCAGATGCGGGCGCTGCGCGCCGGCAGCTCGGATCTCGAGTGAGGCAGCCATGACCGCGATCGCCATCCTGCCGCGCGCGCCGATGTCCCGCCTGTCCCCCGGCCGGATCCTGGCCTGGGCGGTGCTGGGCGCCTTCATCGTCTGCTCGCTGTTCCCGCTGTGGATCACGCTGAAGACGGCGCTGGTGCCGACCGCGACGCTGTTCGACCAGGCGACCTTGCTGGTGCCGGTCGAGGTCACGCTCGACAATTTCCGACGCGTCCTGGGCCTGGCGCCGGTCAACCCCGCCACGCCGTCGACGCCGATCAACTTCGCCCTGGCGCTGCGCAACAGCCTGGTCTTCACGCTGCTGACGGTCGGCGGGCAGATCTTCTTCTCGGCGCTGGCGGCCTATGCCTTCGCCCGCATCCGCTTCATCGGGTCGACGGTGATCTTCTACCTGTTCATCGCCGCCACCATGATCCCGGCGATCGTGCTGTTCATCCCCAACTTCGTGCTGATCAAGGAGCTGGGCTGGCTGAACACCTTCCAGGGCATGGTGGCGCCGACCATCCTGATGTCGCCCTTCGCGGTGTTCTTCCTGCGCCAGTTCTTCCTGTCGACCCCGCGGGAACTGGAGGAGGCGGCGCGGATCGACGGCGCCACACCGTTCCGCACCTTCTGGTCGGTGGTGCTGCCGGTGCACAAGAGCGCCATCGCCACCCTGGCGATCCTGCTGTCGATCAACGCCTGGAACGACTTCTTCTGGCCGTTCCTGGTCGGGCGCGACGCCGATGTCCGGGTCATGTCGGTGGCGCTGGCCGCGTTCAAGACCCAGCAGCAGAACGGCAATCCGGACTGGACCGGGCTGATGGCCGGCACGGTGCTGTCGATCGTGCCGGTGATCGTGCTGCTGGTGCTGTTCGGCCGGCGCGTCGTCGAATCCCTGCAGTTCAGCGGGCTGAAATGACCCGCGTGCCAATCAACGAAACCGGAGGAGGCCTGAGATGCGTGTGAGCCTGTCGAGGATCCTGCTGCTGTCGGCAACGACCGTGTCCCTGGCCGCGGCCGGGGGCGCCGCCCGGGCCGAGACCCAGCTGAACTACTGGCTGTGGGACGCGCTGCAGGCGCCGCACTATGCGGAATGCGCCGCCGCCTTCACGGCCAAGCACCCGGACATCACCGTCAAGGTGACGCAGTATGGCTGGCTCGACTACTGGACCACGTTGTCGACCGGCTTCGTCTCGGGCGAGGCGCCGGACGTCTTCGCCGACCATCTGCGCTCCTATCCCGAATTCGTCGCCAACCAGCAGATCATGGACCTGACGCCCATGGTCGAGCGCGACAAGGTCGACACCAAGATCTACAGCCCGGGCCTGGTCGACCTTTGGACCCGCGACGGCAAGCTGTACGGCATGCCGAAGGATTGGGACACGGTGGCCCTGGTCTACAACAAGGAGATGCTGGACAAGGCCGGGGTCACCGTCGACGAGCTGAAGAGCGCCACCTGGAACCCGAAGGATGGCGGCAGCTTCGAGAAGATCCTGGCCAAGCTGTCGCTCGACGCCAACGGCAAGCGCGGCGACGAGGCCGGCTTCGACCCCAAGAACGTCGTCCAGTACGGGCTGATCACCCCGAAGATCGACGGCTATGGCCAGACGCAGTGGAGCTGGCTGGCCGTCTCCGCCGGCTTCAAGTTCATCGACGAGCCCTGGGGCACCAAATACCACTACGACGATCCGGTGCTGGCCGAGACCCTGACCTGGCTGCGCGACCTGTCGCTGAAGAAGGGCTACGGCCTGCCGCAGAAGGATGTCGGCGCGCTCGGCGGCACGGCGCTGCTCGGCGCCCGCAAGGGCGCGATCGTGGCCGACGGATCCTGGAACTCCACCTGGTACGCCAAGAACGTGTCCTTCCCCTATGGCTTCGTGCCGCTGCCGAAGGGGCCGCAGGGCCGCAAGAGCATGTTCAACGGCCTCGGGGATTCGATCTGGACCGGCACCAAGCATCCGGACGAGGCCTGGGAGTGGGTGAAGTTCCTCGGCTCCGCCGATTGCCAGAGCATCATCGGCAAGGCCGGCGTGGTGTTCCCGGCGATCCCGTCGGCCGCCAAGATCGCCCAGGACGCCTTCGCCGGGCGCGGCCAGGACGTCACCGCCTTCACCAGCGAGGCGACACCGGACCAGACCTTCCTCTACCCGATCACCGACTACTCGCCGCAGATCCTGTCGACCATGAACGTGGCCTTCGACCGGATCTTCCTTGAGGACGTGCCGGTCGCGCCGCTGCTGAAAGAGGCGAACGACCAGGTCAACGCGCTGTTCGAATAGCCCTCCACTCGGCCCGCGGCCGCCGCGCCGCGGGCCTTCCGCCAACCGGGACCCTCCGCATGACCTCTCCCAAGATCACCTTCATCGGCGCCGGCAGCACGGTCTTCGCCAAGAACCTGATCGGCGACATCCTGTCCTATCCGGAGCTGGCGGATGCGCGCATCACCCTCTACGACATCGATCCGGAGCGGTTGGCCACCTCCGAGACCGTGGCCCGGCGCATCGCCGAGGCGCTGAAGGCGCCGGCGACGATCGAGGCGACGACCGACCGCGCCCGGGCGCTGGACGGCGCCGACTACGCCATCACCATGATCCAGGTCGGCGGCTACAAGCCCTGCACGGTGACCGATTTCGAGGTGCCGAAGACCTACGGGCTGCGCCAGACCATCGCCGACACGCTCGGCATCGGCGGCATCATGCGGGCGCTGCGCACCGTGCCGGTGCTGCTGGAGCAGGCCCGGGACATGGAGCGGCTGTGCCCCGACGTGACCCATCTGCAATACGCCAACCCGATGGCGATGAACTGCTGGGCGCTGAACCGGGCGACGACCATCAAGACCGTCGGCCTGTGCCACAGCGTCCAGGGCACGGCGGCGGAGATCGCCGAGGATATCGGCGTGCCGGTCGAGGAGATCAGCTATCTCTGCGGCGGCATCAACCACATGGCCTTCTACCTGAAGTTCGAGCGCGACGGGCAGGACCTGACGCCCTTGATCCGCAAGGTGGTGGAGGAGGGCCGGGTGCCGGAGTGGAACCGGGTCCGCTACGACATGTTCCTGCGGCTCGGCTACTTCGTCACCGAATCCAGCGAGCATTTCAGCGAGTACGTGCCCTGGTACATCAAGCGCGGGCGCGAGGAGATCGTCGACCGGTTCAACATCCCGCTCGACGAATACATCACCCGCTGCGAGCGCCAGATCGACAAATGGGGCGCGCTGAAGGCCCAGCTGCAGGACCCGACCGTGCCGCTGGAGATCAAGCGCAGCGTCGAATACGGCTCGACCATCATCCGGGCGAAGGAGACGGGCCAGCCGGCGGTGATCTACGGCAACGTCGCCAATCACGGGCTGATCGACAACCTGCCGCAGGACTGCACGGTCGAGGTGCCCTGCCTGGTCGACCGCAACGGCGTGCAGCCGATCGGCATCGGCCGGCTGCCGCCGCATCTGGCGGCGCTGATGCAGACCAACATCAACGTCCAGTCCCTGGCGGTCGAGGCGCTGCTGACCGGCAACCGCGACCACATCTACCACGCCGCCATGCTGGACCCGCACACGGCGGCGGAGCTGGACCTCGACCAGATCTGGAAGCTGGTCGACGACCTGCTGGCGGCCCATGGCGAATGGATTCCGGAGGCGCTGCGGCCGCCGGCCAAGCCGCAGCCGCTGCCGCGGGTGGCGTAAGGCAGGCGGAGTTTACGCGTTGCCTCTCCCGCTTGCGGGAGAGGTCGGAGACGCGAAGCGGCTCCGGGTGAGGGGAGTTTGTCGAGGCCGGGACCAGCCCTCACCCGGTCTCGCTGCGCGAGCCCGACCTCTCCCGCCAGGCGGGAGAGGTCACGCGAAATTGCTCTAATCGGAAGCAGGGCGCACAGCGCTCTCCAGCAGCCAGGCGCGCACCGCCCCGACGCTGGCCCGCCGCATCGCGCCGGGGGCGATGTCGAGCCAATAGGCGGTCCAGGACACGCCGAGGCCGGGAAAGGGGGCGACCAGCCGGCCGGCGCGCAGCGCGTCCCCGGTCAGCGCGTCGCTCTCCAGCACCACGCCCAGGCCTTTCACCGCCGCCTCGATCGCGACATGCGACGGGTCCAGCTGCAGCGTGCCGGCGAAGCCGTCGTCCAGCGCCACGCCCTGGCGGCGGAACCAGCCCTCCCACGACACGCGGTTGTCGCGGGTCACGATCAGCGGCAGGGCCAGCAGGTCGCGCGGCCCGCCCAGGCCCCGCGCCGCCAGGGAGGGGGCGCAGAGCGGCTGGATCGTCTCGGCCAGCAGCGGCACCGCCGCCGCCGGGGCATGGTCGCCGTACCAGATCGCCAGGTCCACCCCCCCCTCGGCCTCGGCCCGACCGCCGCCCTCGGTGGCGAGGCGGAGGTCGGCATGGACCCGGATGTCGATCTCCGGATGCCCGGCCAGGAAGACGGGCAGGCGGGGCAGCAGCCAGTTGCCGGCCAGCGACGGCGGGGTGCGCAGCACCACCACCTCCGGCCGGCGGGCGCGGCGGCCGCGGCGGGCGGCGGCCTCCACCGCCTCGGCCAGGGCGTCGAAGCTGCCGCTGATCCGGCCGAACAGCTCGGCGCCGTCGGGCGACAGCACCACGCCGCGGCCGACCCGGTTGAACAGCCGCAGGCCCAGCCGCGCCTCCAGGATGCGGATCTGGTGGCTCACGGCCGACGGGGTCAGCGCCAGCTCCTCCGCCGCCGCCCGGAAGCTCTCCAGGCGGGCGGCGGCCTCGAAGGCGGCGAGCGCGCGCAGCGGCAGGGGCGGTCGCTTCATCGCCTGATGAATGGTGAATTGCTCTCATGAGTCCAGCGAATTCTCTGCGTTTGCGGCAGGGCAGGCCGGGGACAGAGGATGGCACAGGCCTTTCAGGGGGACTCCTGCCATGGACGCCATCTCCGCCGATCTCGACACCGCCTTCTGGACCCGCGCCCGCCGCCACCTGCTGCGCTATGGCGGCGACTTCGTGCCCTTCGTGCCGGTGCGGGCCGAGGGCGCGTTCCTCTGGGATGTCGCCGGCCGCCGGGTGCTGGACTTCACCTCCGGCCAGATGAGCGCCATCCTCGGCCATTCGCATCCGGAGATCGTGGCCACGGTGCGCGACGGCGTCGGGCGGCTGGACCACCTGTTCTCCTCGATGCTGTCGGCGCCGGTGGTCGACCTGGCCGAGGCCCTGGCCGCGCTGGTGCCGGGCCTGCCGAAGGTGATGCTGCTGTCGACCGGCGGCGAATCCAACGAGGCGGCGATCCGGCTGGCCAAGCTGGTCACCGGCAGATGGGAGATCGTCGGCTTCACCCAGTCCTGGCACGGCATGACCGGCGCCGCCGCGGCCGCCACCTACAAGGCCGGCCGGCGCGGCACCGGCCCGCTGATGCCCGGCCAGTTCGCCATCCCGGCGCCGAACCCCTACCGCCCGCGCTTCCCTGGCGTGGACTGGCGGCAGGAGCTGGACGATTCCTTCGCCCTCTTGGACCGGCAATGCACCGGCAACCTGGCCGCCTTCATCGCCGAGCCGATCCTCAGCAGTGGCGGCGTGCTGGACCTGCCACCCGGCTACCTGGCGGCGCTGCGGGACCATTGCCGGGCCCGCGGCATGCTGCTGATCCTGGACGAGGCACAGACCGGCATCGGCCGCACTGGCCTGATGTTCGCCTTCGAGCGCGACGGCGTGGTGCCGGATATCCTGACGTTGTCGAAGACGCTGGGCGCCGGCCTGCCGCTGGCCGCGGTGATGACCAGCGAAGCGATCGCGGCGGAGGCCGAGGCGCGCGACTTCCTGTTCTACACCACCCATGTCAACGACCCGCTGCCCGCCGCCATCGGGCTGAAGGTGCTGGAGATCGTGGCCCGCGACGGGCTGGCGGCGCGGGCCGGCGTGGCCGGGGCGCGGCTGATGGAAGGGCTGCGCGGGCTGCAGCAACGCCATCCCTGCATCGGCGACGTCCGCGGCCGCGGCCTGCTGCTGGGGCTGGAATTCGCCGATGCCGGCGGGCGCGACGCGGCTTGGATCTCGGACTCGGTCACCGACACGGCGCTGGAGCTCGGCCTGTCCGCCAACATCGTCCGCGCCGGCTTCTCCGGCGGCACCATGCGCATCGCCCCGCCGCTGACCGCCACCGACGCCGAGATCGACCTGGGCGTCGAACTGCTGGGCGCCGCGATCACCCGGGTGATGTCCGCGGCCTAGCGGCGGGCGGGCGCAGGGCGGGTGACCAGGCGGATGCCGAGCGCGATCGGCACCACGCCGAGAAGGTCGAGCGGCGGCACATGCTCGCCCAGCACCGCCCAGCCCAGCAGGAGGCCGATCGGCGGCACCAGGAAGTGCAGGGCGCTGGCGGTGGAGGCGCCGAGCCGGTCCAGCATGTCGAACCACAGCAGGTAGCTGCACAGCGACACGGCGAGGGCGAGCCAGAGGAAGCCGGCCAGCAGCTCCGGCGTCCAGCGGATCGCCGACACCGGTTCCAGCGCCAGGCCCAGCGGCAGCAGCACGATGCCGGCCGCCAGGGTCTGCACCGCGGTGCCGTACCAGAGGTCGCCGGACGGTCCGTTCGATGGCGGCGCGATCCGCTTGTACAGGATGGTGCTGGCCGACAGCGCCACCAGCGCGCCGAAGGTGAAGGCGATGCCGACCGGCCCCTCGATGCCGCCGCCGAGCCGGCTCTGCAGCACGATGCCGACGCCGACGACGCCGAGCGCCAGCCCGGCCAGCTTCGCCCGGGTCAGCTTTTCGCCCAGCAGCGGCGCCGCCAGCACCACGGTCAGCACCGGGTTCATGCTGATGATCAGCGCCGCGAAGCCGGAGGTGACGCTCTGCATCCCGAAATAGGACAGGGCCAGATAGACCGCCATGGTGACGATGCCGAGCAGGGCGAAGCGCGCCACCGCGCCGGGGCCGAGCGTCCAACGCCGGCCCGACAGCCGGGCCAGGCCGGCCAGCACCAGCCCGGCCAGCAGGAACCGCGTCGACAGCAGCAGGAAGGGCGGGGCGTAGGTCACCGCCACCTTGGCGGCGGTGAAGGCCGAGGCCCACAGCACCACGAACAGGGCAGGGAAGCCCCAGCGCACCAGGGCGCTGCGATCGGAAGCCGGGATGGACGCGGCGTGCATGGTCGATCTCCTTCGGATCGGCCGCACCATAGTCGCGCGGTCGACTATTTGGAAATTCAATGGTTAAATATGATGCAGTTGAAAAACCGATAGGTGGATCATGCTCGACCTCGACCTGCTGCGCAGCTTCGTCTCCGTGGTCGATGCCGGCGGTTTCACCCGCGCCGGCGAGCGGGTGCACCGGACGCAGTCGACCGTCAGCCAGCAGATCCGCAAGCTCGAGGAGTCGATCGGCCGGCCGCTGCTGCACCGCCAGGGCAAGGGCGTGGCGCCGACCGAGGAGGGCGAGCGGCTGCTGGGCTATGCCCGCCGCCTGCTGGCGCTGAGCGAGGAGGCGGAGGATGCGCTGCGCCGGCCGGACGGGTTGGCGGTGGTGCGGGTCGGGCTGGGCGAGGATTTCGCCGCGGCGCGGCTGACCGAGGCGCTGTCCGGCCTGGCCCGGCTGCGCCCGGGCCTCAGGCTCGACGTCCGCTGCGACGCGGGGTCGGAGCTGCGCCGCGCCTTCGGCCAGGGCGAGCTGGACATCGCCGTGATCAAGCGCGACGCCGGCATCGGCACCGCCGTGGCATCCTGGCCGGAGCGGCTGGTCTGGGTCGCCAGCCGCCACCACGGCGTGCCGCCGGACGACCCGGTGCCGCTGGTGGCCTATGGCCAGGGCTGCATCTACCGGGCGCGGGCGATCCATGCGCTGGAGAGCGCCGGCCGGCGCTGGCGCATCGCCTTCACCGGCTCGAACCTGCCGGCGGTGCAGGCCGCGATCGCCTCCGGCTTCGGCATCGGCATCCTGGTCGAACGCTCGCTGCGCGACGACCTGCGCATCCTGCGGCCGGAGGAGGGATATCCGCCGGTGCCGCCCAGCGAGCTCGCCGTCATGCTGCAGCCCGGCGCCGCCCCGGCGGTGCGGATGGTGGCGCAGCAGCTGGCCGAGAGCTGCGCCGAGGAGCGGCCCGAGGCGGCGTGATCCACCCAATTCGTCATTGCGAGGAGCGAAGCCGACGAAGCAATCCAGGGGCCGGTGCCGCTGGATCGCCACGTCGCTTCGCTCCTCGCGATGATGGTCATATAATGACTGTATATTTCTGTATTTTGTGTTTTTAATTACACTCTTATCTGATAATCAGATTGACGTATTCCACAGATCATTGAGAGATTGTCCGTCCCATCCCTGGAGGACCGGACATGCTCTCCCGCCGCACCCTGCTGTCGACCACCGTCGCCCTGGCCGCCGCGGCGCCACTGGCCTGCCGCTCGGCCGGGGCCGAGGAGGCGCCGAAGGCCGTGCGCATCGGCTACCAGAAGAACGGCATCCTGCTGGTCGCCAAGACCCGCAAATCGCTGGAGCAGCATTTCGCGCCGCAGGGCATCGCGGTCGAATGGATCGAGTTCGCCTTCGGCCCGCCGCTGCTGGAGGCGCTGAACGCCGGCAGCATCGATTTCGGCGCCACCGGCGACACCCCGCCGATCTTCGCCCAGGCGGCGCAGGCCGAGCTGGTCTACGCCGCGGCCCAGCCGACGGAAGGGAAGGGCGTGGCCCTGGTGGTGCCGAAGGACTCCCCGGCCAAGGTTCTCGCCGATGTGAAGGGGCTGCGGGTCGGCGTCGGCAAGGGGTCCAGCGCCCACAACTTCCTGGTCGGGGCGCTGCAGAAGGCCGGGCTCGGCTGGCAGGACATCACCCCGGTCTATCTCGCCCCGGCCGATGCCCGCGCCGCCTTCGCCGGCGGCAGCCTGGACGCCTGGTCGATCTGGGACCCGTACTACGCCATCGCCGAGCTGGAGGAGGGGGCGCGGGTGCTCGCCACCTCCGCCGATATCGAGCCGCAGAACTCCTACTTCCTCGCCTCCAAAGCCTTCGCCGCGGCGCATCCGGCGGCGCTGGGCAGCCTGGTCGCGGCGCTGGGCGAGGTCGGCGCCTGGGCCGAGGGCCACCATGACGAGGTCGCCAGGCTGTTCGCCGACGAGACCGGCATCAGCCTGGCGGCGGAGCAGCGCTCGGTCGACCGCGCCAGCTTCCGGATCGGCCCGGTGACCGAGGAGATCGCGGCCCAGCAGCAGAAGATCGCCGACCGCTTCGCCGCGCTGGGGCTGATCCCGGCGCCGATCGCGATCCGCGACATCGTCTGGACCGGCGCCTGAACCACAGCAGGAATTCCTCCATGTCCGACACCCGGAAGCCGCTCGACCTGTTCTGGTTCATCCCGACCAGCGGCGACGGCCCGTATCTCGGCACCCAGGATCGGCACCGCCCGGCCGAGTTCCGCTATCTGCGCGAGATCGCCACGGCGGTCGACCGGCTCGGCTTCTCCGGCGTGCTGCTGCCCACCGGCCGCGGCTGCGAGGATGCCTGGATCACCGCCACGGCGCTGGCCACGGCGACCGAACGGCTGCGCTTCCTGGTGGCGCTGCGCCCCGGCGTCGCCACGCCCGCCTTCTTCGCCCGCCAGGCCGCGGCGCTGGACCGGATCAGCAATGGCCGCCTGCTGCTCAACGTCGTGGTCGGCGGCGACCCGGCCGAGCTGGCCGGCGACGGCGTCTTCCTCGACCACGACACGCGCTATGCCCAGGCGGCGGAGTTCCTGACCATCTGGCGCCGCCTGCTGGCCGGTGAGACGGTGGATTTCGAAGGCCAGTTCCTCAAGGTGAAGGGCGGCAGGCTGTCCTTCCCGCCGGTGCAGCGGCCGCATCCGCCGCTGTGGTTCGGCGGCTCCTCCGACGCGGCGCTCGACCTCGCCGCCGACCAGGTTGAGACCTACCTGACCTGGGGCGAGCCGCTGGGCCAGGTGGCGGAGAAGATCGAGGCTGCCAGGGCCCGCGCGGCGGCACGCGGCCGGACGCTGCGCTTCGGCATGCGCCTCCATTTGATCGTGCGCGAGACCGAGGAGGAGGCTTGGCGGGTGGCCGAGCGGCTGATCCGCGACGTCTCCGACGACGCCATCGCCGAGGCCCAGAGGAAGCTGGCCGACGGGTCGGATTCCGTGGGCCAGAAGCGGATGACGGCGCTGCATGGCGGCCGGCGCGACAGGCTGCTGGTCGGGCCCAATCTCTGGGCCGGCATCGGCCTGGTGCGGCGCGGCGCCGGCACCGCCCTGGTCGGCGACCCGGAAACGGTGGCGGCACGGCTGCGCGAATACCAGGATCTCGGCATCGAGACCATCATCGCCTCCGGCTATCCGCATCTGGAGGAGGCGTACAACGTCGCCGAGCTCCTGTTCCCGGCGCTCGGCATCGGCGCCGGCGGCCAGCCGGCCGGGGCGCATGAGCTGCATCCCGGCGAGTTCGGCGCCGGCGCGGGCAAGCCGAAGCTGACCGCGGTGTCGTGAGGGGCGGATAAGACGTCTCGTGACCAAACCCGTCATTGCGAGGAGCGCAGCGACGAAGCAATCCAGGGGCCGGTGCGCACCGGCCCCTGGATTGCTTCGCTACGCTCGCAATGACGGAAGAAAGGCCTTACCCCTTCCGCCTCTCCCAGGCGGTGGGCTTCGGGTTGCGCCCGAAGCCGATCTGGTGCCAGTAGGGATAGGCCGGGGTGCGGTGGCTGGAATCGTCCAGCACCGCCACCTGCTCCGGCGTCAAATTCCAGCCGATCGCCCCGAGATTCTGCTTCAGCTGCTCCTCGTTGCGGGCGCCGACGACGATGTTGGCGACGGTCGGCCGCTGCAGCAGCCAGTTCAGCGCCACCTGCGGGATGGTCTTGCCGGTCTCCTGCGCCACCCGGTCCAGCGCGTCGACCACGTCGTACAGGTATTCGTCCTCGACCGGCGGCCCGCCGACATCGCCGCCGGAGGCGACACGGCCGGCCCCGGCGGCCTGGCCGCGGCGGATCTTGCCGGTCAGGCGGCCCCAGCCCAGCGGGCTCCACACCATCAGCCCGACCTTCTGGTCGAGGCCGAGCGGCATCAGCTCCCACTCATAGTCGCGGCCGATCAGCGAGTAGTAGCCCTGATAGGCGACGTAGCGGGCCAGGCCGTAGCGCTCGGAGGTCGCCAGCGCCTTCATCAGGTGCCAGCCGGAGAAGTTGGAGGCGCCGATATAGCCGATCTTGCCGCTGCGGGTCAGGTCGTCCAGCGCGCGCAGCGTCTCGTCGACCGGCGCGATCGCGTCGAAGCCGTGCATGAAGTACAGGTCGATATGGTCGGTGCCCAGCCGCTTCAGGCTGGCCTCGCAGGCGCGGATCAGGTGGTGGCGCGACGAGCCGACATCGTTCGGCCCGTCGCCCATGGCGAAGGTGGCCTTGGTCGAGATCAGCACCTTGTCGCGCCGGCCCTTCAGCGCCTGGCCCAGGATCTCCTCCGACACGCCCTGGCTGTAGACGTCGGCGGTGTCGAAGAAATTGACCCCGGCCTCCAGGCACAGATCGACCATGCGGCTGGCCTGGGCGACATCGGTGCTGCCCCAGCGCTGGAAGAACTCGTTGGTGCCGCCGAAGGTGGCGGTGCCGAAGCTGAGCACGGGAACCTTGAGGCCGGATCCGCCGAGCTGACGGTATTCCATGCGACTCTCCGTTGGTGACGGTCGTGGATGGGTGACGTTTGCAACGTGCCGTCACAGGCTAGCAGGTTGCCCTGCCTGGAGAGGGTGGCCTGTCGCCGCGGATCAGGGCTGCGAACTCCGGCCTTGAACCGGCCGTCAGTGCCAGCGATGCGGCGACAACCCGGTGCGTCCGGCCGGCGTGACCGACGTCCCCGGGGACAAGCCGTCGACGGCCCCGGCGCGCCGGATCACGCCGCGGACATCCGAGGCGGCATAGGAGACCTTGCGCCGGGTCTCGGCGGCGGCCTGCCGGATCTCGTCCTCGGACGCGGCGGCCAGCTCGGCCTCCAGCGCGTCCAGCAGGCGCTCGAGCGCATGGTCGGGACGATGCGTCATGGCGATCCCGTGAGGCCGTGGCGCAGCAGCGCCCGCCTCATCCTTTTGCGCGTGGAATCGTATTCGGTCTCGGACAGGCCCGTGCGCTCCCGGATCTCCCCGGCCGACAGGCCCTGGCTCAGGCCCAGGATGACGGCGAGCGCCGCCGGGTCGTCGGCGAACAGCCGGTCGATCGCCGCCAGGGCCTGGCTGGCGGCGGCCATGCGCTCCGGATCCGGCGGCTGGTCCGCAACCTCCTCCGCCTGCGCCGAGAGCGCGGCGGCCATGGTGCGCTGGCGGCGCCAATGGTCGCTGCGCAGGCTGCGCATGATCCCGGCCAGGAAGGCGACCAGCGTCACGCCGGGCGGCCAGGGGCGGGAGCCGTCGAGGGCGCGCAGCACCGCCTCGTGCAGCAGCTCCTGCCAGTCCAGCCCCGGCAGGCCGCGGCAGCGCAGCCGCGCGATCGCCTGCAGCCGAAGCAGGTCCGGCTCGGACAGCGCCGCGAGGGCGCGGCGCACGTCCTTCTCGGTCAGGCTGAAGGCCTGGAGCGCGATCCGCGGCTTGAGGGGCGAGGTGTCCTGCATCCGGCCCCACTATGCGCGCGGGGGCGCCGGACGCGGACAGGCGAGGCGAAAAATATGTCCGGTCCGCGGCCGGGCGGGCCATGCGCATTCCCCGGCAGACAGTCCTGCCGGAGGGATCATGGAGCCGGAGATCGAAGAGCACATCAGCCGCTTCCTGGGCATGCTCGACACCGCCTTCCGCCGCCGCGGCGAGGCCTTGCCTGAGCGGTTGCGCCGGGCGGTGCGGGAGGCGCCGCGGCATCGCTTCGTGCACCGTTTCCGGGTCGAGCGGGACGGCCCGGTCGAGGATTTCGACGCCGAGCGGCAGCGCCACCTCGCCGCGATCTACAGTGACCGGGTGCTGACCCATGTCGGGCCGGACGACGCGGCGCTCGACTCGACCAACTCCCAGCCCAGCTACGTGCTGTGGCTGCTGCACCGGCTGGGGCTGGAACCGGGGCATCGGGTGATGGAGATCGGCTCCGGCTCCGGCTGGCTCGCCGCGGTGATGGGCCGGCTGGTCGAGGGAGGGCAGGTGGCCGGGGTGGAGATCCTCGGCGAGCTGGCACGGCGCAGCCGGGACGACCTCGCGGCGCTCGGCATCGCCAATGTCGCGATCGTCGAGGGCGACGGCACCGCCGGCCATGCCGCCGGGGCGCCTTATGACCGGGCCATGATCACGGCGGCGGTCTGGGACCTGCCGGCGGCGCTGTTCGACCAGGTGGCCGAGGGCGGCCGGCTGCTGCTGCCGATCGCGCTGGCGGGCGGCGCCGGCCGGGACTGCCACGTGGCGGTGCTGCGCCGGGAAGGCGACCGGTTCCGGGCCCTGGAGGCAGTCCCCGGCGGCTTCGTCCGCTTCACCGGCCCGGGGCAGGAGCGGGGGGCCGGGCGCCGGCGGCTCGCCGAGCTGCCGTTCTGGCCCGGGATCGGCGCGACGCCGGCGCTGCATCGCCCGCTCTCGCTCGGCCTCCGCGACCCGACGCGGTTCGGCGGCGCGGCCTATGCCTTCCGCCTGTTCCTCGGCCAGACCGAGCCCGGCTTCACGGTATTCGACGACGGGACGGGCGAGGATTTCTCCACCTCGGCCTTCGGCCTGGTCGACGCGGCGGCGCAGTCGGTCGCGATCTGCCGGCCGGGAATGCTGCTGGGCTATGGCGCCGCGACCGCCGCGCGGCAACTCGACGCCGCCTACCGTCGCTGGGCGGCGATGGGCATGCCCGGACCGGCCGCTTTCGATCTCGAGGTGGTGCGCGCCGAGCAGGCGCCACGATCGAGGCCGGGCCTGTGGGTGGAGGTGCGCGGTGCCAGCGCCCTGGTGTGGCGGCTGGCCGGTGCGGCATCCCCGCCGCGGGCCGGGCGGCGGACCGTCGTCCGGGGCCGGCCATCTCCGGCCGGCCCCGACGGCGGGATCAGGCCGCCTGCGCCGTGATCGTCGAGACCTTGTCGAGCGCGCCGGCGACGGCCTTCTCCGCCGCCTCCGGGCCGTAGGCGACGCCCTCGACCGCGATGGTCTCGACATCGGTCAGGCCGATGAAGCCGAGCACATGGCGCAGATAGGGTTCGTGGAAGTCGAAGGGCTTGTAGGGCCCGTCGGAATAGACGCCGCCATAGGCCTCGACCAGGTAGACCTTCTTCCGGCCGGTCACCAGGCCGTGCACGCCGGTCTCGTCGTAGCGGAAGGTGACGCCGGCGCGCATCAGATAGTCGAACCAACTCTTCAGCGTCGAGGCGAGGCCGAAATTGATCATCGCCGAGGCGATGACGATGACATCGGCAGCGAACAGCTCCTGCACCAGCGTGTCGGCCAGGGTCAGCGCCGCCTGCTGCGCCGGGCTGCGCGCCTCGGCCGGCAGGGCCTGGGCGGCCACGAAATCCTCGCCGATATGGGGCAGCGGCTGCGCCGCCAGGTCGCGGCGGACGACGGTGGCGCCCGGGGACTGCGCCTGCAGCCGGTCGACCAGGGCGGTGGCGACCTTGGTCGACAGCGAGGCGCCGCCGCGCGGGCTGGAGGTGACGAACAGGATACGGCTCATCGGGAACGGGTCCTCATGGTCGAGGGACAGGGGGATGGGCCGGCCGGCCGATGGGATGCCCCCGGGTTGATCCGACCCGGGGGTAGTCACATTTAGTGACTGGGGCTAAATTGATGACCGCCCATGAGCCGCGCAAGGAGGCACATTTTTGGAACCCAGCAACACCGATGTGAGCGAGGAGCACGACCAGTGCCGGGCGGTCAGCGACGTGCTGGCCCGGGTCGGCGACAAATGGACGGTGATGGTGGTCGGGCTGCTGTCGGACGGGCCGATGCGCTTCAACGAGCTGCGCCGGACCATCGGCGGCATCTCGCAACGCATGCTGACCCTGACCCTGCGCGGGCTGGAGCGGGACGGGCTGGTGACCCGCACCGTGTTCCCGACGATCCCGCCACGGGTGGATTACGCGCTGACCGATCGCGGCCAGACCCTGATCGAGCCCCTGAAGGCGCTGTTCGCCTGGGCGACCGCGAACAACGCGGCGATCGAGCAGTCGCGCAGGGTGTTCGATGCGGAGAAGCCGGGCGCCGAGGTGCCGCATCCGCCGCGGAAGGTTCCCCCTCTGGTCCGGCCGCGGCCGGCGGCGATGGCCGATTTCGACGCAAGCGGGCGGAATGGCCGCTGAGCCGAAGGGCAGGCAAAAGAAAACCCCGCCGGCTTACGCTCGGCGGGGTTTTCGCGACCCGGATCCGGGGGAGGAAGCGGACCGGGTGCCTCCGGTCGTGCCGATCACGCGGCGCGACGGATGACCGAGTCTTCGTTCGCGGCCACGGCCACGGTCGGGCGCAGCACGGCGACGTTGTCGATGCGGGTGTCGCGGGCGGCGCGCGCCAGGCGCTCCATGATGGTGCCGCGGTTCATGCCGATATCGGCCAGCAGGCGGTCATCGAGCTGCATCAGGGCGGCGTAGGCGCGACGACGTTCCCAGGCGGCGACAAGCTTGTTGATCAGGTTCACTTCAGCATTTCCTTCATTCACGTTCCGCGTCCAGCGAGGTTCGCGGAGCGGTGTGCGTTGCATCGCACGAGCCGATATATGCGCTTACGGTAGCTATGCTTCCACCCCTGGTCTTCGCACCGCAGCAATGCATCGCCTGCATTGCCTGACATTTAAGCGCCCCCTCCGCCCAGCTTCTGCCTTGATGACCGGGATTCGCCGCAATTCCGCCGCAAAACGCCATGTTGCGGTGCAAACTGATCGGGCAGGGCCTGCCCGCGGGATGGGCGTCAGGGAATACTAAGTGTGATTACCATCACACCTCGCCGCCGCGCTCCGGCAGGATCAGCCCATCGGCCAGATGCCGGGCGAGCAGCTCCCCGGCGGGGCCCAGGCCGGGGGAGCGGTGCAGGCGGATATCGGCCTCGGGCAATGGCGGCAGGCCGTCGCGGTCGCCCAGGCGCCGCAGCTCCGGCGGCAGCAGCCCGGCCTTGACCACGGTGACGGCCAGGCCTTGAGCGGCGATCGCGGTCACCGCCGCCAGGCTGTGGCTGACGAAGGCCAGGCGCCAGGGCCGGCCGGCGGCGTCGAGCGCGGCCATCGCCCAGGCCCGGAACAGGCAGCCCTGGGGGTAGAGGGCGAGGGGCAGGGGGCCATCCGCCGCCGCTTCGGCAATGCCTGCCTTCGCGGAGACGTCACGGCCGGCGGCCCAGACCGCCTGCTCGCGCCGCAGGAAGATGCCGCCGCCGTCCCCCGCCGCATGCATCGCCAGTACCAGGTCGAAGCGCTCGCCGAGGCGCGGCAGCATCGGCGTCGTCAGCCCGGTCACCATCTCGACCTGGATGCGCGGATGGGCGGCGGCGAAGCCGGCCAGCAGCGGCGGCACCAGCCGGGTGCCGTAATCCTCCATCACCCCCAGCCGCACCGTGCCCTCGACCTGCAGGTCGCGCAGCCGGCCCATCGCCTCGGCGGAGACCGACAGGATGCGGCGGGCGTAGCCCAGCAGTACCTCCCCGGCCGGGGTCAGGCGCAGGCCGCGGCGGCTGCGGTCCAGCACCGCGGTACCGATTGCGCCCTCCAGCCGCTGGATCTGCATGCTGACGGCGGATTGGGTCCGGTTCAGCGCCGCAGCGCCGCGGGTGAAGGAGCCGTGGTCGGCGACGGCGACGAAGGCGCGCAGCAGCTCCGGGTCCAGCATCCACCGCCCCATCATGATTCGTGATTCAGAAGATCATCTTTATGCGTTTCCGTGAAGTCGACGGCCGCTCCTATCCTGCCATCCGCAGTCGAGGAGGAGGGCGGGGATGGCGCGCGACGGCATGGGCGTGGCGGCGGCGCTGGCGTCGAGCACGCTGGGTGGCACCTCGGTGGTGGCGACGCGGTTCCTGATGGGGGCGCTGGACCCGGCGACGCTCGGCGTGTTCCGCTTCGGCATCGGCTGCGCCCTGCTGCTGCCGACGGTGGCCCTGCTGCGCGCGCCCTGGCCGCCGCGGCGCGACTGGCCGGCGGTGGCGCTGCTGGGCCTGCTGTTCTTCGCCGCCTTCCCCTTCCTGTTCAACGCGGCGCTGGCCCATACCACGGCCGCGCGCGGGGCGCTGGCGCTGTCGACCCAGCCGCTGCTGACCCTGGCCGCCGGCGCGGCGCTGGGGGTGGAACGGCTGACCCCGCGCAAGGCCGCCGGGGTGCTGCTGGCGATGGCCGGGGTGGCGCTGGCGCTCGGCACCGGCCTGGCGGGCGCGCCGCCGGGCGCCTGGCGGGGCGACCTGCTGATGGTCGGGGCCACCGCCTGCGCCGCCTTTTATAATGTGTGGTCGCGGCCCTTCGTCCGCCGGTCCTCGCCTCTGGCCTTCAGCGCGCTCGGCATGGCCGCGGGCACCGCCGGCCTGGCGGTCCTGGCGCTGGCGGCCGGGCCGGCGACGCCGCCGGCCCTGGATCCGGCGGGCTGGGCCGCGGTGCTGTATCTGGGCGTCGTCGGCGGTGCCCTGACCTTCTTCCTCTGGGTCTTCGCTCTCGGCCGCACCACCCCGACCCGGGTGGCGATCTCGGTCGCCGTGAACCCGATCGTGGCGGCGCTGCTCGGACTCCTCACCCTGGGCGAGCCGCTGGGCTGGCCGCTGCTGGCCGGCCTCGCCACGGTCTCGGCCGGCATCGCGCTGGCGGCGACCGATGGCCGGCGGGCCGCCCGGAGTCCCGCCGCCGCGCCCGGCTCCGCCCGCCTGCCTTGAAAGTGCCTGCCTTGAAATTGCCCCGGGCCGCGGCGGCGCGCGCACTGGACGGATGCGGCCGGCGATGCCATAGTCCGCGCCGTTCGGCGGCCGGGGGCCGTCACTCGGCATGTCCTTGGGATTCCATGGCCTTCGATCTGACCGAATTCGGGCTCCGCGCCTATCTCCGCTTCGTCACCTGGCGGCGTGGCCAGCTGGTCGGCCAGGACGCCCACGGCAACCGCTACTTCCGCAGCCGCAAGGTCGCGGCCGGCGGCCGCGAGAAGCGCTGGGTGGTGTTCAACGGCGGCGAGTCCGAGGCGTCGCGCGTGCCGCCGGAATGGCACGGCTGGCTGCATCACACCTTCCAGGAGCCGCCGGGCGACACCAGCCCGTTCCGCCGGCCCTGGCAGCAGCCGCCGGAGGCCAACCCGACCGGCACCGGCCATGCCTATCTGCCGCCCGGCCACCCGCTGCGCGGCAGCCATCGCGCCAAGGCGACCGGCGACTACGAGCCCTGGACGCCGGCGTGACCGGGACGGTCTGAGGAACGCCGATGCACAGGAATGTTATCGAGACGGTGATGGGCGCGGTCGTGCTGGCCGTCGCCCTGCTCTTCCTGGGATTCGCCTATACCAGCGCCAATCTCGGCTCGGCCTCGGGCTACACGCTCAAGGCCCAGTTCAACCAGGCCGATGGCGTCAATGCCGGCACCGATGTGCGGATCGGCGGCGTCAAGGTCGGCACCGTCACCAGCGTGACGCTGAACCCCGAGAGCTACCTGGCCGACGTCCAGCTGTCGATCGACCCGGCGGTGAAGCTGTCGCAGGACACCGCCGCCGCGATCAGCAGCGACGGCCTGCTCGGCGGCCGCAGCCTCTCGCTCAGCCCCGGCGGGCGGCCGGACGACCCGAGCGGCTGGCTGAAGGACGGCGACACCATCGAATACACCCAGTCGAATCCGAGCCTGGAGCAACTGCTAGGCCAGGTGATCTTCAGCATCGGCCAGCTCGGCGACAAGGGCAGCGCCGGTGGGACCGGGGGCGGCGGCTCCGGCGCGTCGGGCCAGCCCGGCCAGGCGCCGCAGGGCAAGCCGACCGGCGGCATGTTGGGGAATTGATCCGGACCATGCGCAGCCTTCTCGTGCTTCCCGCGCTGGCGGTGCTGGCCGCCGCATCCGTTCCGGGCGCGGCGCGGGCCGCGGCCACGATCGACCAGCCGATCGCCGAGCTGCGCGGCCTCGACAAGATCACGGCGCGCACCCAGCCGCTCGAGGCCAAGGTCGGCGAGACGGTGCAGTTCGGCACGCTCGGCATCACCGTGCGCGCCTGCCGCAAGGCGCCGCCGGAGGATCCGCCGGAGAGCGCGGCCTTCCTCGAGATCACCGACACCCCGCCCAGCAAGCCGGCCGCCACGGTGTTCAGCGGCTGGATGTTCGCCTCCTCGCCCGGCGTCTCGGCGCTCGACCACCCGGTCTACGACGTCTGGGTGGTCAGCTGCACCGACACCTCGCCGGCCGCCACCGCGGCGCAGCAGGAGGTGGATGAGAATGTGCCGGATGCCTCGCCGCTGCCGCTGCCGGAGATGAAGATCATCCCGCCGGCGCTGCCGCCGGGCCGGCAATAGCCCGCGTATCCCACCCCCTTGCACCCTGCGCCGGTTCAACATGCCGACAGGGCAGGAGGACGGCGCAGCGCCATGCCAATGCATCGGGCAAGCCGTTCGACGCATCATGTCGGCATGTTCAACCGGCCCGCAGGGTCGCCTTGCGGCGGCCGCCTGCGGGCGCGGGCCGCTCGACCGTATGGCCCGATACGCTCTTCGCGGCCCGCGCCCTCATTCGACTCCCCGCAAGGCGACGCAGGGCGCAAGGGGGTGGGATACGCGGGCTAAGCCGCCAGGGCGAACAGGCCGAGCACGCAGAGGAAGCCGAGCGACCAGAGGTTCGAGCGCAGGCTCGGCCGGTCGGCGGCATAGGCGGCCGTGTAGGCGAGACGGATCAGCACGAACAGGCCGGCCAGGATGTCGGCCCAGCCCTGCGGCGCGCCGCGCATCTGGGCGATGATCACCGCCGCGGCGAAGGCCGGGAACGTCTCGAAATGGTTGCGGTGGGCCCAGTCCAGCCGCTGCTGCCAGCCGGTCATCCGCTCCATGCCCAGGCGCGGGGCGTGGTTGTCGATCCGCGACGTCACCTTGGCCGGCATCACGGCCAGATAGGGCAGCAGGATGGCCGCCAGGACCATCCACAGGGCAAAGCTCATCGCGGCGACTCCGGCTGGGTTCGCGGCATTGTCGTCATCCGCCGCCAACCCGTCGAGAACGGCACGTCGCCTCGCCGTCATTGCGAGGAGGCGAAGCCGACGAAGCAATCCAGGGGCCAATGCGCACCGGCCCCTGGATTGCTTCGCTGCGCTCGCAATGACGGTGTTGGATTTGCGGGAGGCCTGCTATCCGGCGGCCGGCACATCCTTCGCATAGACCGGGATGGTCTCGGTGACGGCGAAGCCGTGGCGGCGGTAGAGGGCCAGGGCGGCGTCGTTCACCGCCGCCACCTCCAGCACCGCGACGCCGGCCCCGGCCGCGTGCAGGCGGCGCAGGCTCTCGGCCACCAGGATGTCGCCGAGACCGCCGCCGCGATGCTCCGGGTGGCGGCCGATCAGCGCGACGTCGCCCTCGCCGCCAGGTGCCGGGGGCGGGTGCACCCGCAGGAAGCCGGCGACGGCATCGCCGCGCAGGATCAGCCCGTGATGTTCCGGCATCGCCCGGGCGCGGGCGGCGAAGCTGTCGAAATCCGGGATGCTGGCGCCGGGGACGGGCGTCATGGCGCGGCGGACGGCGTCGTGCTGGCTGCGCATCGTCGCCTCGGTCGGCGACGACCAGCGCAGCCCCTCCGGCAGCGGCGGCACCGGCGGCGGGGGCGCGTCGAGCGGCCGGCGCATCACATGCATCCGGTAGGCCTCACGATAGCCGCGGGCCTCGAGATCATTGGTGCGGCCCTCGAACACGTCCTCGGTGCCGACCTCGAGGCTGCGCCGCGGCCCGGCGGCGGTGATCGCCTCGGCCTCGTCCAGCAGTAAGGCGGCCAGCGCGTCGCCGTCGCAGCCGGGCAGCAGGCACAGCGGCACCAGGATGGCGGCGTTGCGGCCGTTGGTGGTGGCGTCGACCACCGCGGCGACGGCGACCCGCCGGCCCCCGGCATCGACCGCGTCGATGATGCTGCCGGGGCCCAGCACCAGGGTCGACAGGCCCCAGCGCGGCTCGAACGGCGTGGTCGGCACCGGATGCGCCTCGACGAAGCGCAGCAGCGCCTCGTCGATCGGGCCGGGCGGCACCGGCCGGCGGCGCAGGGGCAGGGCGGTCACGGCTCCCCCGTGCGGTTGCCCAGCAGAAGATCCAGCTCCGGCCCGGGATCGGCGGCCGCCCAGTCCGGCCGCAGCGCCAGGGCGGCGTCGAGGCGGCGGCGATACTCGGCGCGCTCGATCTCGACCGTGCCGAAGCGGGCCAGGTGGTCGGTGACGAACTGGGTGTCCAGCAGGGCGAAGCCGGCGGCGCGCAGCCGGGCCACCAGATGGACCAGCGCCACCTTGCTGGCATCGGTGGCGCGGCTGAACATGCTCTCGCCGAAATAGGCGCCGCCCAGGGCCACGCCGTACAGGCCGCCGACCAGAACCTCGCCGTCCCAGCTCTCGACGCTGTGGGCGAAGCCGGCGCGGTGCAGCGTGGTGTAGAGGGCGACGATCTCGTCGTTGATCCAGGTGTTCGGCCGGCCCGGCGCGGGCGCGGCGCAGCCGGCGATCACGGCATGGAAGGCCTGGTTGGCGCTGACCCTGAAGCGGCCGGCCTTGATCGTGCGGGCCAGCCGGCGCGGCACATGCAGGCCGTCCAGCGGCAGAATGCCCCGGCGGGGCGGGTCGAACCAGTGCAGCTCGGGGTTGTCGGCCGATTCCGCCATCGGGAACAGCCCGGCGGCATAGGCGCGGAGCAGCAGCTGGGGCGTGACGCGGGTCATGGCCGGGACCGGAAGGTTGCCCCAGGGATATGGTGCGGCGCGGCGGTCATGTCCCGTCGATAGCGGAGGGGAGGGACCGCGTCCACCCGTCGCCGTCTTTTTCGGCCCCCGTCTTTTCCGTGCGGCCCGGCTGCTGTAGGATGCCGGCCATGACGAAGACCGCGACCCTGTTCCGGAATTGGTGGCGCAGCGCCTGACGGCGGCTCGCGCGTGCTTCGTCCTGCACCCAAGGCCGCTCCGATGGAAGCGGCCTTTTTCATGTCCCGAGACGGCGATCCATCCGAGCGGCCCTCCCTCCCTGCTCGAAAGGATTCGTCCCATGTCCGTCCTTGCCCTCGCGTCCCAGGCCCCAGCGCCGGAGATCACCGCGGCCGATGTCGTGTTGACCGGCGACCGGCCGACCGGGCCGCTGCATCTCGGCCACTACGCCGGGTCGCTCGCCAACCGGCTGCGGCTGCAGCGCCTGTGCCGGCAATTCGTGCTGATCGCCGATTTGCAGGCGCTGACCGACAACGCCGCCGATCCCGGCCGGGTCAGCCGCAACGTGATGGAGGTGGCGCTCGACTACCTCGCCATCGGCCTGGACCCCGCCCGCAGCGCCATCGTGCTGCAATCGGCGGTGCCGGAGATGGCCGAGCTGGCGATGCTGTACCTGAACCTCGTCACCGTGGCGCGGCTGGAGCGCAACCCGACGGTGCGCGAGGAGATCCGCCAGCGCGGCTTTGCCCGCGACCTGCCCGCGGGGTTCCTGTGCTATCCGGTCAGCCAGGCGGCCGACATCACCGCGGTGGCGGCGACGCTGGTGCCGGTCGGCGCCGACCAGGCGCCGATGCTGGAGCAGACGGTGGAGATCGTGCGCGCCGTCAACCGCCTGGCCGGCGCCGCGGTGCTGCCGGAGCCGAGGATCCTGCTGTCGACCATGCCGCGCCTGCCGGGGCTGGACGGCCGGGGCAAGGCCAGCAAATCGGCCGGCAACGCCATCGACCTGCGCGACGATTCCGACACGGTGCGTGCCAAGATCCGCCGCATGTACACCGATCCCGGGCATCTGCGGGTCGAGGATCCGGGGAAGGTCGAGGGCAATGTCGTCTTCGCCACTCTCGACGCCTTCGACCCCGACCCGACGGCGGTGGCGGAGCTCAAGCGCCGCTACCGCGCCGGCGGGCTGCCGGACGTGGCGGTGAAGCGCCGGCTGGAGGAGGTGCTGGAGGCGCTGCTGGGCCCGATCCGCGAGCGCCGGGCGCAGCTGGCGCGGGACCCCGGCGAGGTCCGCGCCGTCCTGCGCCAGGGCACCGAGGCGGCGCGGGCGCAGGCGGCGCGGGTGCTGGACGCGGTGCGCGGCGTGTTCGGGCTGGCGCGGCCTTGAACGCCCGGCTCAGTAGCTGGCGGTGAGGTTCAGCCGCTTCACCAGCTCCATCACCTTGGCCGCGCCGCCCGATTCCACTTCCGCCAGCTCGGCGAAGGCGAGCGGCGGCTGCGGCGCGATCTCGACATGGAACGGTCCGCGTGGCTGCGGCATGGACTGGATGAAGCGGCCGATCGCCGACACCGACGCCTCGGGCACGCCGGCCCCGGTCAGGACGACCAGGACGGCCATGCCTTGCGCCTTGGCCGCGGCGACCGCCCCCTCCGGGTCGGTCTCGCCGTCCGGCAGGGCCAGCAGCAGCGGCAGCAAGGCAAGGTTCTCGAACATGCCCTGGTTGTCGAAATCCACGGTCAGCGACTGCAGCGACACCCCGGTCGCGATCTCGGGGTCGGGCACCCGGTCCGCGGCCAGCGTGTCGAGCCTGGTGCCCTGGATCGCGGCAGTGACGGTCAGATGGCCGATCGTCTCGCCGCGGAAGGTGGCATCGCGGATGGTCAGGACATCGGCGGCCTTGTCGTAGTCGTAGTCGAAGGTGATCTCGAGGGGCTTCTGCACCAGCTTCATCTGGTAGGCGTTCGCCGCGGGCAGGGCCGGCGCGAAGAAGCGGATGCCCTCGGCGCGGAGCGACAGGGTCAGCGGCGCCCGGTCGGTGTAGAAGCGCTCGAAATCGATGCGGTCGAGGGTCAGCGCTCCCACCTTCCAGCCCTGATAGCGGCTCATCGACAGCTGCAGGTCGGTGTAGCGGCAGCCGGTGTCGCCGACCGGCGTCACCTCGCCGACCGAGGGCGCCTCCTCGGTCGCCTTGCCGAGCATCGGGAGCAGGTCGCGGCAGCGCTGCACCGGGTCCGCCGGCACCGGCGCGGCCTGGACCAGCGGGGCGAGGCCCGCTGCCGCGAAGAAGGCGGCGGCGGCGATCCGGATGCGGGTCATGGTTCTCTCCGTTCGGTCGGTTCGATCGGGCTCAATAGGCCACGGTCAGGTTCATGCGCCGGAACAGCTCCGCGGGCGTCGCGCCGCCGGCGTCCTCGCCGAGCAGCAGCGCGGGCATGGGCACCGTCCCGATCGGCGCGGCGGTCAGCGTGATCGGCCGCGGCGACGGGAAGTCCCGGACGAAGGCCACCAGCGGCGCCACCATCGGCTCCGGGAAGCCGCCGGCCGACATCGAGGCGACCTGATGCTCGATCGCCTGCTGCAGCACGAGCTTCCGCTCGGTCTCGCTGAGGCCCGGGTCCTTGTCGGCCAGGCCCCGGGCTCCCGCGGTGATGAAGCGGTCGACGATGCCGTCGTCGCGGAAGCGGAACGACAGCGCCTGCAGGTCGCCTGCGGCGATCAGGCCGAGGATGATGACTCTCGGGCCGAGGTCGAAGGAGAAGGTGTCGGCCCGGACATGGCCGCGGCGGTTGCTGAACGCCACCTCGCCCAGCCCGGCGCCGGACAGGGACAGCGCGGCGACCTCGACCGTCCCGGTCGCGACGTCCCAGCGGTAGTCGAGCGCGGCGTCGAACCGGACCGGGTCGGGACCCAGCGCCGCCGTCACCGCGCTGTCCTTGAGCCGGACGTCCTTGGCCCGCAGCGAGGCCGCCTCCAGCCGCCGGTCCTGGGTGATCCGGGCGAAGTCCAGACCGCCGGCCGTCAGGCTGCCCACGGTCCAGCTGCGGCCGGGGCCGAGATCGAGGCGCAGCCCGGTGAAGCGGCAGCCGTCGGGGCCCAGCGGCTCGACGGTCGCGGCGGCCGGCGCGGCGATCCCGCCCGCCTGGCCCGCGATCTCGAGCAGGCCGCGGCAGCGCTCGACCGGGTCGGACGGCACGGGGGCCGCCAAGGCTGGGTGCGCTGTCGACAGGGCAGCCGCCGTTAGCACCAGGATCGCCAGGATCTTCATGCCGGTCTCCTGAGACGACGATGGCCGGGGGATCGCCCCGGCCATCGCGTCACATCAGGTCCGATCGCAGCCGGTCAATTGTAGGTGACGGCGACGTTCAGGCTCTTGACCAGGTCCATCGACTTGGCGTCGCCCGGCTTGATTGTGGCGAACTGCGCCAGCGGCACCGGGGCGGACGGGTCCATCGAGATCGTCAGCGGGCCCTTCGGCGCCGGGAAGTCCTGGGCGAAGGCCATCAGGCTCTTCACCGCGGCCTCCGGCACGCCGATCGCCGACAGCGCCGCCATGCCGAGGACGGCCTGGCTCTTGCCCTGCTCGATCGCGGTCTTCGGGTCCTCGCCCTGGGCGGTCGCGAAGGCGATCACCTTGTCGATGATGCCCTTGTTCTCGAAATGCAGCTTGATCTTGCGCAGCGAGGCGGTGCCCAGCAGCTGGCTCGGGTCGGCCGCGGCCGCCGGGTCGGCCGAGTTGACGCCGTCCAGCGCGCCGTCCAGCGACAGCTGGCCCAGCGAGTCGCCGCTGAGCTCGAACTGGTTCAGGCTGAACTGCTTGCTGCCCTCGTCCAGCCGGTAGTCGATGGCGACGTTGAACGGGTCCTCGCCGAGGACGGCCTTGACCTGCGGGTTGTCGATCGAGATGCCCTTGGCCTGCGCCGTCATCGTCGGCGACGGCTTGCTGTCATAGGCCTTGGCGAAGTCGAGCTTGTCGATGGTGAGCTCGGCGATCGCGACCGTGGTCGGAGCCTCGCCGGCCGCGACCTTGTCGGCCGGCTCGGTCATCTTGACGTCGGTGAACTTGCAGCCGGAGTCGCCGAAGGATTCGACCGACCCGACCTGGGCATTGTGCATCGGGGAATCGGCCGGGGCGATGGTCAGCAGCCCCTTGCAGCGCTCGACCGGGTCGGACGGGACCTCGGCCGCGAAGGCCGGGGCGGTGACCAGCGCGACCAGGGCCGCCGCCGTCGAAGCACGAAACACGCTCATCAAGCATCTCCTCGCATATCGGGGCGGCACCGGACCCGCAGACCAGCCTGCGACAGCGATCGCATCCCCTCGATCGCCATCCCGGGCGCGGCGCCCGGGACACCGCATAGTCTTAGTCTCAGAATTGGGCTGAATTCTGGCCGGTGCCTTACTTCGCCATCAGCCGCTCGAGCCAGCGGATGTCGTAGTCGCCATTGATGAAGTCGGGCTCGGCGATCAGCCGGGCGTGTAGCGGCAGGGTGGTCTTCACCCCGTCGATGACATACTCCTCCAGCGCCCGCCGCAGCCGCATCAGGCATTCGTTGCGGGTGGTGCCGCGCACGATCAGCTTGGCCACCAGGCTGTCATAGTGCGGCGGGATGCGGTAGCCGTCATAGATCGCGCTGTCGACCCGCACGCCCAGACCGCCCGGCGCATGGTAGCCGTCGATCCGGCCGGGGGAGGGGGTGAAGGTCTCCGGGTCCTCGGCGTTGATCCGGCACTCGATGGCGTGGCCCTGGAACTCGATGTCGGCCTGGGTGTAGCCGAGCGGCGCGCCGGTGGCGACGCGGATCTGCTCGCGCACCAGGTCGATGCCCGAGATCTCCTCGGTGATCGGGTGCTCGACCTGCAGCCGGGTATTCATCTCGATGAAGTAGAACTTCCCGTCCTGGTACAGGAACTCCATCGTGCCGACGCCGCGATAGCCCAGCTTGCGCGCCGTCTCCGCCGCCAGCCCGCCGATATAGGCGCGCTCCTCGGCGTTGAGCGCGGGCGAGGGGGCCTCCTCGATCACCTTCTGGTGCCGGCGCTGGATCGAGCAGTCGCGCTCGCCGAAATGCACCACGTTGCCGTGGGTGTCGGCCAGCAGCTGGATCTCGATGTGGCGCGGATGGTCGAGATACTTCTCGATATAGACGCTGTCGTTGCCGAAGGCGGCGCGGGCCTCGTTCCGGGCCATCGTATAGGCCTCGGGGAACTCGGCATCGGCCATCGCGACCTTCATGCCCTTGCCGCCGCCGCCCGCCGTGGCCTTGACCAGCACCGGATAGCCCATCTCGCGGGCCAGCGCCTGGGCCTCGTCCACCGTGTCGACGGCGCCGTCGGAGCCGGGGACGACCGGCAGGCCAGCGGCCTTGACCGCGTCCTTGGCG
The DNA here is from genome assembly GCF_002195995.1 of Inquilinus limosus. Taxonomy (GTDB): domain Bacteria; phylum Pseudomonadota; class Alphaproteobacteria; order DSM-16000; family Inquilinaceae; genus Inquilinus; species Inquilinus limosus_C. The sequence goes on from NZ_NHON01000010.1 coordinate 121,552, forward strand.
GCGATCTTGTCGCCCATCACCCGGATATGCTGCGCGGTCGGGCCGATGAAGGCGAAGCCGTGCTCCTCCACCATCTCGGCGAAGCGGGCGTTCTCGGCCAGGAAGCCGATGCCGGGATGGATGGCGTCGCAACCGGTGATGGTGGCGGCCGAGAGCAGGGCCGGGATGTTGAGGTAGCTGTCGCGCGCCGCCGGCGGGCCGATGCACACCGCCTCGTCGGCCAGGCGCACGGCCATGGCGTCGCTGTCGGCCGTGGAGTGCACGACCACGGTGCGGATGCCCATCTCGCGGCAGGCGCGGTGGATGCGCAGCGCGATCTCGCCGCGATTGGCGATGAGGACCTTCTCGAACATCAGTCGATCACGACAAGCGGTTCGCCGAACTCGACCGGCTGCGCATCCTCGACCAGGATGGCGCTGACCGTGCCGGAGCGCGGGCTGCGGATCGGGTTCATCACCTTCATCGCCTCGACGATCAAGAGCGTCGCGCCCTCGGCCACCTTGTCGCCGACCTTGACGAAGGCGCCGGCGCCCGGCTCGGGCGACAGGTAGACGGTGCCGACCATCGGCGAGGTCACGGCGTTCTTCGGCGGGCCGGCCGGCGTGGCCTTGACCAGCACCGGATAGCCCATCTCGCGGGCCAGCGCCTGGGCCTCGTCCACCG
>NZ_NHON01000011.1:0-114732 GCF_002195995.1 Inquilinus limosus
CGGTCAGCAGCCCGGCCCCGGTCCGCCGGGCCGCCCGCGCCGCCAGCCGGGCCGCGCCGGTCAGGCTGCCGCCGGCCAGGATCAGCGGATGGCCGCGGTCGTATTTGTGCTGGGTCGCCGCCGCATGCGGCAGGGCGGCGCGCCACAGTGCCGGTCCGTTCTCGTGCAGCCGCGGCCCGATCGCCTCCAGCGCGGCGGCCTCGATGCCGATGTCGGCGACGCGGGTCTCGCCGCAGAGGGTGCGGCCGGGCAGCAGGAGATGACCCGGCTTGCGCCGGAAGAAGGTGACGGTCAGGGCCGCCGGCGCCACCCGGCCGGGGGCCGAGCCGTCATCGCCGAACAGGCCGCTGGGCACGTCGACGGCCACGACCGGCAGGCCGGAGCGCGCGACCGCCTCGATCAGCGCCGCGGCCCTGCCCTCCGGCGCCCGGTTCAGCCCGGCGCCGAACAGCGCGTCGACCACCAGCCCGGCGCCGTCCAGCACCGCGGGATCGGCGCCCTCCACCTTGCCCTTCCACAGTGCCGCCGCCTCGGCGGCATCGCCCTTCAGCACCTTGGCCGGGACCAGCGAGGCCAGCCGCACCGGCCAGCCCTGCCCCGCCAGCAGCCGGGCGATCACCCAGCCGTCGCCGCCATTGTTGCCGGGGCCGCACAGCACCGCGACCGGGCGCGGCGACCAGCGGGCGCGGATCGCCCGCGCCACCGCCGCCCCCGCCCGCTCCATCAGCACGATGCCGGGCGTGCCGCCGGCGATGGTGCGGCGGTCGGCCTCGCCCATCTCCGCCGCGGTCAGCAAAGCGAGGTCCGAGAGCATCACCGCCCGGGCTTCCCGACCACCTCCTTGAAGGCGGCGAGATCGGCGCGGGCGGCGTCGCGCAGCAGCGTGATCTCGGCCGGGCCGATGACGATGCGGCAGCCATCCTTCACCATCTCGGCGGACGACCGGCCGAGCGAGGGCAGCGAGCCGAGCCATTTGCCGCTGTCGATGATGGCGCGCTCGGCCCGGCGAATCGTGTCGCGCACCTCCGGGTCGTCGAAGCGGCCGAGCTTGCCGAGGCTGCCGGACAGGTCCCAGGGGCCGATGAACAGCCCGTCGACGCCGTCGACCGCGGCGATGTCGGGAATCGCTTCCACCCCCTGCCGGGTCTCGATCTGGCACAGGATCAGCAGATTGTCGGAGATGGTCTGCTGATAGTCCGGCGCCAGGCCGAAATCGGCGCCGCGGGCGATGCCGTAGGCGACGCCCCGGATGCCGGCCGGCGGGTAGCGGCAGGCGGCCACCGCGGCCTCCGCCTCGGCCTTCGAGCCGACCTGCGGCACCATCACGCCCTCGGCCCCGATGTCGAGGATGCGCTTGACATAGACCGGGTCGTTCCAGGGCATGCGGACGATGCCGGTGGCCGGGGTGCCGGCCAGGGCCTGCAGGCACGGCACCGCGTCGGCGACCGAGGCCGGCCCGTGCTCATGATCCAGCAGCACGATGTCGTAGCCGGCGAGGCCCAGCAGCTCGGAGATCAGCGAATGGCCGATGCCCTGCCAGCAGCCATAGACGGGCTCACCCGCCCGCAGCTTCCGTTTCGCGGCGTTCGGTCGATACAAGGCAGCCTCCTCCGATGCGGTGGAGACAGGCGTATCAGATGATGGCGGAAGGGGAAATGGGGCGACCGATGGGACTCGAACCCACGACAACTCGGACCACAACCGAGGGCTCTACCAACTGAGCTACGGCCGCCACAGCATTTGCGGCGGGTGATATGAGGCATCGCCGTGGCGGCGTCAAGCGCTAGACGCAATCCCGCCTGTCGAAGGCGCTTCAAGGCATGACCGGGCTCCTTTGGGGCGCCATAGTCCGCTGCGACACAACTCAGCAGGGTTAGGCAGATGCTCATCCAGTCGGCCGCCATGGCCAATCTCGGCACCGAGACCGCGTTCGACGTACTGGCACGGGCCCAGGCGCTGGCGGCGCAGGGCCGCGACATCATCAATCTCGGCATCGGCCAGCCCGATTTCCGCACTCCCGACCACATCGTCGAGGCCGGGGCCAAGGCGCTGCGCGACGGCCATCACGGCTACACCCCGGCCGGCGGCATCCCGGCGCTGCGCCGGGCCGTGGCCGACGATTTGGAGGCGCGGCGCGGCGTCACGGTCGACCCGGACGACGTGGTGATCATGCCCGGCGGCAAGGTCACCATGTGGTTCGCCATCCTGATGTTCGGCGAGCCGGGGGCCGAGATCCTGTACCCCAATCCCGGCTTCCCGATCTACGAATCCGCGATCCGCTTCACCGGGGCCACGCCGGTGCCGGTGCGGCTGCGCGAGGAGAACGGCTTCGCCTTCTCGGCCGAGGAGGTGCTGGCCCAGATCACGCCGCGCACCCGCCTCTTGATCATCAACAGCCCGGCCAACCCGACCGGCGGCCTGGTGCCGAAGGCCGAGCTGGACCGCCTGGCCGCCGGGCTGGAGCGGCACCCGCATGTGGCGGTGCTGAGCGACGAGATCTACAGCCGCATCCTCTATGATGGGGCCGAGCACAGCTGCTTCCTCTCCTACCCCGCCTTGCGCGACCGGGTGATCCTGCTGGACGGCTGGTCGAAGACCTATGCCATGACCGGCTGGCGGCTGGGCTGGAGCGTCTGGCCGAAGGCGCTGCGCGAGGGCGCGACCCGGCTGGCCGTCAACGCCCATTCCTGCGTCAATGCCTCCGCCCAATATGCCGGCATCGCCGCGCTGCAGGGGCCGCAGGACGCGGTCGACACCATGTGCGCCGCCTTCGCCGAGCGCCGCCGCGTCGTGGTCGACGCGCTGAACCGGCTGCCCGGCGTGCGCTGCGTCGAGCCGGGCGGCGCCTTCTACGCCTTCCCCAACATCACCGGCACCGGGATGACGGCCAAGGCGCTGCAGACCAGGCTGCTGGAGGAATGCGGCGTCGCCACCATCGCCGGCACCAGCTTCGGCGCCATGGGCGAGGGCTTCCTGCGCCTGTCCTATGCCAACAGCGTCGACGCCATCCGCCAGGCGATCGACCGCATGGCAGGCGCCCTGGCTTGATCGAAGCCCAAAGAAGCAGCACTATGCCTAAATTCTAAGCACGCCCCTGTTCAACCCCGGTCGCCGGCCAGGAGTCGGCGACTGGCACGGGGCTTGCTTCACAGTGTCGGCGAGAGCGTTCCGCACCCGGCGGTGGCGCGCAAACGATCCAAGGGAACGGTTCCGAACCCATGAAGAAAGTCGAAGCCATCATCAAGCCGTTCAAGCTCGACGAGGTGAAGGAGGCCCTTCACGAGGTCGGGATCAAGGGCATCACCGTCACCGAGGCCAAGGGCTTCGGCCGCCAGAAGGGCCACACCGAGCTGTATCGCGGCGCGGAGTACGTGGTCGACTTCCTGCCCAAGGTGAAGGTCGAGGTGGTCATGGAGGACGCCCTGGTCGAGCGTGCGATCGAGGCGATCCAGCAGGCCGCCCAGACCGGCCGGATCGGCGACGGCAAGATCTTCGTCACCCCGGTGGAGGAGGTCATCCGCATCCGCACCGGTGAGAAGGGCGCCGACGCCATCTGAGCGCCGGCCCGTACCAGCCGCCCAAGAACGCCTCTCAAGAAACGCAAACACAGTCCGAACACAGGAAGAAAGAATCATGGCCGACGGTGTGACCAAGGTCCTCGATCTGATCAAAGAGAACGACGTCAAATACGTCGATTTCCGCTTCACCGACTTCCGCGGGAAGGTGCATCACGTCAGCCAGCACGTCTCGACGGTGGACGAGGACATGCTGACCGACGGCGTCATGTTCGACGGGTCGTCGATCGCCGGCTGGAAGGCGATCAACGAGTCCGACATGATCCTGATGCCGGATGTCGACACCGCGGTCATGGACCCCTTCGCCGCCCAGGCGCAGCTGAACATCACCTGCGACATCCTGGAGCCGGCCACCGGCCAGCCCTACAGCCGCGACCCGCGCTCGATCGCCAAGTCGGCGGAGCGCTACATGGCGTCGCTCGGCATCGGCGACACCGCCTATTTCGGCCCCGAGGCCGAGTTCTTCATCTTCGACGACGTCCGCTACCAGCAGAACACCACTTCGGCCTTCTACTACCTGGACAGCGAGGACGCGTCGGAGAACAGCGGCAAGGTCTATCCGGACGGCAACCGCGGCCACCGCGTGCAGCCGAAGGGCGGCTACTTCCCGGTGCCGCCGCTGGACGCCGCGCACGACCTGCGCGCCGAGATGCTGACCACCCTCGCCGAGATGGGCGTGACGGTCGAGAAGCACCACCACGAGGTGGCCGCCTCGCAGCATGAGCTGGGCATCAAGTTCGAGACCCTGATCAAGAGCGCCGACGCGCTGCAGGCGTTCAAGTACGTCGTGCACAACGTCGCCGACGCCTACGGCAAGAGCGCGACCTTCATGCCGAAGCCGGTCAAGGGTGACAACGGCTCGGGCATGCATGTCCACCAGTCGATCTGGAAGGAAGGCAAGCCGACCTTCGCCGGCTCGGGCTATGCCGACCTGTCGGACACCGCGCTGTACTACATCGGCGGCATCATCAAGCACGCCAAGGCGCTGAACGCCCTGACCAACCCGTCGACCAACAGCTACAAGCGGCTGATCCCGGGCTTCGAGGCGCCGGTGCTGCTGGCCTATTCGGCCCGCAACCGCTCGGCCTCCTGCCGCATCCCCTACGTCTCCTCGCCGAAGGGCAAGCGCGTCGAGGTGCGGTTCCCGGACCCGACCGCCAACCCCTACCTCGCCTTCTCGGCCATGCTGATGGCCGGCCTGGACGGCATCCAGAACAAGATCCATCCGGGCGAGGCGATGGACAAGAACCTGTACGACCTGCCGCCGGAGGAGCTGAAAAACGTCCCGACCGTCTGCGGCTCGCTACGCGAGGCGCTGCTGGCGCTCGAGGCCGACCACGCCTTCCTGCTGAAGGGCGACGTGTTCACCAAGGACATGATCGAGGCCTATCTCGAGCTGAAGTGGGAAGAGGTGTACGCCTTCGAGCACACCCCGCACCCGATCGAGTTCCAGATGTACTACTCGGTCTGATCGAACTTCGTCCGGACACCCCGCTTCCCTTCCTTGTCATGCCCGGGCTTGACCCGGGCATCCAGGGCGGCAAGAGCCGCTCTCTGTGGCCCCTGGATTGCCGGGTCAAGCCCGGCAATGACAGTTGGGGCCGGAAGGCTGGGCCTGACTAGGGCGATCCCGACCCATGAAAACCCCGCCTGCCCACGGCGGGGTTTTTTCTTGCGCGGATGGCAGGCGGGAGAGGCTTGCGGTTGCCCGCGCCACCTGCTGATATCGTTACCAGCAGCGCAGCGGCCGGAAGCGGGTGATCCTCAGGATCCCGGCCGGCCAGGCGCGGTGCCGCCAGGGGTCCCCGACGGTCCGCCCCGAGGCCTCGCGTCCTGCCGAAACAAGAAACGAGGCCAAATTGACAGGGACGGCAATCGACGTTGTCGATGTCACCAAGGTGTTCGGCAGCGACCAGAGCGGCGCGGTCCGGGCCCTGAACGGCGTATCGGTCCAGATCCGGGACAATGAGTTCTTCACCCTGCTCGGCCCGTCTGGCTGCGGCAAGACCACGCTCTTGCGCATGATCGCCGGATTCGAGGAGCCGACCAGCGGCCACATCCTGCTGCACGGCAAGCCGATCGAGGGGCTGCCGCCGCACAAGCGGCCGGTGAATACGGTGTTCCAGAGCTATGCCCTGTTCCCGCACATGACGGTGCGCGAGAACATCCGCTTCGGCCTGGAGATGAAGGGCGTCGAGCGCGCCCGGGCCGATGCCCGCGTCGCCGAGATGATCGCCCTGGTCAAGCTGGGCGGGATGGAGACCCGCAAGCCGGCGCAGCTGTCCGGCGGCCAGCAGCAGCGCGTCGCCCTGGCCCGCGCTTTGGCCAGCGAGCCGCAAGTGCTGCTGCTGGACGAGCCGCTGTCGGCCCTGGACCTCAAGCTGCGCAAGGAGATGCAGATCGAGCTGAAGCGGCTGCAGACCGAGACCGGCATCACCTTCATCTTCGTCACCCACGACCAGGAGGAGGCGCTGACGATGTCGGACCGGATCGCGGTGATGAGCCAGGGCGAGATCCTGCAGATCGGCGGCCCGCGCGACATCTATGACCGCCCGACCCGGCGCTTCGTCGCCCATTTCATCGGCGAGACCAACTTCTTCGATGGCCCCCTCGCCGCCCGCCTCGGCGGCGCCGACGGGGCCACGCTGGCGGTGCGGCCGGAGCGGATCCTGCTGACCGCCGAGCCCGGACCCGGCAGCCTGGCCGGGACGGTGGAGACGGTGGTCTATGTCGGCACCGACACGACCTATCACATCCGCCTGGCCGATGGCGGGCCGCTGGTCACCGCCCGGCTGCAGAACCGCACCGGGGCGCAGCAGAGCTTCCAGCCCGGCGAGATGGTGGGCGTCGGCGTGCCGGCCGGCGCCGGCCACGCTTTGGCCGATTGAGGGCGGCGATGGCGCGCGGCAACTCGCTCAAGACCCTGGGCCTGATCGGCGTCCCGGTCGGCTTCATCCTGATCTTCTTCATCGTCCCGCTGGCGATCATGGCGGTGGTCTCGGTCGCCGAGCGCGGCCAGTTCGGCGGGGTGCAATGGAACACCTTCTCGACCGAGGCCTATCTCCGCTTCCTCTATGAGCGCGACTTCGACGACAGCCTGATCTGGAACCCGGCCTATGCCCAGATCCTGCTGCGCTCGGTCTGGCTGTCGCTGCTGACCACCGTGCTGTGCGTGCTGATCGGCTTCCCGACCGCGCTGCACATGGCGATGCAGCCGCCGCCGCGGCGCAACCTGCTGATCTTCCTGGTCACCATCCCGTTCTGGACCAACCTCTTGGTGCGCAACTACGCCTGGATCTTGATGCTGCGCTCCGGCGGGCTGATCGATTCGGCGTTGCACAGCCTGGGGCTGACCACCGGGTCGCTGAACCTGATGTACACCGAGACGGCGATCGCCATCGGCCTCACCTACTCCTTCCTGCCCTTCATGGTGCTGCCGATCTATTCGAGCCTGGAGAAGCTGGATTTCCGGCTGGTCGAGGCCGCCTACGACCTGGGCGCCGACAAATGGCGGGCGCTGCGCCGGGTCGTCATCCCGCTGGCCATGCCGGGCATCGCCGCCGGCGCCATCCTGGTCTTCATTCCCTGCCTCGGCGCCTATGTGACGCCGGACCTCTTGGGCGGGTCGAAGTCGATGATGATCGGCAACCTGATCCAGAACCAGTTCGGCTCGTCGCGCAACTGGCCGTTCGGGGCGGCGCTGTCCTTCGCCCTGCTGGCGGTGGTGCTGCTGGCGATGATGCTGTACCTGCTGCGCTTCCGCCGCGCGCCGCAGGTGGCGAAATGAGCCTGCGCAGCTTCCCCGGCGTCCGCGCCGTGTCCTGGGCGTTCTTCGCCTATCTCTACATCCCGATCGTGGTGCTGCTGGTGCTGGCCTTCAACGCCGGCAGCTCGGCCACGATCTGGGAGGGGTTCAGCACCCGCTGGTTCGGCGTCGTCCTGGGCAATCCGGACATCCTGCGCTCGGCCAAGAACTCGCTGATCGTCGCCCTGGTCTCGTCGGTGGCCGCCACGGTCATGGCGATCCCGGCCGCGATCGGCATGGCGCGGCGGCGCTTCCGCGGCCAGACCGCGGTCAGCGCCCTGATCGCCCTGCCTTTGGTGGTGCCGGAGGTGGTGACGGCGGTGGCGACGCTGCTGTTCTTCACCGCCGTCAGCCTGCCGCTGGGCCTGTTCACCATCATCCTGGCCCATATCGTGTTCTGCATCCCCTTCGCCTATCTGCCGATCCGGGCGCGGCTGGAGGGGATGGATGCCAGCCTGGGCGAGGCCGCGTCCGACCTCTACGCCACCCCGTGGCGGGCCTTCCGCCGAGTGACGCTGCCCTTGCTGTGGCCCGGCATCCTGTCCGGGCTGATGCTGGCCTTCATCATCTCGCTCGACGACTTCGTCATCACCTTCTTCGTCTCCGGCGCCGGGGCGACGACCCTGCCGATCTACATCTACGGCATGATCCGCATCGGGGTGACGCCGGAGGTCAACGCCATCTCCGCGCTGATGCTGCTGATCTCGATCGTCTTCGTCGCCCTGTCCTGGGTGGTGGGACGGGCGCGGAGCTAACCAGGGAGGCTTGAAATTCGGAACCGACGCACCTGTCTGGCCGCCGCGCTCGCCGCCGCGGCCCTGTTGGCCGCCCCCGCCGCCTGGGCGGCCGGCGACCTGTTCCTGTTCAACTGGACCAACTACACCCCGCCCGACCTCCTGAAGAAGTTCGAGGCCGAGACCGGGATCAAGGTCACGCTCGACGTCTATGATTCGAACGAGACCCTGCTGGCCAAGCTGCAGGCCGGCGGCGCCAGCTACGACGTGGTGGTGCCGTCCGACTACATGGTCGACATCATGGTCAAGCAGGGCCTGCTGCAGGAGATCGACGCGGCTTCCATGCCCGGCTTCGGCGCCGTCATGGCCCCGCACGACAAGCCCTGGTACGACCCGGAGCGGAAGTATTCCGCGCCCTATATGTGGGGCACCACCGGCTTCAGCTACGACAGCGCCAAGGTGCAGGGCCCGGTGGATGACAGCTGGTGGTCGATCTTCAACCCGGACGGCCCGTTCAAGGGCAGCCTGGCGATGATGAACGACTCGGTCGAGGTCTTCAACGCCGCCGCCTACTATCTGGGCATCGACCGCTGCACCGAGAGCAGCGAGGACGCCGGCAAGATCTACAAGCTGCTGGCGGCGCAGAAGCCGGCCGTCTCGCTCTACAACTCCGACGGGTCGGTCGAGCGCATGGGCGCGGGCGAGGTCGTGGCCCACATGCAGTGGAACGGCGCCGCCCATCGCACCAAGAAGCAGCGGCCGAGCGTGGTCTTCGTCTATCCGAAGGAGGGCATGAGCCTCTGGGCCGACAATTTGGTGGTGCCGAAGGCCGCCAAGAACCCGGAGAACGCCAAGACCTTCATCGCCTGGATGCTGAAGCCGGAGAACATCGCCGCAGCCAGCAACTTCACCACCTACATGAACGCCATCAAGGGCTCCGAGGCGTTCATGGACAAGGCGCTGAGCGAGGATCCGGCGATCAACATGCCGCCGGACTACGCCAGCCGGCTGCGGCCGGCCAAGAACTGCTCCCCCGCTTCGGTCGAGCTGCGCGACCGGGTCTGGACCCGCCTGAAATCCTGAGGCGGCCGGGCCATGCCTGGGCCCCGAACGTCGGTGGAGGCCGGGCGCGACACCACAACCCGACGACACCAGGAGAGGTTTGAGATGGGATCCGCAAGACAGCTTCTGCTCGCCGCCATGGCCGCCATCGGGGCGCTGACGGCGGCGTCGGCCGCGCAGGCGGCCGGCGGCGAGCTCTATTTCTACAACTGGTCGAACTACTACCCGCCGGAGCTCTTGAAGAAGTTCGAGGCCGAGACCGGGATCAAGGTCACGCTCGACGTCTATGATTCGAACGAGACCCTGCTGGCCAAGCTGCAGGCCGGCGCCGCCGGATACGACGTGGTGGTGCCGTCCGACTACATGCTCGCCATGATGATCAAGCAGAACCTGCTGCAGGAGATCGACGCCGGCCAGATGGCCGACTTCAAGAATGTCGGCGCGCCGCACGACAAGCCCTGGTACGACCCGGAGCGGAAATACTCCGCGCCGTACATGTGGGGCACCACCGGCTTCAGCTACGACACCGCCAAGGTCGAAGGCGGCAAGGTCGACGACAGCTGGTGGTCGATCTTCAACCCCGACGGCCCGTTCAAGGGCAAGCTCGGCATGATGAACGACCCGGTCGAGGTCTATAAGGCCGCGGCGATGTATCTCGGCATCAACTACTGCACCGAGAGCAGCGAGGACGCCGGCAAGATCTTCAAGCTGCTGGAGGCGCAGAAGCCGGGCGTCTCCCTCTACAACTCCGACGGCACGATCGAGCGCATGATCGCCGGTGAGGTCGCGGCCCACATGCAGTGGAACGGCGCCGCGCACCGGACCAAGGAGGGGCGGCCGACGGTGACCTATGTCTATCCGAAGGAAGGCATCAACTTCTGGAACGACAATTTCGCCGTGCCGGTCGGGGCGAAGAACGTCGAGAACGCCAAGATCTTCATCGACTGGATGATGAAGCCCGAGAACATCGCCATCGCCACCAACTTCACCGGCTACAACAACGCCATCAAGGGGTCGCCGGAGTTCATGGACCCGAAGCTGCGCGACGATCCGGCGGTCAACACGCCGCAGGAGATGCTGAGCCGGCTGAACCCGAACCAGAATTGCTCGCCCGCCGCGGTCGACCTGCGCGACCGGGTGTGGACCCGGCTGAAATCCTGATCCGGACGTCCCGGTTTCACACCACGACCGCCCCGCCCTGCGCGGGGCGGTTTGGTTTCGAAGGCCGGATCCTCATCCTTTGGTCGAACTGCTGCGAATGACGTTAGGTCTGTAACGCCGTTCCGGATGACGCCTGTCACATAACATCCTATCGTCCACCCAACCGCGCTGCGAATCGGGGAGAGGCCGGGCGGGCCTGCAGATGCGGAACACATCCCCGAAGGAAACGACACGGAGTTGCAGGAGCGGACCATGGGTTTCTTTGCCCGGGAGCGGACCATCGCCCCGGCCGGCTACAATCGCTGGCTGGTGCCGCCCGCGGCCCTTTCCATCCATCTGTGCATCGGCCAGGCCTATGCGTTCAGCGTCTTCAACGGACCGCTGACCAAGGCGATCGGCATCACCGCCCCGGCCCCGGGCGACTGGACCCTGCCCGAGCTGGGCTGGATCTTCTCGCTCGCCATCGTCTTCCTCGGCCTGTCCGCCGCCTTCGGCGGCCGCTGGGTCGAGGCCGGCGGGCCGCGGCGCGCCATGTTCCTGTCGGCCTGCTGCTTCGGCGGCGGCTTCCTGGTCGCGGCGCTGGGCATCCAGACCCACATGCTGTGGCTGGTCTATCTCGGCTACGGCGTGATCGGCGGCATCGGCCTCGGCATCGGCTACATCTCGCCGGTCTCGACCCTGATCAAATGGTTCCCGGACCGGCCGGGCATGGCCACGGGCCTGGCCATCATGGGCTTCGGCGGCGGCGCGCTGATCGGATCGCCGCTGGCGGTCGAGCTGATGGCCGCCTTCTCCTCCCCGACCTCGAACGGCGTCGCCCAGACCTTCGTGGCGATGGGGCTGATCTACTTCGTCGTGATGATGTTCGGCATGCTGATCGTCCGCGTGCCGTCCGCCGATTGGAAGCCGGCCGGCTACGTCCCGCCCGCCCAGACCAAGAAGATGGTCAGCCGCGCCGACGTGCATGTCGACGTCGCCTTCCGCACGTCGCAGTTCTGGCTGCTCTGGGCCGTGCTGTGCCTCAACGTCACGGCCGGCATCGGCGTGCTGGGCCAGGCCTCGGTGATGAGCCAGGAGATGTTCCCGGGCGTGATCACGCCGATCGCCGCCGCCGGCTTCGTCGGGCTGCTCAGCCTGTTCAACATGGCCGGCCGCTTCCTGTGGTCCTCAGCCTCCGACGTGATCGGCCGCAAGGGCACCTATGCGATCTACTTCGTCCTCGGCATCGCGCTCTACGCCACGGTGCCCTGGGCCGGGCAGATCGGCAGCGTCGGGCTGTTCGTCGCCTGCTATGCCGTGATCCTCAGCATGTATGGCGGCGGCTTCGCCACCATCCCGGCCTATCTGCGCGACATGTTCGGCACCATGCATGTCGGCGCCATCCACGGGCGGCTGCTGACCGCCTGGTCCGCCGCCGGCATCCTCGGCCCGGTGCTGGTCAACTACATCAGTGCCTATCAGAAGAGCCGCGGCATCCCGCCCTCGGCCGCCTATTCCGAGACGATGTACATCATGGCCGGCCTGCTGGTGATCGGCTTCATCTGCAACGCCCTGGTGCGGCCGGTCGACGCCCGCCACCACCATCGCCCCGAGACCGGCCCGGCGCCGGCCCCGGCGGAATAAGGAGGCCCGAGGATGCGCGTTCTCGTCTACTGGCTGGTGGTCGGCATCCCGCTGGCCTATGGCGTCACCATGACCCTGAACAACGCGGCCAAGCTGTTCCACTGACCCGCTTCGCCGGGCTTCGGGCAAGGCCCCGGTTGCGAACCGGGGTCCGGCACGCTACCTGTTGCAGGTCAGACAGATTTCTCGAGTGAACAGGATCCCCCATGGTCGACCGCCCGTTCCCGCCGCGTCTCGACGACGAGGAAGAGGAAGAAGAGGAAGAGCGCCCCGAAAAGGAGAAGAAGGAGGAGCTCGGCCCGCAGATCGGCAACATCCTCTTCAAGAACCGGACGGTGCTGCTGTTCGGTGAAATCTCCATGAAGCTGGCGCAGGGGATCAGCGCGCAGCTGCTGGCGCTCGCCGCCGACGACGAGAAGAAGCCGATCCGGCTGGTGATCAACTCGCCGGGCGGCCATGTCGAGGCCGGCGACACCATCCACGACATGATCCGCTTCATCGGCGCGCCGGTGAAGGTGATCGGCACCGGCTGGGTGGCCAGCGCCGGCGCCCATATCTACCTGGCGGCGAAGAAGGAAAACCGCCTCTCGCTGCCGAACACCCGGTTCCTGCTGCACCAGCCGTCCGGCGGCGCCGGCGGCCGGGCGGTCGATATCGACATCGAGGCGCGCGAGATCATCAAGATGCGCCGCCGGCTGAACGAGATCATCGCCCGCGAGACCGGCCAGCCGATCGAGAAGGTCGAGCGCGACACCGACCGCAACTACTGGATGTCGGCCGAAGAGGCGAAGGATTACGGCCTCGTCGGCAAGATCATCGAAACCATCAAGGATGCCGGCTGACGCAAGTCAGCTGTCGCGGSGGCGGGCCCTGCTGGGGCTCGCCGCCCTTCCTTTCTGCGCCGCGGCCGCCCCCGCTGTCGACCAGCCGGGCGAGCGGCGCCTCAAGCTCTACAACCCGCACACCGATGAGCGCTTCGACGACGTCTATGCCGTCGACGGCGTGCTCGCTGACGACGCCACGAAGCGGCTGAACTGGCTGCTGCGCGACCATCATGTCGACGTGGCGACGACGATGGACCCGGGCGTGTTCGACCTGCTGTGGCTGATGGCCCGGCGCTATCAGGTGGCCAAGGGCCGGCGGGTGACGATCAACCTGCATTCCGGCTATCGCACCCCCGAGACCAACGAAAAGCTGCGCCCCGAGGGCGCCGCCCGCAACAGCCTGCACATGCAGGGCAAGGCGGTGGACCTGTCGGTGCAGGGCTACGGCATGGTGTTCCTGGCGAACCACGCCCAGGCGGTCGCCAGCGGCGGCCTCGGCCTCTATTGGCGCTCCGACTTCGTGCATCTCGACACCGGGCCCAAGCGCGTCTGGTACAAGCGGTTCTGAGGCCGCTTGGAAATGCTACTGGCGTGAGCCGTCTGACGGCGGTTTCTCCGCTTCCGGTGCTCACGCACAAACGTGCGCTGCGCTCCGGTTCTCGAAACCACCGCCAGCCGGCTCACGCCAGCGCATTTCGAAGCGGCCTCGGTTCGCTGCCAGTCATCCCGCGCTCCCTCGGTTACTTTCAGAACCCTTCTTGCGGGACGGGGCCGGACTCCCGAACTTGCGGTCGGTATCTTTTCGTAACCAAGTTCGGAGAATTCCTATGGCGAAGCTCGCCCTGATCGGCGCCAGCGGCAATGTCGGCTCGAAGATCCTGGCCGAGGCGCTGAGCCGCGGCCACCAGGTCACCGGCATCGTCCGCAACCCGGAGAAGCTGCCGCGGCACCCGGCCCTGACCGCGGTGCGCGGCGACGTGTTCGACGCCGACGGCCTGGCCAGGCTGCTGGCCGGGCATGACGCGGTGATCAGCTCGGTGCACTACACCGCCTCCGACCCTGCCTTGCTGCTGCGGGCGGTCAAGGCGTCGGGCGTCAAGCGCTACCTGGTCGTCGGCGGCGCCGGCAGCCTGGAGGTGGCGCCGAGCGTGCAACTGGTCGACACGCCGGACTTCCCGGCGCTGTACAAGGAGGAGGCGTCGAGGGGCCGCGACTACCTGAACCTGCTGCGCGGCGAGGCCGGCCTGGACTGGACCTTCCTGTCGCCCTCCGCGGTGATCGCGCCGGGCGAGCGCACCGGCAAGTTCCGCCTCGGCGGCGACCAGTTGCTGATCGGCGCGGACGGGCAGAGCCGGATCAGCCAGGAGGACTACGCCGTCGCCCTGATCGACGAGCTGGAAAAGCCGGCGCACAACCGCAAGCGCTTCACTGTCGGCTACTGAGGCCGCTGGCCCATTGTTGTCCGCGGCGCGACGAATTGTTGTGCGATCAGCGGCTTGACCGCAAATCGCAAAAGCAACTCAATCGCAACGCCACCACCGGGCCCGGGAAGACGCCCAACCGGGCCCGGCGCAGCGGGCGCAAGTCCCGCGGCAACCCCTCCTCCCACTTGATCCGGAGACGATCATGGCCGACCTGAGCGACCAGCTCGACCACACCTGGGCGCCCCGGGTGCTCAGCATCCTGCGCATCGCCACCGCCCTGTTCTTCCTGCAGCACGGCCTGGCCAAGCTGTTCGGCTTCCCGCATGTCGCCTATTTCGACGGGCTGCAGCTGTTCTCGCTGGTCGGCCTGGCCGGGGTGATGGAGATCGTCGGCAGCGTGCTGCTGCTGATCGGCCTGTTCACCCGCCCGGTGGCCTTCCTGCTGTCCGGCGAGATGGCCGTGGCCTATTTCATGGCGCACGCGCCGCAGGGCTTCTTCCCGATCCTGAACCAGGGCGAGCTGGCTGCGCTGTACAGCTTCGTCTTCCTGTACTTCGCCGCGGCCGGCGGCGGGGCCTGGAGCCTGGACGCCGTACGCAACCCGCGCCTGGCAACGGCCTGATCTCCTACACCGTCATTGCGACCCCGGCCTTGAGCCGGGGGAAGCAATCCGGGGCCGCTTGGCGTGGCCCCTGGATTGCTTCGTCGGCTTTCGCCTCCTCGCAATGACGGCCTCTACGCGACCCGCGGTCAGGGAGACGGCTGCTGCTGCGTGATGCAGTGGATGCCGCCGCCGCCCAGGAAGATGTCGCGGGCATGGACCTGCACGACGCGGCGGTTCGGGAAGGCGTCGCGGATGATGCGGAAGGCGCGCTCGTCCTCCGCCACGTCGAAGGCCGGCATCACGATGCCGCCATTGGCGATGTAGAAATTGACGTAGGACAGGCTCAGCCGCTTGCCGTTGTGCTCCTGCCGCGCCGGCTGCGGCACCTCGATCACCTGCAGCGGCCGGCCCTTGGCGTCCTTGGCCGAACGCAGGATGTCGAGATTGGTCTGCAGCACGTCGAAATTGCCGTCGCTCTTGTCGTCGGTCGACAACGCCAGCACCACGCCCGGCCGGACGAAGCAGGCGATCTCGTCGACATGGCCGTCGGTCTCGTCGTCCTCGATCCCCTCCGGCAGCCAGATCACGGTGGAGACGCCCAACCAGTCGCGCAGATTCTGCTCGACCTGGGCCTTGGTGAGGTCCGGGTTGCGGTTCGGGTTCAGCAGGCACTGCTCGGTGGTCAGCACCGTGCCCTCGCCATCGACATGGACGGCACCGCCCTCCAGCACGAAGGGCGCGCGGAAGCGCCGGGCGCCGACATGCTTCAGGATCTGCTTCGCCACCACCGCATCGCGGCTGTAGGGCTGGTACTTCTGGCCCCAGGCGTTGAAGCGCCAATGCGCGCCGGCCAGATGGCCGTTGCGGTCGAGCAGGAAGGTCGGCCCGGAATCGCGCAGCCAGCTGTCGTCGATCTCCATCGACACCACGTCGATCGCGGTGCCGTTGCCCAGGGTCAGCGACGCCTCGGCCACATCGGCCGGGTTGCAGACCAGGGTCACCGGCTCGAAATCGGCGATGGCGCGGGCGACGTCGGCATAGGCGGTGCGGGCGGCGTCCATATGCTCGCCCCAGACCTCATCCCGGCACGGCCAGGCCATCCAGCAGCGGCTGTGGGGCTCCCATTCCGCGGGCATGACGTAGCCGAGGGAGGCGGGGACGGTCACAATGGCGTTCCGAAGCAGTTCTCGCTCAAGAGCCAGAGGCTAGCCTCCGCCGCGTCCGGATGAAAGAGCGCTGTGTGCGTCCCCCGGAAATGGAACGGGCCCGACCTTGCGGCCGGGCCCGTGAAACCGATCGTCCCGAAGGACATTGATGACAGTGCGGCAATCAAATGCGGCGCTGAGAGATCGTCTTTTCCCCCTTCGTCAAACGGCGGCCGAACGGCGCCAGACGAATGGTTCCAAAGATCGACAGAAACGACATGAGAAGCTCATGAATTGTTCTCGAACGCCGTAGATATAGTCGACAGGCCCGATTTTTGCTCCAGGGGCAAACGCCGAGGGTCACCTGCGCGCCACGCATGACTCAGAGTCCTGCGCGGCGACACCATGATCGGGCAAGAAAACGCCGTTCCGCTGCGGTCCGGCCTCAGCTTCCTGCGGCGAAGGCCAGCTGCTCGTCCCGCCGCCGCTTCTTCTCGTGCCGCACCAGGAGCCCGCCGGCGATCACCACGCCGGTGGTGACGATGACGACGATGATGGTGGCCAGCGCATTGATCTCCGGCGTCACCCCCAGCTTCACCTTGGAGAAGATGTAGACCGGCAGGGTGGTCGACCCGGGGCCGGAGACGAAGCTGGTGATCACCAGCGTGTCCAGCGACAGGGTGAAGGCCAGCAGCCAGCCGGCGACCACCGCCGGCGAGATGATCGGCAAGGTGATCCAGAAGAACACGGTCAGCGGCCGGGCGCCGAGATCCATCGCCGCCTCCTCGATCGACTCGTCGAGGCTGACCAGCCGCGACTGCACGATCACCGCGACATAGGCCAGGCAGAAGGTGATGTGGGCGATGGTGATGGTCAGCATGCCGCGGCCCTGCGGGAAGCCAAACAGCTGCTCCATCGCCACGAACAGCAGCAGCATCGACAGGCCGGTGATCACCTCCGGCATCACCAGCGGCGCCGTCACCATGCCGGAGAACAGGGTGCGGCCGCGGAACCGGCCGAACCGGGCCAGCACCAGCCCGGCCACGGTGCCCAGCACGCAGGCGACGGTGGCGGAGATCGCCGCGATCTCCAGCGACCGCCGCGCCGCGTCCAGCATCTGCTGGTTCTCCAGCAGCGTGCCGTACCATTTGGTCGAGAAGCCGCCCCAGATCGTGACCAGCCGGCTCTCGTTGAAGGAATAGAACATCAGCAGGATGATCGGCACGTAGAGGAAGGCGTAGCCGAACACCAGGCAGGTGAACAGGAACCAGGGCCGCCTCATCGCTCCGCCTCCTGCTGCTTCGCCTGGACGTACTGGAAGACCATGATCGGGATCACCAGCACCAGCAGCAGCACGATCGCCACCGCCGAGGCCACCGGCCAGTCGGTGTTCTGGAAGAACTCATTCGACAGCACCTTGCCGATCATCAGCGTGTCGATGCCGCCCAGCAGCTCCGGGATCACGTATTCGCCGACCGCCGGGATGAACACCAGCAGCGACCCGGCGATGATGCCCGGCATGGACAGCGGCAGGGTGATCAGCAGGAACGCCTTCCACGGCCGGCAGCCCAGATCCTCCGCCGCCTCGAGCAGCGATCCGTCGAGCTTCTCCAGCGTCGCGTAGAGCGGCAGGATCATGAACGGCAGATAGGAGTAGACGATGCCGATATAGACGGCGATGTCGGTGTGCAGGATCTCCAGCGGCTGGTCGATGATGCCGAGCCAGAGCAGCAGGTTGTTGAGCAGCCCCTGCTGCTGGAGGATGCCGATCCAGGCATAGACCCGGATCAGGAACGAGGTCCAGAACGGCAGGATCACCAGCATCAGCAGCGGCACCCGCCATTGCTGGCTGGACCGGGCGATGGCGTAGGCCATCGGATAGCCGATCAGCAGGCTCAGCACCGTCGAGATCGCCGCGATCTTGATCGAGCTGAGATAGGCGCTGACGTAGAGCGGATCGTCGAGCAGGAACTGGAAATTGCCGATGGCGAGCGAGATGCCGAGATGGGCGTCGTCGATCCAGCTGAGCAGCGGCGTATAGGGCGGCTGGCCGATGATCTTGTCGGCGAAGGCGATCTTCAGGACGATGACGAAGGGGATCAGGAAGAACAGGAACAGCCAGACATAGGGCAGCGCGATCACCAGGCTGCGGCCGAGCCTTCCGCCCAGCCGCCGCAGGATCGACGGCCCCGCCGCGACCCGCGCGCCTGCGCCCTCCGCCGCGTCGCTCGCCGTCACCGCGGTCATTGCGTCAGCACCACGCCGGCGAAGGGCTGCCAGGACAGCCGCACCTCGTCCTCCCAGGTGATCGGCATCTCGGTCAGGCGCGACACGTTCGGCGCCGTCACCCGCACCGTCTTCCCGTTCGGCAACGCGATCAGATAGATCGACAGGTTGCCGAGATAGGCGATCTCCTTGACCACGCCGACCGTGCTGTTGGTGGCGCCGCCGGCATCGCCGTCCGCCTTCGAGATCACGATCTTCTCCGGCCGCACCGCGACCCAGACCTGGGTCCCGACCGGCACCGGCAGGCCGTGGCTGATGTGGAGCTGGCAGCCGGCCTCGGGGCTGTCGATGATGACATGCTCCGGATGGTCCTCGGCCACGCGGCCCTCGAACAGGTTCACCGAGCCGATGAAGTCGGCCACGAACTTCGATTGCGGGTATTCGTAGATCTCGGCCGGCGTGCCGAGCTGCGAGATGTAGCCGGAGTTCATCACCGCGATCCGGCTGGACATCGTCATCGCCTCCTCCTGGTCGTGGGTCACGACCACGAAGGTGATGCCGACCTTCTCCTGGATGTTGACCAGCTCGAACTGGGTCTGCTCGCGCAGCTTCTTGTCCAGCGCGCCCAGCGGCTCGTCCAGCAGCAGGATCTTCGGACGCTTGACCAGGCTGCGGGCCAGGGCGACGCGCTGGCGCTGGCCGCCCGACAGCTGGTGCGGCTTGCGCTTGGAGAAGCGGCCGAGCTGGACCAGTTCCAGCACCTCGGCGACGCGGGTCTTGATCTCGGCCGACGGCACCCGGTCCTGGCGCAGGCCGAAGGCCACGTTCTGCTCCACCGTCATATGCGGGAATAGCGCGTAGCTCTGGAACATCATGTTGACCGGCCGCTCATAGGGCGGCACGGCGGTCATGTCGACGCCGTCGATGAAGATCTTGCCTTCGGTCGGCCGCTCGAACCCCGCCATCATCCGCAGCAGCGTGGTCTTGCCGCAACCCGACCCGCCCAGCAGGGCGAAGAACTCACCGCGATAGATCGACAGGCTGACATCGTCGACGGCGGTGAAGTCGCCGAACTTCTTGGTCACCTTCTCGATCCGGACGTATGGCTTCGCGTCCGGGTCGCGCCACAGCTGCGGCGCGGTCTGCTGCTTCGGCTTGGCTTGGCCCATCCCCGTCTCCGGCCCCTGTCCCCCAAGTGGAACGGCCGCCGCATCCGGTTGGGATGCGGCGGCCGCGCTGTTTACTGGCCGGTGCGGATCCGCGTCCAGGTCCGCGTCCGCAGCCGTTCATAGCTGGGCGACGCTTCGGTGATCGCGAACAGCTTCTTCATCACGTCCTCGGGCGGGAAGACGCGCGGGTCGTTGGCGATGTCGGGGTTCATCAACTCGCGCGCGCCCGTCACCGCATTGCCGTAGCCGACGAAATCGTCGATGCCGGCCATCACCTTCGGCTGAAGGAGGAAGTTGATATAGGCATAGGCCTCCTCGGGATGCGGCGCGTCCTTGGGAATGCCGATCATGTCGAACCACACCAGGGTCGATTCCTTGGGGATGATATAGTCGATGTTGACGCCGTTCTTGGCCTCCTCGGCCCGGGCCTTGGCGATGCTGACGTCGCCCGACCAGCCGATCGCGACGCAGATGTTGCCGCCGGCTAGGTCGTTGATGTACTGCGAGGAGCTCAGATACTTCAGATACGGCCGGAACTTCATGATCGCCTCTTCGGCGGCCTTGAGGTCTTCGGGCTTCTGGCTGTTCGGGTCGAGCTTCAGGTAGTTCAGCACCACCGGGATGATGTCGGTCGGGCTGTCCAGCGTGGTGATGCCGCAATCGGCCAGCTTCTTGGCGTTCTCGGGGTTGAACACCAGGTCGAAGCTGTCGAGCGGCACGTCGCCGAGGCGCTTCTTCACCTGGTCGACATTGTAGCCGATGCCGACCGTGCCCCACTGGTAGATGGCGGCGTATTTGTTGCCGGGATCGGCGCCCTCGGCCTGCTTCAGCAGGGCCGGGTCGAGATTCTTCCAGTTCGGGATCTTCGACTTGTCGAGCTCGAGATAGACCCCGGCCTTGATCTGGCGCGACAGGAAGGGCTGTGCCGTCGGCACCACGATGTCGTAGCCGGAGTTGCCGGCCAGCAGCTTGGCCTCCAGCACCTCGTTGTTGTCGTAGGTGTCGTAGACGGTCTTGATGCCGGTGGCCTTGGTGAAGTCGGCCAGGGTGGTCTCGCCGATATAGTCCGACCAGTTGTAGATGTTGACGACCTTCTCCTGGGCCAGGGCCGGCGCCGCCACGGCACACAGCGCGGCGGTCGCGAGAAGGCTTTGCACGAGACGCTTCATGTTAACCCGTTCCCTGTCTGTGATCTGTTCGAGACCCGTCGAGCCGGTTCCCCTTCTGATTCATTGCAACGCGCCGCTGGGAAAACTGTCAATCGCGGCGACAGCGCAGTGCACAAAACGGGCTCGAACCGTCCTCCCTGTGCCCTGCGTTCATGACATTTGCAACCCCGTCCTGCCCGTCCCCCTGAACGGAAAAGGGCGGCCCCATCGCGGCCGCCCCTGCCCTCACATCTTGCCGACGTCCCGCGCCGTGGCGTCGATCGCGACCTTGGCCCGTCGCACCAGTTCGTCGACCTCGTCGCGCGAGATCACTAGCGGCGGCGACAGCACCATGGCGTCGCGCACCCCGCGCATCACCAGGTCGTTGGCGAAGCAGTGGTTGCGGCACTGGGTGCCGACCGCCCCGTAATTGGGGAAGCGCTGGCGCGTGGCCTTGTCCTGCACCAGCTCGATCGCCGCGATCAGGCCGACGCCGCGGACCTCGCCGACGATCGGATGGTCGGCGAAGGCCTCGCGCAGCCGATCCTGGAAATACGGGCCGATATCGGTCCGGGTGCGATCGACCAGCCCTTCCCGCTCCATGATCCGGATGTTGGCCAGCGCCACGGCGCAGGCCACCGGGTGGCCCGAGTAGGTGAAGCCGTGATAGAACTCGCCGCCCTCGTCGATCAGCGTCCTGGCCACCCGGTCGCCGACCATGACGGCGGACAGGGGCAGGTAGCCCGAGGTGATGCCCTTGGCCAGGGTCATCAGGTCCGGCTGGATGCCGAACAGGTCGGAGCCGAACCATTCGCCGGTGCGGCCGAAGCCGCAGATCACCTCGTCGGCGATCAGCAGCACGTCGTACTGGCGGCAGATCCGCTGCACCTCCGGGAAGTAGCTGGCGGGCGGGATGATGACGCCGCCGGCGCCCTGGATCGGCTCGGCGATCACCGCCGCGACGCTGTCGGCGCCCAGCTCCTTGATCCGGTCCTCGATCGCCTTGGCGGCGAGCTTGCCGAAGGCCTCCGGGTCCAGGTCGCCGCCGTAATCGTACCAGTAGGGCGCCATGACGTGGTGGAAGCCGGGGAACGGCAGGTCGGCCTGGCGGTGCATCGCCCCCATGCCGCACAGCGAGACCGCGACCATGGTCGAGCCGTGATAGCCGTAGTTGCGGCCGATGATCACCTTCTTGCGGTGCTTGCCCTTCAGGTCCCAGTAGTGCCGGACCATGCGGACGATGGTGTCGTTCGCCTCCGACCCGCTGTTGGCGTAGAAGACGTGGTTCAGCCCGTCGGGCGTGATCTCCGCCAGCTTGGCCGACAGCTCGGCCGCGGCCGGCGTCGTGGTCTTGAAGAAGGTGTTGTAGAAGGGCAGCTCGAGCATCTGCTCATGGGCGACGTCGGCCAGTTCCTTCCGGCCATAGCCGACATTGACGCACCACAGGCCGGCCATGCCGTCGATCAGCTGGCGGCCTTCGGAATCCCACAGCCAGACGCCCTCGGCGCGGGTGATGATGCGGCTGCCCCCTTCGCTGGCCAGCGACTTGTAATCGGTGAAGGGGTGCAGGTGATGGGCGGTGTCCAGCGCCTTCCACTCGGCGGTGGTGCGGCTGGCGGCAAAGCTGTTCATGACGCGACCTCGCGTGAATCCGGAAAAAAACGGAAACCGGGCCGCGGCTGCGGCGGCCCCTCGGTCAGGCGCGCGGCGGGTTGTAGCCGATCCGGGCGCACAGCAGCATCAGCTCCTGCTTGCGCGATCGACGACTGCGATAGGGCCGTGGCCGTGTCATGATCCGACCAGCATATCGCCGCCCGCGCGCGCCGTCACTAGCCGAACGACTCGGGGCCACCTAGCTGACCGGCGCCGCACGGTCGAAGGCGGCGAGGATCGGGCCGACCCGGATGCCCCAGCCGACGGACAGCCCGCCCGGCGCCGACAAGGCCGAGATCGAGCCGTCGAGATACAGCGCGTTGCGGCAGCCCAGCGCGTCGCGGAACAGCCGGGCGAAGCTGCCGAAGCTGACCCCGTCCCGCGAGATGGCGAAGACCACGGTGTGGTCGTCCTTGATGCCGACACCGTTGCGGATCTTGCGCGACGGGCCGTCGTCGCTGAACAGCGGGTGCAGCGCGCCGTCGATCACCAGCAATGGACCGGACTGGGTGGCAATCCCGGCGGCCGGGGCCCGGCGCAGATAGGTTTCGGTCTCCAGGATCCCGGCGCTCTCGCCATCGACATAGAAGACGCCGTTCGGCTTCATGAAGAAGTTGCCGTCGCCGTCCCCTTCATTGGCCGGGTTGAGCTGCCGGCCGCCGGAGACGAAGAGCCCGACCGGCGACAGGTCCTCGTGATACATGCCGGCGTTCATCGACACCACCGGCGGGTCCCCCGCCGCGGCCATCGCCCGCTTGAAGGCGTAGAGCGAGCCGTAGGGCCGGCCGTCGCGGTCCTGCCAGAACAGCCCGACCCGGTAGCGGCGCAGGTCGAACTCGCAGACCGTGTAGTCGGACGCCTCGAAGGACACCGCCCGGCATGGCTCGGCGGCCGCCCGGCTGTCCGGCCCGGTGAAGGACGAGGATCCCGGCCCCGGCGTCAGCGGCGCCGCGGCGGACGGCAGCAGGGCCGGCGCGGCCGGCCGGGCGGCCTCCTCCGCCGGCCGCGGCGTGCTCACGGACGCGCCGCAGGCGGCGGTCAGCAGCAAAGCCAGCAAGGAGAAAAGTCTCGTCCTATGACGTCGATCATGGGGCCGTTGACACATCAGCTTCATACAGACCGCCTAGCCTGCCGCGCATTCGCATCATTCATGCAGGGGGATTCGCACCAAATGATGACATGGCTTCGCCTCGGGCTGATCGGCTTCGTGGTGGCCGCCGCGGGGACCGCGCAGGCCGCCGACCCGCTGACGGGCAAGGAATACAAGGTCCTGCTCGATCCGGCAAAGTTCCAGGCGCAGCCGGTCGCCACCGCCAACAGCTTCCTGTCCGAGCTGCGGACCAGGCTGACCGCCGCCGGCTTCGACCGCACTGTCGACGGCAGCTTCGCGGTCAACAAGGTCCGCACCGTCCGCTACTACGATTCGCCGGGCACCTGTCGGCTGAACACTCTCGGCTACAGCTTCCGCGAGCGGGTCGAGGGCACCGATCGCGAGATCAACCTGAAGTTCCGGTCCGACAGCCAATCGACCGCCGTCAACACCGATGTCAGCGGCAGCGATGACGATGCCGAGACCAAGCTGGAGGCGGACATCACCCCGCCGTTCAAATGGGTCTATTCCCACTCGACCACCGAGCCGCTGTCGGCCACGAAGAACCTGAACATCCTCGACGACGTGGTCGACCTGTTCCCGCCGACCAAGTCGCTGAACCTGCCGAAGCAGGAGGCGCTGAGCCTCGTCGGCAACCTGTCGATCACCGAGCGCACCTATGACGGGCCGGAGAGCGACCTGGGCCAGCAGGATGCCGAGTTCGACCTGACCCTGTGGTATGCTAACGGGTCGTCCACCGTCGCCAGCGCCGAGGTGTCGTTCAAGGTCGAGGACAAGGACGGCGACTTCACCGACAAGGTCGACCAGCGCTCCAAGCTGATGTTCGACACCATCCGCGGCATGAGCTCGTGGGTGTCGACCAACCCGACCACCAAGACCCAATGGGTCTATCAGTACCAGCCGAACTTCTGCAACTGAGCCCCGGCTGAGCGTTCGAATGGGCCGGATGAACCCTCACCCGGCCCGTTCCGTATCGAATTGTGCAACGCAGCAACGCTGAGACAATTCGCGACAATCCCGGTCTCGCCGCGACACAGTTCTGAGACAAGCGCCCCGCACCCTGCGCCCAGGCCATAGGGAGTGCAGGCATGGGACGCCCGGTGATTCGGACGGTGGCGGGAGTCGTGGCGCTGGCCCTGGCCGGCGGGCTGGCATGGCAGGCATCGCGGGGCACCGCTGCGACGCCGGCCCAGGCGGCGCGGCCGGCCCCCAGCGTGATCGTCGCGCCGCCGCTGGTCCGACGGGTGGTCGACCAGCGGGAATATGCCGGGCGGTTCGAGCCGACCGCGAGCGTCGAGATCCGCGCCCGCGTCTCCGGCTACCTGCAGGCGATCGGCTTCGAGGACGGCCAGATCGTCCAGGCCGGCCAGACCCTGTTCACCATCGACCCCCGCCCCTACCAGGCCGCGGTGGCCGAGGCGCAGGCACAGCTGGCCAGCGCCCGGGCGCAGCGCGACCTGGCCGATCTGGAGCTGCGCCGGGCCGAGCAGCTGGCCGGCACCTCCGCTGTCTCCCGCTCCACCCTCGACCAGCGCCGGCAGCAGAAACAGGCGGCCGACGCCGCCTTCGAGCTCGCCCAGGCCGGGCTGACCCGGGCGCAGCTGGACCTGGACTTCACCGAGATCAAGGCACCGATCAGCGGCCGCGTGTCGAACCGGCGGGTCGATGCCGGCAGCCTGGTCTCGGACGCCGGCACGCTGCTGACCACCGTGGTGGCGCTCGACCCGATCTACTTCATCTTCGACATCAGCGAGCGCGACTTCGTCGCCTATGAGCGGGCGGTGAAGTCGGGCGCGCTGCGGCCGATCCGCGACCGCGACGTGCCGATCGAGGCCCGGCTGCAGGACGACGAGGGCTGGCCCTACCAGGGCATGATGAGCTTCGTCGACAACCGGCTGGAGAGTGGCGCCGGCACCATTCGCGCCCGTGCGGTGCTGGCCAATGCCGACCTGTTCATCACCCCGGGTCAGTTCGGCCGGCTGCGCCTCGCCTCCTCCGGCGAGCGCGACGCCCTGCTGGTGCCGGAGACGGCGCTGCTGACCGACCAGGCCAGCCGCATCGTGCTGACGGTGAATGACGACGACACGCTGCGCGCCACGCCCGTGCGCCTCGGCGCCCGTCTGCTGGGTGGGCTCCGCGTGGTCGAGAGCGGGCTCAAGGCCGAGGACCGGGTGGTGATCAACGGCCTGCTGCGCGCCCGCGCCGGCCAGACGGTGGTGCCGCAGCCGGGCGAGATCGCCCCTGCCGCCACGGCGATGGTCAACTGACCATGCGCCTGCCCCATCTCTGCATCGAGCGGCCGATCCTGGCGACCGTCCTGTCGGTCCTGGTCGTCCTGGTCGGCATCGCCGGCTATTTCACCCTGCCGCTGGCCCAGTACCCGGAGATCAGCCCGCCCACGGTCGTCGTCCGCGCCCAGTATCCCGGCGCCTCGGCGGAGGTGATGAGCAGCACCGTCGCCGTGCCGATCGAGCAGGAGATCAACGGCGTCGAGAACATGCTCTACATGTCCTCGCAGTCGACCGGCGACGGCCAGCTCAGCATCACCGTCACCTTCGCCCTCGGCACCGACCTGGACGAGGCGCAGGTGCTTGTGCAGAACCGGGTGGCGGTGGCCGAGCCGCGGCTGCCGGAGGAGGTGCGCCGCCTCGGCGTCACGGTGCGGAAGTCGTCACCCGACATCCTGATGGTGGTGCAGCTGTTCTCGCCGGACGGCTCGCGCTCGCCGCTCTACCTCTCCAACTACGCCACGCTGCGGATCCGCGACGCGCTGCTGCGGGTCAACGGCGTCGGCGACGTTCGCCTGCCCGCGGCCCGCGACTACGCCATCCAGGTCTGGCTGGACCCGGATTCGGTGGCCGCCCGCAACCTGACGGCCGGCGAGGTGGTGGCGGCGCTGCAGGCCCAGAACGTCCAGGTGGCGGCCGGCGTGGTGAACCAGCCGCCGGCGCCGCCCGACGGCGCCTTCGAGCTGAATGTCGAGACGCTGGGGCGCCTGTCAGATCCCGCCGAGTTCGAGAACATCATCATCAAGACCGACGCCGACGGTCGCGTCACCCGGATCCGCGACGTCGCCCGGGTCGAGCTGACGGCGCAGAGCTTCCGCGGCGGCGCCCTGTTCGACGGCCGTGTCTCGCAGCCGATCCAGGTGTTCCAGCAGCCCGGCTCGAACGCGCTGGAGACGGCCGACCGCGTGGTCGCGGCGATGGCGCAGCTGGGCCGCACCCTGCCTGCCGGGGTCGAATACGCCATCCCGTTCAACCCGACCCGCTTCATCGCCGAATCGGTCGGCGAGGTCTACACCGCCATCCTCGAGGCCGTGGCGCTGGTCGTGCTGGTGGTGATCCTGTTCCTGCACAGCTGGCGGGCGGCGATCATCCCGATCCTGGCGATCCCGATCTCGCTGATCGGAACCTTCGCCGTGATGGCCGGCCTCGGCTATTCGCTGAACAACCTGTCGCTGCTCGGCCTAGTGCTGGCGATCGGCATCGTCGTCGACGACGCCATCGTGGTGGTCGAGAATGTCGAGCGGCACCTGCGCGCCGGCCTGTCGCCCAAGGAGGCGGCACACAGATCGATGGAGGAGATCAGCGGCGCGCTGATCGCCATCGCTTTGGTGCTGTGCGCGGTGTTCGTCCCGGCGGCGATGATGTCCGGCATCTCCGGCCGGTTCTTCCGCCAGTTCGCCGTGACCATCGCCGCGGCCACCGTGATCTCCGCCTTCGTGTCGCTGACGCTGAGCCCGGCCCTGTGCGCCCTGCTGCTGCGGCTGCATGGCGACCACGCGCCCCGGCCCCGCAACATCCTGCTGCGCGGCCTGGCCGCCGGCGCCCGCGGCTTCAACGCCGGCTTCGACCGGGTGTCGCTGGGCTATGGCGGGCTGACCCGCCGGCTGTTGCGCGTCGGCCTCTTGGTGCTGGTCGCCTATGGCGGGCTGCTGGGCCTGACCGGCTGGCAGTTCAGCCGGGCGCCGACCGGCTTCATCCCGGTGATGGACCAGGGCTATTTCCTGACCGCGGTGCAGCTGCCGCCCGGCGCCGCCATGGCCCGCACCGACGTGGCGATGAAGGCGGTCTCCGACCGGCTGGACGCGACCCCGGGCGTGGCCCACACGGTCACCATCGCCGGGCTGGACGGCGCCACCTTCACCAACGCGTCGAACAGCGGCGTCGTCTTCGCCATCCTCGACCCCTATGAGGTGCGAGCAGCGCGCGGCCAGACCGTCGACCGCATCATCGCCGACCTGACCGCCCGGCTGGGCGACGTGCCGGAGGCGCGGGTGATCCCGATCAAGCCGCCCTCGGTCCGCGGCATGGGCAACACCGGCGGCTTCAGGATGATGATCCAGGACCTGGCCGGCGGCACGCCGGAGGAGCTGGAGGCGGCGGTGCGCCAGGTCGTGGCCGCGGCCGGCCAGTCGCCCGACTTCGCCAATGTCTTCAGCCCGTTCAACACGGCGACGCCGAAGCTGTACGCCGATATCGACCGGGTGAAGGCGGAGATGCTGGGCGTGCCGGCGTCCCGCGTGTTCGAGACGCTCGAGATCTATCTCGGCTCGGCCTATGTCAACGACTTCAACCTGCTGGGCCGCGCCTTCCAGGTCCGCGCCCAGGCCGATGCCCGCTTCCGCCAGGACCCGGCGGAGCTGGAGGGGCTGAAGACCCGCAGCGACTCCGGCGCCATGGTGCCGCTGGGCTCGGTCGCGACCTTCGAGGAGCGGGCCGGCGCCTACCGCATCCCGCGCTACAACCTGTACCCCGCGGCCGAGGTGCAGGGCGCCGCGGCGGCGGGCATCTCCACCGGCACCGCGCTGGACCGGATGGAGCAGATCGCCACCGAGACCCTGCCCGACGGCTACGGCTTCGAATGGACCGAGGTGGCGCTGCAGGAGCGGCTGGCCGGCACCAGCGCGCTCCTGATCTTCGCCGCCTCGGCGGTGTTCGTCTTCCTGCTGCTGGCGGCGCTGTATGAGAGCTGGACCCTGCCGCTGTCGGTGGTCCTGATCGTGCCGATGTGCCTGCTGGCGGCGCTGACCGGCCTGCTGGCCGCCGCCATGGACGTCAACATTCTGGCGCAGATCGGCTTCGTGGTGCTGATCGGCCTGGCCGCCAAGAACGCGATCCTGATCGTCGAATTCGCGCGCCAGGCCGAGGCGACGGGCGCCGACCGGGCCGCTGCGGCGATCGAGGCGGCCCGGGTGCGGCTGCGGCCGATCGTGATGACCTCGCTGGCCTTCATCCTCGGCGTGCTGCCGCTGGTGCTGGCCACCGGGGCCGGGGCGGAGATGCGCCAGTCGCTGGGGGTGGTGGTGTTCTTCGGCATGATCGGCGTCACCGCCTTCGGCCTGATCTTCACCCCCGCCTTCTACGTCGCCTGCCGCGGGCTGGAGCAGGCGGCCGGGCGCCTCCGCCGGCGCGCCGCCCCTTCGCTGCCGGAGGCTGCCGAATGAGCACTGAAGTGATGATCGTCGCCGCCCCCCGGGGCGCCTCCGGGCGTTACACCGCCATGGCCCAATGGCTGCACTGGGTCTCGGCGGCGCTGATGCTGGCCGTGCTGGTCCTCGCCTGGGTGATGGAAAGCCTGCCGAACGGCGACGCCTCTCGCCCCACCATGGTGATGCTGCACAAATCGGTCGGGCTGACGATCCTGGGCCTGACCGCGGTTCGGCTGATCTGGCGGGCGATCCACCCGCCGCCGGCCGTGGCGCGGTGGGCGGCCTGGGAGGCGGTGGCCGCCAAGGCGAGCCACTGGCTGCTCTACCTCCTCCTGCTGGCCATGCCGCTCAGCGGCTACCTGATGTCCGCCGGCCGCGGCCGGGCCATCCCGTATTTCGGCCTGTTCGAGGTGCCGCTGCTGACCCCGGCGACCGACGCGATCTGGCGGATCGGCGCCACCGTGCATGCGGTCGGGCACTGGGCGCTCTATGCCCTCGTGGCCCTGCACATCGCCGCGGCGGTCTGGCACGTCGCCATCCGCCGCGACGGCACGCTGGACCGGATGCTGCCGGAGCAGACCGGGCCGTGATCCGGCCTTAAGAGCCATAGCGGCGCTGCGCCTCGATCGCCAAGCCGACGCCGACGGCGCCGAAGCTGTCTCCCTCCACCACCCGGGCGGACGGCGCCTCGGCCAGTGCCGCGGCGCGGAAGGCCGGCAGCAGGGCCGAGCCGCCGGTCAGGAACACGGCGTCCAGTCGGTCCGGCGTCAGGCCCGCCGCCTGGATGCACCGACGGATCAGTGCCGACAGCCGGGCGACGGCGTCGCCGATCGCGGCGTCCAGCACCGCCCGGCCGGCGCGCAGCCCCAGCTTGGGCTCGACCAGCCGCAGGTCGATCACGGTCGGATCCTTGTCGCCGAGCGCGATCTTCGCCGCCTCGACCCGCAGCGCCAGGCTGTGGCCGAGATTGCCCTCCAGCACCCGCAGCAGCCGGTCGAACTTCTCCGGCGCGCGCGATTCGCGGCGCACGTCGCGCACCTCCGCCACCACCTTGGGGGCGTAGAGCGCGTTGATCCGGCTCCAGGTCGCCAGCATGTGGAAGTAGCGGCTGGGCGCCACCGCGCCCTGGCGCTTCATCTTGGTGCCCATGCCCAGCGCCGGCATCACCGTGGCCAGGCTGAACAGCCGGTCGACATCGGTGCCGCCCAGCCGGATGCCGTCATTGGCCAGGATGTCGCCCGCCCGGTCGGGCAGAGCCTTGCGCCGCGGCCCCAGCCGGACGACCGAGATGTCGGAGGTGCCGCCGCCGATATCGACGATCAGCGCCACCTCCTCCCGGTCCAGCCCGGCCTCGTAGGTGCGGGCGGCGGCGATCGGCTCGTATTCGAAGGACACCTCGGCGAAGCCGGCCTCGCGCGCGATCGCCTCCAGCGTGTCCTGGGCTTTGCTGTCGCCGGCCGGGTCGTCGTCGACGAAATGAACCGGCCGGCCATGCACCACCCGCTCCAGCGCGTGGCCGCAGGCGGCCTCGGCCCGCGCCTTCATCTCGGCCAGGAAGATGCCGATCACCTGCTTGAAGCCGATGCGCTCGCGCCCGACCCAGGTGTCCTCCTCGATCAGCGAGGTGCCCAGCACCGACTTGATCGAGCGCATCAGCCGGCCGTCCAGGCTCTCGACATAGGAATCGACGGCGGAGCGGCCGAAACGCGGCGCGCCGCCGACCAGGTCGAACCAGATCGCGCTGGGCAGCGTGGTGGCCGCCCCCTCCAGCGGCAGCAGCCTTGCGCCCGCGGCGTCGACGATGCCGAGGGTCGAATTCGAGGTGCCGAAATCCAGGCCGCAGACCGCCATCTCCGCCTCCGCTCCAACGGCGAAAAGCCCCGGGTCCGGTCGGACGGGGCTGAAAGGGGGCGGGTTTTAGCGCGGGCGCGGATCTTAGGGAAGAGGCGACATCCGCGCGGATACGCCGCGGCGGCCGGAAGCTCACGATGAAATGTCCGTCAAAATTGCCGCGCTTCCGATATATCATGGCGGCAGAGACGCAGCCCATCGGGGGGATGGATCATGCGAAGCCGTCGATCCCTGGGATCGATTGACGCCGGCCCGGGGTCCCGATGATCGGGGCAACCCAGCCGGAATTGTTCCGCAGCGTCGAGGCCTTGTTCCTTGATGCCTCGCTCGACCCCGACCTGTGGCCCGCCGCCCTCGGCGCCTTCGCAGAGGCCGGCGGAAGCGAAGCCTCGCTGTTCATGACGGCGCGCTCGGCCACCCAGCTCGGGGCGCCCTCCGCCGGGTTCGAGGAGATCATCGAGGCGGCCACGGCCGATGGCTGGCCGCAGCGGAACCCGCGCTTCCCGCGCATCAACGCCCGGACCTGGACCAACTTCGTCTGCGATACCGAGCTGCTGTCCGCCGACGAGATCGCCCGCGACCCGTTCTACAACGAGCTGCTGCGGCCCTTTGGCCTGAAATGGGCGGCCGGGTCGATCCTGCTCTCGAGCCCCACCCTCGGCCCCGTCGTCCTGACGCTGGAGCGGGCGCTGGACACCGATCCGTTCACGCCGGCGGAGCTCACTGCCCTCGACTCGCTCCGGCCCTCCTTCGCCCGGGCGGTGCGGCTGGCCGAGAGCCTCGGCTTCCAAAAACTCGACGGCATGATCGAGGGGTGGGAGGTGGCGGACGTCGCCGGCGCAATTCTCGGCGCCGAGGGCACCGTGCTGCGCAGCACCGGCGCACTGACGGCGCTGCTCGGCGACGGGCTGGCGCTGCCGGGCGGCCGGCTGGCCGCGATGGCCACCGACGACAACCGGCGGCTGCAGGCCGGCATCGAAGGCAGCATCCGCCCGGCTGGCGCCGTCGCGGGCGGCCCGATCCCGATCCGGCGGCCGAGCGGGCGGCCGCCGCTGGTGGTCGACATTTCTCCCCTGCCCCGCGATCGGGCGCTGGTCTTCAACGGCGCCCGGGCGATCGTCCTGATCCGGGACCCTGCCGCGCGCTCGATGTCCGCGGAACGACGGCTGGCGACCATGTTCGGCCTGTCCCGCGCGGAAGCCCGGCTCGCCGCGCTGCTCGGCGGCGGCGTGCCGCTGGCCCAGGCCGCGGAGAGGCTGTCGATCCGCTACGAGACGGCCCGGACCCAGCTGAAATCGATCTTCGTCAAGACGGACACCCATCGGCAGGCCGATCTGGTCGCCCTGTTCGCCCGCTTGAGCTGATGCCGGTGCGGCTCAGCCCGCCTGCAGCCCGAACGCCTCCGCCACCAGCTCGTAGGAGCGCAGCCGGGCGGCGTGGTCGTGGATCATGCTGGTGATCATCACCTCGCTGGCCAGGGTCTCGCCGGCCAGCCGCTCGATCTCGGCCTTCACCGTCTCCGGCGTGCCGACGATCTGGTTGCGGCGGGCGTTCTCGGCGACGCGCTTCTCCTCCGCCGTGTAGGGGTAGGCCAGCGCCTCCTCCGGGCTCGGCAGCAGGCCCGGCCGGTTGGTGCGCAGCCGCACCCAGGACAGCTGGTGCGGCGCCGCCAGCCGCTCCGCCTCCGCCGGATCCTCGGCGCAGTAGACCGAGACGGTCAGGATCGAATGCGGCGCCCGCATCGCCGCCGAGGGCTGGAAGTTGGTGCGGTACAGATGCATCGCCGGCATCGTGTATTGCGGGCTGAAATGATGGGCGAAGGCGAAGCCACAGCCGATCCGGGCGGCGAAGCGGGCGCCGAACTCGCTGGAGCCGAGCATCCAGACCGGCGGCAGCGGCACATCCTCCGGCACCGCGTGGACATTGCGGAAGGCATGGTCCGACGGGAAGGTGCCGTCGGCGAAGGCGCGCAGCTCGGCATATTGCTCGGGGAAATCGTTGGCGATGACCGCTTCCTGCGAGCGCCGCATCGCCAGCGCCGTCAGCTGGTCCGAGCCCGGGGCGCGGCCGAGGCCGAGGTCGATCCGGCCCGGATGCAGCGCCTCCAGCATCTTGAAGGCCTCGACCACCCGCAGCGGTGCGTGGTTCGGCAGCATCACCCCGCCGGAGCCGACGCGGATCCGATCCGTCACCTGGGCGACATGGCCGATCAGGATCTCGGGCGCGGTCGAGGCCACGCCGGGGATCGAATGGTGCTCGGCCACCCAGTAGCGGATGAAGCCCAGCCGATCCGTCAGCCGGGCGAGGTCGAGCGAGTTGCGGACCGCCTGCCCCGTCGGGGAGCCTGAGGCGATCGGCGCGAGGTCGAGGACCGAGAGGGGCAGAGTCATTCCTTCAACTTTGGCGGCCGCCGCTTCGGTTCAAGCCCAGGCCCGATCGCATATCGCTGCGCCGGCCGCATGGCGGTCATCCGCCGCGGATGCCGGACGGGTCTGGACAGGCGCGAGACTCGGGCCGGCGGCGATTTCCGGATTCCTTCTTTACGGGCCGCGGGCCTAGGACAGCCGCCCCGGAACCGGAGCAACAGAGAGGAAGCCCGAACACGCCCCCGCCGCGCCATCATCCGCGACTGGATGGCCCTGCCCCGTGAGCAGCGGCATTCGGTGGAGCAGGCCAGCGCCTTCGCCGTGCGGGCAGTCCGATCGCATGATTTCCGCTGCGCCGGCGACCGATCGGCCCGGATCCTGGCCTGGCTGCGGCCCCGCATCGGCCGGCCCTGACCCGATGTCTCAGGCCGAGGCCCCTGCCCCGCGGCGCGCCGCCACGCCGGGCGCGAGGACGCAGAGCAGCTCGAACATCAGCGTCGCCCCGGTCACGGCGGTGAGGCCGGAGGGGTCGAAGGGCGGCGACACCTCGACCAGGTCGGCGCCGACCAGGTCCAGCCCGGCCAGGCGGCGCACCATGCGCTGGGCCTCGCGCGTGGTGATGCCGCCGATCTCCGGCGTGCCGGTGCCCGGCGCCATCGACGGGTCGAGGGCGTCGATGTCGAAGGTGACATAGGCGGGCTGGTCGCCGAGAATCTCCAGCGCCTCGTCCATCACATCGTCCGGCCCGCGGCGGTCGAACTCCTCGATGAAGATCATGCGGATGCCGGAGGCCTTGGCGAAATCATAGTTGCCGGCATCGGAGATCGAACCGCGCAGCCCGATCTGGACCATCCGCCTCGGGTCGAGCAGCCCCTCCTCGATCGCCCGGCGGAACGGCGTGCCGTGGTTGTAGCGGTTGCCGAAGAAGCCCTCATACGTGTCGGAATGGGCGTCGAACTGGATCAGCCCGACCGGCCGGCCCGTCGCCAGGCCGCGCAGGATCGGCAGCGATACCAGATGGTCCCCGCCGGCCGAGAGCGGCACCGCGCCGGCCCGGTGCAGGTCAGCGTAGAAGCCGGTGATCGACTCCAGCGACTTTTCCAGGCTGATCGGGTCGACCGGCGCGTCGCCGCAATCCGCGACCCGCACCAGGTCATAGGGCGAGACGCCGGTGACGTGATGCACCCGGCGCATCAGGCTGGACTGGTTGCGCAGTTCGCGCGGGCCGTGCCGCGTCCCGGGGCGGTTGGTCACCCCGCCGTCGAAGGGCACGCCGACCAGGGCGATGTCGACCTCCGCCGGGGTCGCCAGCGGCAGCCGCATGAAGGTCGGGATGCCGGCGAAGCGCGGCACCTGGCTGGAATCCAATGGCTCGAACTTGCCCGCCAAGGCTCCCTCCCGATCGTGCCTGCCCGCCCCGGCGCAAGTCCGGAGCGGGCGGCCAGGCTCAGACGTTCAGCAGCAGGTTCTCGCGCTCCCAGGAGCTGATGACGCGGTGATAGGCGTCGTACTCCTTGTTCTTCACCCACCACACTGCGTCGACCAGCTTCTCGCCCAGCACCTCACGCAGCGGGCGGGAGGCGGAGAACTTGTTGAGGCTGTCATAGAGGTGGCGCGGCAGGGTGAAGGCCAGGCGCTTGGCCGAGCCCTCGACCGGGTTCGACGGCTGCATCTCGTTGACGATGCCGAGATAGCCGCAGGCCAGCGAGGCCGCGAACATCAGGTAGGGGTTGCAGTCGGCGCCCGCCACGCGGTTCTCGACCCGCTTGGCCTGCGGCTCGTCGATCGGCACGCGGAATCCGACGGTGCGGTTGTCCATGCCCCAATGGACGTTGATCGGCGCGTCGCTCTCGGGGTCGAGGCGGCGGTAGGAGTTCACGTTGGGCGCGAACAGCGGCATCGCCGCCGGCACGAATTTCTGCAGGCCCGCGATATAGGCCAGGAACAGGTCGCTGTTCCCGCCTTCCTTGGTGGCGAACAGGTTCCGGCCGGTCTTGGCGTCGTTCACGCTCTGATGCAGATGCATCGCGCTGCCGGGCTCGTTCTGCAGCGGCTTGGCCATGAAGGTGGCGTAGACGTCGTGGCGCATCGCCGTCTCGCGCACCGTGCGCTTGAAGATCAGCACCTGGTCGGCGAGCTCGAGCGGGTCGCCGTGGTTGAAATTGATCTCGATCTGGGCGGCACCCGCCTCATGCGCCAGGGTGTCGACGTCGAGGCCCATCGCCTCGCAATGGTCGTAGATCTCCTCGAAGATCGGGTCGAACTCGTTGACCGCGTCGATGCCGTAGGACTGGCGCCCGGTCTCCGGCCGGCCCGACCGGCCGATCGGCGGCTCCAGCGGATAGTCGGGGTCGATGTTCTTCTTGACCAGGTAGAATTCGAGCTCGGGCGCCACCAGCGGCTTCCAGCCCTTCTCCTCGTACAGCTTCAGCACCCGTCGCAGCACGTGGCGGCAGGACAGCTCGCACGGGCTGCCGTCGACATATTCCGCGTCGCAGATCACCTGCGCCGTCGGCTCCTCGTACCAGGGGACGATGCGGATCGTCTCGCGGTCCGGCACCATGTAGATGTCGATGTCGGCGGCGTTGGTGACGTCGTCGTCGGGGTAGTCCCCGGTCACCGTCTGCATGAAGATCGATTCCGGGATCCGCATCCCGCGGGTCTTCAAACCCTTGATGAACTTGTCGTCGGGGAGGATCTTGCCCCGGGCGATCCCGTTGATGTCCGGGACCAGGCACTCGACTTCGGTCACGCCATGGTCGTGAATGAAGTCCACGAGTTTTTGCATAAAATCATGGTCAGCCCCTTTAGGCGGACCCCGCTTCTCGTTTCATCTGCGTCCCCACCATACCCGAGCCCCCCGGGGGGCTGGGAAGGGGGGACGGACGGAAGCCGCGGTGGTTCGCAGGCATGGCCGCTCCGACTCGGCCCGGCTTGACAGTTTCGGGTCGGCTGCGAGGATGAGGGCTTCGTGGCAACAATTGCGTGACCAAATGCATGAACGCACATCGAACGACATCGTAAGGAATTTCCGCGCGCAATTTCCTGATATCACGCACATCGACGCCCTGGTCTGCGACATGTGCGGCGTCCTGCGCGGCAAGAAGGTCCCCGTCGCCGCGCTCGACAAGATCTTCCGCGACGGCCTGACCTTCCCCGGCTCCCTCTTCGCCACCGACATCACCGGCGAAACGGTCGAAGCGACCGGCCTCGGCTTCGCCGACGGCGACGCGGACCGCGACTGCTTCCCCGTCCCGCACACCCTCGACCCGGTGCCGTGGCTGTCGCGCCCGACCGGCCAGGTGCTGCTGGCGATGCGGGACCTCGACGGCTCCCCCTTCTTCGCCGATCCGCGCACCGTCCTGGCCAATATCGTCCAGCGCCTGCGCGACGACGGGCTGCACCCGGTGGTGGCAGTGGAGCTGGAGTTCTACCTGGTCGACCGCAAGCGTGGCGAGGACGGCCGGCCGCGGCCGCCGATGTCGCCGATCAGCGGCAAGCGCCAGGACACCACCCAGGTCTACGGCATCGACGAGCTGTACGATTTCAACGACCTGCTGCACGAGATCTACGACACCTGCGTGGCGCAGGGCATCCCGGTCGACAGCCTGGTCTCGGAATACGCGCCGGGGCAGTACGAGATCAATCTGCGCCATGTCGCCGACCCGCTCGAGGCCTGCGACGACGCCATCCTGTTCAAGCGGGTGGTCAAGTCGGTCGCTGCCAAGCACGGGGTCGAGGCGACCTTCATGGCGAAGCCCTATCCCGACCAGGCCGGCAGCGGCTTCCACATCCATATGAGCCTGCTGGACGCGGCCGGCACCAGCCTGTTCGCCGCGGACGACCCGCACGGCACCCCGATGCTGCGCCACGCCATCGGCGGCCTCGGCGCCACCATGGCGGAGGGCATGGCGGTGTTCGCCCAGAACCAGAACGCCTTCCGCCGCTTCCAGCCGAACTCCTACGTGCCGCACGCGCCGACCTGGGCCGCCAACAACCGCAGCGTGTCGCTGCGCATCCCGCCGGGCAAGCCGAAGGACCGCCGGGTCGAGCACCGCGTCGCCGGCGCCGACAGCAACCCCTATCTGGTGGTCGCGGCGGTGCTGGCCGGGGCGCATCACGGCATCAAGCGGCAGATCGATCCGGGCCCGCCGATCTCGGGCAACGCCTATGACAAGATCGAGCCGACGCTGACCTCGTCCTGGATCGTGGCGCTGGAGCAGCTCGACGGCTCGGCCTTCTTCAACGAGTATTTCGGCCGCCGCTTCCTCGACATCTACCTGGCCCTGAAATGGGCCGAGCGGGACAAGTTCTTCTCCCAGATCAGCCAGCTCGAATACGACTGGTACCTGAGCAAGGTCTGAAAGACCGTTTGGAAATGCGCTGGCGTGAGTCGGCTGGCGGTGGTTTCGAGAACCGGCGCGCAGCGGACGTTTGGGTCCGTGAGCACCGGAAGCGGAGAAACCGCCGCCAGACGGCCGCGCCAGTAGCATTTCCAAACGGTCTCTGAGGGATCAGGCCCTGCGGCGCTCCTGGATGGTTTCAGCCGGCCGGGAGCGCCGCTTCGGCGCCTCCTCCCGCAGGTCCGCCGCGCCGCGCTGGCGCTTGGTGGCGCCCTTCCGCTCCGGCACGTGGATATCCAGCAGCTCCTCGAGTCGCTCCTCATTGCCGGCGGTCATCTCCGCCCGGGTGGCGAAGGCCAGCTCCCGCGCCTCGTTCTCGCCCAGCTGGGCCACGGAGTATTTCTTCTGGCGGCGCACGCCCTCCTGGGTCCAGTAGGCGGTCCAGAATGCCGAGGTCCCGCCGGGACGGACATAGCGCGCGACGCCGGGGACCCCGTGCGGCGTGTTCCGGCGCGGCAGCAGCCGGGTCCGCAGCGACCGGATCTCCTGATGCTCCAGCAGATGCGCCAGCGCGAAGGCGTCGGCGGCGGCCTTCGCCTTGGCCGACGATCCGCCATGGGCCAGGTCCGAGAAGAATTTGCGCGTGTGTTTCCCGGCCACCGAATATCGCACAAGCCAACCGAGCATTCGCTTCGCGGGGTTGTCAATTCGGCTGACGCGCATCGAGATCTCCAGGTTGCTGGGCGGATACTGGCACAGCGTGATGCTCCTTGGCAGTCATTGTGAGGCACATGAAGCATTTGTATGAATCTCCTCAGCCGGCGACGCGACGTGCCGCCGCAGAGGACAGGAAAACCGGCGGCCCGGCCCACGACGGCGGCCCGGGCGATGCCGGAGACCCGGATCTGGAGGATTCGATGCTTGAGCTGCGCCCGAACTGCGAATGCTGCGACAAGGACCTGCCGCCCGAGTCCCGGGAGGCCGTGATCTGCAGCTTCGAATGCACCTTCTGCACCCGCTGCGCCGAGACGGTGCTGGGCGGCCGCTGCCCGAATTGCGGCGGCGGCTTCGCCCCGCGCCCGATCCGGCCGGCGGCGGCGCTGGCGCGCCATCCAGCCTCGACCGTCCGGGTGCTCAAGCCGGAGGGATGCCGGCCGCCGGCCGGCTGAATCGGGGATTGATCCCCGGGCTGTGGCAACGTCGATCACCCTGCGATCGACAGAGGGCTTGCGTCCGGAATTTAACTGTTATGATATAACATTAAATTCATTGGATGAAAGCCATGCCAGACCAGCCGCACCACACCCTCGAACAGATCGCCCCCGGCCTCCACACCCCCGCCGGCTTCACCCGCGCGACCCGCGAGATCCGCCGCCTGATGACCGAGCTCGAGGTCGTCGGCCTCTCACCGGCGGCCCTGTCCTCGGCGCTGCTGACCGAGGCCATGCCGCGCCTGGTGGCCGCGCATGGCCCGTCGCGCTGCGCCGAGCTGCTGGGGTCGCTGGCGCTGGGCCTCCGGCTGGACGACATGGCGGCCGAGCCCGCGTCGCCCCGGTGGGTGTCGTGACCATGCGGCCGGAGTCCCGCCTTCCCGTCACCGTCCTCTCCGGCTTCCTGGGCGCCGGCAAGACGACGCTGCTGAACCACATCCTGCGCAATCGCGAGGGCCGCCGGGTCGCCGTCATCGTCAACGACATGAGCGAGGTCAACATCGACGCCGAGCTGGTCCGCAACGGCGGCGCCGATCTCAGCCGCACCAGCGAAACCCTGGTCGAGATGACCAATGGCTGCATCTGCTGCACCCTGCGCGACGACCTGCTGCGCGAGGTCCGGCTGCTGGCCGAGCAGGGCCGGTTCGACTGCCTGGTGATCGAATCGACCGGCATCTCCGAGCCGCTGCCGGTGGCCGCGACCTTCGATTTCCGCGACGAGGACGGCGCCTCGCTCGGCGACGTCGCCCGCATCGACACCATGGTGACGGTGGTCGACGCCGCCAACCTGCTGGCCGATTTCAGCTCGACCGACTTCCTGCGCGACCGCGGCGAGACCGCTGGCGACGGGGACGGCCGCACCCTGGTCGACCTGCTGGTCGACCAGATCGAATTCGCCGACGTGGTGGTGCTCAACAAGATCGACGCGGCGACGCCGGAGCAGCGCCGGATGGTCCGCCGCGTCATCGCCGGGCTGAACCCGGAGGCGGCGATCGTCGAGGCGAATTTCGGTGCCGTCGCCCTGGACTCGATCCTCGGCACCGGCCGCTTCGACTTCGACCGGGCCCGCGAGCACCCGCTCTGGTACAAGGAGCTCTACCAGTTCGCGGAGCACAGGCCCGAGACGCTGGAATACGGCGTCGAGAGCTTCGTCTACCGCGCCCGCCGCCCCTTCCATCCGGCCCGGCTGCATGCCGCCTTCAACCAGCCCTGGCCCGGCGTGATCCGCTCCAAGGGCCATTTCTGGCTGGCGACCCGGCCGAGCTGGGTCGGTGAGATGAGCCAGGCCGGCGCCATGCTGCGGCACGAGGCGATCGGCTTCTGGTGGGCGGCGGTGCCGCAGGACCGCTGGCCTGGGGACCCGGAGATGCGCCGGATGATCGAGGCGCGGTGGGACCCGGTGTTCGGCGACCGGCGGCAGGAGCTGGTGTTCATCGGCATCGGCATGGACCAGGCGGCGATCCGGCGCGACCTCGATGCCTGTCTGGTCGACCCCACGGCCGGCTTCGACCCGGCCGGCTGGGCCGACCTGCCCGACCCCTTCCCCGCCTGGCGCCGCGCGGCCTAGCCGCGACTCAGGCCGAGGCGCGCGACGGCGGCTCCGGCTCGGCCCTCCGCCGCTGGAGCTGCTGCTTCGCGGCGTACAGCCGGGCATCGGCCACCGCGGCCAGCCCGTGCTCATCCTCGGCGTCCCGCGGCAGGAAGGCCCAGCCGATGCTGGCGCCGACCGACACCGTCCCGGCGCCGACCGGGATCGGGGCGGCCAGGGCGGCCCCGATCCGGTCGGCCAGGACCTCCACCTCGCCGGCGCCGAGTTCATCCCCGATCACGGCGAATTCATCGCCGCCGGTCCGCACCGGCGTCATGCCGTCCGGCAGGGCCGCGGCCAAGCGCTGCGCCAGGGCGCGCAGCACGGTATCGCCCGCCAGGTGACCGTGGCCGTCATTGACTGCCTTGAAGCCATCGAGGTCGATCACCATCAGCACGGCCCCGGCCGACCGCCGGCGATAGGCCCCGATCCGGTCCTTCAGCGCAGCGTCGAGCGCATGCCGGTTGGCCAGGCCGGTCAGGGCGTCGTGGTTGGCCATGTACTCGATCTTCTGCTCCAGCGCCTTCCGCGCCGAGACGTCCATGAACGAGCCGACCACGCGCAGCGGCCGTCCGGCCTCGTCGCGCTCGACCGTCCGGCCCCGCGCCAGCTGCCAGAGCCAGCCGCCATCCGGCGCTGGCCAGCGATACTCGACGACGCAATCCGGGGACCGGCCGGCCAGGTGATCCTCCAGCACCGCCGTCGCCCGCTCACGGTCGTCGGGATGGATCCGGCGCAGATAATCTTCCAGCGGCCGGCGCTGCGTCGCCTCGGCACGCTCGGCCAGCGAGACGGAGTCGAGGGCGGACATCACGCGGGACGGCACTTCGAGGTCCCAGATGCCGTCGGTGGTGCCCTCGAAGGCCAGGGCCAGCCGGCGCTCGCTTTCGGCCAGGCGCTGCTCGACCCGACGGCGCGTCGACATGATGCTGGCGACCAGGACGGCGGCCAGGGAGATCAGGGCGACCGACAGCCGGGTCGACAGCAGGATGCGCAGCGGATCCTCGGCCACGGTCTGCGACGGCAGCCGGTCGAGGCCGAGCCCGAGGGCCGCGAAGATCCAGAGCCCCACCAGCGCCGCCATCACCGTGGTGGCGAAGATGCCGGACCGCATCGCCGACCAGATCAGGGGCAGCAACAGGTAACCGGTGGTGCCGATGCCGCCGGTGGCGACCCCGAGCGCCGCCATCAGCACCAGCAGCATCACGGGGCCCGCCAGCTCCGGCAGCTCCTGCCGGGTCAGGCGCGAGACCCAGCCCGACGGCCACGGCCGCGACGGCAGGGTCAGGGCGACCGGCAGCACCGCCGCGAGGCTGGCGATCTCCGACATCCACCAGGTCGCGGTGTTCAGCAGGATCGCCGTGTCGCCGAGCAGGCCGAAGCCGAGCGCGGAGGCAATGCCGCCGGCCAGGGCCGAGACGATGCATGCGATTCCGACGCGCAGCACGGCGGCGGGGTGGTCGAGATTCCGTCCCTCCGGCCACATGGGCAGCAGCACCAGCAGGCCCGCGGCGATCTCGGCCAGGTTGGACAGCAGCAGCACCAGGGCGAGCTCGATGCCGCGCCCATAGCTCAGATCGGCGCCGACGAAGGCCACGATCACTCCGGCCCAGCACAGCGGATGCCGCCGCGTCGGGCTGCGCAGGAACCACCCGATCAGCGCGCCATTCGCCGGCCAGAACAGGGCGAGCGGCTCCAGCCCCTTCGTGGCGATGCCGAGCACCGCCAGGACGAAGGTCAGGACCGTCGCCTCCAACACATCGCGAAGCTGCATGCGCACCGGCAAAGGCCACACCCCAGGGTCACGGCATATGGTCCTATTCTCGCCCGTAGCTTCCGCCGGGACAAGCGAACAGCCATCCGCCCAGCTCTGGCGGCCGTCATGCGGACAGGACATGACGGACCGGGCGTCGGCCCGGCTGGCCGGCCTCACCCCGACCAAGCTATTGAGAGCGCCATCCGAGACCACATCCACCGTGTCATGCAAGCAGCCGGCCATGTCCGCTCCTGGTACGCCGCCACCGCCAACCGCGATCTCCGCTTCCCCGCGCTGGACGGGGATCTGCGCTGCGACGTGCTGGTCGTCGGCGGTGGCTACACCGGTCTCAGCACCGCGATCGAGCTGAGGGAGCGCGGCCTCGACGTCGTGCTGGTCGAGGCGCAGCGGGTCGGCTGGGGCGCCTCGGGCCGCAACGGCGGCCAGGCGGTGACCGGCTTCAACAAGGACATCGGCACCATTGCCGGCTGGGTCGGCCGCGACGACGCCCGCAAGCTATGGGACATGTCGGAGGAGGCCAAGACGCTGCTGCGCCAGCGCGTCGAGCAGTACGGCATCGATTGCGACCTGTGCTGGGGCTATGTGCTGGGTGCGCTGAAGCGGCGGCATATGGAGGAGCTGGAGGCCCATCTCGCCGAATGGGACGGGCTCGGCTACCACCAGGGCCGGATGCTGTCGCGGGCCGAGATCCGGGCGCTGGTCGACGCGCCGGGCTATGTCGGCGGCCTGCTCGACAGCGGCAGCGGCCAGCTGCACCCGTTGAACTACGCGCTCGGCCTGGCGGACGCGGCCCGCTCGCTGGGCGTGCGGATCTTCGAGGACACGCCGGTGATCCGGCTGGACCAGGCCAGGCCGGCGGTGGCGACGACGCCGAAGGGGCGCATCACCGCCGATTTCGTGGCGCTGTGCGGCAATGCCTATCTGCCGTCGCTGTCGGCCGAGGTCGACCGCACCATCCGCTCGCGGGTCATGCCGGTCGGCACCTACATCATCGCCACCGAGCCGCTGGGCGAATCGCTGGCGCAGCAGACCGTCCCGTCCGGCTTCGCCGTGGCCGACATCAACTTCGTGCTGAACTACTACCGGCTGAGCCATGACGGCCGGATGCTGTTCGGCGGCGGCGTCAGCTATTCCGGCTATGAGCCGCGGCGGCTGGCCGAGGCCATGCGCCGGACCATGGTGCGCACCCTGCCCCGCCTGGCCGGCAAGACGATCGAGTTCTGCTGGGGCGGCCATGTCGGCATCACCATCAACCGCACGCCGCATTTCGGCCGGCTGGCGCCGCACATCTTCTTCGCCCAGGGCTTCTCCGGCCACGGCGTGCTGCTGACCGGCATGGCCGGGCGGGTGATGGCCGAGGCGATCCGCGGCCAGGCCGACCGCTTCGACGTGTTCGCCCGGATCCCGCACCGGCCCTTCCCCGGCGGGCGCCTGCTGCGCATGCCGGCCCTGGTGCTGGCGATGACCTGGTACCGGCTGCGCGATCTCGTCTAGCGGCCGCTAATAGGCAGCCGCCCACTGCCGCAGGAGTTCCCGTTCCGCCGCCCGGGCCCG
The DNA here is from genome assembly GCF_002195995.1 of Inquilinus limosus. Classification (GTDB taxonomy): domain Bacteria; phylum Pseudomonadota; class Alphaproteobacteria; order DSM-16000; family Inquilinaceae; genus Inquilinus; species Inquilinus limosus_C. Next base: position 43,389 of record NZ_NHON01000011.1, read on the forward strand.
GCCGATCCAGCGCCGGGCCGGCTGCGACACGGTCAGGACATAGGGGTCGGTCGCCGCGTCGGCCGCGGCGCGCTGCGGCTCGTCGACCACGAAGATGGCGAAGCCGAGCTGCCGGCCGCTATTCGCCGTGAGATAGCCGGCCAGGCCGCAGACATAGCCCATGGTGCCGGTCTTGGCCCGCAGCCGGCCGGGCGGCAGCGGCGGCGGATCGCCGGCCCCGGCCTCGCCCCCGCCATCCGGCCGCTCCGGCATCAGCACCGGCAGGCCGATGCGGTTGCCTTCGATCAGCACCGCGGCCATCTGCACCGGGGAGATCCGGGCGGCGGTGCTGAGGCCCGAGGCCCCGGGAATCGACAGCCCGCTCCAGTCGATCTGCGGCAGCTTCTGCGCCCACCAGGCGGCCAGCGCCCGACCCGCCTCGCCCTGGGTGATGGTGGCGCGGCCCAGCAGCTGGCGGGCCGCCATCATGCCGATCATCTCGGCCGACAGGTTGTTGCTGTATTTCAGCACCCGGGTGACGATCGCCGGCAGCGGCTCGCTGTCATGCCGGGCGATGATCGTGCCTTCCGTCGTGCGCAGCCCGATCGCCGGGGCCGGCAGGACGATCCCGGCGTCGCGGGCGAAGGACCGGAAGATCTCCGCCGCGGTCGCCGACGGGTAGCGGATCGGCAGCAGGTCGGAGCCCTTGTCCGGCAGGCGCGACGACAGGACCCAGCCCTCGCGCCCGTCGATCGGGCGATAGGGCGTGGCCGCGCCCTCGCTGATGTCGACCCAGGGCAGTGTGACGTTGCGCCCGTCGGCGACGGCGTCGGCCCGGGCCTGGAGCTGCCCCTGCCGGGTCTGCCAGCTCACCCGCAGCGCGTTGAAGTTGATCGCGAGGCCGGTGAGCCCCGGATTGTAGGAGGCGGCGAGCGGCTGCAGCCGGTCGAGGAACGGCAGGGCCTGCAGCACCGTGTCGTCGACGATGAACCGCCCGTTCACCCGGGTGATCCCGGCCTGTCGGACCTGGCTGACCAGGTCGGCCAGGTCGTTGACGTCGAGGGTGGGGTCGCCGCCGCCGATCAGCGCCAGGTCGCCGTTCAGCACGCCGCCGGCGATGGAGCCGCTGGCGGTCACGGCGGTGGTGAAGCGATGGTCGGCGCCGAGGATCTCGATCGACGCCAGCATGCTGGCGACCTTCATGGTCGAGGCCGGGATCATCGGCCGCGCCGCCTGGGCGCTGTCGATCAGCTGGCCGCTCTGGGCGTCGAACACGATATAGGCCACGTTCCCGGCCGGCAGGCCGGTGCGGGTCGCCGCGGCGCCGGCCTGGGCCAGGGCCTCCTGACCCGGCAGGGCGGCCGCCAGCGCCAGCAGCAGGAACAGGCGGAACAGTCTCGTCAGGGGCACGGGCCGGCATCCTCCGCATCACGTCGCGCCCTCCTATAGCCCCGGGCGGAGTGAGTCGGAAGCGGTCGCGATGCCCTGAAACGGGCACGGCCCCCGCGAGGGGGGCCGTCCACCGTCCTGAGGTGCCGCCGGTCGGGCCGGGCTCGCCTAGTAGGCGCCGCCGCCGGGCAGGAACACCTTCGGCGTCTTGAACAGGATCACGATGTCCCGCCAGAGGGTCCAGGTCCGCACATACTCGACATTCAGCCGGATCTTGGTCTCGTAGCTGGTGTCGTTGCGGCCGGAGATCTGCCAGATCCCGGTCATGCCGGGCCGCGTGCTGTGATAGTAGCGGATGGCAGCGCCCCAGCGCTCCTGCTCCTCTTCATACATCGGCCGCGGGCCGACCAGGCTCATGTCGCCCTTCAGCACGTTGAACAGTTGCGGCAGCTCGTCGAGGCTGGTCTTGCGCAGAAAGCGGCCGATCGCGGTCACCCGCGGGTCCTTCTTCAGCTTGAAGCCGGATTCCCACTCGCGCCGCATCTCAGGGTTTTTCTGAAGAAGATCCGCCAACAGCTTGTTTGCGTTGGGAACCATGGTCCGAAACTTGTGGCAGTAGAAGATCCGGCCGTCACGCCCCACGCGGCGGTCGCTGTAAAAGATGCCCCGGCCGGAGCGCCGGATCATGGCAGCGCACACCAGGAACAGCGGCGCAAACAGAATCAAAAAAAAGATCGACAATGCGATATCCATCGACCGCTTGGCCGCCATACCCACGCGAGCCGTCCGGATCGGCGTCTCTGCGGAGAGATCAACGGCGGCAGCGTCGACAAAGCTGTCGGACTGCATATTCCGATACCCCCAGAAAACTGTAACAAAGGAGAAAGACTTGCCCTGCCGCCGCAACCGACAGAACACTCCACACCTGAATTTCGTCTGACTCCCCGCCCCCTAGTCGCTAGGGTTCTGGCACATTACTGTTGCCTGAAAGTGGCAATTTTTGACGTGGTCTGATGACCACTGAATGTGCCTCTCATGTATATCGGAAGAGGCCCGTCGAAACAATCCATTTATTGCTCTCCGCCGAGACCATGAGCGCGCCAAGATCAACGGCGGAGACAGAAAAGCTAAGCCAATACAGAAGATATATCGCTCAATCCACTGTTTTTATTCCTCTTTCCCACGAAGAAGGCGGGCCACCAGCTCGCTCTCCCCGACCTTGCCCACCAGCCGGCCGTCATCGTCGAGCACCAGGATCGGCTGGCGCGTCGCCTCATGCGCGGCGATGAAGCGGCGCATCGAGGCATGCACCGGCATGGTGGCGATCTGGCCGGGCACGACGCCGTTGATGATGCCGTCCGCGATCTCCAGCGGCCGGTCGTCCTGCGTGACCGCCACCGGCCGGCCGAGATCGTCGACCCGGCAGCGGCAGGTCCGGGCCTTGTCGACCAGGATCGAATCGCCCTCCCGCGGCAGCAGGTCCAGCGGCGTCATCAGCGCCTCGGCGCGCAGGACGTTGAGGGGGTTTACATGGGCGACGAAGTTGGCAACGTAATCATCGGCCGGCCTGGTGACGATCTCCTCCGGCGTGCCGACCTGGACGATGCGGCCGGATTCCATGATCACGATCCGGTTGCCGATCTTCAGCGCCTCGTCGAGGTCGTGGCTGACGAAGATGATGGTCTTCTTCAGCCGGCGCTGCAGCTCCAGGAGCTCGTCCTGCAGATGGGTGCGGATCAGCGGGTCCAGCGCGCTGAACGGCTCGTCCATCAAGAGGATGTCGGCGTCGGTGGCGAAGGCGCGGGCCAGGCCGACGCGCTGCTGCATGCCGCCCGACAGCTCGCGCGGGTACTTCCCGGCCCATTTGTCGAGATGGACCAGGGCCAGCTTCTCGTCCACCACCCGGTCGCGCTCGGCCTTCGGCACGCCGCGCAGTTCGAGCCCCAGGCCGACATTCTCGCGGATGGTGCGCCAGGGCATCAGCGCGAATTGCTGGAACACCATCGACACCCAGTCGGCCCGCAGCTTCCGCAGCGTGGCCTCGTCGCAGCTGGCGACGTCGACCTCCTGCCCGTCGCAGCGCACGACCATGCGGCCGCGGGTGACCTTGTTGAGGCCGTTGACGCAGCGCAGCAGCGACGACTTGCCGGAGCCGGACAGGCCCATCAGCACGCACAGCTCGCCATGCGGGACGGACAGCTCGGCGCCCGCCACCGCCAGGGTGTCGCCGGTCTCGGCCAGGATCTCGGCCCGGGTTCGGCCCTGGTCCAGCAGGCCCAGCGCCCGCTTCGGCGTCGGCCCGAAGATCACGTCGACGGCGTTGAAATGGACGGCGGGAAGGGTGTCGGACATCAATGCGCCCCTCCGACGGGCCGTTCGCTTTTCACCAGACGGTCGAGGATCACGGCCAGGATGACGATGCAGAGGCCGGCCTCGAAGCCCATGGGGACATTCACCGAGTTGAGGGCGCGCACCACCGGCTTGCCCAGGCCGTCGGCCCCGACCAGCGCGGCGATGACGACCATCGACAGCGACAGCATGATGCACTGGGTCAACCCGGCCATGATCGTCGGCAGGGCGTGCGGCAGCTCGACCTTGAACAGCAGCTGCCGCTTGGTGGCGCCGAAGGCCTCGCCCGCCTCGAGCAGCGGGCTGGGCACGCCATGGATGCCGAGATAGGTCAGCCGGATCGGCGCGGCCACGGCGAAGACGACGGTCGAGATCAGGCCCGGTGCCACGCCGAGGCCGAACAGGATCAGCGTCGGGATCAGGTAGACGAAGGTCGGCAGCGTCTGCATCAGGTCGAGGATCGGCCGGATCACGGCATAGACCAGCGGCCGGTGGGCGCAGAGGATGCCGATCGGGATGCCGATCGCCAGAGACAGGATCGTGGCGCTGATCACCAGCGCCAGGGTCTGCATCGTCTCGGTCCAGTAGCCGAGATTGAGGATCAGCAGCAGGCCGACCAGGACCAGCACGACCAGCTGCCAGCGCCGGTGCAGCCCATAGGCGAGGACGGCGATGATGGCGATGAAGACCAGCGGCGGCGGCCACAGGAAGACGTCGATCAGCCATTCGATCGCGGTGCCGAGGCCGATCGAGATGGCGTCGAAGACGCTGGCGAAATTGTCGGTCAGGAAATCCGTCAGGTGCTTGATCCACAGCCCGAGCGGAATCTTCTGGGACAGCAGCGCGCTCAGTTCGTCCATGCGGCGTCCTTCTTGTTCTGGCCGTTTGGACGACGCGCCGCCGGTGCGGCGGCGCGCCCGTCGGGTGGGCTTAGAGGCCGAGCGACGCCTTGACCGCGGCGAGACCGTCCTTGCCGTCGAAGGTGGTCACCCCGGCCAGCCAGGGGGTCAGCGCGCCCGGATTGGCCTTGAGATATTCGGTCGCCGCCTTGCCGCTCTCCTCGCCGCCGGTGGTGATGGCCTCCATCACCGTGGCCTCCATGTCGAGGTTGAAGGTCAGGTTCTGCAGCAGCTTGCCGACATTCGGGCACTCGTCGGCATAGCCGGCCCTGACGTTGGTGTAAACCGTGGCGCCGCCGAAATTCGGCCCGAAATAGTCGTCGCCGCCGGTCAGGTACTGCATCGGGTATTGCTTGTTCATCGGATGCGGCGCCCAGCCGAGGAACACGATCCAGGTCTTCCGGCGGATGGCGCGGTCGACCTCGGACAGCATGCCCTGCTCGCTCGACTCCACCAGCTGCCAGCCCTTCAGGTCGAAGGCGCCCTTGTCGATCATGCTCTGGACCAGGCGGTTGCCGTCATTGCCCGGCTCGATGCCGTAGATCTTGTCGCCGAACTTGTCGGCATTCTTGGCCAGGTCGGCGAAGTCCTTGACCCCGGCCTGGTACACGTAGTCGGGCACGGCGAGGGTGTATTTCGCGCCTTCGAGGTTGGCGCGGAGGCTCACGACCGACTTGTCGTCGAAATAGGGCTTGGAGTCGCCGGCCATCGACGGCATCCAGTTGCCGAGGAACACGTCGATGTTCTTGTTCTTCATCGAGACGTAGGTGACAGGAACCGACAGCAGCTCGGCCGAGGGCTCGTAGCCCAGCCCCTTGAGCACCGCCGACGTCAGCGCCGTGGTGGCGGTGATGTCGGTCCAGCCGACATCCGAGAAGCGGACCTTCTGGCAGCTCGCCGGATCGGCCGCCTGGGCCGTCCCGGCCGCCAGCGCCAGGCCCAGCACCAGCCCGCTCAAACGCCTCGACATCATGATGCGACTCTCCTGTTTTGCCCGCCTGTCCAACAATTTTCTTTCGTTTCGGAGGCGCCTTGCCGCTGGTCCAGCGGCAAGGCGCCCGGACTCATCGCCCGGCCCGCCCCCGCTAGCATGCGCCGCAGCCCGGAGGAGCGGAAGGTATGACGGCAGAATTCGACTATGTGATCGTCGGCGCCGGCTCGGCCGGCTGCGTCCTGGCCAACCGGCTGTCGGCCGAGCCCGGCACCCGGGTGCTGGTGCTGGAGGCCGGGCCGGAGGACCGGACCTGGAAGATCCACATGCCGGCGGCGCTGACCTACAATCTCGGCGACGACACGTACAACTGGTACTACGAGACCGAGCCGCAGGCGGCGATGGACAACCGCCGCATGTACTGGCCGCGCGGCCGGGTGCTGGGCGGCTCCTCCTCGCTCAACGCCATGGTCTATGTCCGCGGCCATGCCTATGACTACGACCGCTGGGCCGCGGAAGGCGCCGCCGGCTGGTCCTATGCCGAGGTGCTGCCCTATTTCCGCCGGGCCGAGACCCGGGCCAAGGGCGGCGACGACTACCGCGGTTCCGACGGGCCGCTGAAGGTGTCGACCGGCAGCCAGCCGAACCCGCTGTTCGACGCCTTCGTCCAGGCCGGGCAGCAGGCCGGATACCCGTTCACCGCGGACATGAACGGCTTCCAGCAGGAAGGCTTCGGCAAGATGGACATGACGATCCATCAGGGCGAGCGCTGGTCCGCCGCCAAGGCCTATCTGAAGCCGGTCCGGTCGCGGCCCAACCTGACGGTCGAGACCGGGGCGCTGAGCACCCGGATCCTGTTCGAGGGCACCCGCGCCGTCGGCGTCGAATACGCCCAGGCGGGCCAGGTGCGCGTTGCCCGGGCGGCGCGCGAGGTGATCCTGTGCGGCGGCGCCATCAACTCGCCGCAGCTCCTGATGCTGTCGGGCGTCGGCCCGGCCGACCATCTGCGCCGCCACGGCATCGCCGTGACGCACGACCTGCCGGGCGTCGGCCGCAACCTCCAGGACCATCTGGAGCTGTACATCCAGTACGAGTGCAAGCAGCCGATCACCCTCTACAGCGTCGAGAATCCGCTGTTCAAGGCGAAGGTCGGGGTGGAATGGTTCATGTTCCGCAGCGGCCTGTGCACCTCCGCCCATCTCGAGGCCGGCGGCTTCATCCGCTCTCGCGCCGGCATCCGGCACCCGGACATCCAGTACCATTTCCTGCCGTCGGTGGTGAACGACCACGGCCGCAAGCCGGGCGACCGCCATGCCTTCCAGGCCCATGCCGGGACCATGCGCGCCACCTCGCGCGGCTGGGTCGAGCTGCGCTCGGCCGACCCGCGGGCCAAGCCGATCCTGCAGCCGAACTACCTGACCACCGAGGACGACCGCGCGGACATGCGGGCCTGCGTCAGGCTGACCCGCGAGATCTTCGCCCAGGCCGGCTTCGACCCCTATCGCGGCGCCGAGATGGCGCCCGGCGTCGCGGTGCGCACCGATGACGAGATCGACGCCTTCATCCGGGCCAAGGCCGACAGCGCCTACCACCCCTCCTGCACCTGCAAGATGGGCGTCGACGAGATGGCGGTGGTCGACCCCGAGACCCGGGTGCGCGGGCTGGAGGGTCTGCGGGTGGTCGACGCCTCGGTCATGCCGTCGATCGTCAGCGGCAACCTGAACGCGCCGACCATCATGATCGGCGAGAAGGCGGCCGACATCATCCTGGGCCGCACGCCCTTGCCGCCGTCCAACGCCCCGGTCTACGAAGCGCCGGACTGGCGCACGGCGCAGCGCTGAGCTAAAGGCCTTCGCTATCCAACTCAGAAAGAATAGATCTTATTGCATCATCAGAGCCCAACGCTGACCGACGAGCAATCTCGTATAGCCCAAACATCTTTTGAAAATATAGCTCATAGGCATGAGGTGACTGACTTATATCGACATCAGTAAAAGAATCGATAACATCTCCTTCATCATTATATATTTTAATTACAACATCCAACCCATCTTTGCTAGACGTAGTTGATATTTGAACTACATATCTTGAGAAAGATGCTTGAAAAGCCCCTTCCTCAAATCCCTTTTTCCAAGCAATATCGCCGCCGACGGCTCTTTCATACAACTTATCCACCATCTTAACCTGATCAGGAGTGACCATCACACGTTCTCCATCTGAAGTCGCCGGGTCTCAGAAAATATCTGAATTAGAGCGTCTATTTCATTTAGAATTTTTTTGTTAACTTTTGTCAAATTAACATTGTTTCCGGTCAATTTTGCCATTGTCAAAGAATTCGAAAAATCGGACAATATCACAATGGTATTCTTTATAGTCGATTTCCCATTTTCGTCGATATTTCCATTCTCTCGACTAATCATAATAAGTCTTTTTCTTACATCAAATATTCTATCTATTATCTCCGTATCTCCATCATGAATTTTCTTCGCTATTTCCTCCAGACTCACGATGGCTGTTGACATATCAACAATATCATTGTGGAGATTTATGGACTTTGTGGCCTTATTCGCCGCCTTTTTGGCATCAATGGCGGCATCTCGTGCTTTTCGCGAGCTCTTTATTGTAAAAAAGAAGCCAACTCCAGTAACAACTAGTCCAATCAGACCCGAGGCGTCGCCAATGTGATTCTTTGTTGACCAATCAAGCAACTGATCTATCAAATTTAGCAAAGTATCCATATCCGATTTTTCCCAACCGATTAGATATGCGTTGTATCTTGGAAAAAGCCGAATGGCGTCGCATTTGAGGTAGCCGAAAATACGTTAAGTGATATTCCAACTCTGGATCAGATCGGAAACTCCATCGCACGAGATAGCTGTGGAAGCAATCAAATCTCATATCGGCGGGCGCGCGGTCGACGGAAGCGGCACGCCCTTCGACACGGTCAACCCGGCGACCGGGCAGGTCATCGGCCGGGTCGCCGCCGCCTCCCCCGCCGATGTCGGCCGCGCCGTGGCCGCCGCCAAGGCCGCCTTCGACGGCTGGGCCGGCACGACCGGCACCCAGCGCGGCCGGATTCTGCGCGAGGCGGTGCGCCTGCTGCGCGCCAACCGCGACCGGCTGGCGCGGATGGAGGTCGAGGACACCGGCAAGCCGATCGCCGAGGCGCTGTCGGTCGACATCGATTCCGGCGCCGACGCGATCGAGTATTTCGCCGGGCTGGCGCCGTCGCTGCACGGCACCCATCACGATTTCGGCCGCGCCTTCGCCTACACAAGGCGCGAGCCGCTGGGCGTGGTCGGCGCGATCGGCGCCTGGAACTACCCGATCCAGATCGCCTGCTGGAAGTCCGGCCCGGCGCTGGCCTGCGGCAACACCATGGTGTTCAAGCCGTCCGAGCTGACGCCGATGACGGCCGTGGCGCTGGCGGAGATCTTCGCCGAGGCCGGCCTGCCGCCCGGCGTGTTCAACGTGGTGCAGGGCAAGGGCGATGTCGGCCATGCCCTGGTCACCCATCCCGAAATCGCCAAGGTGTCGCTGACCGGGTCGGTGCCGACCGGCCGCAAGGTCGCCGCGGCCGCCGCCGGGGCGATGAAGCACGTGACCATGGAGCTGGGCGGCAAGTCGCCGCTGATCGTCTTCGCCGACGCCGATGTCGAGAACGCGGTGAAGGCGGCGATGATGGCGAACTTCTACACCCAGGGCGAGATCTGCTCGAACGGCACCCGGGTGTTCGTCGAGGCGTCGCTGCACAACCGCTTCATGGACGCCCTCGTGGCCCGCACCCAGAAGATGCGGATCGGCGACCCGATGGACCCCGAGACCCAGGTCGGCGCCCTGATCTCGGCCGACCATCGGGCCAAGGTGCTGGGCTATGTCGAGGCCGGGGTGAAGGCCGGCGCGCGCCTGGTCTGCGGCGGCCGCGCCCCGGCCGACCCGGCCCTGGCCGGCGGCTATTTCGTCGAGCCGGCGATCTTCGACGCCTGCCACGACGACATGTCGATCGTGCGGGAGGAGATCTTCGGCCCGGTGATGACCGTGCTGACCTTCACCGACGAGGATGAGGCGGTGCGCCGCGCCAATGCCACCGAATACGGGCTGGCCGCCGGCGTTTTCACCCGCGACCTGGCCCGCGGCCATCGCGTCGTGGCCCGGCTGCAGGCCGGCACCTGCTGGATCAACACCTACAACATCACCCCGGTGGAGATCCCGTTCGGCGGATACAAGCAGTCCGGCATCGGCCGCGAGAACGGCCTCGCCGCGCTGGAGCACTACACCCAGCTGAAGAGCGTCTATGTCGAGACCGGGGATGTCGACAGCCCGTATTGAGGACGCGGGCTCCCCAACACCGTCATTGCGAGCGCAGCGAAGCAATCCAGGGGCCAGCGTGAACCGGCCCCTGGATTGCTTCGTCGGCTTCGCCTCCTCGCAATGACGGCGGGGTGGGCATCATGAAAAGGTCTCGCCTGGCGGAGAGGCAACGCGTGATTCCATCGCCCGTCTCCATTCTTGCCCGGCCGAACCTGCCGGCGCATAGTCCGGCCGCCGTCACGGCGACGGCGGATTGTCCCGGTTCATGAGCAGCTTCCGGATTCGCGACGACGCCCCGCACTACACCCTGCTGACCAAGCTGCAGCTGATGAGCTGGGGGCTGGTCATCCTGGTCTGCGCCATCGCCGCGGTCGGGGTGATGCTGCTCTACTCCGCCGGCGGCGGGTCGTGGGAGCCCTGGGCCAGCCGGCAGCTCAGCCGCTTCGGCAGCGGCTTCGTCGTCATGCTGGTCTTCGCGATGATCGACATCCGGATCTGGATGAAGATCGCCTATCCGGTCTACGCCATCGTCTTCGCCCTGCTGATCGTGGTCCAGGCGATGGGCCATGTCGGCATGGGCGCCGAGCGCTGGATCAATCTCGGCCCGCTGGTGATCCAGCCGTCCGAGCTGATGAAGATCGCGCTGGTCCTCGCCCTCGCCCGCTATTTCCACGGCTTCTCGCTGGTCGAGGTGCGCAATCCGCTGGTGCTGATCGTGCCGCTGCTGCTGATCCTGGCCCCGGTCGGGATGGTGCTGATGCAGCCCAATCTCGGCACCGCCCTGCTGCTGATCATGACCGGCGGCGCGGTGCTGTTCTCCACCGGTGTCCGCCTCTGGAAGTTCGCGGTGGCGATCGCGCTGGGCCTGTCGGCGATCCCGATCGGCTGGGAGTTCCTGCATGACTACCAGAAGAACCGGGTCTACACTTTCCTGGAGCCGGAGCGCGACCCGCTGGGCGCCGGCTACAACATCATGCAGTCGAAGATCGCGCTCGGCTCCGGCGCCCTGTTCGGCAAGGGCTTCACCGCCGGCACGCAGAGCCAGCTGATGTTCCTGCCCGAGAAGCACACCGACTTCATCTTCGTGGTGCTGGCCGAGGAGTTCGGCATGGTCGGCGCGCTGATCCTGCTGTTCCTCTACACCATGCTGTTCGTCTACGGGCTGATGATCGCGCTCTCCGCCCGCAGCCATTTCGGCCGCCTGGTCGGCGTCGGCCTGACCACGACCTTCTTCCTCTACGTCTTCGTCAATGTGGCGATGGTCACCGGGCTGATCCCGGTGGTGGGCATCCCCCTGCCCCTGGTGTCCTATGGCGGCACCGCCATGCTGACCCTGCTGATGGGCTGCGGCATCCTGCTCAGCGTCTGGATCCACCGCGAGGTCCGGATCCCCCGCAGCGGCATCACGGATTACTGAGGCCCCGAGGCCGCACGGTTCGACCGGGACCGAAGCGTTCACCGGGAGCCCCGTCCGACCCGCGGCTGTTTCCCTTGGAGAAGGGAGCAGCCGACATGCCATCCGCCGACACCATCGACACGCCCCGCTCGCGGACGCGGCCCGGCCTCGTCCTGTTCGCCATGTGCCTCGGCGTGCTGGTGGCGCAGATCGACACCTCGGTGGTCAATCTCGGCGCCCATGCCATCGGCGATGCGCTGGGCCTGGGCGTCAGCGCGCTGCAATGGGTGCTGGACGTCTACAACCTGGTCTACGCCACCCTGCTGCTGACCGGCGGGCTGCTGGGCGACCTGTTCGGCCGGCGGCGCGTCTTCGCCGGCGGCATGGCGCTGTTCGCCCTCGGCTCCCTGGCCTGCGGCGTGGCGCCGGACGGCACGGTGCTGATCGCGGCCCGGGCGATCACCGGGCTGGGCGCCGCGCTGCTGCTGCCGGCCTCGCTGTCGATCCTGGCCGCGACCTATCCCGACGCGCGGGAGCGCGCTCACGCCATCGGCGTCTGGGCCAGCTGCAACGGCCTGGCCTTCGCCATCGGGCCGACCCTCGGCGGTGTCCTGGTCACAACCGCAGGCTGGCGCAGCCTGTTCTTCGTGGTGGTGCCGGTGGCCGCCCTCGCCTTCCTGCTGGCCGTCCGGTCTGTCCCCGAGACCGCCGATCCGGAGGGGCGGCGCCTGGACCTGCCCGGCCAGGGGCTGGCGATGCTGGCGCTGGGCGCCCTGACCCTCGCGGCCATCGAGGGCAACCGCTGGGGCTGGGGCTCCGCGGCGACGCTGGCCGGCCTTGGTGTCGGCCTCGTGGCGATTATCCTGTTCCTCGCGGTCGAGGCCCGCACCGAGGGCGCGCTGGTGCCGCTGGAGCTGTTCCGCAGCCCGGCGCTGTCCGGCTCGCTGATCGTGGCGCTGGCGATGACCTTCGGCATGTATGCCATGCTGTTCCTGATCCCGGTCTATCTGCAGGCCGTACGCGGCGCCACGCCGATCCAGGCGGGGCTGGAGCTGCTGCCGATGTCGGTGGTGTTCTTCCTGGTCTCGCAGGGTTCCGGCCGGCTGGCGGCCCGGCTGGGGCCGCGGGTGCTGATGACCACCGGCATGGCGCTGATCGGCGCCGGTCTGCTGCTGCTGGCCTGGATCAGCGCCGGCACCGGCCTGCTGTATATCGAGGCGGCGCTGCTGGTCACCGGCATCGGGCTCGGCCTCAACACCGGACCGGTGATGGCGGTGACGGTGTCGAGCGTGCCGCAGAAGCGGTCGGGCACGGCGGCCGGGCTGGTGAACACCGCCCGGATGGTCGGCGCCACGCTGGGCGTCGCGATCCTCGGCGCCGTCTTCGCCGCTCATGGCGGCGACGTCAACGCATCACCGGACCGTCTGATCGACGGCCTCGGGCCGGCGCTCCTGGTCGGGGGCTTGGGGGAATGTGTCGGCGCGGTCGCGGCGCGGGTCCTGATCCGCCGCGATGCCCTGGAACGGAAGGCCGACTGAGCCTCAGGCGTCGCCGCGCAAGGCGGCCTGCAGGCGCTTCAGCTCGGCCAGCAGCACGGTCAGCTCGTCGCGCAGCTCGGCCGAGATGCCCTGGGCGCGGCCATCGCGCGCGGCACCGGCCAGGAGCGAGAGCTGGACCTCCTCCCGCGCCTTGGCGGCCGGCTTGGCCCGGGTGACCGGGACCGGACGGGCCGGGCCGGACGGGGCCGCCGCCTCGTCGGATGCCGCGGCTGCCGCCGGCGCCTCGGTCTCGGCCGACTTGCCTTCCTTCAGCAGGCGCTGCACGCCCCTGATCGTATAGCCCTCCTCATAAAGGAGGCGCTGGATCCGGCGCAGCAGCTGGACGTCCTCGGGGCGATAGTACCGGCGCCCGCCGCCGCGCTTCAGCGGGCGGACCTGGGAGAACTTGGTCTCCCAGAACCGCAGCACATGCTGCGGCACGGCGAGATCGTCGGAGACCTCGCTGATCGTGCGATAGGCCGTCGCCGACTTGCGCAGCGGCGCGGGCTTCGCCTCCGATCCTCCGATTCCGGCCATGGCTTACTCGTCGTCGTCCGGGAGCGGGTCAGTGCCGTTGATGCGCCCCTTCAGCACATGCGAAGCGCGGAACACCAGCACGCGGCGCGGCAGGATCGGCACCTCCTGCCCCGTCTTCGGGTTGCGGCCGATTCGCTGGCCCTTCTGGCGCACGCCGAAGGTGCCGAAAGACGAGATCTTCACCGTCTCGCCACGTTCGAGCGCTTCGGAGATTTCTTCAAGCACCGTCTCAACAAGATCGGCGGACTCATTACGAGACAAGCCGATTTCCTGATAGAGCGATTCGCTGAGCTGAGCTCGTGTCACTGTTTCCGCCATGCCGCCTCCCCCTGACGGACAATTGCGAAGAAGACCGTCACAGGACGGTACCCTCCACAAAATAATCCGTCAATTCCAAAGCGTTGGCCGAATTTCCTCACGAGTCTCGCTGGCGAGGTCCGCTAACTGCTTACCAGCGGACCAGGGCGGCGCCCCAGGTCAGCCCGCCGCCCATGGCCTCGAGCAGCACGAGATCGCCGGCCTTGACGCGGCCGTCATTGACGGCTTCGGCCAGCGCCAGCGGGATCGATGCGGCGGAGGTGTTGGCGTGCTTCTGCACCGTCAGCACCACCTTCTCCGGCGGCAGGTCGAGCTTGCGGGCGGTGGCGTCGATGATGCGCTTGTTGGCCTGGTGCGGCACCAGCCAGTCGATGTCCGACGGCGACAGGCCGTTGGCGGCCAGCGCCTCCTCCACCACCTCGGCCAGGTTGATGACCGCGTGCTTGAACACCTCGCGGCCTTCCATCCGGACATGGCCGACGGTACCGGTCGAGGACGGGCCGCCATCGACGTAGAGCTTGTCCTCGTGACGGCCGTCGGAATGCAGATGGGTCGACAGGATGCCGGGGTCGTCGGTGCTGCCGCCGCCCTCGACCGCGCGCAGCACCACGGCGCCGGCGCCGTCGCCGAACAGCACGCAGGTGCCGCGGTCGGTCCAGTCCAGCAGGCGGGAGAAGGTCTCGGCGCCGATCACCAGCGCGGTGCGCGCCTGGCCCAGCCGGATCATGTTGTCGGCGACCGCCAGGGCGTAGACGAAGCCGGAGCAGACGGCCTGGACGTCGAAGGCGGCGCCGCGGGTCATGCCCAGCGCGGCCTGGACCCGCACCGCGGTGGCCGGGAAGGTCTGGTCCGGCGTGGTCGTGGCCAGGACGATCAGGTCGAGGTCGCTGCCCTCGACCCTCGCCATGGCCAGCGCCTTGCGCGCGGCGGCGAGCGCCAGGTCGGAGGTCTTCTCGTCCGGCGCCGCGATGTGGCGGACGCTGATGCCGGTGCGCTGGACGATCCACTCGTCCGAGGTGTCGACCTTCTGCGCCAGCTCGGCGTTGGTGACGACCCGGTCAGGCAGGGTGGAACCGCATCCGATGATGCGCGCGCGGCGGACTGTCATTGCGGTTGTTCGATCCCGATCGGAGCAGTCGTTGGTCCTGTCGAAGCGCTGTCGTCGCCGTTCCGAGCGCCTTCGAAACGGCTGAACTCCTGCTTCACCTTATCATTGAAGCCGTGGATGACCAGATCGACGCCGACATCGATGGCATGGGCGAAGCCCTCGCCGTCGGTGCCGCCATGGCTCTTCACGCAGATGCCGTTGAGGCCGAGGAACAGCGCGCCGTTGTACTGGCGCGGGTCGGTCCGGTGCCGCAGCCGGCGGAAGGCGCCGCGGGCCAGCAGGTACCCGAGCGAGGCGAGCCAGGAGGACCGGAAGCTGTGGCGCAGCCAGGTGGCGTACAGCTTGGCCGTGCCCTCGGCGGTCTTCAGCGCGATGTTGCCGGAGAAGCCGTCGGTGACGACCACGTCGACCTTTCCGGCCGGGATGTCGTCGCCCTCGACGAAGCCCTCGAAGCGGCCCGGGAACTCGATCTCGCGCAGCTTCGCGGCCGCGTCGCGCACCGGGTCGGGGCCCTTCAGCGCCTCCGACCCGACATTCAGCAGGCCGACGGTGGGGTCGACCAGGCCCAGCACCGCCTTGGCGAAAACCGAACCCATGATCGCGAACTGGACCAGGTTCTCGGCGTCGCATTCGATGTTGGCGCCGAGGTCGAGCATGACGCTCTCGCCGCGCAGCGTCGGAAAAAACGACGCGATCGCCGGCCGGTCGATGCCCGGCAGCGTCTTGAACACGATCTTCGCGGTGGCCATCAGCGCGCCGGTGTTGCCGGCGGAGACCACGCATTGCGCCTCGCCCGCAGCCACGGCGTCGATCGCCAGACGCATGCTGGAGTTGCGCCCGCTACGCAGCGCAGCGGAGGGCTTGTCCTCGTTGGTGATCACGTCCGCAGCGTGCCGAATCACGGACACCGCGGCCAGCGCCGGCCGCTTCGCCAGAAGCGGCGCGATCCGCGCCTCGTCACCGACGATCAGGAAGTGCACATCCGGATGGTGCGTGCGGGCGATCTCAGCCCCTTCGAGCACCATCTCCGGCGCCCGATCGCCCCCCATGGCGTCGAGCGCAATCGTCACTGGGCCGGAGGCCGCCGGGTCGGACATTCCCTATGCGGGCGCAGTCGATCAGGCGGTCGCGGTCGTCTCGCTGACCACCTCACGGCCGTGGTAGTGGCCGCAGGAGTCGCAGACATGGTGCGGACGAGCCAGCTCACCGCAATTCGCGCACTCGACATAGGTCGAGCCGGCCAGAGCGTGGTGCGAACGCCGCATGTCGCGCCGCGACTTCGACGTCTTCTTCTTCGGAACAGCCATTTGCTTGAACTCTCGATACGAAAAGGCGGCACCGGGGGGAGCCGCCTCAGACCGGCGTTACTTAATGGAAAAGGTCCGGCGGGGCAAGGAAAAGCGATCAGTCCTTCACGTCGCTGTCACGATCCTTGAGCACGGCGAAGGGCCGGCGCGTCGACGCCTCGGCCGCCGGCGGCTCGGCCGCGGGCTCGGGCGCGTCGGGCGACCGGGGATAGGGGTCGAGCGCCAGCGACAGATGCTGCGCCGCCAGCTCGCCCAGGTCGATGCGGCCATCGACCAGCGGCTCGACCTCCGCCGCCAGCGGGTCGACCTCGACCTCCGCCTCGTCCCGGCCGCCCCCGGCGGCGAAGACGGCCTCGATCTCGTCCTCGACCGTGGCGGGCACGGGGTCGAGCGTGACGACGCAGCGCTGCACCACGGCGGCGGTCAGCGCGCCGGTCACGACCACTGTGTCGCCGCGCCCCGGCGCCAGGGTGAACCGGGCCTTGAACGCGTCCAGCGCCAGCAGGTCGAAGCGCTGGGCCAGCGCCGCGCGCTCGGCCTCGTCGGCCTCGATGGCGATGGCCCGGCCGCCGCGCGGCAGGGTTCTGACGCCGACGGGGCGGCTGAATTCGGGGATCGTCATCAGGCTGCCTCCACCATGTCCGGCGCCGGGCCGAACCGGACCTCTCCCGCCAGGAACGCCGACACCGGCTGCGCCGCCAGCCCGGCGACCTCGCGGCGCAGATAGGCGGCGACCGCCCTCACCTGCCCCGCCCCGGGCTCGACCGTGCCGTAGAGGTTACGGCGCAGCGCCGCCTCCAGTTCCGCCGGGTCGTCCGCGGCCAGGCCGTGGTCATAGGCGACGACACGGCCGTAGAAGCCGCGGCCCATGGCCTTCACCTTCTTGCCGATGCTGAAATCGGTGACGCCGATCTCGCGCAGGCTGAGATCCATGTCGCTGACCATGTGGTCGAACAGGGCCTGGGCGAAGTCCGGCGCCGGCGGCGCCTCGCGC
Organism: Inquilinus limosus; assembly: GCF_002195995.1. GTDB lineage: Bacteria > Pseudomonadota > Alphaproteobacteria > DSM-16000 > Inquilinaceae > Inquilinus > Inquilinus limosus_C. The sequence goes on from NZ_NHON01000011.1 coordinate 60,445, forward strand.
TTCAGCCGGTGCAGCACCAGGAAGGCATGCAGGGCCACGGCCTCGAACCGGCCGTCCAGCGTGTCGGGCACGCCGCAGGCGGTGTAGAAGGCCGGGCTGCGCGCCTGCTCCACCAGCTTGACGTACAGCTCGGCGGCCTGGCGTTCGCGGCGGTGGCGGGTGAACAGCTTGGACAGCACGGGACCGATCGGATTTGCGCAAAGGACGGCGATATTGGTCGAACTCGAACTGGTGTGCTAGAGGGAAGCCTTCAATGGGCAGCCCCGCGGGGCGTGGAGAGATGAGTCGATGACGGAAAGAGCAAGGGTCGTCCGGACCATCGCGGCCGGCCTGCTCGTGGCGGCGGCGCTGTCGGCCTGCACGCCGCGGGTGGCGACGCGCGGCAACCTCGTCGAGGATTACCGGCTCGAGCAGGTCCACACCGGCACCAGCACCAAGTCGGATGTGGCGACGATCCTGGGGACCCCGACCACGGTGTCCACCTTCGACGAGAACACCTGGTACTATATCGGCCAGCGGGTCGAGACCGTGGCGTTCTACGCCCCGGAGGTGACCAAGCGCCGGGTCCTGCGCATGCAGTTCGACCCGACCACCAGCACCCTGACCGACATCAAGGAGCTGAACCTGGATGATGGCGAGCAGGTGGCGCTGGTGTCGCGCGAGACGCCGACGCTGGGCCGCCGCATCGGCATCCTGGAGCAGTTCCTGGGCAATATCGGCCGCTTCAACGACAGCGCCGCCGGCACCACGACCGCCCGCGGCGCGCCGGTCGGGACGGGCGGCGTCGCCAGCTCGGTCGCCGGCGGCAACTACTAGCCCCGACCTGCCGGCATGAGAAAACCCCGGCGCCGTCGGCGCCGGGGTTTCTGCTGTCAGGACCCGTCCGTCAGTGGGCGAGGATCGCCAGCAGCAGCAGCGCCACGATGTTGGTGATCTTGATCATCGGGTTGACCGCCGGGCCGGCGGTGTCCTTGTAGGGGTCGCCGACGGTGTCGCCGGTGACGGCCGCCTTGTGCGCGTCCGACCCTTTGCCGCCGTGGTTGCCCTCCTCGATGTACTTCTTGGCATTGTCCCAGGCGCCGCCGCCCGAGGTCATCGATATGGCGACGAACAGGCCGGTGACGATGACGCCCAGCAGCATCGCCCCGAGCGCCGAGAAGGCGGCGGAACGGCCGGCAATCGCCTCGACCACGAAATACAGCACCACCGGCGCCAGCACCGGCAGCAGCGAGGGAATGATCATCTCGCGGATCGCCGCCTTGGTCAGCATGTCGACCGCGCGCTTGTAGTCCGGGCGGCTGGTGCCGGCCATGATCCCCGAATCCTCGCGGAACTGGCGGCGCACCTCCTCCACCACCGATCCGGCGGCGCGGCCGACCGCGGTCATGCCCAGCGCGCCGAACAGGTACGGCAGCAGGCCGCCGATCAGCAGGCCGACGACGACGAAGGGATCGGTCAGCGAGAAGGCGATCGGCCCGATGCCCTGGAAATACGGGTACTGGGCGGCGTTGGCCGAGAAGAAGTTGAGGTCCGAGGTGTAGGCCGAGAACAGCACCAGCGCGCCGAGGCCGGCGGAGCCGATGGCGTAGCCCTTGGTCACCGCCTTGGTGGTGTTGCCGACGGCGTCCAGCGCGTCGGTGGTGACCCGGACCTCCTTCGGCAGGTCCGACATCTCGGCGATGCCGCCGGCGTTGTCGGTGACCGGGCCGTAGGCGTCGAGCGCCACGACCATGCCGGCCAGGGCCAGCATGCTGGTCACCGCGATGGCGATGCCGAAGAGGCCGGCCAGCAGATAGGTGACGATGATGGCGACACAGATGATCAGCGCCGGGATCGCCGTCGATTCCATCGAGATGGCGAGGCCCTGGATCACGTTGGTGCCGTGGCCGGTGGTCGAGGCCTGGGCGACCGAGCGCACCGGGCGGAAATTGGTGCCGGTGTAGTATTCGGTGGTCCAGATCAAGAGGCCGGTGACGACCAGCCCGGCAACGCCGCACAGGAACAGCGACAGGCCGCTGAAGCTGCCGCCGCCGACGGCGTAGCTGCCGCCGAAGCCGATCACAACCAGGGTCACCAGGGCGATCCCGACCAGCGACAGCCCGGCGGAGACCACGAAGCCGCGATACAGCGCGCCCATGATGTTGTTCGAGGCGCCAAGCTTGACGAAGAAGGTGCCGACGATCGAGGCCAGGATGCACACCGCGCCGATGGCGAGCGGATAGATCATCATCGCCGCCATCTCGGCCGCCCCGGCGAAGAAGATCGAGGCCAGGACCATGGTGGCGACGGTGGTGACGGCGTAGGTCTCGAACAGGTCGGCGGCCATGCCGGCGCAGTCGCCGACATTGTCGCCGACATTGTCGGCGATCACGGCCGGGTTGCGCGGGTCGTCCTCGGGGATGCCGGCCTCGACCTTGCCGACCAGATCGGCGCCGACATCGGCGCCCTTGGTGAAGATGCCGCCGCCGAGGCGGGCGAAGATCGAGATCAGCGAGGCGCCGAAGCCGAGCGCCACCAGCGGGTCGATCAGGCCGCGGCCGCTGGCGCCGGAGGCGACCAGGATGGTGTAGTAGCCGGCGACCGCGATCAGGGCGAGGCCGGCCACCAGCATGCCGGTGACGGCGCCGGAGCGGAAGGCGATGGCCAGGCCGGCGGCCAGGCCCTGGCGGGAGGCCTCGGCGGTGCGGACATTGGCGCGCACCGAGATGTTCATGCCGATGTAGCCGGCGGCGCCCGACAGCACCGCGCCGATGATGAAGCCGATGCCGACCGAAATGCCGAGAAGCAGCGAGACGATGATGGCGATGACCACGCCGACCACGCCGATGGTGAGATACTGCCGGTTCAGGTAGGCGCCCGCGCCTTCCTGGATCGCGGCGGCGATTGCCTGCATTCGGGCATCGCCCGGACTGGCCGACAACACGCTCCGTGAAGCCCACACGCCATAGGCTAACGCGCCGAGGCCGCAGGCCAGCACGAAGACAAGGACCGCTGACATCATTCTTGAGTCCCTCGCCCCTGTTGATGACGTACCGGCCCGGTTCAGGCCGGCTCCGCTTCTTTTGCGCGGAAACGATGCCAGACCAGGATGGGGAGGGCAATGAGCGCGAAATATTTTTGCTTTATGGCAAAAGTCGGACGGCTTGAGGCTGCTCCCGGCAGGCCCGCACCACCGGTCAGACCGGCGACAATACGGCCGGATTCAAGGCTGTCCGGCCTCAGCGGCTGTGCGACGGAAGCCAGTCGAGTACCGCCGGAGCAGCGCCCTCAGAAATGCCGCCAGCCGGTCAGCGACTCGACGGCCCGGCCCTGCGGGTCGAGCAGCCGCGCCCCCTGCCCCGCCGCGATCCGGCCGATCCGCGTCGCCGGCGTGCCCGCCGTCGCGGCCGCAGCCCCGATCGCGGCCCGGGCCGATGCGGGCGCGCTGAACAGCAGCTCGTAATCCTCGCCGCCGCCCCAGGCGATGTCCTGCAGGGCCGGGTCCAGGGCGATAGCGGCGCGGGCGGCGTCGGAGAGCGGCAGCAAGGCGAGCTCGACCTCGGCCGACACGCCGGAGGCGTCGCAGAGATGCGGCAGGTCGCCGGGCAGCCCGTCCGACACGTCCATCGCCGCATGGGCCAGGCCGAGCAGCGCGCGGCCGAGCGCCATACGCGGCTGCGGCACGCGGTGGCGGGTCGCCAGCGCCTCGCCCGCGTCTGGGTCCAGGCCGGGCAACTGGCCGAGGATGGCGCGCAGCCCGAGTGCGGCGTCGCCGAGGGTGCCGCTGACATAGAGGTCGTCGCCCGGCCGGGCGCCGGAGCGGCGCAGCATCGCCCCCTGCGGCACGGTGCCGAAGGCGGTGACCGACAGCACGGCGGCGCCGGGGGTCCGCACCGAATCGCCGCCGAGCAGGCCGATGCCGTACTCCGCCTGGTCCGCCGCCAGCCCCGCGACGAAGCCCTCGATCCAGCTCTCGTCCGGCTGCGCCGGCAGCGCCAGGGTCAGGGTGTAGGCCAGCGGCTCGGCGCCCTTGGCCGCGAGGTCGGAGAGGTTGGAGCGCAGCAGCTTCCGGGCCACCCGCGCCGGATCCTCGTCCGGCAGGTAGTGCACGGTCTCGACCATGGCGTCGGCGGTGACCACCAGGTCGCGGCCCCCGCCGGGGTCGAGCAGCGCCGCATCGTCGGCCAGGCCGAGCGCGCCGGGCGTGGCCCGGGCCAGCGGCCGGAAGTAGCGGTCGATGCGCTCGAACTCGCCGAGGCCCATGGCGATTCCCGCGTCAGCCGGCGCGGGGCTCGTCCGGCCGGCGCTCGCGGGCGATACGGTCCAGCACCGCATTCACCATCGCCGGCTCCTTGCCGCCGAAGAAGGCCCGGGTGACGTTGACATATTCCGATATCACGATCGGCGCCGGCACGTGCAGGTTGGCCAGCAGCTCCCAGGCGCCGGCCTGCATCACGCAGCGCAGCAGCAGGTCGAGCCGGGCCAGCGAGAACTGGCTGTCCAGCGCGCCGGTGACCAGGGCGTCGACCTCCTCGCTGCGCACCCGGGTGCCGCGGACGATGTCGCCGAACAGCGGGGCGTCCGGCTCGACCATCGCCTCGCCCTCGACCTCCTCGCCGAAGCGGTGGTGGACGAACTCAGCGATCACCTTGTCGAGCGGCGTGCCCGACTGCTCGAGCTGGTACAGCGCCTGGACGGCGGCGAGGCGCGCGGCGCTGCGGCGAGCCTTGGCGGAGGGCTTCTGCGTCGTCGCCATCGGTCAGGCCGTCCGCTGCGAGAAATGGCGCTTCAGCTCGATCATCGCCAGCGCGGCGCGGGCGGCGCCGCCGCCCTTGTCCATCTCCGCCACCTTGGCGCGGGCCCAGGCCTGGGCCTCGGTCTCCACGGTCAGGATGCCGTTGCCGATGGCCAGGCCGTGGCGCAGCGCCAGGTCCTGCAGGCCGCGGGCGCTCTCGTTGCAGACCGTGTCGTAATGCGAGGTCTCGCCGCGGATGACGCAGCCCAGCGCAACATAGCCGTCGAAGCGGCGGGCCGAGGTCGAGGCGATCTGCACCGCCGCCGGGATCTCCAGCGCGCCGGGCACGGCAAAGCGCTCCCAGGTGGCGCCGATCTGCTCCAGCACCGCGATGGCGCCGCGCGCCAGCTCGTCGGTGATGTCCTCGTAGAACCGGGCCTCGACGATCATGATATGCGGCGCCGGACCGGTGAAGGACACGGGCCGCTGTTCGGTCTTGGCGACCATGGTCAGTCCTCCTGGATGCCGGTGATCGCGCGCTGCTCGACCACGGTCAGGCCGTAGCCGTCGATGCCGACGATGGTGCGGGGGTGGTTTGACAGCACGATCAGCCTGCTGACGCCGAGGTCGAGCAGGATCTGGGCGCCGACGCCATAGTCGCGCAGCTCGTGCCCGCTCTCCTTCGCCGGCATGCCGCCCAGCCGCCGCTGCAGCCGCTCGCTCAGGCTGTCGGGCTGCGGCTCGCGGATCAGCACCACGACGCCCCGGCCCTCGCGCCCGATCTCCTGCATGGCGCCGTGCAGGATGCCGGCATTGCCGCCATGGACGTCGCCGAGCACATCGTCCAGCACGTTCAGCGCGTGCATCCGCACCAGCACCGGCTCCTCGCCGGAGATGTCGCCCTTCACCAGCACGACATGCTCGGCGTAGCGCGCCTTGTTGACATAGACCAGCATCCGCCAGTCGCCGCCCCAACGGCTCTCGATCGTGGTCTCGAGCTTGCGCTCGACCAGCGATTCCTGGCAGCGGCGATAGGCGATCAGGTCGGCGATGGTGCCGATCTTGAGGTTGTGGAACTGGGCGAACTTCACCAGGTCCGGCAGCCGTGCCATGCTGCCGTCGTCGTTCATGATCTCGCAGATCACCCCGGCCGGGACCATGCCGGCCAAGCGGGAGATGTCGACCGCCGCCTCGGTGTGGCCGGTGCGCTCCAGCACGCCGCCGTCGCGCGCGACCAGCGGGAAGACATGGCCGGGCGTGGCCACGTCGGCCGGGCCGCAGGCCGGGTCGATGGCCACGGCCACGGTGCGCGCCCGGTCGGCCGCCGAGATGCCGGTGGTCACGCCCTCGCGCGCCTCGATCGAGACGGTGAAGGCGGTCTGGTGGCGCGAGGCGTTGCTGCGCGTCATGAGCTGGAGGCCCAGCTCGTCGATCCGCTTGCGCTCCATCGCCAGGCAGATCAGGCCGCGGCCGTAGCGGGCCATGAAGTTGATGGCCTCGGCATCCGCCGTCTGCGCCGGGATCACCAGGTCGCCCTCGTTCTCCCGGTCCTCGTCGTCGACCAGGATGAACATGCGGCCCTGGCGCGCCTCCTCGATGATCTCGGAGATCGGCGAGAGAAGCGCCTGGTCGTCTTCGGTCAGCCGGCTGTCTTGCGATCGCGCAGCAGGCGCGCCGTGTACCGCGCCAGCATGTCGATCTCCAAGTTCACGCGGCGATCCGTGCTTAAGCTTCGAAAGGTCGTGCATGCCTGGGTGTGCGGAATGATGTTGACGCCGAAGCGGCAGGTCCCCGACGGGGTGTCGGCGACCTCGTTCACGGTCAGCGAGACGCCTTCGATCGCGATCGAGCCTTTCGACGCGATATAGTCGGCCAGCGCCGCCGGGGCCTCGACCGTGAAGCGGACGCTGTCCCCTTCCGGCCGGCGGTCGACGATGGTGCCGACGCCGTCGACATGGCCGTAGACCAGGTGGCCGCCGATCTCGTCGCCGAGCTTGAGCGAGCGCTCGAGGTTGATCTCGGTGCCGACCTGCCAGTCGCCCAGGGTGCTGCGCGACAGGGTCTCGGCCGAGGCCTCGACCGCGAAGCGGCCGGGCCAGGTCTCGATCACGGTCAGGCAGACGCCGTTATGGGCGACGGACGCGCCGATCTCGATCGACGCGGTGTCGAAGGCCGTCTCGATGATGTAGCGGGTGTCGCCTCGCCGCTCGATCGCCGCGACGCGCCCCACATCGGTGATGATGCCGCTGAACATGGCGGGCACCCTATGCCGGACGCGCTGTGGTTTCCAGCGAAACCACATTGCGCCTGACGCAAGCCCTCCTTGTCAGAGCCTGTCTTGAAACCAGCCGGACCGAGCCGGTTGGCCGCTCAGGGGCGCTCGCCGCGCAGCTGGTCCACGAAATCGCTGAAGGCGCCGGGCTCCTGGAAGTCTCGATAGACCGACGCGTAGCGGATGTAGGCGACCTTGTCGACGCCGCTCAGCGCCTTCATCACCATCTCGCCGATCGCCTTGGACGGGATCTCGCTTTCGCCCGAGCTTTCGAGCTGGCGGACCAGGGAGTTGACGATCCGCTCCAGCCGCTCGATGTCGATGTCGCGCTTGCGCAGGGCGATGCGCATCGACCGCAGCAGCTTCTCGCGGTCGAACGGCTCGCGCTGGCCGGTCGACTTGATCACCGTCAGCTCGCGCAGCTGGATCCGCTCGAAGGTGGTGAAGCGGGCGCCGCAGGCCGGGCAGAAGCGCCGCCGCCGGATGGCCGAATTGTCCTCGGTGGGACGCGAGTCCTTCACCTGGGTGTCGTCGTGGCCACAGAACGGGCAGCGCATCGGTTCCCCCGGAAATGGTTCGCCCACAACGAATGGATACCATCCGTTGTGGGCGAACCACAATCTATCGCTTCATTTGGCGAGGAATTCTGAGCTGCTGCCAATCTTTTATATCGTCATGGCGAGGAGCGCAGCGACGTGGCCATCCAGGGGCCGGTGCGAGCCACCCCTGGATGGCCGCGCCCCTTCGGGGCTCGCCATGACGAGAGTATGGAGCGGGCCGGCCTCACAGACCCTGGTAGATCGGGAACCTGGCGCACAGCGCCTCGACCCGAGCCCGCACCGCCTTCTCCACCTTCGAGTTGTCGTCAGGGTTGGCGGCCAGGCCGTCCAGCACCTCGACCGCCATCTCGCCGACCTGCCGGAACTCGGCGACGCCGAAGCCGCGCGAGGTCGCGGCCGGGCTGCCCAGGCGGACGCCCGAGGTGATGGTCGGCTTCTCCGGGTCGAACGGCACGCCGTTCTTGTTGCAGGTCATGCCGGCATGCTCGAGGCTCGCCTCGGCCGCCTTGCCGGTCAGCTTCTTCGGCCGCAGGTCGACCAGCATCAGATGCGTGTCGGTGCCGCCGGAGACGATGTCCAGCCCGCCGGCGCGCACGGTCTCGGCCAGCGCCTTGGCATTGTCGACCACCGCCTGGGCGTACGTCTTGAACTCCGGCCGCAGCGCCTCGCCGAAGGCCACCGCCTTGGCAGCGATGACATGCATCAGCGGACCGCCCTGCAGCCCCGGGAAGACCGAGGAGTTGATCTTCTTGCCGATCTCCGGGTCGTTCGACAGCACCATGCCGCCGCGCGGGCCGCGCAGGGTCTTGTGGGTGGTGGTGGTGACGATATGGGCGTGCGGCAGCGGGCTGGGGTGGACGCCGCCGGCGACCAGCCCGGCGAAATGCGCCATGTCGACCATCAGATAGGCGCCGACCGAATCCGCGATCTGGCGGAAGCGGGCGAAATCGATGATCCGCGGATAGGCCGAGCCGCCGGCGATGATCAGCTTCGGCTTGTGCTCGGTGGCCAGGCGCTGCAGCTCGTCATAGTCGATCCGCGCATCGTCCTGGCGGACGCCGTACTGCACCGCGTTGAACCACTTGCCCGACTGGTTCGGGGGCGCGCCATGGGTCAGGTGGCCGCCGGCCGCCAGCGACAGACCCAGCACGGTGTCGCCCGGCTGCAGCAGGGCGAAGAACACCGCCTGGTTGGCCTGGGCCCCGGAATGCGGCTGGACGTTGGCGAAGACGCAGTCGAACAGCTTGCAGGCGCGCTCGATCGCCAGCTGCTCGACCACGTCGACATATTCGCAGCCGCCGTAGTAGCGCCGGTTCGGATAGCCCTCGGCATATTTGTTGGTCAGGACCGAGCCCTGGGCCTCGAGCACGGCGCGGGAGACGATGTTCTCGCTGGCGATCAGCTCGATCTGCGTCTGCTGGCGCTTCAACTCGTCCCGGATGCCGCGCAGCACGGCCGGGTCGGTGTCGTCCAGACGGGCGGTGAAGAGGGAGGCGGCGGTGTCGGCGGAGCTCATGGGGCGGTCATCCTGGGTCAGGCGTTCGGCACGTCGATCTTGGCGATGCGGTCGCCGTGGCGTCCGCCTTCGTAATCGGTGGACAGGAACACGGCAAGGCAATCCCGGGCCGTCTCGAAGCCGATGATTCGGGCGCCGAGCGCGAGCACGTTGGCGTCGTTGTGCTGGCGGCACAGCCGGGCGGTGGTGACGTCATGGCACAGCGCCGCACGGATTCCGCGATGGCGGTTGGCGGCGATCGAGATGCCGATGCCGGTGCCACAGACCAGGACGCCGCGCGTCGCCCGCCCGTCCCGGATCGCCTGCGCCATGGCATGGCCGTAGTCGGGATAGTCGACCCGATCCGGACCGTTGGTGCCGAGGTCGAGAACGGCCAGCCCCTGCTCCTCGATCGCCGCGCGGAGCTGGTCCTTGAGGGCATATCCGGCATGGTCGGCGGCGAGGGCGACGGTCTTCGTGGCGTCGGTCATGATGGTCCGGTCAGAGGGGAAGCGGGCGACCTTCGCATATTTTGCATTGGAGGGTGAGCTAGAACATGGCTCAATTGTGCGCGGCGTGCCGGCCGGTCCCGGCCGCAGTTTGCGGTTGCAGATTATAAGGTATTTTTCCCATTACCGTTGACATGCGCGATATCAAATGCGACCTCGTTGTCGCTGTTGACGACACAAAGAAAAGGAATTGAACAATGGAGGATGAAGCAAGCACCAGCGGACGCGGCAACGACGATCTGATCCAGATGACGACCCAGATCGTGACGTCCTATATTTCCCGTAACACGGTCCCGACCGATCAGCTCGGGAGCGTGATCCAGGCCATTCATGACGCGCTGCGGAACATCGGCTCCGCGCCGGCGGCGGCGGCGGCGGCGGTTCCGGCCAAGCCCGCGGTGCCGATCCGGCGGTCGATCCAGCCGGACTACATCGTCTGCCTGGAGGACGGGAAGAAGCTGAAGATGCTGAAACGGCACCTGCGGACGACCTACAACCTGTCGCCGGAGGAGTACCGGACGAAGTGGGGCCTGCCGGCGGACTACCCGATGGTCGCGCCGAACTATGCGGAACAGCGCTCTGCCTTCGCCAAGAAGATCGGTCTGGGCAAGGCCCGCACCGACGCGGGCAAGGCCCGGCGCGCCTGATCACCGCCGCCTCGGGGGCCGGGACGCTGCAGCGTGAGCCATGCGGGCTTGGGCTGGCGGCGTCCCGGCCCCTGTGCTGTTATGCGCCACCGTTTTAAGACAGTTCCGGAGTTCGCCCATGACTTCCTCCGCCGCCGCCGCGGCCGCCAAGCCGGCGCAGACCGGCCGCGCCGCCTTCCACTGGGAGGATCCGCTCCTGCTCGAGGAGCTGCTGACCGAGGAGGAGCGCATGGTGCGCGACGCGGCGCGCGCCTATTGCCAGGAGAAGCTGCAGCCGCGCGTGCTCGAGGCGAACCGGCACGAGGTCTTCCACCGCGAGATCATGACCGAGATGGGCGAGCTCGGCTTCCTCGGCTCGACCATCGACGGCTATGGCTGCGCCGGCGTGAACTATGTCTGCTACGGCCTGATCGCGCGCGAGGTCGAGCGCGTCGACAGCGGCTACCGCTCCGCCATGTCGGTGCAGTCGAGCCTGGTGATGCACCCGATCCATGCCTACGGCACCGAGGAGCAACGCCAGAAGTACCTGCCCCGCCTGGCCACCGGCGAGCTGGTCGGCTGCTTCGGCCTGACCGAGCCCGACGCCGGCTCCGACCCCGGCTCGATGAAGACCCGGGCGCGCAGCGTCGCCGGCGGCTACAGCCTGTCCGGCGCCAAGATGTGGATCACCAATTCGCCGATCGCGGACGTGTTCGTGGTCTGGGCCAAGGATGACAGCGGCGAGATCCGCGGCTTCATCCTGGAGCGCGGCATGAAGGGCCTGTCCTCGCCGAAGATCGAGGGCAAGTTCTCGCTGCGCGCCTCGACCACCGGCGAGATCGTGATGGACGAGGTGTTCGTCCCCGAGGCGAACCTGCTGCCCAACGTCAAGGGGCTGAAGGGCCCGTTCGGCTGCCTGAACAACGCCCGCTACGGCATCGCCTGGGGCGCCGTCGGCGCGGCCGAGTTCTGCTGGCACACCGCCCGGCAGTACACGCTGGACCGCAAGATGTTCGGCCGCCCCCTCGCCGCCACCCAGCTGATCCAGAAGAAGCTGGCCGACATGCAGACCGAGATCACCCTCGGCCTGATCTCGGCGCATCGCCTGGGTCAGCTCAAGGACGAGGGCAAGGCGGCGCCGGAGGCGATCAGCCTGATGAAGCGCAACAACTGCGGCAAGTCGCTGGACATCGCCCGCCAGGCCCGCGACATGCTCGGCGGCAACGGCATCGCCGACGAGTTCAACGTGATCCGCCACGTGATGAATCTGGAGGCGGTCAACACCTATGAGGGCACGCATGACGTGCACGCCCTGATCCTGGGCCGGGCCCAGACCGGCCTGGCGGCTTTCTAAGCCGACCCGGCATCAGCCGGGCAAACGAAAAGGCGCGCCCCTGGGGGACGCGCCTTTTTCGTGCCGGCGAGGCCGCCTCAGGCCGCGCTGGTCACAGGCTGGTCGGTACTGTAGGCGAGGTTGCCGGACCAGAAGCCCTCGAGCCGCCGCAGCGTGCCGTTCAGCGTCTCGACGTCGCCGACGCGCAGCCCCGTCCCCTCCAGCGAATCCGCCTGGCGGCTGAACATGATCTCGAGCTTGGACCGCAGCGCCTGGCCCTTGCTGGTCAGACGGACCCGGGTGGAGCGCCGGTCATGTTGCGACCGCTCCTGCGCCAGGTAACCGTTCTCGACCATCTTCTTGACGTTGTACGAGACGTTCGAGCCCAGATAGTAGCCACGGGCGGTCAACTCGCCGATGGTCAGCTCGTCCATGCCGATATTGTACAGAATCAAACTCTGCACGTTATTGATGTCCTGGACGCCAAAACGGTCCAACTCCACCTTCACCACATCCAGAAAGCAGCGATGGAGCCGCTCAATGAGTGCGGTCATGCGGTAATAGGGATGATGCATTCAGACCTCCGACCCACTGGCGCTTTGTACTATCTAGACCGTCGTTCTACCACCGGCAAAGCCACTTTAGACAAAATCATCCAAAACGAAAGTGTTGTGAGCAGCACAGGAGTTCACTGCAATTTGCACCGCATTCAGGACGAATTCGCGCTAGATCGATGCTCTCGGTTGCGACAAAGGACATTTTTGATCCCATCGTCGGTCTTTATCAACCCTCTCCACGCAAGCACCGTTCCCTTTGCGGAGACAGCGATCCGTGGCGGGCCGCCGCACCGTGTTGTTTCCGGCCCGAGCTCCGTCCTAGAGTGCGCGCGCCATCCTCGTCGTTGAGTGTCACGATGTCCCGCCTGCCCTTCCCCGGTGCCTACCCGACCACCCGCATGCGCCGCCTGCGCACCGACGGCTGGATCCGCGAGCTGGTGGCGGAGCATCGCCTGAGCCCGTCCGACCTGATCTGGCCGATCTTCGTGGTCGAGGGCGACCGCCGGCAGCCGGTCGAATCGTTGCCGGGGGTCGAGCGGCACGATCTGGCCAGCGCCGTGGAGGCCTGCCGCCGCGCCCGCGACCTGGGCATCCCGGCCGTGGCGATCTTCCCGATGATCGACCGCGCCCTGCGCAGCGAGGACGGGGCCGAGGCGTGCCGGGCCGGCAACCTGGTGTGCCGCGCCGTCTCCGCGATCAAGGCGGCGGTGCCGGATTTGGGCATCGTCGTCGACGTCGCCCTCGACCCGTTCACCAGCCACGGCCATGACGGCGTGATCCGCGACGGCCGGATCCTGAACGACGAGACGATCGAGATCCTGGTGCGCCAGGCCGTGGTCCAGGCCGAGGCCGGGGCCGACATCGTGGCGCCGTCGGACATGATGGACGGCCGCATCGGCGCGATCCGCGCCGGGCTGGACGGCGCCGGCCGGCAGGACGTCAAGATCATGGCCTATTCGGCGAAATACGCCTCGGCCTTCTACGGCCCGTTCCGCGATGCGGTCGGGTCGACCGGCGTGCTGGTCGGCGACAAGAAGACCTACCAGATGGATTTCGGCAACAGCGACGAGGCGATGCGCGAGGTCGAGCTGGACCTGCGGGAGGGCGCCGACATGGTGATGGTCAAGCCCGGCCTGCCCTATCTCGACATCATCCGCCGGGTGCGCGACGGCTTCGGCGTGCCGGTCCTCGCCTATCAGGTCAGCGGCGAATACGCGATGATGAAGGCTGCGGCGCAGAATGGCTGGCTGGACTACGACAAGGCGCTGATCGAGGTGCTGACCGCGTTCAAGCGCGCCGGCGCCGCGGGCGTGCTGACCTACGGCGCCGTCGACGCGGCGGTGCTGCTGGGGTGACCCTCGCCTCAGCGAGGCTCTTTCGAAGTTCCCAACACCGTCATTGCAAGCGCAGCGAAGCAATCCGGAGGCCAGTGCGAACCGGCCCCTGGATTGCTTCGTCGGTTTCGCCTCCTCGCAATGACGGCGAGGGGTTGCTGTTCTGAGACAACCGAGTTGATCCAGACACAATCTCGGCACCGACATCACCATGCCGAATTGGAACAAAAACAGAACAAATAGTCAAACAGGACCGCGCCGGCGCCGCCTCAGGCCGCCGCCAGCCAGTCGCGGATCGGGCCGGTCTGGTCGCCCACCATCAGCGCCGGGGCGTGGCCGCAGCCGGGGATGGTCAGCAGCATGGTGTCCGGCCGCGCCGCCATCCGCTCGGCCGTCTCGGCGGCCAGCAGGTCCGACTCCGCGCCGCGGATCACCAGCACCGGGCAGCGGATCTGGTCCCACACCATCCACAGGTCGACATCCGCCAGCGGGCCGGCGAAGGCCGCGGCGATGCCGGGGTCGTAGGCCAGGCCCAGCGTGCCGTCCGCCCGCCGCCGGGCGCTGTGCTCGGCCAAGTGCCGCCATTGCCCGTCGGTCAGCGGCCCGAAGGGCGCGTGCACCCGCCGCAGATAGGCCTCGAGCCCGGCGAGATCGGCGAAGGCCGGGTCCTGGCCAACATAGGATCCGATTCTCATCAACGCCGCCTGCGGGATGAACGGCCCGACGTCGTTCAGCACCAGCCGGCGGATCGGCGTGTTCGGCTGGGCCGCCAGCATCATGCCGATCAGCCCGCCCATCGAGGTGCCGACCCAGTCGACCTCCGCCGCGTCGAGCCGGGCGATCAGCGCCGCCGCGTCGCCGAGATACTGCGGATAGCCGTACAGCGCCGGGTTGGCGATCCAGCCGCTGCGGCCGCGCCCGACCACGTCGGGGCAGACCACCATCCGGCCCGACCAGGCCAAGTCCGCGGCCAGCATGTCGAAGTCCCGGCCGTTGCGGGTCAGCCCGTGCACGCACAGCACCGGCGGCTGCGTGCGGTCCGAGCCCCAGGAGACATAGGCCAGGCGGTGGAAGCCGCCCAGGCCGAGCCCGAGGAACTGATGCTCGACTGGTTCCATCCTTGGGGGATCCCTCTCAGGCCGCCTGAGCGGCGGCCGGGCGCAGCGCGCCGTCCTCGACCGCGACGAAGCGCCGGGCCTCGAAGCCGTTGAACCGGGTCTGCAGCACGTTGGAATAGGCGCCGATCTGGCCGAACTCGATCCAGTCGCCCTCGTGCACATCCTCCGGCAGCGGCGAGGTGCCGGGCAGGCTGTCATAGCTGTCGCAGGTCGGGCCGAACAGGGCGAAGCTGGCCGGCTTCCCGCCCGCCCCGCCCGGCCGCAGCAGGCGCACCGGATAGACGGTGCGGAACAGCTTCATGTCGGCCAGGCTGCCATAGGCGCCGTCGTTCAGGTACAGGCGGTGGCCGCGCCGGAACTCGACCTTCACCACCAACGAACAGGCCTCGGCCACCAGGGCCCGGCCGGGCTCGCAGAACACGGCACGGCCGGGATCGGCCGGCAGCCGGGCCAGCCCGGCGCGGATCGCGGCGACGAAGGCGGAGAGCGGCGGCGCCGCGGTGCCGACATAGGCGGCCGGGAAGCCGCCGCCGACATCGATCACCGGCGCGCCGACCCCGGCCCTGGCCAGGATGCCGGCGCAGATCGTCAGCGCGCTCTCATAGGCGCCGGGATCGAGGCATTGCGACCCGACATGGAAGGTCAGCCCGGCGCGGTTGCCGGTGGCGGCGATGCGGCGCAGCAGCCCCGGCGCGGCCTCGACCTCGGCGCCGAACTTGCCGCTGAGGTCGCAGACCGAATCGAAGCGCGGCATGTCGACCCGCAGCACCAGCGTCAGGTCGCGCGCCCCGCCGGTCACGGCCAGGATCTTGTCCAGCTCCTCCTCATGGTCCAGCGCGTAGGTGCGGATACCGAAGCGGTGATAGGCCAGTTCGACCGCCTGCCGGTTCTTCACCGGGTGCATGTAGTGCGACACGGCCTCGGGCAGCGCCGCCACGGCCTCGATCTCGCTCAGCGAGGCGACGTCGAAATGGCGCAGGCCGCCGGCATGCAGCCCGGCCAGCACCGCCGGATGGTCGTTGCACTTGACCGCGTACATCACCGTGCCGGGGAACTGGCGCTGGAATTCCGCCGCCGAGTCCCGCAGCACCCGGGGCCGCAGGCAGTAGACCGGCTCCTCCGGCCGGAGGGCGGTGACCATGGCGAGGGCGTCGGCGAAGGACTCCATCGAACGCTCCTGGAACGCTGGGCCGCCGCCGGACGCGCGGCACCTCGATATCATCCGGGCAAGGCCGGCCGCTTGGCTAGCCCCCCGCGAAAATAGACCGAAGCGCATCCGGCGCCGCGGCCCGACCCTGCGCCTCCATGGCGCCTCGCGCCGAATCGGACAGATTATTATAACACCACACCGCCATGACCGATCCTGGGCGGCCTGGAGACGTGATCGATGAGATGGCTTCGCCGCGGCGCGATCGCGCTGGCCTGCCTCCTGCTGCTGCTCGTGGTGCTGGCCGGCGGCGGCCTGTGGTGGCTGCGCACCGGGGTGCCCGCCGAATCAGGCACCGTCGCGCTCGACGGCCTGTCCGGCCCGGTGCGGATCTACCGTGACGGTCACGGCGTCCCGACGATCTTTGCCCAGAGCGACGGCGACGCCTATTTCGCCCTCGGCTGGCTGCACGCCCAGGACCGGCTGTGGCAGATGGAGCTGCAGCGCCGGATCGGCGCCGGCCGGCTGTCCGAGCTGATCGGCACCGGCGGGCTGAAATTCGACAAGCTGATGCGGACGCTGGGCTTCTACCGCCTGGCCGAGGCCGACGTCGCCGCCCAGCCGCCGGAGATGCGAGCGGCGCTCGACCGCTACGCCGCGGGCGTCAATGCCTGGATCGACGGCCATCCGGGCGCGCTGCCGCCCGAGTTCTATCTCCTCGGCAGCCGGCCCGAGCCGTGGCGGCCGGCCGACACGCTGGTCTGGAGCAAGCTGATGGCGCTGCAGCTGTCGGCGAACTATCGCGACGAGATCCTGCGCGCCCAGGTGATCGCCCGGCTGGGGCCGGACCGCGCCCGCACCCTGTTCCCGGATCTCGGCACGCTCACGCCCTCCACCCTCGCCGCCCTCGACCGAGCCGCGCCGATGCTGACCGCCCTGGTCCAGGCGCTGCCGCCGCCGCTTGGCCCCCGCACGGCGTCGAACGAATGGGTGGTCGGCCCCAGCCGCACCGACACCGGCGCGCCGATCCTGGCCAACGACCCGCATCTGGGGCTGAGCGCGCCGATCCTGTGGTACCTGGCGCGGATCGAGACGCCGACGCTGTCGGTCGCCGGCGCCACCGTGCCCGGCGTGCCGCTGACCATTTTGGGCCAGAACCGCCGCATCGCCTGGGGCTTCACCACCACCGGCGCCGATGTGCAGGACCTGTTCCTGGAGACGGTGGACCCGGCCGACCCGGGCCGCTACCGCACCCCGGACGGCAGCGCCGCCTTCGAGACCCGGACCGAGACCATCGGCGTGTCCGGCGGCGACCCGGTGACGCTGACGATCCGCAGCACTCGGCACGGGCCGGTGCTGTCCGACCTCGACCCCGACATGGCGAAGCTGGCGGGCGACGGCAAGGTCGCCGCCCTGGCCTTCACCGCGCTGGCCCCCGGCGACACCAGCGCCGACGCGCTGTACCGGCTGAACCGCGCCGGCGACTGGCCGGAGTTCCTGGCGGCGATGCGGCTGTTCCGCGCCCCGATCCAGAACATGGCCTATGCCGATGGCGACGGGAATATCGGCTTCGTCGTCCCCGGCGCGATCCCGATCCGCCGCTCCGGCGACGGCAAGCTGCCGGCGGACGGCGCCTCGGGCGCCCAGGACTGGACCGGCCTGATCCCGTTCGAGGAGTTGCCCCAGGCCCTGAACCCGCCCGGCGCCGCCATCGCCAACGCCAACAACGCCCCGGTCGGGCCGGGCTATCCCCACTATCTCGGCGACGGCTATGACGAGCCGTACCGCGCCCGCCGCATCGTCGAGATGCTGGACGCCGAGGGGCCGAACACGATGGCGCGCAGCCAGGCGATGCAGGCCGACACGCTGACCACCGAGGCGCGCGAGCTGCTGCCGCTGATGACCGTCATCGATCCTGCGGACGACCGCATGGCCAAGGCCCTGGCGCTGTTGCGCGGCTGGAACCTGCGGATGGACCGCAACCGGCCGGAGCCGCTGCTCTACATGGAATGGCTGTGGCGCTTCGCCCATGCCGTGTTCGACCCGCCGCTCGGCCCCTTGGCCGAGGATTATTTCGGGCTGCACCCGACGATCCTGGCGACGATCCTGAACCGCGACCCGTCCTGGTGCGGCGACGCCAAGGCCTCGGCCCCGCCGGCCGACTGCTCGGCCCTGCTGCGCCGGACCCTGGGCGAGGCGCTGGACGCGCTGGCGCAGCGCCACGGCGCCGACATGGCTGCCTGGCGCTGGGGGTCGGAGCATGTCGCGCCGCTGGAGGCGCAGGTGCTGTCGCGCGTGCCGGTGGTCGGCGGGCTGATCTCGCTGGCGACCCCGACCGATGGCGGGCCCTATACCCTGAATCGCGGCGCCACCACGATCACCGATCCCGACGCGCCCTTCGCCCACACCCATGGCGCCGGCTACCGCGCCGTCTACGACCTGGCCGACCGCGGCCGGTCGCGCTTCATGATCGCCACCGGCCAGTCAGGCAACCCGCTGTCGCCGCATTGGGGCGACCTGGTCGCGGATTGGCGAGACGGAAGATACTTGACGTTGCAGGGTGGCGAGGCTGATCTCGCCGCCGCCGGGGAGTCGCTGACGACCCTGCAGCCGCGCCAATAACGGGACAAACCCCAGATGAGCACCGCCCCGCTGCCGGTCACCATCGACGACATCCACGCCGCCGCCGCGGCCCTGGAGGGCCAGGTGGCCCGCACGCCGATGATCCCGGCGCCCCAGCTGTCCGGCATCCTCGGTTGCGAGCTGCACCTGAAGCTCGAGACGCTGCAGCGCACCGGGTCGTTCAAGGACCGCGGCGCCTACAACAAGCTGCGCTCGCTCGACAAGGCGCAGCGCCGGCGCGGCGTCGTCGCCATGTCGGCCGGCAACCACGCCCAGGGCGTCGCCTACCACGCCACCCGCCTGGGCATCCCGTCGACCATCGTGATGCCGACCTTCACCCCCTTCACCAAGGTGGCGAAGACCGAGGGCTACGGCGCCAAGGTGGTGCTGGTGGGCCAGACCCTGGACGACAGCATGGGCCATGCCCGCAAGCTGGTCGATTCGGACGGGCTGACCCTGATCCACCCCTATGACGACCCGTACATCGTCGCCGGCCAGGGCACCGCCGGGCTGGAGATCCTGGCCGACGTGCCGGACCTGGACGACCTGGTGGTGCCGATCGGCGGCGGCGGGCTGATCTCCGGCATCGCCATCGCGGCGCGGTCGATCAACCCCAAGATCCGGATCACCGGGGTCGAAGCCGCGCTCTACGCCTCGATGAGCGACGCGGTGGCCGGCCGCACCGGCGTCTATGGCGGCGCCACCATCGCCGAGGGCATCGCGGTGAAGAGCCCGGGCGTGCTGACCCGGCAGATCATCGCGGCGCTGGTCGACGACATCGTCACGGTCGAGGAGACGGTGCTGGAGCAGGGCGTGCACCAGCTGATGACCCAGCAGAAGCTGGTCGCCGAGGGCGCGGGCGCCGCCGGCATCGCCGGCATCCTGGCCCATCCGGAGCGCTTCGCCGGGCGCAAGGTCGGCGTCGTCGTCTGCGGCGGCAACATCGACCCGCGCATCCTGGCCTCGATCCTGATGCGCGGCCTGGTGCGCAACGGCCAGATCGCCCGGTTGCGCATCGAGATCGAGGACGTGCCGGGGGTGCTGAGCACCATCGCCGGCATCATCGGCGCCACCGGCGGCAACATCATCGAGACCTACCACCAGCGGCTGTTCTTCCAGATCCCGGTGAAGCGCGCCGATATCGACGTGGTGGTCGAGACCCGCGACCGCGCCCATGTCGATGTCATCATCGGCAAGCTGATGGAATCGGGCTATCCGGCCAAGCTGCTGAGCGACGTCGGCGCCTGACCGGGCGACCCGCCCGGAGGGGGAAGCGCATGAAGGCCGTCCTGATCACCGGCATGTCCGGGAGCGGGAAGACCGCCGTGATCCGCGAGCTGGCGGCGCGCGGCCACGACACCCGCGACCTCGACACGCCGGAATGGTCGGAATGGGTCGATGCCGCCCCCGGGGATGACCTGACGCCGGGCGAGGGCAAGGACTGGGTGTGGCGGGAGGACCGGCTGGACGCGCTGCTGGCCGCGCCGCGCGACCGCACGCTGTTCCTCAGCGGCACCTCCGAGACCATGGGCCGGTTCCTGCCGCGGATCGACCTGGTGATCCTGCTCTCCGCCCCGGTGGAGACGCTGCTGGAGCGGATGGCGGCCCGCGCCGACGGCTATGGCCGGACCGGGGAGGAGCGGCGCAGGGCGGCCGGGCTGGTGGCGCTGGTCGAGCCGCTGCTGCGCCAGTCCGCCGATCACGAGATCGACACCCGCCGGCCGGTCGCCGACACGGTCGACGCGATTCTGCGGCTGACATGAAGCCGCGATAGATCCGGCCGCATACCCCGGCATGGCGATCCGGCGTCCGAGTCGCTTGCCCGCGATCCGTCACTGTGGTGCAGTATGGGGATGAGGTCAGTGCCTCGGCCCAGGAGCCTTTGATGTCCGTCATCGACGGCAAGCTTGGTCGTCTGCAGCATTTCTACCGGTCGGGCCCCCTGCCCTGCCCCTATATTCCCGGCCGTGTCGAGCGCAAGCTGTTCACCCGGCTGAACGGCGGCGACGCGCGATCGCTGAACACCACCCTGTCGCAGGCCGGGTTCCGGCGCAGCCACGACATCGTCTACCGCCCGGTCTGCCCTGGCTGCCGCGCCTGCGTTCCGGTGCGCATCCCGGTGGCGCGCTTTACCGCCGGCCGCAGCATGCGCCGGGCCTGGGCCGCCAATCTCGACCTCAGCCGCCGGTCGGTGCTGCCGATCGGCACCGACGAGCAGTTCGCCCTGTTCCTCCGCTACCAGCGGCATCGCCATGGCGACAGCGACATGGCGCGGATGTCGCGGGCCGATTACGGCAGCATGATCGAGGAAGGCAGCGGCAGCGCCGCGCTGATCGAGTTCCGCGACCCGGCCGGCACCCTGCGCGCCGCCGCGCTGGTCGACGTGCTGGAGGACGGGCTATCCGCCGTCTACAGCTTCTACGATCCCGACGTGCCGCAGCGCAGCCTGGGCACGTATGTGATCCTGGCCCTGGTGGAGGAGGCCCGGCAGACCGGCCTCGACCACGTCTATCTCGGCTACTGGATCGCGCAGAGCCACAAGATGGCCTACAAGGCGCGTTTCCAGCCGCTCGAGGCCCTCACCGACAGCGGCTGGACGACGCTTGACCAGGACGGCTGAGCCCGCCTTCTTCCCCACCGTCATTGCAAGCGCAGCGAAGCAATCCAGGGGCCGCTTGCACCGGCCCCTGGATTGCTTCGTCGGCTTCGCCTCCTCGCAATGACGGCGTGGGAATGGAGGGGCTCACGAGCGAAGAAGCCGTACGGTCAGACATCCGGATAAGGCCCCAATCGTCGGTTGGTCTCGCGGGCGAAAGCTGATATTTCGCAACAGCGAATTGCACCGATCCAATGCGCTGCGCACGAAGAGACAAGAAACCGGGGGAGGTTCCATGGGAGCATTGCTGGGCGCCAGCCGCGCCATCGACGCCGTGAACGGCTGGATCGGACGGGCCGTGTCGTGGCTCGTCCTGGTCGCGATCCTGGTCAGCGCCGGCAACGCCATCCTGCGGAAGGCCTTCTCGGTCAGCTCCAACGCCTGGCTGGAGCTGCAATGGTACCTGTTCTCGGCGGTGTTCCTGCTGGCCGCGGGCTACACCCTGCTGAAGGGCGAGCACGTCAAGGTCGACATCCTGTACGGCCGCTGCTCGCGCCGCACCCAGATCTGGATCGAGGTGTTCGGCACCCTGTTCTTCCTGCTGCCCTTCTGCGTCGTCGCCATCCTGATCTCCTGGCCGGTGGTGGTCGACAAATTCGCCAGCGGCGAGACCTCGGGCGATGCCGGCGGGCTGATCCGCTGGCCGGTCTGGGCGCTGATCCCGGCCGGATTCGCCCTGCTGGCGCTGCAGGGCCTGTCGGAGCTGATCAAGCGGCTGGCGATCCTGTCGGGGCGGATCCCCGACATCGTGCCGGCGCACGATCACGAAGCCGATCCGCTCTGACCCGCCCCACCGGTTCCTGAAGGCCTGCCCGGATGACGCAGTTCCTGATCGAGAACATGGCGCCGCTCATGTTCGCCGCCCTGGTGGTCGTGCTCCTGCTCGGCTACTCGGTCGCCTTCTCCCTCGCCGCCGTCGGCTTCGTCTTCTACCTGATCGGGGTGGAGCTCGGCGTGCTGCAGTTCAACCTGATCGGCGCTATCCCCGACCGGTTCTACCAGCAGATGTCGAACGAGACGCTGCTGGCCGTGCCGTTCTTCACCTTCATGGGGCTGATCCTCGAACGCAGCGGCATGGCCGAGGACCTGCTGGACACGATCGGCCAGCTGTTCGGCCCGGTCCGCGGCGGCCTGGCCTATGCGGTGATCTTCGTCGGCGCGCTGCTGGCCGCCACCACCGGCGTGGTCGCGGCCTCGGTGATCTCCATGGGGCTGATCTCGCTGCCGATCATGCTCCGCTACGGCTATGACCGGTCGCTGGCCTCGGGCGTCATCGCCGCCTCCGGCACGCTGGCGCAGATCATCCCGCCCAGCCTGGTGCTGATCATCATGGCGGACCAGCTCGGCCGCTCGGTCGGCGACATGTATCAGGGCGCGCTGCTGCCCGGGCTGGTGCTGACCGGCCTCTATGCCGGCTACATCCTGATCATGTCGATCATCCGGCCGGACAGCGCCCCGGCCCTGCCGCGCGAGGCCCGCACCCTGCGCGGCCTGGCCCTGGCCGGCAAGGTGGTGACCTCGCTGATCCCCCCGCTGGTGCTGATCTTCCTGGTGCTGGGCACCATCTTCCTCGGCATCGCCACGCCGACCGAGGGCGGCGCCATGGGCGCGGTCGGCTCGCTGATCCTGGCGGCGATCAATCGCCGTCTGAACATGACGATGATCCGCCAGGCGCTGGACACCACCACCAAGCTGTCGGCTTTCGTGCTGTTCATCCTGCTGGGCGCCCGCGTCTTCTCGCTGACCTTCTACGGCCTCAACGGCCATGTCTGGGTCGAGCACCTGATGACCTC
This sequence comes from Inquilinus limosus, assembly GCF_002195995.1. Lineage (GTDB taxonomy): Bacteria > Pseudomonadota > Alphaproteobacteria > DSM-16000 > Inquilinaceae > Inquilinus > Inquilinus limosus_C. The sequence continues at coordinate 83,181 of NZ_NHON01000011.1, forward strand.
GGTGCCGGGCGGCGTGATCGGCTTCCTGATCGTCGCCAACATCCTGGTCTTCTTCCTGGCCTTCTTCCTCGATTATTTCGAGCTGGCCTTCATCATCGTGCCGCTGCTGGGCCCGGTGGCGGCTAGCCAGGGCATCGACCTGGTCTGGTTCGGCGTGCTGCTGGCGGTCAACATGCAGACCTCCTTCATGCATCCGCCCTTCGGCTTCTCGCTGTTCTACCTGCGCTCGGTGGCGCCGACCCGGGCCTATCGCGACAAGGTGACGGGAAAGACCATCGCGCCGGTGACGACCGGCCAGATCTACCGGGGGGCGATCCCCTTCGTGGTGATCCAGGTCCTGATGGTCGCGATCGTCATCGCCTTCCCGGGGCTGGTGACCCATTACAAGGCGGGCCAGGTCGAGGTCGATCCCGCGAGCATCCACATCGACGTGCCGATGCCGGGCGTCGACGGCGCCAACCCGTTCGGCACGCCGGCCGCGCCCGATTTCGGCGCACCGCCGGCGCCGGATTTTGGGGCTCCGCCCGCGCCGGGCGGCCAGCCCGCGCCGGCCCCGGCGCAGCCCGGCGACCCGCTGCCGCCGCCGGACTTCAAATAGCAAAAGGGCCGGTCCCGCCAAGGACCGGCCCTTTTCCGTTCAGCGGAGGGTCGGGTTACTTCCCGGCCGCCTGCTGGGCGTAGACGTAGCTGTCATAGGTGTATTCGGCGACGCGGAACCACTGATAGGCCTCGCCGCGGAACTTCTTCCACGGCTCGTAGATCGCCTTCCAGTTGGCGTTGGAGGCCGACAGCTCGTCATAGAGCTTGAAGGACTCGGTATAGGCCGCGTCCAGCACGTCGCGCGGCAGCGGGCGCAGCTGCACGCCCTTGCCGACCAGGCTGCGGATCGCCGCGATGTTCTTCACGTCGTACAGCGCCAGCATGTTGAAGTTGGCGACCTCGGTGGCCGCGGCAAGCGCCTTCTTGTAGCCGTCGGGCAGCGCCTCGTACTTCTCCTTGTTGAACAGGAAGTGCACGGTCGGGCCGCCTTCCCAGAAGGCCGGGTAGTAGTAGAACTTGGCGACCTGGTAGAAGCCGAGCTTCTCGTCATCATACGGGCCGACCCATTCGGTGGCGTCGATCGTGCCGCGCTCCAGCGCCGGGTAGATGTCGCCGCCGGCGATCTGCTGCGGCACCACGCCGATCTTCTCCACGACGCGGCCGGCAAGGCCGGCAATGCGCATCTTCAGGCCCTTGAGGTCGGCCAGCGACTTGACTTCGTTGCGGAACCAGCCGCCCATCTGGGTGCCGGTGTTGCCACCGGGGAAGCCGACCACGCCGTAATTGGCGAAGAAAATGTTCAGCAGATCGTTGCCGCCGCCGTGATACAGCCAGGCGTTCTGCTGCCGGGCGTTCAGGCCGAACGGGATCGAGGAGCCGATGGCGAAGGTCGGGTCCTTGCCGACATAGTAGTAGGCGACGGTGTGCGCCGCCTCGACCGTGCCGTTCTGCGCGGCGTCCAGCGCCTGCAGGCCGGGCACCAGTTCGCCCGAGGGGAAGACCTGGATCTGGAACTTGCCGTCGGTCAGGTCCGACAGCGTCTTCGACAGCACGTCGGCGCCGCCATAGATGGTGTCGAGCGACTTCGGAAAGCTCGACGCCAGGCGCCACTTGATCTCCGGCTTGTCCTGCGCGATCGCCGGCGCCGCCAGCGGCGCGGCCGCCAGGCCCACCCCCGCGGTCGCGATGAAATTCCGCCGCTTCATCCTTTGCAGTCCCCCCTGTTTCGCCTCGACGGGCACGACAATACGCGGCGGCGGATTCGTTCGCCGCCGCGCCGCAGTCATCTAATGAAACTCAGGGCCCGGACGCAACGGAGGTTCTTGTTCGGAAGGAAAAAGGTCCGATCCAGCGATCGCCTCTGCGCGACCTCTCGCTCCAGAATTCCCAGCACCGTCATTGCGAGCGCAGCGAAGCAATCCAGGGGCAGTGCGAACCGGCCCCTGGATTGCTTCGTCGGCTTCGCCTCCTCGCCGCAATGACGGCGAGGGCTGAGCCGGCCCGGTCAGCCGCGGCGCTGGGCCAGACCGTCGAACTTGGCCAGCAGCAGGCCGGCCAGGGCGCCCTTGAGGGCCGCCGCCGGGATGAACGGCACCAGGCCGGCGGAGATCGCCGCCGCCGGGCCGACCAGCACCGCCAGCCAGGCCACGCCGGTGACGAAGGGGACCACCGAGGCAACGATGATGGCAGCGGCCATGCCCACGAGGCTGCGGGTCCAGCCGCGCTCCACCGCCAGGCCCATCAGCGCGGCCGAGGCCACGAAGCCGACCAGGTAGCCCGCGGTCGGGCCGGCGAAATAGGCCGGGCCGGCGGCCAGGCCGGCGAAGACCGGCAGGCCGACGAGGCCTTCGGCCAGATAGGCCAGCATGGCCAGGCCGCCCAGGCGCCAGCCATAGGCGCCGCCGATCAGCAGCACCACGCCGGACTGCAACGTCATCGGCACCGGGATGAACGGCACCTGGACCTTGGCCGACAGCGCCATCAGCGCCGAGCCCAGCACCACCAGCACGGCGGCGCGCAGCAGGCCCGACTGGCCGTCGGTGCGCCACAGAGACAGCATCGGGGGAAGGGTGCGGGTGGTCATGTCAGGGCTCCAATCGTCTCGTTCGGCCGGTCTCCGGCCAGTTCCGGCCCCTTAATGTCATTGCCGGGCTTGACCCGGCAATCCAGAAGATGTCGAGACCTTCTGGATGCCCGGGTCAAGCCCGGGCATGACAAGGAAAGAGCGGGAAGCGGGTCACGTGAACTTGTTGGTCTGCGGGAAGCCGCGCGGCGGCAGGTTGCCGGTGCGGCCGCGGGCGGTCACCGGGATCTCCGGCTCGGTGCGGGTGCGGCCGCCGCCCATCTGCCAGATCAGCCCCTCCTCGCGCTTGAACACGGTCAGGTCGGACAGCGCGGCGCCGTGATACTTCTGCAGCGTCACGCCCTTGCCGCGCGACATCTCCGGCAGCTCGCTGAGCGGGAAGCACAGCAGGCGCCGGTTGGTGCCGACCACCGCCACGGTGTCGCCGGTCACCGGCCGGCACACCGCCGCCTTGGCGCCGTCATTCAGGTTCAGCACCTGCTTGCCGGCCCGGGTCTGGGCGACCACGTCGCTTTCCGGCACCACGAAGCCGCGGCCGTCGGTCGAGGCCAGGACCAGCTTGCGCCCTGGCACATGGGCCAGCAGGGCGACGATGTCGGCGTCGTTGGCCAGGTCGACCATCATCCGCACCGGCTCGCCGAAGCCGCGGCCGCGCGGCAGCTTGTCGGCGCCGAGCGTGTAGAAGCGGCCGTCGCTGCCGAACAGCAGGATCTTGTCGGTGGTCTCGGCCTGCAGCACGAAGCCTTCGCCGTCGCCATCCTTGTACTTGATTTCGCCCGGGTCGAGGCCGTGGCCGCGCAGGGCGCGGATCCAGCCCTTCTCCGACAGGAACACGGTGATCGGCTCGCGCTCGATCTGCGGCTCCAGCGACACCACCACGGCCGAGGGCGGCTCGCCGATCTTGGTGCGGCGGCGGCCCAGCTCGGTGTCCTGGCCGAACTTCTTGCGGATCTGGCCGATCTCGCTCGAGATCGACTTCCAGCGCTTGCCTTCGTCGGCCAGCAGCGCCAGCAGGTCGTCGCGCTCGCCCGACAGCCCGTCGAACTCGCGCCGGATCTCCATCTCCTCGAGCTTGCGCAGGGACCGCAGCCGCATGTCGAGGATGGCGTCGGCCTGCAGCTCGGTCAGGGTGAAGCGGGCCATCAGCCCCTGCTTCGGCTCGTCCTCCTCGCGGATGATGCGGATCACCTCGTCGAGGTCGAGGAAGACGATCAGGTAGCCGGCCAGGATCTCCAGCCGCCGCTCGATCTTGCCCAGGCGGTGGCGCGACCGCCGCTCCAGCACCTCGTGCCGGTGGTCGAGGAAGGCGCGGCAGACATCCTTCAGCCCCATGACGCGCGGGACGTTGGTGGCGTCCAGCACATTCATGTTCAGGCTGAAGCGGCTCTCCAGTTCGGTCAGCCGGAACAGCTGCTCCATCAGCATGTCGGCTTCGACGTTGCGGCTCTTCGGCACCAGGACGATGCGCACATCCTCGGCCGATTCGTCGCGCACATCCTCCAAGGTCGACAGCTTCTTGGCGGTGACGATCTCGGCCAGCTTCTCGATCAGCCGCGACTTCTGCACCTGGTACGGGATCTCGGTGACCACGATCTGGTACATGCCGAGCGGCTGCTTCTCGATCTCCCAGCGCGCCCGCACCCGGAAGGCGCCGCGGCCGGTGGCATAGGCCTCGCGGATCGCCGCGGCGGATTCGACCAGCTCGCCGCCCGTCGGGAAGTCCGGCCCGGCGACCACGGTCAGCAGGTCGTCGACCGTGGCCGCGGGCCGCTTGATCAGCATCTGCAGCGCGTCGCAGATCTCGCCGACATTGTGTGGCGGGATCGAGGTCGCCATGCCGACGGCGATGCCCTGGCTGCCATTGGCCAGCAGGTTCGGGAAGGCGGCCGGCAGCACCACCGGCTCCCGCCCCTCGCCGTCATAGGTCTCGCGGAAATCGACCGCGTCGTCGTCGATGCCCTCCAGCAGCGCCTCGGCGACGGCGGTCAGCCGGGCCTCGGTGTACCGCATCGCCGCGGCGTTATCGCCGTCGATATTGCCGAAATTGCCCTGGCCGTCGACCAGCGGATAGCGCTGGGCGAAGTCCTGCGCCATGCGCACCAGCGCGTCGTAGATCGAGGCGTCGCCATGCGGGTGGTACTGACCGATGACGTCGCCGACCACGCGGGCCGATTTCTTCGGCGGCGTGGTCGAGGCCAGGCGCAGCTGCCGCATGGCGTAGAGCAGCCGGCGATGCACCGGCTTCAGCCCGTCGCGGACGTCGGGCAGCGAGCGCGAGGTGATGGTCGACAGCGCGTAGTTGAGATAACGGGTGCTCAGCGCATCGTGCAGCGGCACCGGCAGGATCGACTCGGAAGGCGTGCTGGTCATGGTCGTTAGTCTATCGTAACGGTGCGGCCGGCCGAAGCGCGCTTCGGCGATAGGCCTCGACAAAGCGGGTCCGCGCCTCGGGCTGGGGGCGGCCGGCCTGGGCGAAGAGGTGGCGGTCGACGAAATGGCCGGTCAGCTCCAGCCCCTGGGCCACCGCGGCGGGCACCGCCGGCTCGCGCCCGATCAGGAAGCCGGGCAGCGGCAGCAGCCGGTCGCGATACGGCCCGGCGGCGGAGAGCGAGACCGCCCTGCCCGTCTTCGGGCTGATGAAGGCGAGATGGTCGTTGCTGCCGGTGACGGCGCAGCGCGACACGTCGAGGCCGAAGCCGAGCACGCCGAGCAGCCCGACCTCCCACTGCACATAGGCGGCGTCCCAGTGCGGCGTGGTCAGGGTGTCGAGGAAGGCCAGCGTGCCGTCATAGACCGCCGGCAGCGGCTGCCGCTCGGCCAGGGCGGCGTCGAGCACGGCGCAGGCCGACACCAGGGCCAGCAGGCGCAGCGGCTCGTCCATGATCGCGGCGGCCGGGGTGCGGTCGACCTCGAGCGTCCAGGTGCCGAGATGGTCGGCCAGCCGGCCGCGCCATTGCGCCGAGACCAGCGTGCCGGGCGGCAGCTGGGCGCGCCGGCGCTGGCCGTGCACGACGCCGAGATGACGGCCGTGCTCGCGGGTGAGCACGCCGGTGATCAGCGCCGCCTCGCCATGCGGGCGGACGGTCAGGACGATGCCGTCGTCGCGCCAGTCCACATCATGCCCCGTTCGAGCTCATGCCGATCGTATAGCACGAAACAGGAACAAACAAGGGATGCGAGCGCCCGCCCCTCAAACCGTCATGGCGAGGAGGCGAAGCCGACGTGGCCATCCAGGGCCATTGCGAGCGGCCCTGGATGGCCACGCCCCTGCGGGCCTCGCCATGACGGTCGTGGCATGAGCGCGGCCGCACCGTCTACGCGTCGTAGTCGAGCCCCCAGATCGAGTACCGGGCGGGGTCGTCAAGCCAGTTCTCGCGCACCTTCACGAACAGCGCGAGGTGCACCCGCTGCTCGGTGATCTCCTCCAGCTCCAGCCGGGCGGCGGTGCCGACCGCCTTGATCATCTGGCCGCCGCGGCCGAGCACGATCGCCTTCTGGCCGTCGCGCTGGACATAGATGATCTGGGAGATGCGGACGCTGCCATCCTCCTGCTCCTCCCAGCTCTCGGTCTCGACCGCGACTGCGTAGGGCAGCTCCTGCTGCAGCCGCAGGAACAGTTTTTCACGCGTGATCTCGGCGGCGAGGAGGCGCATCGGCATGTCGGAGACCTGGTCCTCCGGGAACAGCCAGGGGCCTTCCGGCAAGCGGTCGGCCAGGGCACGGCGCAGGTCGTCGACACCGTCGCCGGTCAGGGCCGAGATCATGAAGGTGTCGCTGAACACGCCCGACGCGTTCAGGTCGGACGCCAGGGCCAGCAGCACTTCGCGCCGCACGGCGTCGATCTTGTTCAGGATCAGGATCGCCTGGCGTTTGGTCTCGGCCAGCTTCTCGACGATGCCGCGGGTCTCCTCGCGCACGCCCTTCAGCGAGGCGTCGACCAGCAGCAGCACCAGGTCGCCCTCCGCCGCACCGGCCCAGGCGGCGGCGACCATGGCGCGGTCCAGCCGGCGGCGCGGCTTGAAGATGCCGGGCGTGTCGACGAACACGATCTGGGCCTGGCCCTCGGTCGCGATGCCCAGCACCCGGCTGCGCGTGGTCTGCACCTTCGGCGAGACGATGGCGACCTTGGTGCCGACCAGGGTGTTGAGCAGGGTCGATTTGCCGGCGTTGGGGGCGCCGATCAGGGCGACGAACCCGCAGCGGGTCGCGTCTTCGGTCATGGGGAAAGCCTTTGCAGAAGGGCGGCGGCGGCCTCACGCTCCGCCACCCGCTTGGACGGGCCGCTGGCGCTGGCCGAGGGCTGGCCGTCGATCTCGACCCGGATCTCGAACACCGGCAGATGGTCGCTGCCCCCGCGCGACACCTCGACATAGCGCGGCAGCGGCAGGCCGCGGGCCAGCGCCCATTGCTGCAGCCCCGATTTCGGGTCCTGCGGCGGGGCGGCGTGGCGGTCGATGAAGCCGGCCCAGCCCTGGCGGATGAAGGCGGCAGCCGCCGCCAGCCCGCCGTCGCGGTACAGGGCGCCGATCACCGCCTCGCAGGCATCGGCCAGGATGGTCGGGTTCTCGCGGCCCACCACCTCCTCGCCCGGCGACAGCACGAGATGGCGGCCGAGGCCGATCGCCTGGGCCACCTCGACCAGCGCCTCGCGCCGCACCAGGGCGACATGGCGCTTGGCGATGGCGCCCTCGGCCTCCTTCGGGAAGCGCTCCAAGAGCCATTCGGCGATGACCAGGCCCAGCACCCGGTCGCCCAGGAACTCCAGCCGCTCATAGCCGTGCTTGGCGACGCGCCGCCTCTGGCCGCTGACGCTGGGATGCGTCAGCGCCTCGACCAGCAGCATCGGCTCGCGGAAGGCATGGCCGAGCCGCTGGGCGAACGCGTCGAGGCCCTCTCCCTCGGTGCCGCCGGAGATCAGTGGATCCCCGTGAACATGCGGCTGAAGCGGAGTGCGAACGGCCATTTCCAGACCTGCCAGAAGCTGGCGTCGTCGAGGCTGAACCACAGGAACTCGGCCCGGCCGACGAAGTTCTCGACCGGCACGTAGCCGACATCGGCGCGGCTATCCAGGCTGTTGTCGCGGTTGTCGCCCATCATGAAATAATGGCCCGCCGGCACCTGGTATTCCGGCGTGTCGTCATAGGGCTGGTTGTCGTTGATCTCGAGGATGCGGTGCTCGACCGGCGGGTTGCCGTCGGCCCCCGGCAGAGTCTCGATGTATTGGTGCAGCACGATGCGCTGGCCGAAGCCGGTGGTCGCGGCGTAGGGCTCGATCTCGCGGCGCTCGACCATCTGGCCGTTGATGTACAGCCGCCCTTCCTTGACCTGCACCCGGTCGCCCGGCAGGCCGATCACGCGCTTGACGTAGTCGACCGAGGTGTCCTTCGGCAGGCGGAACACCGCGACGTCGCCGCGGGCCGGCGGGCTGCCCAGGATCCGGCCGTCGAACAGCGGCAGGCCGAAGGCGATCGTCTGGGCGCTGTAGCCGTAGGAGAATTTCGACACGAACAGGTAGTCGCCCACCAGCAGCGTCGGGATCATCGAGCCGGACGGGATGTTGAACGGCTCGAAGGCGACGGTGCGGATGCCGAAGGCGATCGCGATCGCATAGACCACGGTCAGGATGGTTTCGACCCATCCGCCGCCTTTCTTCTTCGACATGTCGATCGACTTCTGGTGCTGGCTCATGGCGCCCCTGTATGGTCCGGCGGCGAGGGGAAATCAATCACCGGCAGGGGCGACGTGGTCGCAGCCGGAGGCGAAAGACGGTCAGCGGCTGCGCGCACGGTCCACCGCGCTGATCACGGGCATGGCGCGCAGGGCCGCGATGATGTTGGTCAGGTGCTTGACGTCCTTGACGTCGATGTCGATCAGGATCTCGAAGAAGTCGACCGAGCGGCTGGTGATCTTCAGGTTGGTGATGTTGCCGCCGTTCTTGCCGATCACGGTGGTCAGCGTGCCCAGGCTGCCCGGCTCGTTGCTGATCGTCACCTGGATCCGTCCGACATGGTCCTCGACCGTGTCGACGCCGGCGTCCCAGCTGACGTCCAGCCAGCGCTCGGGCGCATTGTAGAAGCTCTCCAGCGTGTCGCAGTCGATGGTGTGGATGGTCACGCCCTTGCCGGTGGTGACGATGCCGACGATGCGGTCGCCCGGGATCGGGTGGCAGCAGCGGGCATAGTGCACGGCCAGGTTCGGGATCAGGCCGCGGATCGGGATCGCCCCCGGTCCGCCGCCCGTGTTGGACTTGCGCGCCCGGTTGAGCGGCACGACCTTGCCCGACCGCTCCTTCTCCTGCTGCAGCTGGGCGCGGTGGCCCGGGAACACGGCGTGGAACACGTCGCGCGCGCCCAGCAGGCCGGCGCCGACATTGGCCAGGATGTCGTCGGCCTCGGCCGCCTTGAAGATCTTGAGGACGCCTTCCAGCGCCTTGTCGGAGAACTCGTAGCCCTCCTGCCGGAACACGCCCTGCAGCATCGAGCGGCCCAGCTTGGCGTGTTCGTCATGCTGCTGGCCGCGGATGAAGCGCCGGATGCAGGCCCGCGCCTTGCCGGTGGCGACGAAGCGCTCCCATTCCGGCGACGGCGTCGAGGTCTTCGAGGTGATGATCTCGACCTGGTCGCCGTTCTGCAGCAGGTGGCGCAGCGTCACCATCCGGCCGTTGACCCGGGCGCCGACGCAGGTGTCGCCGATCTGGCTGTGCACCGCATAGGCGAAGTCGACCGGCGTCGCGCCCTGCGGCAGGGCGATCACCGCGCCCTTCGGGGTGAAGCAGAACACCTGGTCCTGGAACAGGGCCAGCTTGGTGTGCTCCAGGAACTCCTCGGGCTTCTGGGCCTGGTCGACAATGTCCAGCAGGTCGCGCAGCCAGCGGTACTGGGTGCCGTCCTGGTTGCGCTCGCCCGACTTGTAGGCCCAGTGCGCGGCAACGCCGAGCTCGGCGATCTCCGCCATGTCGCGGGTGCGGATCTGGACCTCGATGCGCTGCCGCATCGGCCCGATCACCGCGGTGTGCAGCGAGCGGTAGCCGTTCGGCTTCGGCGTCGAGATGTAGTCCTTGAACCGGCCGGGCAGCGACGCGTAGCGGCCGTGGATCAGGCCCAGCGCGTGGTAGCAGTCGCCCTCGGTCTCGACCACGATCCGGAAGGCCATGATGTCGGTCAGCTGCTCGAACGCCATGTTCTTGCGCTGCATCTTGCGCCAGATCGAATAGGGGCGCTTCTCGCGGCCGAGCACGGCGGCCTTCAGCCCGCCCTCCTCCAGCACCCGCTGCAGCTCAGCGATGATCTTGGAGACGACGTCCTGGCCTTCCTCGCGCAGCTGGGCCAGGCGGCGGACGATGCTCTCGCGCGCATCGGGGTGGAGCTGGGCGAAGGCCAGGTCCTCCAGCTCCTCCTGCATGCCGTGCATGCCGATGCGCTCGGCCAGCGGCGCGTAGATCTCCAGCGTCTCGCGGGCGATCCGGCGGCGCTTCTCCTCGTTGTTGAAGGCGCCGAGGGTACGCATGTTGTGCAGCCGGTCGGCCAGCTTGACCAGCAGCACCCGGATGTCCTTCGACATCGCCAGGACCAGCTTGCGGAAGTTCTCCGCCTGCTTGGACTGGTCGCTCTGCAGTTCCAGCTTCGACAGCTTGGTGACGCCGTCGACCAGCTGCGCCGTCTCGCGCCCGAACAGGCCCTCCAGCTCGCTCAGCGTCGCGCCGGTGTCCTCGACCGTGTCGTGCAGCAGGCCGGTGACGATCGAGCCGGTGTCGAGCTTCATCCCGGCCAGGATTCCGGCGACCTCGATCGGATGGACGAAATAAGGGTCGCCGGAGGCGCGCTTCTGCGACCCGTGCGCCTTCATCGAATAGACGTAGGCGCGGTTGATCAGGTCCTCGTCCGCCGAGGGGTCGTAGGCTTTGACACGCTCGACCAGCTCATATTGGCGGATCATGCCGCGCGCCACCGATCCATATGTGATTCTCCCGGACGGGCGTCCGCGCACCCGTCCGGACAATATGTTGAACCACAATCCGTCGCGTTGTGGATCAAATTCGGCAGGCGCGCGGCAGCTATGCCCTGGCCCGTCCGGTCAAGCCCCATCACCGTTCTCCCGGCAGGCGGCCTGACACCATGCCGGGCAGTTCCGCCTGAATCAGATGTCGTCTTCGGAGGAGCCGATTTCCAGGTCGCCGCGGCCGTCCTCTTCGTCGCCGTCCTCGCTCTCCGCCTCATCCTCGGACGCGTCGATGCCGAAGGTGGACTCCTCGTCCGAGCCGACCGCACCGGCCGGGCTCTGCGGCGCCACGCCGGCCTTCAGCCACTCCTCCTCGCCGGCCATCAGCTCGATGATCTCCTCATCGGCCTCGTCGATCTCGGCCAGCTTCTGGTGGCCCTTGACCAGGGCCTCCCGCAGCCCCTCCAGCACGACCGTCTCGTCGGCGATCTCGCGCAGCGCGACCACCGGGTTCTTGTCGTCGTCACGGTCCAGGGTCAGCGAGGCGCCGGACGAGATGTCACGGGCGCGCTGGGCGGCCATGAGGACCAGATCGAACCGGTTCGGGATCTTGAGGACGCAATCCTCGACGGTGACGCGAGCCATGGGCTACCGCTCCTGCACAAAAACAGCCACGACGATAGAATCGTGACACGATGGATGCAACGCAATGGCCGCATCTTTGTTATACCGAGGGGCGGACCACCTAGCGCAGATGCGACGAATGCGCAAGCCTCGTCGCAACCCCGTTGACCGCTCCTTGCAAACTGAGTAGCGAACCCAATCTGTCACCTGTCCCCTGCCGCGAAGGAACGCACATGATTTTCTATAAGGAAGAACGGCTCGCAATATTCATTGATGGCGCAAACCTTTATGGCGCCGCCCGTTCGCTTGGTTTCGATATCGACTATCGCCGGCTGCTCGACCTGTTCGCCAAGAAGGGCCGCCTGATCCGCGCCTTCTATTATACGACGCTGATCGAGGATCAGGAATATTCTCCTATTCGGCCGCTGATCGACTGGCTCGACTACAACGGCTACAGCATGGTGACCAAGCCGTTGCGTGAGTACACCGACAGCCAGGGCCGGCGCCGGGTCAAGGGCAATGTCGACATCGACCTCGCGATCGACGCGCTGGAGATGGCCGATCGCGCCGACCACATCCTGCTGTTCTCGGGCGACGGCGACTTCAAGCGGCTGGTCGAGGCGATCCAGCGCAAGGGTGTCCGCGTCACCGTGGTCTCGACCATCAAGTCGAGCCCGCCGATGGTGTCGGACGAGCTGCGACGTCAGGCCGACAATTTCGTCGAGCTGATGGAGCTGGCGCCGCATATCCAGCGCATGAATGCCCCGAACCGCACCCAGGTCGCCCCGGCGGTCGAGGGTGATGACGGCTCCGTCGAGGAGACGGTGCAGCAGGCCGGCGCCTACGCCCGTTCGGCTTGATGTGGCCAAGGCCGGTTTCCCCGTGAGGGAACCGGCCTGGCGCGAACTCAGCCGCGGTCCCGCATCACGCGCGCCTTTTCGCGCTGCCAGTCTCGCGCCTTGATGGTCTCGCGCTTGTCATGCGCCTTCTTGCCCCGGGCCAGGCCGATATCGACCTTGGCGAAGCCGCGGGCGTTGAAGTAGATCGACAGCGGGATCAGGGTCATGCCCTCCCGCTTCACCTTCCCCAGCAGCTTGTCCCGTTCCCGCTTGCGCACCAGCAGCTTGCGCGGCCGCTTCAGCTCGTGGTTGAAGCGCTGGGCCGGCCCGTATTCCGGGATATGGGCGTTGAACAGGTACAGTTCGCCCTGCATCTCGCCGGCATAGGCGTCCTGCAGGTTGCCGCGGCCCTCGCGCAGCGCCTTCACCTCGGTCCCGACCAGCACGATGCCGGCCTCGACATTCTCGTCGATGAAGTAGTCGTGCCGCGCCCGCCGGTTCTGCGCGACGACGCGGCCCGGGGTCTTCGGCTGTGCCATGATGCTCAGGTCGCTCCGGTGGTCAGTTGATCAGGCCGGCGAAGGCCATCGCCTCGCGCACGGCCGCCCGTGTCGCCTCGCCCGGCGGCACCAGCGGCAGCCGGACACGGTCGTCGGACAGGCCGAGCAGCTTGGCGCCGACCTTCACCGGCCCCGGGCTGGTTTCCAGGAACAGCGCCCGGTGCAGCGGCATCAGCAGATCGCGGATCGCGCCCATGCGCGCCAGGTTGCCCTCTTCCCAGGCGGCGTGCATCTCGGCGCAGAGCCGCGGCGCGATGTTGGCGGTGACCGAGATGCAGCCATGGCCGCCCTGCGCCAGGAACGCCGTGGCAGTGGCGTCCTCGCCCGAAAGCTGGCAGAACTCGGGACCGATCCGCACCCGCGTCGCCAGCGGCCGCACCAGGTCGGCGGTCGCGTCCTTGACCCCGACGATGCGCGGCAGCTCGGCCAGACGGGCCATGGTGTCGACCGACATGTCGATCACGCTGCGGCCCGGGATGTTGTAGATCACGATCGGCAGTTCGACCGCGTCATGGATGGCCCTGTAATGCTGGTAGAGACCTTCCTGCGTCGGCTTGTTGTAGTAGGGCGTGACGATCAGCGCGGCGTCCGCGCCGGCCTTCTTCGCGTGCCGGGTCAGGGAGATCGCCTCCTCGGTCGAGTTCGAGCCGGTGCCGGCGATCACCGGGACGCGGCCCTTCGCGACCTCGACGCACAGCTCGATCACCCGCTCATGCTCAGGATGGCTCAGCGTCGGGGACTCGCCGGTGGTGCCGCAGGGCACGACGCCCTGGGTGCCTTCGCGGATCTGCCAGTCGACGAAGCTCTGGAACGCTTTCTCATCCACCCCGCTCTCGGTGAAGGGCGTAATCAGGGCGACGATCGATCCCTTGAACATGGAAGCTTCCGTGGGCGTTGGGGTGGTGAACGCAGTGTCATAGCCGCTGTGGTGCGGGCCGGCAAGCGAACGGCGCTTGCGGCGGTGGCCGTGCTGCTGCTCGGCACCGCCGCCCCGGCCCTGGCCCAGCCGGCCACCCCGGCCGAGATCAAGGCGGCGCAGGCCCTGTTCTTCGCTGTCGACCGCAACGGCTGGGACGTGGTGCGGACGGTCGAGAGCCAGATGGCCAACACCCTGGTCGGCCGGCTGGCGACCTGGGCCGACCTGTCGCGCGCCGACAGCACCGCCGGCTTCGAGAAGTTGGCCGCCTTCGTCGTCCGCAACCCGGACTGGCCGAACGTCCAGGCCATGCGCCGCCGGGCCGAGCGGGCGATGCCGGACGGGCTGCCGGCCGATGCCGTGGTCGCCTGGTTCGACGCCTTCGCGCCCCTGACCGCCGAGGGCGCGCTGCATTTCGGCGCAGCCCTGCAGGTGAACGACCCGATCCGCGCCCGGATCTGGGTGCGCGACACCTGGCGCAACCTCTCCCTGACCGGCGCGCAGGAGACCGAGTTCCTGACCCGCTTCGGCAGCCTGCTGGGTCCGGACGATCATTGGGCCCGGCTGGACACGCTGCTGTGGGCGGAGCGGGCGGAGGAGGCGCGGCGGATGCTGCCCCGCGTCTCCGGCGACCGGCGCCAGCTGGCCGACGTTCGGCTGAAGCTGATGGCGCGCACGCCGGACGCCTCCGCCGCGGTGCGGGCCCTGCCGGCCAAGCTGCTGCAGGATGAGGGCATCCTGTACGAGCGCACCCGCTGGCGCCGCCGCAACGACGACGAGGCCGGCGCCATCGAGATGCTGGCGCAGCAGCCGAAGACCTCCGCCCATGCCAGGGACTGGTGGCTGGAACGGCACATCATCGCCCGCCGGTTGTTCGACGAGCAGTCCTACAGCAAGGCCTACCAGCTGGTCACCGCGCGGGAGCAGAGCGACCCGGTGGACCGGGCCGACAAGGATTTCCTGGCCGGCTGGCTGGCGCTGCGCTTCCTCAATCGTCCGTCCGACGCGGTCGAGCATTTCGAGAAGCTGTATGGCGACGTCTCGATGCCGATCAGCCTGGCCCGCGGCGCCTATTGGGCCGGCCGGGCGCATGAGGCGGCCGGGAACAAGCAGAAGGCGGCGGACTGGTACCGGCTGGCGGCGAAGCAGACCCTGACCTTCTACGGCCAGCTCGCCGCCGACAAGCTGGACCAGCCGAGCATCGCCACCCTGCCCGTCTCGGCGACGCCGAGCGCCCAGGCGGTGGCGGCCTATGGCGGCGACCTGGCGCGCGCCGCCCGGTTGCTCGACGCCATCGGCCAGCGCGACCGGGCCGATCTGTTCCTGCGCAAGCTGATGGTCGATGCCGACACAGCGGAGAAGAACCGGCTGCTGGCGACCCTGGCGTCGTCGATGAAATATCCCTTCGTCGCCGTCCGCGCCGCCAAGGCCGCGGCGCGCGACGGGCTGACCGTGGTTGACGCCGCCTATCCGCTGGTGGCGATGCCGGACGATCTGAGCGGCCTACCGCCGGCCCTCGTCCTCGGCCTGGCGCGGCAGGAGAGCGAGTTCAACGCCACCGCCGTCTCCAGCGCCGGCGCCATCGGGCTGATGCAGCTGCGCCCCGGCACCGCCCGCGACGTGGCCCAGTCGCTGGGCATCGACCACACCACAGGGATGCTCAGCGGCGACCCGGTGCACAATCTGCGCCTCGGCAGCCGCTATTTGGCCGACCTGGTCAAGCGCTATGACGGCAACTGGCCGCGGGCGATCGCCGCCTACAATGCCGGCTTCGGCCGGGTCGACACCTGGGCGCCGACGCCGTCGAAATCGCCGGAGCAGGTGGTGGATTGGATCGAATCCATCCCGTTGCCGGAGACGCGCAGCTACGTCCAGCGCGTACTGGAGAACACGCAAGTCTACCGCCTGCGCCTGGGCGAGGCACCGAAGGCCGGGGCGCTGGAGGCGGACCTGCTGCGATGATGTCGGCTGCAACCGGGGGGATGGCCGCGGCGTGGAATGCCTGCCATTCCCTCCTGTGTCATGCCCGGGCTTGACCCGGGCATCCAGAAGGTCTCGACAATCTCTGGATTGCCGGGTCAAGCCCGGCAATGACAGGATCTGGCCGCAAGGTCTCTTATAGATAAGTTTAAATTTCGCTTTCATCTCTCTGAGAAAGAACGATGATCGTCTCCGTCACCGACATCGAGGCTGCCGCCGGCCGCCTACGCGGCCAGGCCGTGCGCACGCCGCTACTGCGCTCGCCGCTGCTCGACACCCGGGCCGGGCGCGAGGTGCTGGTCAAGGCCGAGCCGCTGCAGCGCACCGGCTCCTTCAAGTTCCGCGGCGCCTACAACCGGATCTCCCTGATCCCCGAGGCGGAGCGGGCCCGCGGCGTGGTCGCCTTCTCCAGCGGCAACCACGCCCAGGGCGTGGCGGCGGCGGCGAAGCTGTTCGGCATCAAGGCGACGATCGTGATGCCGTCCGACGCCCCGACGATCAAGCGGCGCAACACCGAATCCTACGGCGCCACCGTGGTGCCCTACGACCGGTTCGGCGAGGACCGCGAGGCGGTGGCGGCGAAGATCCAGGCCGAGACCGGCGCCACGCTGGTGAGGCCCTATGACGACCCCGGCATCATCGCCGGCCAGGGCACGATCGGCCTTGAGATTGCCGAGCAATGCGCCGAGCTGGGCGTGCACCCCGACGCGGTGCTGGTCGGCTGCAGCGGCGGCGGCCTGGTCTCCGGCGTCTCGGTGGCGATCAAGGCGAAGCTGCCGGGCACCCGGATCTATTCGGCCGAGCCGGAGGCGCTGGACGACATGCGCCGGTCGCTGGCCGCCGGCGAGCGGGTGAAGAACGCCCCCGACGCACGGTCGATCTGCGACGCGCTGCAATCCCCCACCCCCGGCGAGATCACCTTCTCGATCGCGCGCGAGACGCTGGCGGGCGGCGTCGCCGCGCCGGACGACGCGGTGCTGCGGGCGATGGGCGTCGCCTTCGACACGCTGAAGCTGGTGATGGAGCCGGGCGGCGCCATCGGCCTGGCGGCGACGCTGGAGAACCGGATTCCGGACGACATCCGCACCGTCGTCATCGTCTGCTCCGGCGGCAATGTCGATGCCGCCACCTTCCGCGACGCGCTCGCGACGCTCTGAGCGATGACCGCCCGCCCCGCCTTCTTCGACCGGCTGCAGGGCTGGTGGGACGGCCGGGCTGTGGGCGGCCGGCCGCCGCATCGCGACGCGCTGAGCCCGGTCGAGATCATGCCGATGCTGCCGCATCTGCTGATGCTCGACCTCACCGGCCCGGCGCCGCGGGTGCTGTGGGCCGGCACCGCGGTGAAGGAGGCTCTGGGCGGCAATCCGGGCGACCGGCCGCTGGACCGCACGCCGCTGGGTGGGCCGGAGGCCGTGGGCGCCCTCGCCCACATGATCGCCGAAGCCCGCCCGGTCGAGGCCCGGCTGGGCGGCCGGCCGGCGCTGCTGTGCCCGCTCGCGGACGACAACGGCGCCGTCACCGCGGCCCTGGCCGGGCTGGCGCAGCCCGATCCCTGAACCCGGCCGGCCCGTCCAAATTTCGCCACAGCGGTCGGGCATCTATAGGCAAATCATCCCATCACCGCACCGGAGCGGACGGGCTGACCAACGACCCTGCCGGCATCGCCGGCGACGCACGGAAGCGCGTGGGGTCACGTCAGGACTGAAGCTTTTTCATTGCCGCATTCTGCGACGCATTGAGGGACATCATGGTCCGGCGACTCCTTTCCCTCCTCCTGCCGTTTCTGGCGCTCTCCGCCCCCGCCCTCGCGGCGGTTCCGAACGGCCCCCATCCCCGCATCTGGCTGACGCCGCAGATCGTCGCCGCCTGGCAGGCGGCGCAATCCGTGCCCGGCAGCCCGGTGGCCCGCGCCATCGCCAAATGCAACGACGCCCGCCTGCACCCGGCCGACTATGCCAGCGGCCAGTACCAGGGCTTCCGCTGGGTCGAGGCGCTGGATGCCTGCCTGGTGGCGCGCGCCACCACCGGCTCGGCCCTGCACCGCGACACCGCGATCAAATACTGGCAGGCGCTGCTGGACGACGCCCACACGGTCGGCGACGGCAACGGGCCGCGCTATCCGAACACCAGCGGCCCGGCAACGCCCTTCGGCATCGTCGCGCGCGACGCCGGCTACTCGATGCGCACCAACGGCGCCTGGGGCGCGCTGAGCTATGACTGGCTGTACAACGATCTGAGCCCGGCGCTGCGGGCCAAGGCGGCCGCCCGCTTCGCCCAGTGGATCGCCTTCCACCAGGACCCGGACACCTATCAGCGGGCCGAGGCCGGGTCGAACTACCATGCCGGCCACGTCCTGGCGGTCACGCTGCTCGCGATCGGCCATGCCGACGCCATGGATTCCGCCAGCCCGGGCAGCGGCACCGCGCTGTGGAATTACGTCACCAACACCATGTGGGCCCAGGTGATGGCCGGCGGCGTCGCGGCACGCCAGCCGCTGCCGGGCGGCGACTGGGCCGAGGGCTGGCAGTACGGCCCGCTGTCGGTGCTCTCCTACGCGCTCGCCGGCCGCGCCATGACCGAGCGTGGCGTGCCGCAGCCCTGGATCGGGCCGTGGCTGCACCAGGTGCTGTACCGCTATGTCTATGGGCTGACGCCGGACGACCGGATGTTCGTCGGCGGCGACACCGACGATCCCAAGCCGACGCTCGACGCCAATCCCCTGCCCCTCACTGCCGTGCTGGCCGGTCCGGCCGCGACGGTCGACAAGGCCCAGGCCAGGGCCGAGTTGGCCCGCCTGGCCCTGCCTGCCCCGCCGGCCAATGGCGACTTCACCCTGCTGTTCCAGTCGCTGGCGGCGGCGGAGACGGTGACGGCCCAGCCGATCGACCGCGGCGCGCTGCCGCCCGGCTGGCTGGCCGCCGGCGTCGGCAATTTCTACGCCCGCACCGGCTTCGGCCCGGGCGCCGTCTGGATGGTCAGCCAGTGCCGCGGCATCATCAGCGCGCACCAGCATCTCGACGCCGGCAACGTCATCCTGTCACGCGGCGCCGATGCGCTGGTGATCGACCCCTCGCCCTATG
Source organism: Inquilinus limosus (assembly GCF_002195995.1). Lineage (GTDB taxonomy): Bacteria > Pseudomonadota > Alphaproteobacteria > DSM-16000 > Inquilinaceae > Inquilinus > Inquilinus limosus_C. The sequence continues at coordinate 101,741 of NZ_NHON01000011.1, forward strand.
GCACGCTGTCGACGCTGACCGGCAACGCGCCGACCATGAGCCAGCCGCATTTCGCCGCCGACTACCGGCCGAGCCAGGGCAGCTGGGGCGAGGAAAACCCGCCCGATGTGCTGTCGCTGGCCCTGACCACGCGCTTCCTGTTCGCCGGGTCCCGCGCCGCCTCGGGCGTGTCGGCGACGCAATGCGCCTATACCGGCCAGTTCCGCTTCCAGGGCAACGCCTCCCCGATCGTCAACGGCACCCGGCGCGACCTGGTGCTGCTGCCCGGCGCCACCGGCGCCTCGGTCGTGGTGCGCGACCTGGTCCGCACCACAGCGGCCTGGAGCCGGACGCCGAACCCGCTGCTGCTGCGCTTCCGCTCGCCCGGCAGCTTCACCGCCGGCCCGGGCGGCGACCGGGCGCGCGCGGTGGTCGGCGGCTCGGCCCTGCTGGTGCGGCGACTCTACGGCGCAGCCACGACCGTGGCCCGCGCCGTGCCGGTGGATGATTTCTGCGACGAGCAGGGATCCTGCATCGACGGCCGCTTCCCGGCGGGTGAATGGGCGGTGACCGTGCCGGGGCCGAGCCCGAGCACCATCCACCTGCTCGACGCCGATGCCGGCACCGCCGCGGCGCCGACCGCCTCAGCGATGCGCACCGGCACGGTGATCCTGACCGCGGTGCTGCGCGAGGGCCGGCAATACTATATCGCCTCGCACACCGCGATCAGCGGCATCGTCACCGGCTACGACGCCCCGGCGGTGGAGAGCACGCAGGTCGTGCTGGACCCGCCCGCCGGCGCCCGGGTCAGCGTCACCGCCACGCTGAACCCGACGGCTCATACCTGCCGCTTCGCCCTGGCCGCGGCCAGCGGCACCGCCGGGCTTCCCAGCCAGCCGCTGATCATGCGGGTCAGCCCCAGCTGCGCCGTCCGCGAGTAGCCGGATCCGCCGCGTCGTTTCGCCCCGATGCTTCGCCTCGCGGGGTTCATCGAACCGTCATCAAACTGCAGCAAATCAAACATTACAGATCGGTAAGGTCCGCCCGGATTCGAAGCCCGCCGCCACGGCAGCCAGCCCAAAGGGGACCGAGATGGACCAGGATTCTACCCTGTCGCGCGTTCAGCGCTACGAGCAGCAGGACGACCGCAGCAGCAACCTCTCCGACAATCCGACGATGGGCGATATCGTCAACGTCCGGTTCGGCCGGCGGGGGATGCTGCGCGGCGCCCTGGCCGTCTCGGCGATCAGCGCCGTGGTGGGCCCGGCCGCCTTCCTGTCGGGCACCCGCCCGGCGCAGGCCGCGACCGCGTCGACCTCGCGCTACGTCTTCGAGGAGCTCGAGGCCGGGGTCGACACCAAGCACCACGTCGCCAAGGGCTATGACGCCGAGATCCTGATCCGCTGGGGCGACCCGGTGGTGAAGGGCGCGCCGGCCTTCGACGTGCAGAAGCAGACCGCCGACGCGCAGGAGAAGCAGTTCGGCTACAACAACGACTATATCGGCTATGTGCCGCTGCCGCTGGGCTCGACCTCCAGCGACCACGGCCTGCTGGTGGTCAACCACGAATACACCGACGCGGCGATCATGTTCCCCGGCCTGGCCGACGCGAAGGGCGAGTTCGAGCTGTCGCAGCAGAGCAAGGAGCAGGTCGACATCGAGATGGCCGCGCATGGCCAGTCGGTGATCGAGATCAAGCGCGGCGCCGACGGCAAATGGGCCGTGGTGCCGGACAGCACCTATGGCCGCCGCATCACCGCGCGCTCGACCGAGTTCCTGGTCACCGGCCCGGCGGCGGGCCATGACCGCCTGAAGACCAAGGCCGACCAGACCGGCACCAAGGTGATCGGCACCATCAACAACTGCGCCGGCGGCACCACTCCCTGGGGCACCACGGTGCATGCCGAGGAGAACTTCAACGGCTATTTCGGCGGCGAGCTGAAGGACGACCACCCGGAGGCCCGCAACTACAAGCGCTACGGCCTGGGCGAGGCGGAGTATGGCTGGAGCCTGCACTATGACCGCTTCGACCTGACCAAGGAGCCGAACGAGCCGAACCGCTTCGGCTGGGTGGTCGAGATCGACCCGACCGACCCGAATTCGACCCCGAAGAAGCGCACCGCCCTGGGCCGCTTCAAGCATGAGGGGGCCGAGAGCATCGTCGCCAAGGACGGCCGCGTGGTCTTCTACATGGGCGACGACCAGCGCTTCGACTACCTCTACAAGTTCGTCACCGCCGGCAAGTTCGACCCGAACGACCGCAAGGCGAACATGGACCTGCTGGACGACGGCACGCTGTACGTCGCCAAGTTCGACGCCGACGGCAAGGTGGCCTGGATGCCGGTGGTGTTCGGCCAGGGCCCGCTGACCGAGGCCAACGGCTTCAAGAGCCAGGCCGACGTGCTGATCGAGACCCGCCGCGCCGGCGACCTGCTGGGCGCCACCAAGATGGACCGGCCGGAGGACGTGCAGCCGAACCCGGTGAACGGCAAGGTCTATGTCATCCTGACCAACAACGACAAGCGCAAGGCCGAGCAGGTCGACGCCGCCAATCCGCGGCCGGAGAACAAGTTCGGCCACATCGTCGAGATCACCCCGGCCGATGGCGACCATGCCGCCACCGCCGCCGCCTGGGACCTGCTGGTGAAGTGCGGCGATCCGGCCGTCGCCGCGGTCGGCTCTACCTTCCACCCCTCGACCAGCAAGAGCGGCTGGTTCGGGTCGCCGGACAATTGCGAGATCGACGCCGATGGCCGGCTGTGGGTCGCCACCGACGGCAACAACTACAAATACAGCGGCCGCGCCGACGGCATCTGGGGCCTGGAGACCGAGGGCGAGGCCCGCGGCACCGGCAAGCTGTTCTTCCGCGTCCCGGTCGGCGCCGAGATGTGCGGCCCGAAGATCACCCCGGACCTGACCACCTTCTTCGTCGCGGTGCAGCATCCGGGCGAGGGCGGCAAGGAGTGGCCGGAGTTCGGCCGCCCCAGCACCTTCGCCGACCCGTCGACCCGGTGGCCGGATTTCCAGGACGGCATGCCGCCCCGTCCCTCGGTGGTGGTGATCACCAAGCAGGGCGGCGGCAAGATTGGCGTGTAAGGTTTAGGATAATCTCGTAACCGACTGTTTGATTTCATCATTGCGAGCGCAGCGAAACAATCCAGGGGCCGCACACGCTAACCCCTGGATTGCTTCGTCGGCTTCGCCTCCTCGCAATGACGGTGACAACACCCAAGCCTCCCTGCCCCGGCGGGGAGGTTTTTTTGTCGCCGGGCCGTGCCGCGGCTTGCGGCCGAGCGGGAGCCTATCGATAGTGTGGCCCAGCTCGCGAGACGATCGGACCCCACGGATCATGAGACGCCTGAACGCGGCCGCCGCGGCCGCCATTATCGCCCTGCTCGGGCTGGTCAGCGCCGCCCGGGCGCAGAGCAACGACCTCTACGTGCTGGGCATCGCCCTGTTCGTCGCCTGCATCGGCATCGTCATGTTGTTGATCAAGCAGCATTTCGACGCCCGGGAGGAGCGGCCGAGCCGCGCCTTCCTGCCGAACGAGCCGGAATCCTGCTTCGCCATCACCTTCCTGCTTGGCATCCTGGCCGTGATCGGGCTGATCATGGCGACCGGGCCCGAGCTCTACCGGGTCGGGCTCGGCCTCTTCATCGTCAGCGTGATCGGCGCCGGCGCGGCGCTGAAGCGGGGCTACGACCTGATCGACCGCGGGCCCAAAGACCATGCGGATGCGCATTGAAGCCATGCATTGCGACGGTCCGTCGCGCCCCTGTTCCGGCCGTCCCGTTGCTTGACAATTTCGCGTTCGTTCCCAAATCACTGATGCGGCCGGCGATGGTTTGTCCCCCCAGCCATCGCCAAGATCCTCCGATGGGATCGAATTAGCCGTCAGCCGGGCCGGACGCTCCCTCCCCTCCGAGCGGATCGGACCCAGGCGAAGAACGGCCCCGACGCTTCCCCCCGCGTCGGGGCCACTTCTTTTTCTGGCTTAAGACTCTGCCGCAACACATTGAGCTGGATCCGTTTCCAGTAAAGTGGAGGGCTCTTGCTGTTGCCTGAGTCCTTTCGGTTCTGTCGTTCGCGGGCCGGAATTCTTCGCCAAAGCGATTGACAAGCCCTTCGCAGCGCAACATGGATGCCTGACGCAGTTGCAGCATCGCCGCTGCCGCACCGGGAGGCACCATGCCGGATTCGCGTCAAGCCACGCCTCGGCCGGAGGATCGGACGATGCCCCTCGCCCGCGAGCTGACGCAGTTGCTCAAGCGCTACGAGAAATCGCAGCGCGAGGACCCCTTCGCCAACCCGATCCAGCATCTGGCGCTGGAGATCTCGCGCCGGCTGGCCGACGGCAAGCTGGACATCCGCGATGTCGAGGCGCTGATCGGCCACCTGACCATCGAGGGCTTCAGCCACCGCGCCGCCCGGCTCGGCCGCTATCTCGGCGACACCGCGCCCGAGGCCAATGACGTGGCGCTGCGCGCCCTGTTCCAGGGGCTCACCCGGGACGCCAGGGGCGGCACGGTTCCCTTCGCCGCCTTCCGCCGCCGGGTCGAGAGCGAGGCCTTCGGCGCCGTCTTCACCGCCCACCCCACCTTCAACCTGTCCGGCACGCTGATGGCCGACCTGGCGGCGCTGGCCGCCGGCCGCGCCGCCGACGGCACGGCGCTGACCGAGGAAACCAGGTCCGCCCTGCTGGACCGTGCCGCCGTGGCCGAGCACCGGCCGGACGAGGATCTGAGCCTGGCGCGCGAGCAGGCGCTGTCGCTGGACGCCATCGCCAATGCCCGCGCCGCGCTCGGCCGGGCCTGGGGCATCCTGCTGGACGTCGCCCGCGAGGCCTATCCCGAGGATTGGCGCGGCCTGACGCCGCGGCTGGTCACCCTCGCCTCCTGGGTCGGCTACGACCTGGACGGCCGCTCCGACATCCGCTGGACCGACACGCTGCACAAGCGCCTGCTGGTCCAGGCGGCGCAGCTGGACCACTATCTGGCCGAGGTGCGGGCCATCCGGTCCGCGGTGCCACGCGGCGCCGCCGACCTGCTGGAGACGCTGGACCTGCTGGAGAGCCGGGTGGCGCTGGCCATCGCCCAGATCCGCGACGAGGTCGCCGCCTTCGCCGTGGCCGATCCCGGCTCCGCCGCCGGGCGCGAGCAGATCCGCGTCATCAGCCAGCGCATCCATGCCGGCCAGGCGCTGCGGCTGACCGAATCCGCCAGCCTGATCGCGATCGTCGACCGGGCGCTGGAGCGGACCGACGACCCGGACCTGTCGCGCCGCTTCTGCCTCTTGCGCGCCGAACTGGCGACGCACGGGCTGGGCGCCGCCCACACCCATGTGCGGATCAACGCCACCCAGGTGCACAATGCCATCCGCAAGGCGGTCGGCATGGTGTCCGACCCCAACGACCCGCGCTACCGGCAATCCTATCTCGACCGGCTGAACGGGCTCTTGGACGCGGTCGAGCCGGTGTCGGTGAATTTCGGGTCGTTGCTGGCGGAGCGCACCTCGGTCAAGCGCCTGTTCATGCTGCTGGCGCAGATGCTGAAATACAATGACCGGTCCGCACCGATCCGCTTCCTGATCGCCGAGAGCGAGAGCGCCTTCACCTGCCTGACCGCGCTGTACTACGCCCGGCTGTTCGGGGTCGACGGCATGGTCGACATCTCGCCGCTGTTCGAGACAGAGAAGGCGCTGGAGAACGGCAGCCGGATCATCGAGCAGCTGCTGGAGAACCCGCATTACCGCGACTATGTCCGCCGTCGCGGCCGGGTCTGCGTCCAGACGGGATACTCCGACGCCGGGCGCTATCTCGGCCAGACCCCGGCCGGCGCCTCGATCGAGCGGCTGCGGCTGCGCCTGATCCGGGTGATCGCCAAGGCCGGCCTGCCCGGCGTGCAACTGCTGATCTTCGACACCCATGGCGAATCGATCGGCCGCGGCTGCCATCCCGGCGGCATCGCCGACCGGCTGTCCTATGTCGACCCGCCGGCGACCCGGGCCTTCATGGCCGAGCAGGACGTCGCCTTCAAGCAGGAGGTCAGCTTCCAGGGCGGCGACGGCTACCTGTACTTCGCCCATCCCGACCTAGCCTATGCGGTGGTCGCGCGCATCCTGCAGCACGTGCTGAGGGAGATCGAGGACACCCGGGACGACCCGTTCTACGACGAGGCGTCCTACATCCGCGAGTTCTTCACCACGGTGAAGGAATTCCAGGTCCGGCTGATGGAGAGCCGCGACTACGGCGTGCTGCTGCAGGCGCTCGGGCCGAACCTGCTGTTCCCCTCCGGCAGCCGCGCCACCAAGCGGCAGCACGAGGACCCGAGCGAGCTGGACCATGCCATGCCGTCGCAGCTGCGGGCGATCCCGCACAATGCGATCCTGATGCAGCTGGGCCTGATGGCGAACAGCGTCGGCGGCGCCGGCGCCGCCATCGCCAAGGACCCGGAGCGATTCCGCGAGCTCTACGCCGCCTCGCCCCGGTTCCGGCAGCTGCTGGGGATCATCACCTACGGCGCCTCGGCCAGCAATCCGGCGGCGATGAAGTCCTATATCGACGCGCTGGACCCCGGCGCCTGGATCACCCGCGCCGCCACCACCGGCGACCGCGAGCAGGCGGACCGGATGGTGGCGCTGTCCGGCCATCTCGAGCCGATGCCGGTGTGGGAGCGGCAGAGCCGGGTGTTCCGCGCCCTGCACAAGGACTTCATCCTGCTGCGCGAGGGGCTGGAGAGCGTGGCCGAACAGTTGCCGCATGTCGACGCCGCCAGCCGCGATGCGCTGGCCGTGCTGCACGCGGTGCGCCTGGCGCTGATCCAGGAGATCTTCCTGCTGGCGATGCGGATCCCGGAATTCTCCAGCCGGCACAACCTGACGCTGAAGCAGGTGATCGCCCGCGTGCTGCATCTCGACGTGTTGCCGGCGGTGCAGTCGCTGGAGGAGATCTTCCCGCTGACCGAGGACACCATCGCGGTGGCCGATTTCGGCGAGGCCGCGACCTACCGCTCGGATGAGAGCCAGAACTACCAGTTCGAGAACGAACGGATCTTCCGCCCGATGCGGCAGATCTACGGCCTGGTGCGCCGGGTCTCGGCCGCGGTGGTGCACCGGACGGGGTTCTTCGGATAGGTACGGCGGGCGCGGGTCCCTCCCCTCGCCCGCCGCCGCCCGTCAGAGCACGAAGTCGGCCCGCACCAGGGTGTAGGCGCTGGCGACGTCGATCTGCATGTCGGCCACCGTGTCGCCGTTCACGTCGATCAGCACCGACTGCAGGCTGCCGCTGGCCACCACCCGCACCTCGTGCCCAGCGCCGGTGAAGGCGTTGGCGCCGAGGAAGGTGAAGGCGGTGTCGCCATTGCCGGAATTGCCGTCGGCATCGATCGCCGACAGGTCGATCCGGTCATGGTCGGTGGCCAGGAAGTCGACGATGGTGTCGCGCCCGGCCGCTGCCACGGTGCTGTCACCAACCGCGCCGTAAACGAACCGGTCCGCGCCGGCGCCGCCGGTCAGCACATCGGCCCCGGCGCCCCCCGTCAGAGTGTCGTCGCCGTCGCCGCCCTTGAGGGCATCGTTGCCGCCGGCCCCGGACAGGGTGTCGGCCCCGCCAAGGCCCCACAGCGTGTTGGCGCCGGCGTCGCCGGTCAGCGTATCGGCGAAGGCCGAGCCCTGCACCGCCTCGATCCCGATCAGCGCGTCCCCGGCCGCGTCGCCGGCCGTGCCGCTGCCAGTGGCAAGGCTCACGGCCACCGGCCCGGAGGCTTCGGCGTAGTTGGCAACGTCGATGCCGGCGCCACCATCCAGCAGATCCGCGCCCGCGCCGCCGGAGAGGCTGTCGCTGCCGTCGCCGCCGCGCAGCGTGTCGGCCCCGGCTTCGCCATAGAGCGCGTCGTTGCCCTGGCCGCCGGAGAGCACGTCGTCGCCGGCGCGGCCCCACAGCGTGTTGCCCCCGGCATCGCCGGTCAGCGTGTCGGCATAGGCGGTGCCGCCGATCATCTCGATGCCAGTCAGGACATCGCCCTGCGCGGTGCCGCCGGTGGCGGTCCCGGCGGAGAGGTCTATCGCCACGCCGGTGGTGTTGTGGGTTGGATCGGCATCGTAATCCGCCATGTCGCTGCCGGCTCCGCCATCCAGCCGGTCGGCCCCGGCGCCGCCGAAGAGCGTGTCATTGCCGTCGCCGCCGGTGAGGACGTCGTTGCCGGCGCCGCCATTCAGCATGTTGGCCCCGGCATCGCCGGTGAGCGTGTCGGCGAAGGCCGAGCCGACCACGCCCTCGATGCCGACGAACACGTCGCCGACGGCGTCGCTGCCGCTCTTGGCGCCGGTCGCCAGGTTGATCGCCACCGCGGCGCCGGAGGTGTCGTAGACGGCGACGTCGCTGCCGTCACCGCCGGTCAGGACATCGGCCCCGGCGCCGCCGGTCAGCCAGTCGTCGCCCACGCCGCCGTCGAGCTTGTCGGCGCCGGTACCGCCGGACAGCCGGTCCGATCCGGCCATGCCCCACAGCCCGTTGGCGTTGGTATCACCGGTGATGACGTCGTCGAGGCCGGAGCCGACGACACTCTCGATCCCGGTCAGCGTATCGCCCGCGGCATCGCCGGCCATGCCGGTGCCGGCGGCGAGGCTGAGCGCTACCCCCGCCAGGGAATCGGCGTAGTTGGCGGTGTCGGTCCCGGCGCCGCCATTGAGTGCGTCAGCCCCTGCGCCGCCGATGAGCGTGTCGTTGCCGTCACCCCCGGCCAGCGAGTCGCCGCCGTTCCCGCCATAGAGCGTGTCGTTGCCGGCATTGCCGATGAGCTGGTCGTTGCCGTCCCGGCCCCACAGCGTGTTGCCGCCGGCATCGCCGGTCAGGACATCGGCGAAGGCGGAGCCGCTGACCAGTTCGATGCCGGTCAGCGCGTCACCGGCGGCATCGCCGCCGCTGCCTGTGCCGGTGATGAGGTTGACCGTCACACCTGCCGCGGACGCCCCGTACTCGGCCCGGTCGGTGCCGTCGCCGCCCTGCAGGCGATCCGCTCCCGCGCCGCCGGTGAGCAGGTCGTTGCCGAGCCCGCCGGCCAGCGTGTCCGCTCCGGCGGCTCCGTTCAGGGCGTCATCGCCATCCTGGCCCTGCAGGATATTGGCGCCGGCACCACCGGTGAGGGCGTCGTTGAACCGGCTGCCGCTGACATTCTCGATGCTGATCAGGACGTCGTTGTCGGGCGCCGCCCCGGTGGCGAGGTTGACGGTGACGGGGCTGTCGCGGCTGTAATCCACCGTGTCGTTGCCGGCCCCGCCGTCGAGCTGGTCGGTGCTGCCCTCATCCCAGCCGCCCGCAAGAGTGTCGTTGCCGTCGCCGCCGATCAGAACGTCCGAGCCATGCGCGCCTTCGAGCACATTGTCCCCGGCATCGCCGGTGATCGTGTCGCCGCGGCTCGTTCCCATCACGTTCTCGATGCCGGTCAGCGTATCGCCGAAGCTGGTGGTGCCGGTGACAAGATTGACCGTCACGCCGAACGACGAATTCGTCTCGTCGCTATAGTATCGGACCGTGTCGACCCCGGTGCCGCCATCGAAGACGTCGGCGCCGGCATTGCCCACCAGCGTGTCGTCCCCCGAGCCGCCGTTCAGATGATCGGCCTTGTCACCGCCCGACAGCCAGTCGTTCCCCGCCAGGCCATTGAAGGTCATGGCGTTCTGCGGCAGGGCAAGGTTGATGCTGATAGAATCGTCGTAATTCGTCCCGATGATCGTGTGGCACGCCGAGAACCCGAAAACCCTCTCTCCCGGCGGGGCACCTGTGTTGGTGACGGTAAAATAATACTGCCGGGTCACCGGGTCGTATTGGTAGTCGCCATCAATTCCGTTGGCGCGCCCGCTGAGATCGAGAACGCCGTCGACAATCGGTTCCATCAGTATCCTCCCCTGTCAAATTCTGCGGCGACGCCCGTCTACAAGGCATCAGCCCGATCACCCATCCTGCTGCCGATGAAAAGCGCAGCCGTGAGATGATCGGTATTTTTGAATAATTCCGTATACCGCAGATCGGCGGCGGTGAACACCCGGCGTCCATCAACGCCGGCTGACCGCTGCCCCATTCCACCGCCGGCCTCACTGGTCTAGACAGGGAGAAACGGATCCATCAGCGGCCGAGACCATGACCGATTCCAGCAGCGCCCCGCGCACCGTCCGCCTCGCCGATTACCGCCTGCCCGATTTCCTGATCGACGCGGTCGACCTGCATTTCGACCTGCGCGAGGACGGGGCGACGGTGACCTCGCGCCTGACCATGCGGCGCAACCCGGCGACCTCCGACCCCGCGGCGCCGCTGGTGCTGGACGGCCAGGACCTCAGGCTGACCCGCGTGGCCCTGGATGGCGAGGCGCTGGGCGACAACCGCTACACAGTAGATGCCGAGCACCTGACGCTGCCGGGCCTGCCCCAGTCCTTCACCCTCGAGATCACCACCGAGATCGAACCGCAGAAGAACACCTCCCTGCAGGGGCTCTACACCTCCGGCGGCAATTTCTGCACCCAGTGCGAGGCCGAGGGCTTCCGCCACATCACCTACTATCTCGACCGGCCCGATGTGCTGGCCCGCTACACCACCACCATCGTCGCCGACAAGGCCAAGGTCCCGGTGCTGCTGTCGAACGGCAACCCGGTCGGCGCCGGCGAAACCGAGGGCGGCCGGCACTGGGCGAAGTGGGAGGACCCCTTCCCCAAGCCATCCTACCTGTTCGCCCTGGTGGCCGGAGACCTGGTCGCGGTGGAGGACAGCTTCACCACCCGCTCCGGCCGGCCGATCGACCTGAAGATCTTCACCCGCAAGGGCGACGAGACCAAGGTGAGCCACGCCATGCGGTCGCTGAAGGCGTCGATGGCCTGGGACGAGCAGGCCTACGGCTTCGAATACGACCTCGACCTGTTCATGATCGTCGCCGTCTCCGACTTCAACATGGGGGCGATGGAGAACAAGGGCCTGAACATCTTCAACACGGCCCTGGTGCTGGCCAGCCGCGAGACCGCGACCGACGGCGACTTCCAGCGCGTCGAATCCGTGGTGGCGCACGAGTATTTCCACAACTGGACGGGCAACCGCATCACCTGCCGCGACTGGTTCCAGCTGTCGCTGAAGGAAGGCCTGACCGTCTTCCGCGACCAGGAGTTCTCGGCCGACGAGAACAGTCGGCCGGTGCAGCGCATCGCCGATGTCCGCCGCCTGCGCGCCATCCAGTTTCCGGAGGATGCCGGCCCGATCGCCCATCCGATCCGGCCGGAGAGCTATATCGAGATCAACAACTTCTACACGCCGACGGTGTATGAGAAGGGGGCGGAGGTCATCCGCATGATCCACACCCTGCTCGGGGCCGAGGGCTACCGGAAGGGCATCGATCTCTATGTCGAGCGCCATGACGGCCAGGCCGCGACCTGCGAGAACTTCGTCGCGGCGATGGAGGATGCCAGCGGCGTCGACCTGACGCTGTTCCGCCGCTGGTACTCCCAGGCCGGGACGCCGGAGATCACGGCCGAGGAGGAGTGGGACGCCGCCGCCGGCCGCTACAGCCTGACCCTGGCGCAGGCGACCGCGCCGACACCGGGCCAGCCGGACAAGCAGCCGCTGCACATCCCGATGGCGCTCGGCCTGCTCGACGCCCAGGGCCGCGACTTGCTGGTGCGCCTAGCCGGCGAGGCCGAGGCGAAGCCCGGCACCCGGGTGCTGTCGCTGACCGAGGGACGCCAGCGCTTCGTGTTCGAGGGACTGGCCGGGCGGCCGGTGCCGTCGCTGTTCCGCGGCTTCTCCGCGCCCATCAAGCTGGCGCCGCAGCCGCGCGAGCGTCTGGCCTTCCTGTTCGCCCATGACAGCGACCCGTTCAACCGCTGGGAGGCCGGCCAGCAGTTGGCGGCCCAACTGCTGCTGGAGGGCGTCGCCGCCCGCAAGGCCGGGCGCCACTGGACGCTGGATCCGGAGTTCGTGACGGCCGTCGGCCGGCTGCTGGAGGACAAGGCGCTCGACGCCGCCTTCGTCGCCGAGGCGATGGCGCTGCCGGGCGAATCCTTCCTGGCCGACCAGATGGCGGTGATCGACGTCGAGGGCATCCATGCAGTGCGCGAGGCGGCGCGGCTGGCCATTGCCACGGCGCTGCGCGACTGCCTGCTGGCGCTGTACCGCGCCAATGATGATCGCGGGCCGTTCGACGTCTCCGCCGCCGCGGTCGGCCGGCGGGCGCTGAAGAACGCCTGCCTGGCCGCCCTCGGCCTGCTGCAAGGCGACGCCGAGGCCACGACCCTGGTCCTCGACCAGGCCCGGACCGCCAGCACCATGACCGATGTGCTGGCGGCACTGACGGTGCTGCGCGACCGCGACATCCCGGAGCGGGCCGAGGCGCTGGAGGCGTTCTACGCCAAATGGCAGGACGAGCCGCTGGTGGTCGACAAGTGGTTCGCGCTGCAGGCGACCTCCGCCCTGCCCGGCACGCTCGACGCGATCAAGGCGCTGACCCGGCACCCGGCCTTCACCCTGCGCAACCCGAACCGGGCGCGGGCGCTGATCTCCAGCCTGGCCATGGGCAACCCGCTGCACTTCCACGCCGCGGACGGCTCCGGCTACGCCTTCCTGGCCGACCAGGTGCTGGCGCTGAACGGGCCGAACCCGCAGCTGGCGGCGCGCATCCTGGTGCCGCTCGGCCGCTGGCAGCGGCATGAGCCAGGCCGGCAGGCGGCGATGAAGGCCGAGCTGGACCGGATCCTGGCGGCGCCGGACCTGTCGCGCGACGTCTACGAGATCGCGGCGAAGAGCCGGGCATGATGGTTCGCCGGCCGGGTTCGCGAAGGCGGACCTGGCTGGCGTCTCAACGAAACCTCGACCGCGCCTCGGCCGAAGGAACAGGGGGAGAGCGTTCCGGATGACGCTATGGTTCGAGGGCCGATCCCCCGCAGCGGCGCGAAACAGCTGCTTCATTTCGTGCCGTTGACCGGACCGGGCTGGCGCCTTACCTCGCCCTTGGCAGTCTCTGGAGCATCGACCTCTTGGC